>NZ_JADWYX010000002.1:82144-170533 GCF_016786355.1 Frankia sp. AgB1.9
CCCGGCCCACCGCCTTTTCTGCCTGTCTCGGGGGCTCGCAGAGGTGTATAAGACACTGGACGATGACGGCCGTCGCCACCGGACGCCGGCCGGCCGCCGAGCCAGACGACCGGCCCGCCGGCCCGGACCCGCTGGGCGCCTCGCCGACCGCGCTGTATGAGGCGGCGCTGCGCTCGACCGACGGACGGTTGTGGGTACGCCACCCCGACGGCCAGCGCGACCCGCTACCGGTGCTCGCCTGGCGCGGCGGGCTGGCGCCCGGCGATGCCTCCCTGCTGCGGCGCTGCGCGGGGCCGACTCTCGACATCGGATGCGGCCCGGGCCGGCTGACCGCAGCGCTCGCCGCCCGTGGCGTCCCCACGCTCGGCATCGACGTCGCACCGTTCGCGGTACAGCTGGCCCGCCGGGCCGGCGGGCCCGCGCTGTGCCGCGACGTGTTCGACCGGCTGCCGGGACAGGGACGCTGGGCGAGGCTGCTGCTGGCCGACGGCAACCTCGGTATCGGCGGCGACCCGGGCCGGCTGCTCGCCCGTGCCGCCGAGCTCCTCGGCCCAGCCGGTCAGGTGCTCGTCGAGCTGCACCCGCCCACGGTGACGGCCGGTCGACGGCTCGTCCGCCTGGAAAGGCCCGATGGGCGGGTGTCGCGATCCTTCCCCTGGGCATTCGTCGGTGCCGGGGAGATCCGCTACCACGCCTCGGCCGCCGGGCTGCGCGTCGTGGAGACCTGGTGCCGCGAGGACCGGTACTTCGCTGCCCTGGGCCGGCCGTGAACGTGCCGGGTGTCCTGACCAGCGCCGGAAGCCGGCGCACGGCCACGCCGGCGACCGGGCGGACGGGCCGGCCGAGCGGCCGGCGCCTGGGGGCGCTGATCGGGGCCGGCATCGGGCTCGGCGGTGTGATCACCATCCAGGTGGCGGTGCTCGACCAGCCGGGCTACCTGGTCAGCCGTCCCGCCCTGCTTTACCTGACCATGGCGTGGTGGGCGCTCGGCCTGACGACGGCCGGCCTGCTCGTTCTGGCCGCTCCCCGCCGGCTGGCCCTCGCGCTGCTGCTCGGGGCCACGGTCGCCGTCCAGGCCCTGGCTCTCAGCCATGGCCCTCGGCTGTCCGACGATCTCTACCGCTACGCCTGGGACGGCCGGGTGCAGGCCGCCGGCATCGACCCCTACCGTTATGGCCCGCTCGCCCCCGAGCTGCGCGGGGAGCGCGACACCTGGCTGTTCCCCGACTCGGCCGGCTGCACCGGCGACCATCCGCGCCCGCACTGCACCCGGCTGAACTATCCGCTGGCACACACCATCTACCCGCCGGTGGCCCAGGCCTACTTCACGGCTGTGCACCTCCTGCCAGGACCGCCTCGTGAGCACAAGCTGCAGCTCTACGCGTCGATCGGCTCGCTGGGCCTGGTC
Source organism: Frankia sp. AgB1.9 (assembly GCF_016786355.1). GTDB lineage: Bacteria > Actinomycetota > Actinomycetes > Frankiales > Frankiaceae > Pseudofrankia. Next base: position 83,553 of record NZ_JADWYX010000002.1, read on the forward strand.
GCGCTGCTCATGCGCATGCTGGCCAGGCGCGGCCGGGATCCACGCCTCGCCGCGTTCTACGCGCTGACTCCGCTCGCCGGTATCGACGCCGGTTCCGACGCCCACGTGGACGTTCTCGGCGTGCTGCTCGCGCTCGGCGCCATCGCCGTGCTGGCGCCCGCTGTTCCCGCGCCCGCTGTTACGGCGGCCGGCGGCCTGAGAGCCGGCGAGCGACCGACGGGGACCGACGGCCCGTCCCGCGGCAGGATGTGGCTGGTCGGCGCGCTGCTCGGGGGCGCGGTGGCGGTCAAGCTCTACCCGGTGCTGCTCATCCCGGCGATCGCCGGTCGGGGACGCCGCTCCCGACCCCTCAGCGTGCTGGGCGGGGCCGCCACCGTGATCGGCCTGTCCTACCTGCCGCATCTGCTGGCGGTGGGCACCGGCGTTCTCGGCTTCCTCCCGCAGTACCTGAACGTCGAGGGCTACGACCAGGGCAGCAGGTTCCTGCTGCTCGCCGGCCTCGGCCTGCGCGGAACCGTCGCCAAGGCCGTCGCCGTCGCCGTGCTCGCGACGGTCACGGTCGCCGTGCTGCGCTCCGATCCCGATCGGGTGCCCCCCGAACGAGCCGCGCTGTGGCTCGTCGGCGCCGCGTTCCTGACGGCCACTCCCGCCCAGCCCTGGTACGGCATCCTGCTGGCGGCGCTCGCGATACTCGCCGGCAGGCTGGAATGGCTCGCCGTGACCGCGGCCGCGTACCCGCTGTACATCTCACTGTTCGTCAACTTGCCCGGCGACGCCTGGACGCTGCGCGTCAGCTCCTACGCCGTCGCCGCCACCGTCGTGCTCGCCGCCTCCCTCGTCCGTTCCGCCCGCTGCCGGAACCAGCCCGGCCGAGTTCCCGGTCTAGTCGAGGGTTCGAGGCAGGCCGAAGTAGGGGGCGATCGCGCTCTCGAAGCGGGCGACCTCCCGGACCTGGTCGCCGGCGGTGTCGATCACGAGGATCCCCGCGAGGTGCAGCCGGCCGGTGACCGGGTCGCGCAGGTACTCGCCCCACGCGGGCTGGCCGTTGGCGCGCACGGGCACCAGGCGGTCGATCCGCCGGCGCCGGGCCCGGATGGCGCTGAAGAACTCGTGGATCGCCGGGCGGCCGCGGTACTCGAACGGCAGTGGAGGCATCCGCACCCACGCGTCGTCGGTCATGAGCGCTACGAGCGCGTCGACGTCCAGGTCGGTGAAGGCCGCGACGAAACGGTCGAGTAGCGCGCGTTCCTCGGGACTCCGGGGCGGGTGCGGCGGCGGCCCGGGTGAGCGGGCCGTGTCCATCGTCGCCCGGGCTCGCCGCAGGGCGCTGGTCACCGCGTCCTCGGTGAGCCCGAGCATGTCAGCGGTCTCGCTCGCCCGGTAGCCGAGCACGTCCCGCAGGATCAGGACGGCCCGCTGGTTCGGCGGCAGCAGCTGGACTGCGGTGACGAACGCGAGCGAGATCGCCTCCCGGGACTCATACCGAGCCTCTGGCCCCGGCGCCTCGTCGGGCAGGCCTTCGAGAAGGTCGTCCGGGTACGGCTGCAGCCACGGCACCTCGCCGAGGTGCGTCGGCTCCGGCGGCGGCGCGGGCAACGGCGCCGTCGTCACCGGGCGCCGCGCGGACGAACGCAACAGGTTGAGGCACCGGTTGGTGGCGATCCGGTACAGCCAGGTCCGCACCGACGAGCGTCCCTCGAAGCCCGCGAGCCCCAGCCACGCGGACAGCATCGTCTCCTGCACCGCGTCCTGCGCGTCCTGCAGCGAGCCGAGCATCCGGTAGCAGTGCAGCGTCAGTTCACCGCGGCAGGGCTCGACGAGTCCCGCGAACGCGTCGCGGTCGCCGTCACGGGCGCGCTGGAGCAGTTCCGCCGACATCTGCCACCTCCACCTGGTCGTCTCTGCTCGTACTGACACCAGGCGTGCGCGGAACTGGTCGCCATCAGACCGCCCAGTTTCCGCCGGGCGGCGGTTCCTTTCCTTCGAACGCATCCGTACAGGCCAGGCCCGCTACGAGGCCTCGCGGCCTGCGCGCGACGACGCGTCCACGCCCGCTAGGGCGCAACTGAGGGGAAGACGACGCGACATGTCCGTGTCACCAACGACAACCCCGACCGGTGCCGCACCGGCCACGGATCCCGCCTGGAGTGACCCGGCCCCGACCACCCAGGCTGCCGGGCCTGGCGCCGAACCGCCCCGACGAGCCTGGACGCTGGTCCTCGCCTCGCTCGGGGTGTTCATGACCGCGCTCGACACGCTGGTCGTGGCCAACGCCCTGCCCGCGCTGCGGGCGAGCCTGCACGCCGACCTCGGCGATCTCGAATGGACGGTGAACGCCTACAACCTGGCGTTCGCCGTCGCGCTCCTGACCGGGGCCGCGCTCGGCGACCGGTTCGGACGCAAGCGGATCTACTGGATCGGCCTGCTCGGGTTCACGGTCGCCTCCGCCGCGGCGGCGCTCTCACCCAGCGTCGGCGTGCTCATCGCGGCCCGCGGCGTGCAGGGCATGGCGGCGGCTGCCGTCATGCCGATGACGCTGACCCTGATCAGCGAGGCCTTCCCGGCCGACCGGCGGGGCGCCGCGATCGGTCTGTGGGGCGGCATCACCGGGCTGGCGGTCGCGCTCGGGCCGGTCGTCGGCGGTGCCATCGTCGGTGGGATCAGCTGGCACTGGATCTTCTGGCTGAACGTCCCCGTCGGCCTGGCCCTGGTACCGCTGTCCATCGCCCGTCTCCGCGAGAGTTTCGGCGCCCGGTCTCAACTCGACATCGTCGGGCTGCTGCTGGCCGCCGCCGGCTTCTTCGGCATCACCTGGGGTCTGATCCGCACCAACCGGGTTGGCTGGGCCAGCGGGCAGACCATCGGCGCGCTGGCGGTAGGCATCGCCCTGGTCGGGGCTTTCCTGGTGTGGGAGCGACGCACCGCGACGCCGATGCTGTCGGTCGAGATGTTCCGATCGCGGGCCTTCAACGCCGCCAACGGGGTCAGCTTCTTCATGTACGCGTCGCTGTTCGGCGTGCTGTTCCTGATGATGCAGTTCCTGCAGACCGGGCTCGGCTACTCGCCCCTCGCGGCCGGCCTCCGGACCCTGCCGTGGACGGGCGCCCCGATGGTGGTCGCTCCCATCGCCGGAGCCCTGGCCGACCGGTTCGGCAACCGTCCCTTCCTGATCACCGGCCTGGCCCTGCAGGCTGTCGGGCTAGGCTGGATCGCCGCGATCGCCGAGCCGGGGATGAGCTACCGGTGGCTGGCGGTGGCGCTCGCCGTCGCCGGGGTCGGGATCTCGCTGTGCTTCCCGACCGTCGCCAACGCGGTCGTCGGTTCGGTCCCACCCACCGAGATGGGCATCGCGTCGGGCACCAACAGCGCGGTGCGCGAGATCGGTGGCGTGTTCGGCGTCGCGATCCTGGCCTCTGTCTTCGCGGGCTCCGGCGTCTACACCTCCACCCGGACGTTCGTCGACCACTTCGCCACGGCCCTGTGGATCGGGGCGGCGTTCTCCGCTGTCGGGATCCTCGCCGCCGCGGCCGTCCCCGGTCGCCACGGCCACACCACGACCAAGCCCGCCTCGACCGGAGGACAGCTCGGATGACAACACCACCACCTGCAGCCCAGCCCGACCCGGCGAACGCGAGAGGAACCACCCCGATGAATGACCGGACCGCCCTCATAGTCGGCGCGAGTCGTGGGCTCGGGCGCGGGATCGCCGAGGCCTTCGCGGGGGCCGGCACGCCTGTCGTGGCCGTCGCCCGTAACGAGGCGGCGCTCGCGCAGCTCGCCGCCACCGACCCGCGCCTGCGCACGGAGGTCGCCGACGCGACCGACGCCGCCACGGCCGGACGGCTCTTCGACCGGTACGAACCATCGATCGTCGTCCTGGTCGCCGGCGCCAGCCCGCTGATGCGTCCGCTGCACCACCAGACCTGGGAGACGTTCTCGGCCAACTGGCACACCGACGTCCGGATCGCGTTTCACTGGCTGCGGGAGGCTCTATTGCGGCCGTTGCGGCCCGGCGCTTTGGTGATCGTGGTCAGCAGCGGCGCGGCCCTGGCCGGGTCCCCGCTCAGCGGCGGCTATGCCGGCGCCAAGGCCACCCAACGCCTGATCAGCGGCTACGCCCGCGACGAGGCCGAACGCGCCGGCCTGGGCATCACCTTCACCACGGTGCTTCCCCGGCTGACCCCGCTGACAGCTCTCGGCGCGCCCGCGGTCCGGGCGTACGCGGCGCGTAGCGGCCAGACCGAGGAGGCCTACCTGCGTCAGCTCGGCGAGCCCCTCACGCCAGAGCTCGCCGGAACGGCGCTGGTCGACCTGGCCCGAACCGACCCGACCAGCATCCCGCCTGGCTACCTGCTGACCAGCGCCGGACTGCAGGAGCTACCGCAGTAGTGCCGCATCTGGCCAGATTCGCCTCGTCCCGGGGCCAGCAAGATCGCTGTTTTCGCCCTCGCGTGGCTGTAACCGTGGCGTTTTTATGACCATGCGAGGGCCGAAACGGCGATCAAGCCAGCGGGAGGACCTCGCCGGACACGGCACTAGGTCACGTGTAGTAGAGGACAAAGCCGGCGGCAAGAACGACGGCTGGACCGATCAGCACGCGTGGACCCGGGACGAACAGGCCGCGCTCGACCCGGGCCTCGGCGGGCTCACGTCCCCGCCCGGCCTCCCGCAGCTCGTCCAGCTCCCCAGCGGAGCGGTCGTTCGCCGTCCGCTTCCTCAGTAGGCTGATATTGGCGATCTCCGTGCCATAGGACACGTAAGGGCGGTCCGCGGTCACGACTTCCAGGTATCTCCCCCGGCTGTCGAACCTGAGCACCGCCGCCCAGGGAATCTTCGTCTGGACCAGGGGATTCCGAATGATGATGTGCCGTTCCGTCGCCACGAGCTCCGGCGGGATGAAAAAGAGCCAGAACACGCCAATGCCCTACCAGGCCGCCTCAAATCGTAGCCAGCGGGCCCTCTGACGTCCAGCGCGACCCAGGTCTTGTTAATCTTCCCATTGGTTTTGTTGTCGCCGACAGACCGGCCGCGATCAGCCCGACGCCGGCGCAGGCACCCGAGGATGCGACGACGTAGACCCCGAACGAGGCGATGCCCGCCGCCAACGCCACCCTCTTCCAGATAATGTGCTTACGCCACTTCCACTGGCCGCCGTGGCGACGACGCCGCCGTGCAGGTGGCGAGTTGCAGGGTGACGGCGCCGCCGCTGTCCTGACTGGCCACCAGGCTGCCGTCGATGCCAACGATGCTTCGGGTCCAGGCAGTACCGGTCACGATCGAGGCAGGACTGTCTCCAGACGAGGACGTGAAGTGGTTGATCGAGGTCGAGCTGCCATCGGTCCACGACCGGATTCGCCGGGCGGGGTCGAGCGCAATAAGTGCTCCGCAGCAGAGAGCCTGACCGGCCAGCGAGGTCATGAACTCTTTCCGCTAATTTTCACCAGGCCCTCAAACACCGACCAGGCCGCTACCGACGAGCAGCAGTCCGCCGGCTAGGAAGAGGCTGTCAGCGAAGCGCATGAAAGCTGGCTTCGTTCGCCCCTCATAGGCCTCATATCTGCCCGAGAGGCCCGCGTTTCGCAGCCACTCTGGGCCTACAGTGGCGTTCCATCGAGCACATTTCGCAGGGAAGATAACGATTGCAGTTCCAGCGATAGTCAGAGGCAGTCCCACTGCTCTCGCAATTAGATCCGACCAATCCATCGGCAGCACCTTTTCCAAGCGATGCGGGGTCGCTATTTACGCAGCATTGCCGCAGCCCTGCCCCACTGGCAGTCACGAAAGCTGGCGGCCAGCCGTCGAGACCCACCCAGCGCCTCCCACGCCCGCTACGAACCGTGAGAATCGCTCCGCCGGTGCCGACTCACCCCGCCAGGACCGGCCACAGCCTCAGGCCCTCCGCACACCACCGCCTACCTGCGTGAACAGACTTTGCGGGCCGCCCTGCCTCCATCCGCCGCGACAGGCGTGCATCGAACTCCGAACCACCGTCCTCCGAACCTCGCGATTCATGCGATAGCTGCTACGACGGAATACACAAAAACCACCAGCGCAATCACCGGGAGAATGATGACCCACCGCCGCAAGCGCGCGTCCCAAGCGGGCGTGGATCCGATGCGCTGCTTCGTCCGCTTCACGTAGACGGCGATGGCCGTGAACAGCGTCAATATGTAGAAGCTTACGATCACGTCCATTGAGCGTCTCCAGCCGACGGCGTCACCACAGTCGCCACGAATGCGTCGATTGGGCAGAGACCCCGTACGCGAAGCCGAAACCGGCGTCGCCAGTCACCGTCAATGTCGGGTGGCGTTTACCCGTTCCTCGGGTTCCTATGGCAGTTGTCCGTGTCGACGCCAGGATCGACGGTCCTCATCGTTAATAGGTCGAATCCCCACTGCACAGTGATAGCACAGACACACGTTATCATCGTGGTTGTACCACTCGTGCTCGCCACAATCCTTCGGGCCTTTAGGAAACATCCATCCGAGCCAAGAGGGCAGAAGAGCTCGCATTCTGGTTCGCAGCCCATATTTCGGCCTAATCGCGATCAGACTCCAAGAGGACATCACGCTCCACCGTGTGCGGTGGCCCACTCGAGGGCACGTCAGGAGGGCGAATTCGACACTCTCCGGTCCCGCCAGCGAGTGATCGCGTCTGGAGCAGCGATCTCGGACCAGCCATTTCGTCATCAACTCCCTCCAGATTCGTCGTCGCCCTTAGGAGGCCAAAAAGACCCCGACGAGGGCAACCGCGAGACCCAGAATGGCCAGGTGCCATCTTACCGGCCGGATCGAGCCATCAGGACGAACTGTCTTATTACCTAGGACCATAAGCGAAATGCCAGCGGCAGTAACCAGTACTCCCGCTAAGAGCCTCACGATCGGCATCCTATCCTCCAACTTAGGTCGAGTTCATTGGCTCCCACCCGATCCTACGTCGGTCATTCCGTAACTACAGGAGCAGGTCCAACTCGGCCAGAAATAGGCCCGGGGAATTTGGACGAAACCCTACGACTCGTAGAGGAATGTCGCCGCACACAGGGGCCGGCTAACGCGATTACCGGCGACCAGCCGGCGACCTTGGGCCGGCGACTGTCGACAACGGCCAAGCCGAGGGAGGCCAGCCAGACCCCGAGAACACTGACAGGCGGACTGAGCAGTCCTGGCACATCGCTATGAGCTGCCATCGCGATGATTGCGAAGACGAGGCCAATTAATGGTGTCGAAGCGATGGCCCAGGCAACCGCCGAGCGTGCCGGAACATGTGCCGGCAGCACCTGGCCGGAATTTCCGCGCGCGTGATTTCCCAGCGACGGCGGGCCGCGGTCGGCCACCCGCGCTCCTTGGACCGCGCCCCAAGCCCTGCCGTCCCACCAGCGGTTCGCGGCGGGGTTGCGTGAGTCCGCGTACCAGCCGGCCGGCGGGGTGGATTCCGATTTATCACGACGGTTTCCGCCCGGGACGACTAGTTCGAACCTCCGGCCGCGAAGTCCCACGGGTTCGACTCGAACAGGCCAGCCATCCTCTACGAGGGCGTCAATAACTCGCCTGGGTCGCAGCGCGACGAATGCGAGACCGAGCCTGTTTCCATATCTGTCAAGAAAGGTCACCGTCTTCCGCTTACCGAGGATCAGGTTACGTCTCTCGCAGAGAACCATGGCGACGCCGGTACGATCGATTTTCGTGGTTCCAAGAAATGCGCGCTCCTGCTCACAGGATTCTGGAGCCACCCTCAGCCGACACCAGTAGGCTGGCGTTCTCTCGAACCAGAGGCGGACATAGGCACCTCGGAAACTGGTAGCGCTCATCTTGCGCAACACTTTCCTAGTGGGACGATGGGACTGAGCCCGCACAGAACGGCGACCAAGATCCTCTGCCCGCTACGGGTCCAACTGCCGGACCGCCACGATCGGCCCGGTTCGCGGGCGCACACCAGAAGATCAGTGCAGATTGTACGCGACTATTCCTGTCACTACTACCACCGTCGGTGCAATGAGCGCTCGGGGCCCGGGCAGAAAAAACCTTCGGACGACTGTCGTGCCACCGGCATTTCCCGCTGCCCGCCGATCATTCAGCATCTTGGTCAGGGCGACCTCGGCGCGGTCATTCGCGGTGCGAGCTCTCCCGAGCAGCCTGAAATTGGCGACCTCGGTGGCCGAACTCAGATACTCGGCTCCATATACCGTCTGAATTCGCAGATACTTGCCACTCCCATCAAACCCCCGTACCGCGCCCCAGGGAATATCGGTCTGGAAGAGCGGGTTTCGCACTGTGATCCCGGACTCCGTCGCCACGAGCTCCGGACGGACAAAAATCACCCAGAAGCCAAGCGCGATCGGGGAGAACACAAAGAACGGCAGCACCAAGCCCGCCGAGTCCTGCTTTGCCGGAAAGAAGGCAAACACAAGAAACATGGCCCCGGAGCCGACCATTATCAGGTATCCCCAGAACCGGTTGGATCTGTTGTACCAGACCTGTCTCATCGCGACCTCAGCTCAGCTCAGCCTCCACGGCGGAGAAGCGGCCTAACACCAGCTTTCTACCAGAGTGTCCCCGACAGTGGCCAGCCAGGCCTTCCGACGTCCAGCGTTGCTGCGCGACAGTTCGGTCAAGTGAGGTCCCAGTCGACAGCGGTGCCCGAGGCGCCGCGATCCGCAAATCAATCGAGAAGCCACCTCTGCACGTATCGCGCTTCCAAGAACTCACTACGGCACGGCTGCCGGCCGCCCGAGGACGGCCGGCAGCTCAGACAGTGCCTTCCGTTTGCCGCGACGGGCCGGACGTGGGACGTGCCTAGTGCAGCGCCTCAGTAATTCCTTCGACACCGCCGCCCTCGTCCACCCCACCGACTATCAGAAGTAATGATCAACCCGGGCACCCACAGCAAGAAACTACTGAGGCGCTGCATTAGAGGGTGCCCAGCGTCGGGGTCCACGGGGTCAACCGTCGTGCCGCCTCCGAGTCCAGCGCTCCGTCTTCCAGCCACACCGAGGACAGGGCCTGACGGAACAGCGGGCACCGTCGCGCCAGCTCGTCGATCCGGAGCGAGATTTCGTTCCCGTGCTCGGCGATGAGGTCTTCCAGAGGGCCTGCCCCCACCGTCACGGCCCCGGCCTCGTCCGGCATCGACCGCAACAGAGCCACGACAAGCTCCAACGCGTTCTCACCGCCCCGATCTATGAGCTCCCGAGCCGCCTGCCAGCCTCTCTCCACTTCGGGCGGTTCTCCCAGGCTCCAGAGCTTTCGCTCCTCTCGGGTGCCGTTCGCCAACCGCTGGCCCTCCCACCAACCGCGGGCCAGCCTGTCGACATTCTCAATCACGGCCGTGATCTTACTTGTCAGAATGCCCAGTAGAGGGCGGGTGGCGCGCTGCCTCAGCCGAGGACGCGACGTGCGGCGTCAGCATGGCCGCCGTCAATCAGGGTCTGACGTAGCTTTTCCCGCTGCGGCTTGCCCAACAGGGCAACCGCGTCGATGATCTTCCGCGATGTCCACGGTCGGCGGGCGGCGATGATCTGCCAGTAGAGCGCGACTTCCGGGATCAGGAATCTGACCGGGTCCGCGCCGGGCTGGCCCAGATCGGCGAGGCGGATGGACGACTGGGCGTCCCAACGAGGCTTCCAAGCATCCTCGTCGACGTCGGCGAGCAGGACGCGCAGTCGCCACGGCTGCCGGTCGGCCTGCCGGACCCACAGCTCGTCAGTCCCTGTACGGCTGAGGTCGTCGGTTGGCCGGTACCGGCGCGGCCAGCTGCCATAGGACCAGATCTCCCAGCCTGGCAGTAGTGTCTGTAACGTCCCTGCCTTGGGCACGGTCACGGCGATGGTCATGTCCTGCCCGGCAGCGGCGCGGGCAAGTCCGCGGTCGACAGCGCGGTCACCCGCGATCCACCACGGTCCCGGCCACCTTGTGAACAGCTCCGTGGCTTCGGCGAGGGACATCGGGCTCCAGCCGGGGAACCGCCGGCGCCGTCGCGCGAACGTCCCGACGAAGAAGGCCCCGATCCCGAGCGCGGCAGCACCGGTTGCCGCGGGCCCAATGTAGTAAGGAACGTTGTTCCCGCCGTGCGCCGAATAGGGGTTGCCTCGGTTGTACACGATCCGTAGCCGACCGCCGACCGGAACGTTCGTCGGCGCATCGAGCTCCGTCACGATCACTCGACCGTCATCCGTCGTGAAACGAACAGTGCTCGGACCACGCCCCACGCCGGGTTTGACGACCTCAGCGATCGCCGAAACGCCTCTGTGCGCGAAGACGTAGTCGGATCGCAGCCACCCCAGCGCCAGCCCAAGACCTCCCACGGCCACGAGCACCCCGAGCAGGAGGCGCCTGCCATCGGACAGGTTCGTGGCGCGAACAGGCGAATTGATCACCGACCCCCTCCGATCACGGTCGCACAAAACGGGGAGCAGCGGCTGGGGTATCAATTGGCATTTAGGAGATCCTCGTCGCGACGGCTGTAATTGGGGTTTGCTGGACTAAATCTTCTTCATGCATCGCAGGAACCCTTGGTCACCAATACGGATTCCACGAGGCACGGCTTCCACTGACGTAGGTCGCCGTTATATTGGCCGATGAGACGCCCGCCACGTACTTCGGATACGACCACGGCCTGCCCTTGGTCCGCCGGTAGGTAGCCACCGCAAACCTTTCTACACGACTGAGCCTGGGAGCTCGGACGCTCCGAGGTCGAACTACCCGACGCGCGAGGACAGCCATTCCATATCGATCGATGGCCGCGCCGACCCCCGCTCCAACCGCCATTCCCAATCCGATGCCAGCAGCGTTCCTAAACTGACCGTTAAGTGAATAGCCGATGACCTGCGTCAATCCGCACGCCATGCCAAGCTGCCCTGGGGCAAAGTTCGTGCAGAGCGTGATCAGCTTATTGTTCGCAAGATTCAGGCCGGCCTTTTGAAGCTTCTTCCACATCTTCCGAAGGTGGGGCCATTGTCCGTCTACGTCGGTGCAGTTAATGGGGTCGGCGTTGCAGTAGTCGTAGGCGCTCGCCGAGCCGCCAGGGACCGGGTCGGTCTGGAGGAAGCGGCCGAGGTCGGGGTCGTAGAGGCGGACGCCCATGAGGGTGAGGCCGGAGAGGGTGTTGCGGGAGCGCTGTTTGCCGCCGAGCCAGCCGTAGGTGGGGTAGGCCGCGGAGGTGAAGTACGGCAGCCCGAACTCGGTGTTGTCCGAATAGCTGGCCAGTGATGTCGCGCTGGTCGAGTCGGCCACCGTGGCGACGATGTCGCCGTGCAGGTTGGCGAGCTGCAGGGTGACTGTGCCGGCGTTGTCCTGGATGGCGGCCAGGCTGCTGTCGATGCCGACGATGTTGCGGGTCCAGGCGGTACCGGTCCCGATCCAGGCGGGATCGTCTCCGGACGCGGATGTGTAGTGATTGATCGAGGTCGTGCTGCCGTCGGTCCAGGAGCGGATGCGCCGGGCTGGGTCGAGCGCGTACGTGCGGGTCGTGGAGCCCACGGTCTCGGACGCGACCAGGTCGTCGACGTAGTACCCGATCGCGGCCGACGTGCCGTTGGGTGGGTAGGGGTCGGTGGTGGTCCGTCCGAACAGGTCGTAGGTGTAGCCGCTATTGGTGAGGCGATCGGCCTGGTCGTAGCCGAAGCCGAAACCGGTGGGTGACGTGCTGGTCGAGCAGGTGCCGGTGTCACTGCCGCCCGCGTCGGGGTAGCTCGTCAGCGAGGCGCGGTTGGAGTCGGCGTCGTAGGCATAGACACGGGTGTTACACAGGGCCGTCCCGCTGCCGAAGCTGGCGGTATCCGCGACCGAGGTCAGCCGTCCAGACAGGTCATAGCCAAGAGTTCTGCCACCCTGTGGCGTGCTGTCGAGCCGAACCTGGCCGTAGATCGAGTTGGCCTGCGCGAACGTCATCCAAGGAGTGGTGCCCATGGTGTAGGTCAGTGCGTTGGCATCGCCGGAGTTGTCGTACCGGGTCTTCGCGACCAGACCGCTTGGATAGGTCTCCGTCGTCATGCTTCCGTCGCCGTTGTAGGTGGCGGAGAAGGTGGACGGGGCGGAGCCGGCGCCGACGTTGAGGGAGGTGACCAGGCCGCGGTGTTCTCCCGCGACTCCGTCATACGTGTAAGTGTAGGTACCCTTCCCGTCGGACGAGGTCGCCACCCGACCGTCGATGTCATAGCTACTCGAGGCCGAGTTGCCATCGGCATCCGTCTGCGACGTGACCCGACCCCAGGAGTCATAGCCCGTGGTCAGCGTGATTCCGCTGGTGGTGGTGGTCGTTGCCAGGCCAGTCGCGGGGTCGAAGCCAAAGGTGGCGGTCGGAAGGGCCGTACCGCCGTTGGCCGCGGGGCTCGCGGCGATCGCCTCGGAAGTCTTTCGGCCGGCGCTGTCGTAGGTGTCGGTCGTCGTCCGAGTGGTCGTCGTGCCGGAGACGGTCACGCTGTCGGTCGACGTCAGGGGCTCGGCGAGGTCGTTGTAGGTGTCGGTGGTGACAGGCAACGGGTTGCCGGTGCTGGGCTGGGCGGCGGGGCCGGAGGTGCAGGCCAGGCCGGTCCAGGAGGCGTTGACGCAGCTACCTGTCCCTGTCGCGGTGTAGTACGTGGTGAGGGTGGTGTAGGCGTCGGTGCCGGTGCTGTTCGCCTTGGGCTGGCGACTCTCGACGACGTTGCCGGCGGCGTTGTAGTAGGTCGTCCTCACGATGTCGGGGGTGGTGCCGCCACCCATCCAGGTCGTGACCGTCGTGGGCTTGCGCAGGTTCCAGCCGGAGGTCGACGGGTCGGCGCCGGTCTTGGCCTCGTAGCCGTTCACCGTCTTGCGGGGGTCGACGTCAGTTCCGGAGAGCGTGCGGGCTGTCGTCGTGACCGTGGTGGGCAGGCGGTAGGGGTCGGGTGCGGACGGGGCGCCCTGGTCGTAGTCGGTGTGGACGTGTTCGCGGGCGGAGTACCGGCCACCGCTGTTGTCGATGATCGGGTGCGTCGGGCCGTAGGTGTCGGTGACGAGGACGCCGTCCGACGAGTAGACGGTCTGGTCGTCCAGCAGCTGCGAGCGGGCAGCCGAGGTCGTCAGCGCCGCGACCGACGGGTCGGTGTCGGCGGTCGGCGTCAGCGCCTGGTTGCGGTTCTCCGCGGACAGTGAGCGGACGACGTTGCCGTTGGCGTCGTGCTCCGTCGTGCTGATCTGCCAGGCGTTGTTGCCATAGCTCGCCGCGTTGACCGCTCGGCCGTCCGTGTCCAGGTAGGTCAGGGACGCGTACGGCCAGTCTGTGGCGGTGGGCGGCGAGGCTGGCACGTGGTCGGCCGCGAAGACGCCCGCGCCGTAGATCGGCAGGTCGGTCTGGGCCCAGTTCGCGGCCTGGCCGGAGGACAGGTCGATGGGCGCGCCGGTGCCGGTGATGGGGATGTCGTAGGCGACGGTCTGGGTCGCGGTCGCCCCGGCCGGGGTCGGCCGGGCGGCGGTCAGCAACCGGCCGCTGCCGTCGTAGGCCATGGTCCAGGTCGCCTGGCCGGGCGGTGTGACCGTCGTCAGGCGGTTCAGGCTGTCGTAGCCGTACGTGGTGGCGAGCCCGGTACGCGGGTCCTTGGCGGAGCGAAGCAGGCCGTTCGAGTCATAGGCGTACTGGGCGACCGTGACCGCCGGGTTGCCGTTGAGCGACATCGCTATCGCCGTCAGCCGGCCGAGGTAGTCGCCCCAGGTCGCCGGGGTGGTGCCGGTCGCGGTCGTCGAGGACGCGTAGGTCAGCGTCAGCGCGCGGCACCCGGCGACCAGGGTGGTGCACGTGATGCCGGCCGGGATCGGCGCGAGGATGCGGGTGGTCCGGCCGGAGGAGTCCGTGGTGAAGGACGAGGTGGTACCCGACCCGGGCTCGATCACGCTGGCGACCGGCCAGGTGGTGGCGCCGTTGACGGTCACCGCCTGGTAGACCGTCTGGGTGCCGTCGTCGTCGGTCGCGGTGAACTGGGTCGCCGAGTTCTTGACCAGCTTCGACCCGTCCGTCCCGGAGTCACCGACACCGGTGTAGGCGTACGGGTAGGCGCCGGTGCCGGAGCGGACGTAGACGTCCTGGACCCCGGTCTCGTCGGTCAGGGTGACGTAGCCCTGGGAGTCGGTGAAGTCGGCGAGTGTCTCGTCGGCGCGGCCGGCGTCCGGGCCCGGCATGGACGCCGTCCAGCCGGGGCCGAACACCCCGGTCGCGCCGGGCGTGGTCGTGGCGACGGCGGGCCGGACCTCGAACATGACCCACGAGTTGGTCGCCGTCGTCGGCGCCGTGGTGGAGATCGTCATCGTCTGGCCGAACGTCGTCGACGGGGCCGTGCGGTACAGGGCCGCGCCGGTCGCGTCGAACTGGGAGTAGCTACCGGCCAGCGTGACTCCGGTGCCAGGTGTCGGGGTGCCGGCGGCGTTCCAGTCGGCCACGGCCGCGAACGCCATGGACCCGGCCGTCGTCGACGTGACGGACTGGTTGAGCACACCCTCCGCCGTCGTCGCGGGGCCGATGTTCGTCGCGGCGATCGGGTTGATCAGGTTGGCCCCGGTCAGCACGATGACCTTGAGCGACTTCGTGCACACGTTGTTCGACGCGTGCAGCGTCACCGTGCGCGCGGAGGACCCGGTCGTCTTCGCCCACCAGGCGACGGCCTCGTCCTTGGACGCGCTCGCGCCGGAGCTGCCGATCTGGGTCCAGGTCAGGGCGCCGGAGTCCGAGATCGACGGGCCGTTGCTCGTGCCCGAGGAGTTGGACGCGGTGTCACCGAACGCGAGCAGCAGCGCGTTCGCCGGTGCGGTGAACGACGCCGTGACCGCGTTGCCGGCCGCAGTGCAGCCGTTGCCGGCCCAGCCGACCGCCGCCGGCGACGACGGGTCGACGACCAGCCCGCCGGCGCTCGACAGGGTCGTGTCGGTACGGCCCACGGTCAGGCTGCCGGTGTAGGTGGGCATGGACACGTCGGTGGCGGAGACCGCGAAGTCACCGGTCAGCAACGCCACCGTCCCGGGGCCGGCCGGTGAGGTCGCGTCCGCGTCGGCGAAGGCACGGCGGGAGTACTGCACCGTGCGGGCCGGGGTGCAGGACACCGTCGACGACGAGTCCGTGAAGCAGGCGCGGATCTGGTCCGCGCCGTCCGGGACCGAGTAGTTCGCCATCGTGGTGCCGAGGTCCCACGTCAGCTTGTCGAACAGGGCCGAGCCGTTGCGGGCCACCGGCCAGGCCGTGGGGTGCGTCGAGGTCCCCGCGATGACGACGTCGGAGGTCGGGACGTCGACCCAGGTCGTCGCGGTGTTGGAGCCCCAGTGGTACTGGTAGCGCACCGACACCTGGCTCGACGGCGCCTGGCCCTCGAGCGTGGTGTACCGCTGGATCCGCGCGCCTTCGTCCGGCTGGGCCAGCGCTCCGGTGCCCACGCCGAAGCTGTACGAGACGACCGACGACAGGTTGCCGGAGGTGTCCTTGGTGCGCACGTAGAACTTGTGCAGACCGGGTGTCGGTCCGAGGGTGGGCGTCGTGGTCGCGGTCGTCTCGGTGGCCGGCGACGGCTGGTCCAGGCCATACAGGAACGACTTGGTGTCGCCGCCGGGTGAGGTCCACGTGAAGGTGCCGGACGTCGCCGAGCCCCAGCCGCCGGACGGCCAGACCGTCGAGCTCACGGCCGACGGCGCGGCCGGGGCGGTCGTGTCGACGGCGAACGGGATCCACGTCGACCAGGCCTTCGAGTAGTCCGTCCCGTCGAACCCGCGGGCCCGCCACTCATACGACCCGCCGTTGGCCAGCAGGCCCGACGGCACCGTCCACGCGCCGGTGCTGTTCGCCGCGATGTTGGAGACGGATCCGTTCGCGAGCTCGGTGGTGGCGTTCGAGTTCCAGACCTCGAAGTCCACCCGGACCGCCGTGCCGTCCGGGTCGTACGAGCCGCCGTAGAGCGTCGGCGTCGTCGTGTTCGTCAGCACCGGTGACGGGCTGGCGGCGCACGGTGCCAGACACGGCGCCGTCGACCGGCCCGAAACGGTCGCCGGGTAGGAGTTGTACGTGACCGAGATGTGCGGCGCGAGAATCGTGTCGCCCGAGTAGAACCACTTGAACTGGTTGGTGTCCGACTCGTTCGAGGCCCGCATCGTCAGCGCCTCCGGCGAGGCGAAGCCGTTGCTCGACCACGCCGACACCAGCCCGGTGATGTCGATGTTCGTCCCGCCCGAGCCGGTGCACGAACCGCCGTTGTTGAACGTCCCCGAGCCCCAGAAGACGCCGTCGGCGGTCGGCTGGGTGTTCCAGGTCGTCCCCGCGCCCACCCCGCCGGAGCCCTCGACCACCATCGGCTCGACCGTGCACGTCTGCGAACCGCCCTGCCACAGGTTCAGCACCGCCGAGGTGACGTGCTTGCCCTTGATCGCCGAGTCGTCGAAACGCAGGAACGAGCGGTTCACCGAGTTGCCGTTGAGGTTGCCCAGGCGCAGCTCGGAATACGTGTCGTAGTTCGTCGTCGGGTTGGCGCTGTTCACGTCCGTGTCGAGGTTGTCCGCGAGCGTCGCCGCCGGGTCGATGGTCACCGGGTACTGCCGCGCCTTGTCCGTGAGCCACGTCTTGTCGGGCTTCAGCGTCAGCGTCGGCGCGTCCGCCTTGGCGGTGTCCAGGGTCGCGTCCACCGTCCTGGTCGCGGTCGGCTGCTTGCTCGCCGGGTCGACGTGCGCGTCCCACATCAGCGGCGCCGGCGACCGGGCCGTCACCTTCCCGCCCGCGGACAGCTGGGTCTCCCCGCCCGCCGTCCGCGAAGCCGTGACCCCGTGCAGCCGCATCGGCACCCGCAACGCGGCCTCGGCGGCGGCGGGCGTGTAGGCGACGATCTGCAGGTCGTAACCGGTCGCGGTCACCGTCACGACCAGGTCCGTGCCCGCGGCGACGCTCTTGTAGGTGGCGGTGTTGTCCTTCAGCACCGGCGCCGGCAGCGCCGACGGCCAGCCGAAGGCGACGGTCCGGTCTCCGTCGATCAGCGTCGCGACGTCACCGGCGGACTGGCTGCCGGCCGACAGGACGATCCCCGCCTTGGTCACCTTCGGGGTCACCTTGCCGTCGGCGACCACCAGCGTCGTGTCGACGTCGGCCCAGCCGTCCGTGGTGCGCACGCGCCGGATGCCCGAGTAGGAGTCGACGGTCATCGTCCCGTCGGGGTTCACGTACGCCGTCGTCGACTCGGTCCGCAGGCCGGTCACCTCGATGCGGCGTTTCTGTGCTCGCGCCGTCAGCTGCGCCGAGACCAGGTCCGGCCGCTCCGCCGGCCCCTGGTCAGCGGCCGGCGGCGGCGTGGCCGCCCGCGCCGACGACCGCAGCGCCGGCGCGAACGCCACCGCCGTCGCCACCAGAGCGGTTGCCAGCAGCACCACCAGAACGCGCACGGACCACACCCGACGCACCAACAGGGTCGCCAACACACCGACTCCGATCCCGAAACCAGCAAGAAGGGCACAGGACAAAGCCAGCGCGGAAACACCAGGCGCCAGCTCCGGTAACCGCGATGGGACCACCGAAAATGAAGCACCAACAGCCGTCAGCGCAAGGACGAACCCCACCAGTTGATCAACTCGTCCGCCACGGAAAGTAGAAACCGAACGGTGGCCGGCAACCCAACCACCGCCAACCCCGGAACCAAACGCGCAGGTTCTCGACCGCTCTGTGCGCCACTAGAACTGGACTCTGCCGCGACGTGAGGGCCCCCTACGGTCACTATCCGTAGATAATGTGATCCACATCACACAAATTCTGTTAACCTGGCCGTCACATGGCAGCTCGGCGGCGCGCGCCCCGCCCCATCTACTGCCGAGTAGATAGACATCATTCGCGACGAACCACCTAGCGCGGAGCAGAGAAGGCGTGGTACTGCTATCGCCCGCGAACAATTTTCCTAACCACCGACACCGCCAGCGGAGGAAGCCGCCGGCTGGCGACCCAGTAGAAACGGGGTCAAGCGGGGGGGCGCGGTACCAGCAACGAAAGTGAGCGCGCGACAGTTACTCTCCTGGAGACCCAACAATGAGTCCCTCGATCCGTCACCCGCCGTCATTTCGGGCCGCCGCCGTCGCGCGCGTCCTCCGTTTACGTCCCAGTCATGCCTCCGAATCGGCCGCAGTCCGGGCCGTCGCGGCCGGGCTGGGGATCAACGCCGAGACGCTTCGGGGCTGGGTCCGCCAGGCCGAGATCGACAGCGGTCGCAGGGAGGGCGTCACCACCGCGGCGCGGCAGGAAATCTTCCGGCTGCGCGTCGAGCTCGCGAACGCCCGCCGCGCGCTCGAGAAGGCCACCGCGGCGACGACACAGCTCGCCGCCGCGCTCCCGCAGGACGGAACCCAGGGTGCCGACGGCGCGTACAGCTGAGCCACCCACCGCTGATCAGATGTCCGACGACGCCGCCCACCCGGCCGCAAGGACCCGGGAAGAGGCGTCGTCCACTCGTGGGCGCGGCGGGGGCCGGCATCGCCGGCCGCCGTCGCGCGCGGGCCGCCTGGCGCGGACCCTCGGCCCGCCGACCGTCGGCCTGCCACTCGTCCTGCTCATGCTGATCTTCTGCCAGTCGCCCCCACCCGGACACGACGCGACCGCGAGCAGCCAGACAGCCACCACGCGATCGACCGACTACCCCATGCCGTCCGCTCTCGCCGTCTCCCCCGGCATTTCCAGCGGCGTCTCGGGTGACCGTGTACCGACCGGCGCACTCGCCACCGCGGCAGCCGCGAGCCCGAGTCCCGCCAGCACGGCGGGCGGTCTGGTCGGCCTGGCCGGCGGCGAACGACGGATCCCGCTACCCGTCCTGACCGCCTACCAGCAGGCCGCCGCCACCCTCGCCGGCGAGCAGCCGGCCTGCCACCTGCGCTGGCAACTACTCGCCGGCATCGGCAAGGTCGAGTCCGGCAACGCCACCGGACGCCAGATCAGCCCCGACGGCACAGTCACCCCGACGATCCTCGGCCCGCGGCTCACCGGCCACGGTGGCTTCGCCCGCATCACCGACACCGACCACGGCGCCCTCGACCACGACACCACCTACGACCGCGCCGTCGGCCCCCTCCAGTTCCTCCCCTCTACCTGGGCTTCCGCCGGCCGCGACGGCAACGCCGACCACCGCAGGGACCCCAACAACATCCACGACGCCGCCCTCACCGCCGGCGGCTACCTGTGCGCCCACCACCGCGACCTGGCCAACCCCACCCAGCTCGCCGCCGCGATCCGCGCCTACAACCCCTCCGACGCCTACGTCCGCGCCGTCCTCGCCTGGACCACCGGCTACACCACCAGCACCCCCACACCGGTGGCCGTCACGACGAACGCCGGCGCCACCAGCCCGGCCGACCGCGAGCAGACCGCCGACCCCTACCCGGTCTTCGCCCTCACCCCCGTACAGACCACCCCCGCCGCCCCGTCCGGCTCCCCCGCCTCGGCCGACTGCGCCCCCATCGCGATCACGACCGGTAGCCTGACCGCCGTCCTCACCACGAGCACCCTCGACCTGACCGGTCGCTACACCGCCGCCGCCACCAACCCCAACCCCAACCCCAACGGAACGATCGACGTCCACACCATCGCCCGCGACCCCACCGGTCGGGTCCTCGCCACCACCGACCGACAGCTGCCCCTCAAGCCCGACGACCTCCCCGCCGTGCTCACCCAGCTGCCTCTTGACCACCTCACCGACCCCGGCCGCACGACGACCGTCACCATGGTCCTCACCGTCGCCCCGCCCGGCTGTCCGAACCGAACCCTCACCGCCCTCACCATCACCAACATCACCCGGCCGGCCAGCACCCCCAGCCCGACCGCGACCCCCAGCTCGACCGCAAGCCCGAGCGCACGTCCCACCCCCAGCCCCAGCCCCACCCCCGCCAGCACGCCCAGAACCCCGTGACCCCGAGACCCCCGGGAAGGAGCCCACTCCGGTGAGTCGGCACCGCCGGTCCGCTCCTCCACCGTCGGCGCCCGGCAGGGCCGCTCGCCCGGCAGGCCTGGCGACCACCAGGCAGCTACCCACCGTCCCGGCGCCGGCCACGCCCAGGCGCCGACCCGCGGCGGCTGCCACGGCCAGGCCGAGACCCGCCGGGCCCCGCAAGGGCGCTCATCGCAGGCCTCAGCCCACCAGCAGCCGGGGCCTGGGACCGGTCCAGCTGCTCGCGATCCCCCTGATCGGCCTGCTCCTGCTCCTCGGCGACGAGCAGCACCCGGCCGCGGAGAACGGGACCAGCACGCTCACCACGCCGAGCAGCAGCCGGCCCGCGACAGCCGCCGGCTACCCGACGCCATCGCAGTTCCCCCAGACCGACACCACCCTGGCCGCCACCCCGTCCGCCCTGGACGCCACGACCCCGAGCGACCCGTCAACACCCACCGCGACCATCAGCTATCCGACCAGCGCCCCGCCCGTCCCGTCAGCCACCGCGGCACCCGGCCCGACGACGCCGGCTCAGCACCCTGCACTCGCCGCCCCGGCCAGCTCCCCGCCGCTCGTCCTCATCCCCCTCGCTGCGGCGACCACGACCGTCAGCCCGACACCCACGCCGGCAGCCACCACCCCGCCCAGCATCACGATCACCGCCAGCGCCCTCCCTGCCGAAGAGACCGCCAGCCCCAGCCCCAGCCCGAGCACCACGGCCAGCCTGACCATGACCCCGATCCCGATCATCACCCTGACGCCCAGCGCCGCCTGCGACGCGATCACCCTCACGCCGGCCAGCCTCGCCGCGACGGTCGACCAGACCGACGGCCACCCAACCCTCACCCTCACGGGCAGCTACGCAGCGCCCGCGAGCGCCGCGCCTGACGACCAGACCACCGTCCACACCGACGTCCGGGGCAGCGCGACCGACGACACCCCACTACTCCAGGCCGACATCACCGTCCCGGCCCAGCCCAGCGACGCCCCAGCCGTCCTGGCCACCATCGACCTCGGCCAACTCCCGACACCCGCGCCGAGCACCCTCACACTGACCCTCACGACCACCCCGGCCAGCTGCGCACCCGTCACCCTCGCCACCGTCGTGATCATCGACGTCGCCGGCCGTCCTGAGGCTCCGGCAGGAACGTGACCAGCACCAGCGAGAGCAGCGGGACGAAGCACAGGACGGTGAAGGCCGCGGCGATGCCGTGGGCGTCCGCGACGGCACCCCAGACCGGGGCGCACAGGCCCCCGGCGCTGACCGCCAGCCCGAGCGTGACGCCGGACGCGGTGCCCGGCCGGGTCGGCAGGTAGTCCTGGCCCAGCTTCACCAGGACGGCGAACGGGATGTTGAGGGCGAGGCCCGTCGCCACCGCGGCGACCAGACCGGTGCCCGAGGAGGGCGCCAGCCGCAGCAGGACAAGCATCGGCACCACCAGCACGGTGCCCGCCTGGACGGCGCGCACCGCGCCGATGGCGTCGGCGACCCGCCCGCCGGTCAGCGTGCCGGCGACGCCGCCCACCATGAAGCAGGCCAGCGCCGCCCCGGCCGCGGTGTGGCCGGCGTGCAGGTGGCGAATCCAGTAGAGCTCGATGAACGTGCTCACCCCGAACAGCACCACCGACCGGATCACCTCGACGCCGGTGAGCACGAGAAACGGGTGCCAACGGTCGGTGCCGGCGACGGCCACCGGCCCCGCCGGGACGGCGGCCTGCCGCTGGTGGGCGCGCAGCAGGACGTAGCCGATGAGAACCGCCGGCGGGATGAACACGGCCGTCGCCGCCAGGCCCCAGGCCGCGAGCAGCGGCGTGGCGAGCACCGGCGCGAGGAAGAACCCGACGCTGCCGCCGGCGGCGAAGACGCTCATCGCCGCCGCCTGGTCGCCCGCGGCGAGCCGCGCCGCCTTCCCCGCGGCCGGGTGGAACATCGACACGCCGACGCCGGACAGCAGCAGCGCGAGCCAGCTCAGCGCGTAGGTCGGCAGCACGCCGGCCAGCCCCGCGCCGATGCCGGCGAGGCTCACCCCGGCCGCCGCCATCCAGCCGACCCGACGCCGATCGACCAGCACGCCGACCAGCGGCTGGGGCAGCGACCCACCCAGCGTCGCAGCCAGGGTGAGCCCCGACGCCGCGACGTAGCCGTAGTGCCGGTCGAGCACGAAGTACGGCACGCTGGCGGGCACCAGGCCCTGGTACAGGTCGTCGATCGCGTGCGCGGCGGCCCACACCCGCATCCGCCGCCACGCCGAAGCCGCAGAGGGCGCCTCGATCTCGGCCGTGGCCGCGGCGCCGACCGGCGCCAGCGGTGCCTCGGCCAGCGCCGCGACCCCGCCGGGCTGGCCGGTCTCGAACTCTGTTCTCACCTGTTGCTCCTTGGACAGCTCCTCCGGACGGTGCGTCCGCCCGCGCCGGCCCCGGGGCCGCACCGGCGAACGATCGTCAGCATGCTGCCCGGACGCGGCGGCGGGCTGCCGCCAACCCGTAAAGTTCTGTCGATGGACCGCCTCCACCTCGCCGGTCCGACGCGGCTGCGCCTGGCGGCCCAGGAGCGGGTCGACTGGCACGACCACGCCGAGCACCAGCTCGCCTATCCGGGCAGCGGAGTCCTGCGCGTCACGACCGCCCTCGGCTCCTGGGTGGTGCCGCCGCTGCGGGCCGTGTGGCTGCCCGCCGAGCTGCCGCACGCGCACCGCGCCTACGGGCCCACCCAGATGCACTCGCTCTGGTTCGGCGCCGACGACGACCCGTTCGGCGCGCGGACCCCGACCGTCGTCGCGGTCTCCGACCTGCTGCGCGAGATCATCCGCGCGCTCACCGACCCCGCAGTGCAGGACGCCGACCGCGCCGACCTGACCAGGGTGCTGCTGCGCGGACTGCGCCCGGTGGCCGCGCCGCGCCTGCACCTGCCGCAGCCGAGCGACGACCGGCTCGCCGGCATCGCCGAGGCGCTGCGGCGCGACCCGGCCGACCCGCGCACGCTCGCTGAGCTCGGCGCCACCGTGGGCGCCAGCGAGCGCACGCTGAGCCGGCTGTTCCGGGCCGAGACGGGGATGACGTTCCCGCAGTGGCGGGCCCAGCTGCGGCTGCATCACGGCATGGCGCTGCTGGCGACCGGCGAGCAGGTCACCACGGTCGCCCTGACCTGTGGCTACAGCACCCCGAGCTCCTTCACCGCGGCGTTCCACGCGGCGTTCGGCGTCACCCCGACCCGCTACGCCCAGGACTCGCGGCCCTCCTGACGGACGGCCCGGGTCGCCAGGTCCGCGCCGGCTGGCAGTTGTTGCGGCCGGGCGGCCGACGGGATGAGGCTGGAACGGCGGCAGCTGGCCTGCCCGCAACGTGCCAGAGCGACCGGAGGTCGACCATGCCGCGCTTCCACCACGCCAACCTCGGGGTGCCGCCGGGCCTTGACGAGCGTGAGGGAGCCTTCCTCGTCGGCGTCCTCGGCTACCGGAAGCTGGTCCCGCCGGCCGAGCTGGTCGGCAGGGCGCAGTGGTACCAGGCGGACGACGGGAGCCAGATCCACCTCAGCGTCGATCCCGACCACCGGCCGGCGGCCCGCGCCCACACGGCGATCGAAGTCGACGAGGGGGTCGAGGGCCGGCTCGACGCCGCCGGCGTCCCGTACCGCTCCGGCAGCTTCGGCGACCTCGTGGTGATCTTCTGCGCCGACCCGGCCGGCAACCACTGGGAGCTGCGCCGCCCGCTCGCCCGGTAGCCGTCACCACCGGTCGGCCCGAGGGTGCCACCGCACCCATCGCGCGCCCGAGGACCTGGCGGCCCGAACTGGACGTGGATCAGGGCGCGGCATGGTGACGCTGCGACTCCGCGCCTGGAAACCATCGTTACGGTCCGGTTTCGCCATGGATTCTGCGGTCCAAAGGGGGTAGTTTCTGCGCGGTTCGCAGCAACGGTCGGCCGGAGGTATCGCCCATGTCCGCAGTCGCCCCGACGGTCGCCGTTCGCACACCGCCCGAGAAAGGGCTGAAAACCGGGGCGCTCGGGCTCGCGTCCTCCGTGGTGATCGGTGTGGCCTCGACCGCGCCGGCCTACAGCCTCGCCGCCACGCTCGGGCTGGTCGTGTCGTTCGTGGGCATCCACACGCCCATCGTCGTCATCCTGGCGTTCGTCCCGATCCTGTTCACCTCGATCGGCTACGCCGAGCTCAACCGGGTCGACCCCGACTGCGGCACGACGTTCACCTGGGCCGGGCGGGCGTTCGGGCCGAGCGCCGGCTGGTGGGGCGGCTGGGCGATCATCGCGGCCGACGTGCTGGTCATGGCGAGCCTGGCCCAGGTCGCCGGCCAGTACCTGTTCCTGCTGTTCAACGCGGACGGGATCGGCTCCGACCCGGCCAGCGCCTGGGTGCTCCTGGTCGGCATCCTGTGGATCATCCTGATGAGCTACATCTGCTATCGCGGCATCGAGATCTCGGCCAACATCCAGAAGGCGCTGCTCGCGGTCGAGGTCGTCGTGCTGCTCGTCTTCTCGATCGTCGCCCTGGTCAAGGTCGGCGCCGGGACCGCGCCGGTCGGGTCGCTCGGCGTGAGCTGGTCCTGGTTCAACCCGTTCGGCGGCGACTTCGCCAGCTTCTTCAACGGCATCACGCTGATGCTGTTCATCTACTGGGGCTGGGACTCCGCCGTCGCCGTCAACGAGGAGACCGACAACCCGACCGAGACGCCGGGGCGCGCGGCCATCCTGTCGACGGTGCTGCTGCTGGTGACGTACATCCTCGTGACGATGGCGGCCCAGTCGTTCGCCGGTGTCGGCGACAGCGGGATCGGCCTCGCCAACCCGGACCACTCCGGCGACGTCCTGTCGATCCTCGGCAAGGCTGTCTTCGGCGGATCGGGCTTCGGGTCCGTCCTGTCCCACCTGCTGATCCTCATGGTGCTGACCTCGGCCGCGGCCTGCACGCAGACGACGATCCTGCCGACCGCCCGGACCACCCTGTCGATGGCGGTCCACAAGGCGATCCCGGCCTCGTTCGCCCGCATGCACCCGAAGTACCTGACGCCCACCGTGTCGACCGTCGTCATGGGCGGGATCTCGGTGGTGCTGTACGTCGCGATGAACTACATGTCGTCCGGCCAGGTGATCAGCGACGCGGTCACCGCGATCGGCCTGTTCATCGCGATCTACTACGGCCTCACCGGCTTCACCTGCACCTGGGCGTTCCGTAAGACGCTGCTGCACAGCATGCGGTCGTTCTGGCTGCGGGGCGTCCTGCCGACGCTGGGCGGCCTGATCCTGTGGTTCGCCGGGGCGTGGACGGTGTGGAGCGGCTGGGACGTGGCGACCGACGACAGCTACACGACCTGGCTGATGCCGTTCGCCCCGCACTGGCGGATCGGCGGGGTCTTCCTGGTCGCGTTCGCCTCGGTGCTCGTCGGGCTGGTCGCGTTCGTCGCCTGGCGGATCGTCAAGCCGTCGTACTTCACCGGCGAGACGCTGCGACAGGACCTCGCTGTCACCGAGACCGGCGAGATCGTGCACATCGACCCAGGGCCGGCCGGCGCCTGAGACCAGAAAGCTAGACCTCCCGTGGGCGCCCGCCCGTGGACGCTGCCGCATGAAATCGAGCTTTTCAGCCATGGAACGTCTCCCGGCTGTCGAGTTCACTGCGGAATGTGAGCAGAACAGCGGCTCACGCGCGGACACCCACGGGAGGAACCGGCATGTACACCCAGGCAGGCGGATCACAGCCCCTCGACGTCACCGGCCCGCCGGTCCTCACGAACCTCGTGCTCGTCGGCGCGACCGTGCTCACCGGCCTGGCCGCCGGGGTGCTCGCCCTCTACGCCCACACCGTCATGCCCGGCCTGAAGCGGACCGACGACCGCACCTTCGTCGCCGCGTTCCAGTCGATCGACCGGGCGATCATCAACCCGTGGTTCATGTTCACCTTCTTCGGGGCGCTGATCCTGACGGGCGTGGCAGGGGTGCTGCACCTCGGCTCCGACCGGCGTTCCGTACTGCCCTGGCTCGTCGGCGCCTTCGTCCTCTACCTGATCACCGTGGTCATCACGGTCGCGATCCACGTGCCCCTCAATGACGCCATCAAGGGCGCCGGCGACCCGAACCACATCGATGTGGCCCGGGTCCGGGCGGCCTTCGACGAGTCGAGATGGGCGGCCTGGAACCTCGTCCGGACGATCACGACGACCGGCGCCTTCGTCATCCTCGTCGGCGTCGTGGCGGCCAGGCACCGCTGAGGATCGACGCCCTGTTCCTTCGTCTACCGTGAGGCGCCATGGACGTCGTCGCCGGCCTCCTCAACGGGCCGCGCGCCCACGGGGCGTTCCTGCTGCGTTCGTCGCTGACGCCGCCCTGGTCGCTGCGCATCCAGGACGAGGCGCCGCTCACCCTGGTGGCGGTCGTGCAGGGCGACGCGTGGGTGGTCCCCGACGGGAGCCAACCTGTGCGGCTGCACCAGGGAGACGTTGCCGTCCTGCGGGGCCCTGACCCATACACGTTCGCCGACGACCCGACCACGCCGCCGCAGGTCGTCATTCACCCCGGCCAGCGGTGCACGACGCCCGACGGCGAGCAGCTGGTCGCGATGAAGGAGCTGGGCGTGCGTACCTGGGGCAACAGCCCGCAGGGCGCGACGGTGCTGGTCACCGGCACATACCAGGTGCTCAGCGAGATCTGCCGGCCGTTGCTGGACGCGCTGCCCGCACTCGTGGTCCTGCCGGGCGAGTCCTGGGACACGCCCCTCATCCCCCTGCTGTCGAGCGAGGTCGGCAGGGACGAGCCGGGCCAGGAGGCCGTGCTCGACCGGCTTCTCGACCTGCTGCTGATCGCCGTGCTGCGCACCTGGTTCGCCCGCCCCGACGTCGACACCCCGACCTGGTACCAGGCCCACAGCGACCCGGTCGTGGGCGGCGCCCTACGGCTGCTCCACGACGACCCGGCCCGCCCCTGGACCGTCGCCGAGCTGGCCGCCGCGACCCACGTCTCGCGGGCGGCCCTGGCTCGCCGGTTCACCGACACCGTCGGCCAACCGCCGATGGCCTACCTCACCGCCTGGCGCCTGGCCCTGGCCGCCGACCTGCTGCGGCCCGGCACCTCCATCAGCGAGGTGGCGACGCAGGTCGGCTACGGCAGCTCGTTCGCGCTCTGCACCGCCTTCAAACGCGTCCGCGGGATCAGCCCGCGCGAACACCGGGCCCAGGCTGGCCACTCCCAGGCTCAGGTCGCCGCGACCAGGCCCTGGCCGCGTCAGCCCGCCTGAGCCGGCAGGACCGGCAGGACGATCGACGAGACATGCGCCGCGTCGTGGTGCACGCGCTGGGTCGCGGTGAGCAGCGTCGTCGCGGTCGCGAGCGGCTCGCCGGTGCCAAGGTTGCGGTTGTAGCGAGGATGCGCCCCGCAGGAGATCTGCACGCGGATCCGATGGCCGGTCTGGAAGTGGTGGGCGGCCGGCCACAGCTCCAGGCGCGCGGTGCGCACGGTCCCGGGCGGAGCCTGGGGGTCGGGCGCGAGCCGGACCAGCCGGTCAC
This sequence comes from Frankia sp. AgB1.9, assembly GCF_016786355.1. Classification (GTDB taxonomy): domain Bacteria; phylum Actinomycetota; class Actinomycetes; order Frankiales; family Frankiaceae; genus Pseudofrankia. The sequence goes on from NZ_JADWYX010000002.1 coordinate 110,940, forward strand.
AGACGTTGGTCGAGACGCCGGCCGCGGACACGTCGCACAGCCGCACGAAGATGTCGAAGGTCTCGCGGTCCGAGCTGACCTCGATCGACGCGGTCACCGTGCCGGCGAACTGCACGGGCGCGGCCAGCGCCGGGCCGGTGTAGGTCAGCACGTCGTCGCGGGCCTCCAGCTCCCGGTTGTCCTGGGCACCGGCGTCACGTCCCAGTCTCGGGCCACCCACCGACGGCGTCGGGTCCGCCGGGTCGTAGCGGATGACGTCAGGCTCCGCGTCGGCCGGCGGCTCGTCGCTCGACAGCCCGCCGCTTGGCTGGAGGTGGTAGCTCGTCGCGACGATGCCCGGCGGCGGCCAGTGCGGGTACTCGCGCCACCCACCGCCCTCGCCCGTGACGTAGGCCCGGACGATCGGCTCCGGCGCGGCGCCGACGCCCTTCACCTGCGCGTCGAGGAAGGTGAGCGTCTCGGTCACGGTCGGGGCGGCGGCGCCCCGGGAGACGTGGAACCAGGGGCCGACGACGAGACGGGGCGTGTTGCCCGCCGCGTGCAGGGCCTGGTAGCTCTCGATCTGCCAGGGCAGGAAGATGTCGTACCAGCCGGTGACCATGAGGACCGGCGCGGTGACGTTCGCGACGGTCGGCCGGTGGTCCTGGCGGGTCCAGTACTCGTCGTCCAGGCCGTGGGTGAGCCAGTCCTGGTAGAAGTCCACGTGGCGGCCGACGGCGACCTTGTCCGACTCGGACAGCGGCAGGGTCGCCAGCCCGCGCCGCAGCGCCGGTGAGCCGCCGCGCAGCTGGGCGAGCGCCACCCGGGCCATCCCTCGGCCACCGGCCTGCATGTTCGCCATCATCGACGACCATTCCAGGCAGTTGGCCAGTGAGAAGGAGCCCCCGTCGTAGGTCGGCAGCCCGAAGTGCGGCATCGTGATCGTCGGAACGATCGCGGCGAGCTGCGCCTCCTTCTCGCCGGCGACGGCCCACTGGGTATAGCCGAGATAGCTGGGGCCCATCGTCGCGATCGTCCCGCCGTACCAGGGCTGTTGGCGAATCCACTCCAGCGCGGCCAGTCCGTCGGCCTTCTCGTTCACCTGTGGCACGAATGGCCCACCCGAGCCGAACGTGCCGCGACAGCTTTGGATGACCACCTGATAGCCGCGCTCGGCGAAAAGAAGACCCTGAGTGGCACCAAAAAGGGCCCGTCGGCCGTAGGGAGACCGAACGAACAAGATCGGCGGGGGCGTGCGCTGACCGGCTTCATCCGGGTCGTCGGCCGGATAATAGCGGTCAGCAAGGAGAATGTGCCCGTCCGCGCCGGGAATCCGAAGGTTCTTCGCCACCTTCACCCGGGCCGTCGCCGCCGGTAGACCATACCGCTTGCCGATCAGCCGGCTCGCGAAAGACATAGGCTCATACCCCACAACACTCAGAGCAACGATGACCTGGCCCGCCTAGGCCGTACCCGACGACGGCGAGCGTAGCGGCGAGATCGGCGCCCCGAACGCCAAGGGTTCCACTGAGCGGAAGAATCCCCGGCTCCCCCGAGCGTCGGACCCTCCGTCGGCCCGCTGCCCCCGCCCGCCCGGAGCGCTGAGCGCGTGGCAGCGTGACCTTCCGTCACCGTGACGACTGGTGCTCTCCGGCTCAGGCCAGGATTCGCGACTTCTCCCGCTCGAACTCCGCCTGGGTGATCTCCCCCTGCTTGCGGAGCTCGGCAAGCTTCGCCACCTCGTCGGCGACCGCGCGGGACTGTACGGCGGAAGAACTGAATCCCTGGTAATGGGTCGCGCGCTGCTTTCTGTCCTCGGCCGACCGCTCACTCATTCCGTCACCCCGGAGAACCATGTAACAGAGGACACCCACCAGCGGAAAGACGATCGTCCCGACCACCCAGCCGGCCTTGCCCCACCCCGACAGGTCGTGGCTGCGAAAGACGTCGGACACCACGACGAAGAGCAGCCCCATCCACACCGCGAACAGACAGAACCAGAGCAATGTCACGAAAGCACCCAGAAAGGGATAGTTCATCGATTGTCGCACCCCCCGTTGCAGCTTTGGACGGCCACCGGCGACGTCCCTCGCCGTCGTTACCCAGAAACAGGCCAGTTGACCGCGGTGTCACCGCGCCGGCCCCTGCCGGTCAGGCGGCCTCCCCATGAGCCCGATTTCCCCGCGCGAGTGGCTGGTGGTGGCGCACGGCGGGCATAGCGCCTGGGTGGAGCTGGTGCGGCGGGGGGCACCCGTGTCGGGCCGGGTGTCGCTGCGGGGTGCTTTCACGGTGCGCCGGCCGCCACCCGGGCGAGGGCGCCTCGCGCTCGTCAGCGCGCTGGCGACGGGGATCCCGCTGATCGTCGGGGAGCTGACGGGCCAACTCGCCCTGGGGCTGACGGCTACCCTCGGGGCGGTCACCGCGATCTACTACCCGAGGTCGAGCTGGCGGTACCGGGCACGGGCGCTCCCCGTGGTCGCGGTGGGATCGGCCGCCGCGGGCACCGTCGGGGCCCTGTCCGGGGGCAACCCGTGGCGAACGGCGATCGCGGTGGCCGCCGTGGCGTTCGTCGCCACCGTCCTGTTCGCGGCCCTGCTCGCGCCCCAACCCGGCGCCGTGCCGATCGTGGTCGCCTGCGCCGTCGCCACCCAGCTTCCGCCCGGCATCGCGAACATCGGGACCCGGGCCGGGCTCACCCTCGCCGGCGCGGCCTTCGCCTACCTGCTCACGATGATCGGTGCCCGCGGCGACCAGACCGGGCCGAGCAGACGCGCCGTGGCCGAGGCCCTGAAAGCACTCGCGACCATGTCCGACACCGTGGGCACGAAACAGACCGAGGTCACCCGGCACGACGCCGAACGGGAGATCCGCCGCGCCGAGGTCATCGTCGCCCGGGACCGCCCCGGCGGCGCGCTCGCCGCCATCGCCGCCCGCCTGCGCCGCGTCTTCACCCGGATCGTCGACTACGCGGCCCTCACCGGACGGCCCCCTCCGGACAGCGTGGCCCGGCGGCTGCTGGACTATGCCGCCGACGTCGCCAGCGGCCGCTATGACCCGGGCCGAGGCACCGGCGCACGGCGATGGCGCCCACCGCCGCGGCCCCGGGCGGCCGCCGCCGGTGACACGGCGCTGGCCACCGCCTGGACCGGGGCCTCCGCCCGCGCGAGCAGTCTGGTCCACCGCGCCGCCGCGCCAGGCCGCCGTCCGCAACGGACCCGAAGCTCGTCGCGAACGGCGGCAGCCGAGCGAGGCACCCGCACCGGCCGAGCGGCGGCGCGGCGCGGACACGACCACACGTCCTGGGCCTGGCACCGACTCGCCGTGACGGTCGCCGACCTGGCGCACCCGACCGGCGTGCGGCCGCTGGCGCCGATCATCGCGCCGACCCGTGACCTGCTCGCGGACGGGCTGCGGCCCCGCTCCCCGGCCTGGCCCTGGGCGACGCGGTGCTGCCTCGCGACCGCCGTCGCCGCGCTGCTCGCGATCGCCGCCGGTGTCGACCGCCCCTACTGGGCTCCCGTCGCCGCCGCCTCCGTCCTGGAGGTCCGGACGGCCCGGGTCGCCGGGCAGCACACCGTGCAGCACATGCTCGGAACGACCCTGGGCGCACTCGCCGCCTTCGCGCTGCTGACCGTCCCGTTGCCGGTGTGGTCCCTGATCGCCAGCGTCATGGCCCTCCAGGCCGCGATCGAGCTGCTCAACCCCGCCAACGGAGGGTTCGGGGCGCTGCTGGTCATGCCGTTGACCATGCTCGTCGCCCAGGTCTCCGGGCCAGGGCAGTCGGCCGAGTCGCTGCTGGTCTCCCGGCTCGTCGACACGTTGCTCGGGCTCGCCGTCGGCCTGGCCGCCTCGCTGCTCCTCTGGCCTCGGGTCGCCGGCCACCGGCTGCCGTACGCGCTGTCCGACTGCGTGGGCGCCATCGGTGCCCTCCTGGCGAACCTGCTGGCCGAGGCGCCAGGCGCTCCCCCTGGCCCACGCTCAGCGCCACGGCCAAACGAGCGTGTGGGGCGGGAGGCGCGGCGCACCCAGCGGGATCGGCGGCGGGGAGCGGCCCGCCACCACGTCGAGGCGACCCTCGAATGGCTCTCTGAGATGCACGTCGAAGCCAACAACGAGCCCGGAGAAGCGGCGCGGGCTACCTGGCCGACGGTGGTCGCCGCCCGACGGCTCGGCTACCTCGTCCTGCTCGAACCACCAGGGCTGCGCGACGCGCTGCCCGCGACCGCCGGGACCCCCGAAGGCATTCGGCTCCTGTTCGGCCAGCTCGCCGCCGGCATGCGTGGCGACGCCCCACCGCCGCTACGCCAGCCAGTCCAACTACCCCCGTTCCCGCCCCTGCTGCGCGAGTTCGCCGCCCTCGTCGACTCCGCCCCACAACGCTGAGCCGGCCGTATGTGCACTGTCCATGTGACAACCGGAGAAAATAGAGTGCGGACGTGATGAAGATCGGAATCACCTATCCGCAGAACGAACTCGGGGGTGATCCTCAGGCGCTGCGCCGGTTCGCCGTCACCGCCGAGGAACTCGGATACGACCACCTTCTCCTCTACGACCACGTCGTCGGCGCGGTCGCAGGGGTCGAGCGCCAGCGGCCGGCACCGGCCCGCGCCTACCACGAGAAGGACCCGTTCCACGATCCGCTGGTCGCCTTCGGCTACCTCGCCGCAATCACCCAGCGAATCGAACTCGTAACTGGCATCCTGATCCTGCCGCAGCGTCAGACGGTCCTGGTCGCCAAGCAGGCAGCCGACGTCGCCCTGCTGTCGGGTGGCCGGCTGCGGCTCGGCGTCGGCGTCGGCTATAACCCGGTCGAGTACCACGCGCTCGGAGCCGAGTGGACGACCAGAGGCCGCCGGCTCGACGAGCAGATTCCCTACCTGCGCCTGCTCTGGGCCGGAGAACCGGTCACCTTCAGCGGCGAGTTCGACCAGATCGACCGCGCTGCTGTCTACCCGCCACCGCCCCGGCCCATTCCGATCTGGCTCGGCGGCTCGTCCGAGGCCGCTTTCCGCCGGGCAGCGCGGCTGGGCGACGGCTTCGTGTTCGGCTACGGAATGCGCGAGGAGGCCCTGCTCGCCTGGTCACGGGTCCGCGAGTTGCTGACGAAGGAAGGCCGCTCGCACAAGGACTTCCGCGCACTGTTCAATCTGCTGCCGGACGCGCCCGGAACCTGGGCTGCAGAGACCATCGAGGCGCTCCCCCGGCTGCGGGACGCGGGCGCGACCGACGTCGCGCTCACCAGCGCCCGCAACGGCCTACGCACCCTCGACGAACATCTCGAATTCATCTCCGACCTGAAGCAACGCGCCGACGCCAGCCTCGGCTAATGCCGCGACCACCAAAGTCCGCCAGCCGTGTTGATCGCCGTTTTCGCCCTCTGGTGGCTTTAAACAGACCCCGGTAACGACCACCCGAGGGCCGAAACGGCGATCATGACCTTCTCTCTCCGGTCCGCGCCGAGGCCGGCGGCTGATTCTCCCCAGAGATCGCCGCGAAAACCCGTTCGACGGTGTCCTCTTTCTCCCCCGTGGGCGCGACGTAGTCGATCGCGGCCCGGGCGGCCGGCTCTCCGAGCGTGCGGGCGATGACCCAGGCCGCGAGGTACTGCGACGCGAGGCAGCCACCCGCGGTGGCGACGTTGCCGACAGCGTGGAACGGCTTGTCCAGGACCGGCACCCCGCACGCCTCGACGAACGGGCGGCTGGTGGCGTCCGTGCACGCCGGGACGCCCGCGAGCAGCCCGAGCCGGGCCAGGACCAGCGCACCCGAGCACTGCGAGCCGATCAGCTGCCGGGCCGGGTCGAGCGACAGCGACGCGATCAGGCTCTCGTCGCGGACGATGTCGCGCGTTCGGACACCGCTCCCGACCAGCACGACGTCGGCCTGCGCGGCGAAGGCCAGCGGGCGCTGGCCGGTCACCTCGACGCCGTTCATCGACGTGACCACGGGCATGGGCGTGGTGAGATAGGCCGTCAGACCGTCACGGCGGCACCGGTTGATGATCGCCGCGGCGATGAAGCTGTCCAGCTCGTTGAAGCCATCGAACGTCAGGACGGCAACCGTGAACGCTGGTCGAGGCGAAAGCGATGAGGCACCGTTACCGATAGCGCTGTTCTCAGCAGTCACGGAAAACGATAACACTGGCGGGCAAGGCGGTGAGGGGCGATGAAGGGGCTGTTGTTGCGGCTGTCGGCGCTCGACGCCGACGCCGAGAGCGCGGTTCGGGTGATCGCCTACTTCGACGCGCTGGTGGCCGCCCGCGCGGACGCGGCCGCGCTGGTCCGGGCGACCGCGACGCTCGCGGAGTGCGGCGCGGGCCTGGAGACGCCGCGGGCAGGGCGGGTCCGGTATCGCGCGGACGGTTCGCCCGCGCCCGCCGATGCGGCCGGCGAACCCGGTCCCGCCGAGCCCGACCGGGTGTCCGGCTGGACGAGCGTCGGCGCGGACGGCCGGGTGTGGCTGGAGCGATCAGGGCCGGCGCGGGCGCTGGACGAGATCGTGCTGGAGCGGATGGCGATCGCGGCGCAGGTCGTCGACGCGCGGGCCCGTCCGTCTCTGCACATCGCCGACCCTGCCCTGGTGGAGCTCGCGCTCTCGGAGCGGGAGTCGGACGAGGACCGAGCCCGGGCGCTGCGCCTGTTGGGCCTGCTGCCCGACGTCGCCATCCGGGCGGTCGGGATCTGCGTGCCGGCCGGCGTCGACGTCGGCGTGCAGGCGGTCGCGCTGGTGGCCCGTGGGCGGCTGGGGTCACGGACGGTGCGGGTGGCGGTGCTGGGTCGCACGGCGGCGGTCCTGCTGCAGGACCGGGCCGCGACGGCCAGTCCGGCCGGGGAGCTGCGCCGGGCGCTCGCCGAGCGCGCGGCGAGCGGGACGGGCCGAAGCGCGGACGATCAGGGGCACCCGGGGGCCGCTACTGGGCGTGACGACGGAGCCCACCAGGCGCGGGTGGGCGTCGGTGGGCCCGTGGAGGGGCTGGAGGCGCGGGCCTCGTGGCGGCAGGCCCGGCTGGCGCTGCGGTTCGCGGCGCCCGGGGCGGCGGACACGGCGGTCGTCGACTACGCCGAGCTCGGGTCACTGGCGTTGCTCGCCGACCTGCCGGTGGACCGGCTGCGCCACGACCCTGACGTGCGGGCGCTCGAGAACCTGGCCGCCTCGCCGGCGGGCGCCGCGGACGTCGCCGTCCTGGAGGCGTTCTGCCGGGCGGGTTCGCTGCGGCAGGCGGCCTCGGGCCTGCACCTTCATCACAGCTCGGTCGCGGCTCGGGTGGCGCACCTCGAGGACGTCCTCGGCTGGCGGCTCGACGAGCCCGAGGGCCGGTTCCGCGCCCATCTCGCGCTGCTGGCCCGCCGCCTCGCCACCACTGCGTAGCGCGGGGCGGTCGGCGCGGCGGCTGGCGCGCGCCGACGAGTGGCGGGCACTCACGCCTCTATACCCGACGCCTGTCGGGTGACCCGAGCCACACCAGTCGGGCAGAGTGCCAGCAACCACCGCCGAGGGGACCTGCCCGATGACTTACCGATTCGACCCGGAACTGGCCGCCATCGTCCCGATGCTGCCCTCCGTCGACTTCACCGACCCGCCGACGGTGCGGGCGCAGATCGAGGAGCTCACGCGCGCCTTCCAGACCGACACCGAGGGCGTCGACGTCCAGGACCTGCTGGTCCCCGGGCCCTCGGGCGACGTCCCAGTCCGGGTCTACCGGCCGGCCGGCGCGACCGGGACGACCGCCGGCGTGCTCAACATCCACGGCGGCGGCTTCGTCATCGGCAACGTCGGCATCGACGACGGGTCCTGCCTGGGCCTGGTCCGCGCGCTCGGCGTGGTCATCGTCTCCGTCGACTACCGGCTGGCGCCGGAGCATCCGTTCCCCGCCGGGCTCGAGGACTGCTACGCCGCGCTGGAGTGGACCGCGAAGAACGCCGCCGAGCTAGGCCTCGACCCCACCCGCCTCGCGGTGCACGGGTCGAGCGCGGGCGGCGGTCTGGCGGCCGCGCTGGCACTGCTCACCCGCGACCGCGGCGGGCCCCCGCTGTGCTTCCAGTTCCTGGGATTCCCCGAGCTGGACGACCGGCTCGACACCCCGAGCATGCGCGCCTTCGTCGACACCCCGATGTGGAACCGGCCCAACGCGATCATCAGCTGGGACGCGTACCTGGGCGCGGGCGTCCCGGGTAGCCCGGAGGTGTCCGCCTACGCCGCCCCGGCCCGCGCGGCCGACCTGACCGGCCTGCCACCTGCCTACGTCTCGGTCATGGAGTTCGACCCGCTTCGCGACGAGGGCATCGCCTACGCCCAGGCGCTGCTCGCCGCCGGCGTCCCGACCGAGCTGCACCTGTTCCCCGGCACCTTCCACGGCTCCGGAATCGTCGGCCAGGCCGCCGTCAGCCAGCGCGAGAGCGCCGAGGCCAAGGCCGTCCTCGCCGCAGCCCTCGGCCTGCCCCTGCGCCCGTGAGCCCCGCCGCCAGCTGACCATCCGGGGCGGCGGCCTGCCTCCGCTCGCGCACCGGAGACTCGCGCACCAGAAAGAGGGGCACCATGTTCCGCCGTCGAAGGACCGCGTTCGCCGCGGGATTATCCGCCGCCGCGGTGCTGCTGGCCGCAGGCTGCGGCTCGTCGTCAGCCGGCGGCGCGGCCGGAGGCGGGACCACCGGCCCGGCGACCCAGAAGATCACCATCGGGATCATCGCCGACCTGACCGGGGCCGCGGCCTCCCCCAACAAGTCGGTCGTCGCGGGCGTCAAGGCCGGCACGTACTACGCGGCCCGCAACGGCTACACCATCAAGTACGTCGTCGGCGACACCGCGACCAACCCGGCGAGCACCCTCGCCCTCGCGCAGAAGTTCGTCACCCAGGACCACGTGTTCGCCGTCATCGCCAACTCCGCGCTGCTGTTCACCGCCGCGAGCTACCTCACCGCGCACAACGTGCCGGTGATCGGCGCCAGCGCGGACGGCCCCGAATGGATCACGTCGAAGAACATGTTCTCGATCTGGGGCCCGCTGCAGACCACCAAGGTCGCCACGACCCAGGGCAAGTTCCTCAAGCTGATGGGCGTCACCAACCTCGCCGACGTCGCCTACTCGCTCCCGATCGCCTCGGAGGCTGGAGAGGGCACCGCGGTCTCCGCGCAGGTCGCCGGGGTCAAGGTCGGCTACCTCAACACCAAGGTCACCCTCGGCTCCGACGTCGCGCCCCTCGTGCTCGCGATGAAGGACGCCGGAGTCGACGGTCTTGTCGCCCAGATGAGCCCGGACGCGGCCTTCGCGATCGTTAAGGGCCTGCGCGACCAGGGCGTCAACCTCAAGGTCGCGCTGCTGCCGACCGGCTATGGCGGTGACCTGCTGCAGGCCGGGCCGGGCGCGCTCCAGTCGGCCCAGAACGTCTACTTCCTCTCCGGCTACGAGCTGATGGAGATGCAGACGCCGGCGACCAAGCAGTTCGCCGCCGATCTCAAGAGCGCCGGCACCACGACCGCGCCCACGTACGCCATGTACAACGGCTACGTCTCGGTCGGCCTGCTCGTCGCCGGTCTCAAGGCCGCGGGCGCGAACCCGACTCCCGCCTCGCTGATCACGGGGCTGGGCACCATCCACAAGTGGAACGCCCTCGGCCTCTACGGCAGCCACACCGTCGACATCAACGACCGCGAGAACGTCGTCTCCGGCGCCGACAACTGCCAGTGGATCGCGAAGCTGCAGGGCAGCGTCTTCAAGGCCGTCCCGAACGCCACCCCGATCTGCGGTGACGTCGTCCCTGGGCGCACGGTCGCGCCGTCCTCCTGAGCCGGGCGGCGTTCCGGCCCTCGGCCCTGTGGCCCGACGCATCCGCGGTATCGGCCTCCACGGCCGTATCGCCCAGAAGCGGACGCAGCCATTGGGCCGAGGGGTCGGCGTCGATGAGCAGGGCCTTGACCAGCAGCGTCATCGGAACCGCCAGCAGCGCCCCGAGCGGACCGAGGACGAAGGCCCAGAACACCAGCGACAAGAAGGTCAACGTGGCCGACAGCCGCACCACGTTGCCGACGACCTTCGGCTGGATGAACGACTGGACGACCATGTTGACCGCTGAATAGACCACCACGACCCAGATCATGCGGGCCACACCGCCCTCGAGCAGGCCGAGCAGCGCGGGTGGAATCAGGCCGACGACGAACCCGATGTTGGGAATGTAGTTGGTGATGAACGACAACAGCCCCCACAACAGCGGAAGCGGCACTGCCAGCCATTGCAGCGCAAGCACGTCGAGAGCGGCCACGATCAGCCCGAAGAGCGTCGAGACGGCCAGATAGCGGCGGGTGTTGCGAGCGAAATCCCGCAATGCTCCCACCAGGAGTGGCCGTGACCCGGCGACCACGTCAAGCCGCCGCGTGAAGGACTCGCAGTCGATTGCCAGGAAGAACACCAGCGTGACGAGGAAGACCAGGCTGGAACCCGCCGAGGTCAGCCCGGAGAGAATCCTCTGCAACACGCCGGACAGCTTGGACAGGTCCAGCCGGCTCACCGCCGTGCTGGCCTGTTCCGGCTGGACGCCGAGATCCTCCAACCACCGGGTGCCCTGGTGTAGCAGGTTCTCGAACTGCGGGCGGTAGTCCGGCAGCAACGTCACCAGCCGGGCGACCGACACGACCAGCGCGGCCAGCAGACCGGCCAGGATCGCGTAGATCGCCACCATGACGACGACGATGCCGATCCACCCGGGCACCCCGCGCCGCCGCAGCCGGGCCTGCAGCGGGTGCACCGTGACGACGAGGACCAAGGCCAGGAAGGCCGGGCCGAGTGTGTCCCGGAAAGCCCGGACTCCGGCCGTGGCGACGACCAGAGACGCCATTCCGAGCAGAATTACCAGCGGGCGGGTCAGCGGTCCGGGTGAGGTACCGGTCGACGACATCCGCATCTTTTTTTCCGGCCCTTCCGCCGAACCCGGCAAAGAGCCGTCAGACGCCGGTGAGAAGCGTGACGACGCCGCTGGCGAGGAAGTATAGCCCGCTCGCCGCCGCGAGCAGGAGGACGACATCCCATCCGTGCCGGTTCATCCAGCCGTTGTAGGCGGCCAGAATCTGACCGGTCCGACGGGGCGCCAGGAGTCTGAGTAAAATCGGCAGCTCCACCATGAGCAGTACGAGACACGCACACACGAACAGCGAGACAATGGTGACGCCCCAGCCCTGGTCAGCGTCGGCGAGATTCTTCAGGGCAGCGACATAAAGCGCCGAAGGCAGATAGGTCATCATTCCGACGAGAAAGACCGCACGGACCCCGCCGGTCCCCGTGCGGCCGACGGGCTCCTTCGGCGCCGGGCCGGGCCGCTGAGCCGGCCCATCAGCTGGGCGCGAGGGGATCGTGACGGGCTGGGCCGGCCGGCGGATCGTGGTCGGACGGTGTCGGACGACCCAGAGCGCCAGGAGGAGCAGTGCCACCCCAAGAAACGTCTGCAGGCCGGCACCGAGGGCCCGTTCCTCCCCCTGAGGCAGCTGCGCGGCGCGAAGGATCACGAGAATGGCGGCTCCGGCGCCGACGGTGACGGCCGCCGCCCCGCCGAGGTAGGCGAAGGCGTGCCGGAGCGAGGGGGGATCGCCCAGGTAACGCACCACGATCGCCAGTCCGAGCGGATAGATGCCGGCGGCGATGGCCAGCGGCAGCGCGCCGGTCATCATCGTGACTCCAGTCGGCCGCCGGCCTCGGCGCCGAAGGCCGCTCGGTGCGTGGTCATCCAACGCCGGCGACCGGTCGCCGGGCGCCGCGCCGCCCCCCCGGGGGGGGGGGGGGCGCCCCCCCCCCCCCCGCGCCCCCGCCCCCCGCCCCCGGCGCCGCCTCACGGATCTCGGGGCTGTGCGCCACCGCGCCCGCGTACCAGCGGCCATAGCGGCGAGCACCCGACGGTGCGGTGATGCCATGCAGGACCACGCTCATGCCGACCGTCAACATCACGACGGGGACGATCTGGCCCTGTTCGGGCAGCCCGCTGGTGGCGACCAGGCCCGCGAAGACGATGGAAGCGAGCCCGCGTGGCCCGAACCAGCCGACGTAGGCCACGGTCTGGGGAGCCAGCCTTGACCGGGACAACGCCAGGGCGACCGGGACCATCCGGATCACGGTCAGGCTGAGCAGCCCATAAGCCACCGCTGTCCAGGTCGCGGATTCGAGAGCTGGCGCGAGGAACAGCGCGCCGAACAGCATGAAGCTCACGGAGACGCCCAGGTTGGCGGCTTCCTCGGGCAGCCGCAGCGCGGCGGACAGGCTCTCCCGTGCCACCAGGCCGGCAGCCAGACCGGCGACCCACGCGGCGATGAAGCCACTTCCGTCGATCAGGTCCGCCAACACGTACGCCAGCACGGCCAGGGCCAGCAGCGCCGCCGACTGCCAGCGCCGCCCCGACCATCCGCTGTTTTTCGACCACCGCAGCGCGACCGCGCCGACGGCGCCCAGCGCCAGGCCGACCGCGGCGGAGGCGACCAGCGCCCGCAGCAGCACCGTTACGGCATACCCGGAACCCGCCGCGTTCTCCTCCTCCTGCGCCAGTGCCAGGAAGATGGTCACGAACGGTAGGACCAGACCGTCGTTCAGGCCGCCCTCGACGTTGAGCGCATGCCGGATCAGTCGGGGCACCCGCTCGTCGGTGATGACCGGCAGTCCGAGCGCGGAGTCGGTCGGTGCCAGCACGGCCGCCAGCAGTGCCGCCCCCCACGGCCCGAGGTCGTGGAACAGCGCCCAACCGAGCATCCAGCCGACCGCCATCGTCAGCGGCAGCCCGAGTCCCAGCAACCGACCAGGCAGCGGCGCCTCCGTCGCCCAGGAGCCGACGTTGGCCCCCATGGCGTCGCTGAACAGCACGACGGCGAGGGTCAGCTCCAGAAAGATCATGGCGCCGTGCCCGGCCTCGGCCGGGTTGACCAGACCCGTGACCTGCTCGCTCGCCAGTAGGCCGGCGGCGGTGAACACCATCGCGCCGCTGATCGGCGTGTGCCACAGGCGTCGTTCGACCAGTGCGTAGCCGAAGATCGCCACCGCCACCGCCGCGACCGCCGGGTCCATGCCGTGCTCCCGCCTGGAGTGACCGCGGACCTGGCGGACGGCACCCTCGCAACGGCGTCGCCGGACTCCTACCCCCGCTCAAGCACACACGGCGTCGACGGCGCGGTCATCACCCGGCCGAGGTGAGCCCGCCGTCGGACTGAGCGGTTGCCTGGGCCGGCGAGTATCGCCGAGCCGCTCGTCGTCACCGATACGCCGCACCATCTGCCGTTCCGCCCCCAGCCGCCGCCGTGACCGCGCCATCCGCAGACCTGTCCGCGACGAGCAGGCGGGCGGTCAGCCAGGCGGAGGCGGCCGCGATGAGGGCGCCGTCGAGGTAGTGGCAGGCCATCGCGCCCAGGTAGCTGGGACCGCCCCAGGCGTTCGTGGTGAAGTTCGGGTCGAAACCCGCAGTGACCTGGATACCGGCCCGGAACACGCTGTAGGCCAGCAGCGCCGCGACCAAGCCCGCGGCCACGAGCCGCGCCAGGCCGCCGGGCGAGCGCGGCGCGGCCCGCAGCGTCCGCCCGATCCGCCGCGCCGCCGGCCGGCCGAGCGGGGCCAACAGGAGCAGCTCGACGGGCGCGGCGGCCGCACGGAGCCGGGCGACAGCCAGGAGCGCGACCGCCAACAGGAACAGCCCGAGATGCGGCCACCAGGCGGCGGTGCCGGCGTGCTCGACCTCGCGGACCGGCGAGCGACGCGTGTAGATCACCCCGCCGGTCGCCATCCCGGCGGCGAACAGGACGGTTACCAGCGCGGTCAGCACCGGTGAGAGCTCGGCGAGAACCCGACGCAGGCGGCCGGGCGACGGCTGGATCGTGGCAGTTGGAGGCATAGCGCCAGCCTCGCCGGACGGACCCAGGACGTCGTCCGACCACCGGCCAGGGCTCGCCCGGCACCGTGGCCGGACCCGACGCCCGGTCTCCCCTGCAAGGATGAGCGGGTTCCTCCATCCATGGGTGGACGCCGGGGCCTCGGGCGGCGTCCACACTGGAGGCCATGTCCATGTCAGCGGCCAGCGCCACGCCGCCGGCGGGGGCGCCCTGGTTCGAGCGGGTCCGGCTCGGGCTGGGCCGGCGCTGGCCCCGCGCGGGCGCCAGTCCCCGCCAGGCGTTCGCCCTCGATCTCGCCCTGGTGGTCGGCGCGTTCGCGCTGTTCACCCTGCCCGAGCTGACGCCCGTCTCGGGCCTCGGGCGTGGCTACGGATCACCGGCCGCCGTCGCGGTCTTCGGCGCCTTGGCGGTCGTGCCGCTGGTGGCCCGGCGACGCTGGCCGACCGCCACGCTGGCGAGTGTCACCGCGGTCCTGTGTGCGGCAGCGCTGGCCGGGGTCCGCCTCACCCCGTTCGTCAGCAGCGCCGGGCCCGCGCTTGTCCTCGCCGCGGGGACCGTGGCCAGTCGCCGTCCGCGCCGGGCCTCGCTCGTCGCCTGCGCCGCGGCCGCCGTCGCGACGAGCGCCGCGGGACTGGTCGCGTTCCTTCTCCATGCGGACCAGGACCAGGACGCGGTCCAGCTCGCGCTCGTCGCCGTCGGCTGGCTGGCCGGCGACGCGCTGCGGGTCCGGCGCGAGTACCGCGACGGTCTGGAGCTGGCGCGCCGACGCGAGCGGGCCGAGCACGAGCACCGGGTCAGGGCCGAGGAGCGGCTGCGGCTGTCCCGCGATGTGCACGACATCGTCTCGCACACGCTCAGCATGATCGCGGTTCGCGCCGGGGTGGCCCGTCACCTGCTGGCCGACGGGGCGGAAGGGCCCGCACGTCCCGACACCGCCGTCGAGGCGCTGGCCGTCATCGAGACGGCCAGCCGGTCGGCGCTCGACGAGCTGCGCCGGGTGCTGCGGCAGTCCCGAGTGCCCGGAACGGACGACCTGGCGGCCATGCCCACCCTCGCCGACGTCCCGGCGCTCGTCGACACGGTCCGCCGCCACGGCCTGGCCGTGACCTTCAGCGCGGCCGAGAGCCCGGAGGCGGGCACGCCTTCCTTCCCGCTCGTGCTGGAGACGTCGGCCTACCGCGTCGTCCAGGAGGCCCTGACGAACGTGACCCGGCACGCGGCGGCGACGCGGGCCTGGGTCGAGATCGAGCACCGTCACGGCGAGCTGGTCGTCACCGTCCGCGACGACGGTGGTGGCCAAGCCGCCGGCAGCGGACCCGGACTCGGTCTGACCGGCATGCGCGAGCGGGCCGAACTCCTGGGCGGCACCCTGGCCGCCGGATCCCGACCTGATGGTGGCTTCGAGGTCGTCGCGGTCTTCCCGGTGGTCTCCGATGAGCGCTGAGCGGTCGATCCACGCCGGCCGTCCTGGCCCGGCGGACGACGATGGTGACCCGCCGCCCCCGCCCATCCGCGTGCTGATCGCGGACGACGAGGGGCTGGTCCGGGCCGGGTTCCGCGCGCTCGTCGAGGCGACGCCCGACCTGACCGTCGTCGCGGAGGCGGCCGACGGCGTCGCGGCCGTCCGCGAGTGCCGCCGGTCGCGGCCGGACGTGGTGCTGATGGACATCCGGATGCCGGTCATGAACGGGCTCGAGGCCACCCGGATGATCGCCGCCGACGCCGTCCGGCCCGGGCCCAGCATCCTGGTCGTGACGACGTTCGACGACGACGATTACGTCTTCGAGGCGCTGCGCGCGGGCGCGGCGGGTTTCATCCTGAAGGACACCCAGCCCGAGAACCTGCTGGCCGCGATCCGGACGGTCGCCGCCGGCGACGCGCTGCTCGCTCCGGCCGTCACCCGCCGGCTGATCGCCGCGTTTGTCCAGACGCCCGCTCCACCGTCCGGCCCCCGAGCCGGGCTTTCGTCGACGCTCACCGAACGGGAGCGGGCGGTGCTCACCCACATCGCGAACGGCTACTCCAACGCCGAGATCGCGCAGGCCCTCTACGTCAGCGTGTCCACGGTCAAGACCCACGTCGGCCACCTGCTGGCGAAGCTCGCCGCCCGCGACCGAGCCCAGCTCGTCATCGCCGCCTACGAGTCCGGCCTGGTCGTCCCCGGCGGGCCTGTTCCATGATCGCCGTTTTGGCCCTGAGATGGTCGTGACGAGGACGTTCCCACAACCACCCCAGGGCCCAAACCGCGATCATGACGGGCGGAGCGGCGCAGAATACCGGGACTGCACCGCGCGCCGGCTTCGTGAACCTCAGGGTCAGTAGACGCGCATCGCGTCGAGGACCGTGGTCGCGTAGGCGGTGTCGCCGCTGATCTCGACCCGGTCGTGGCGAGGCTCCCGGCCGGTTCCCCAGAGGATGAAGTCGGAGGCGCTCGTGCGCACGGTCGCCCGAGCCTGGTCGTCGGTTCCCGTGACGCCGACGGGGTGCTCGACGGAGGCCGCGTGGGCGAGCAGCCGGACGGTGGTGGCGCCCGGACCGGTGAGGACGAGGGTCAATGGGTCGGTGAGCAGCTCGCGGAAGCGGTCGGTGGTCATCTGCGGGATGCCGCCGATGAGCCAGCGGGTCGCCGCTGTCAGACGTCCGCCGTCGAGGTCGGGCAGGGCGCGCTGGATCGGCCCGCGGGGCGCGAGGACGTCCCAGCGGGTGTGGCAGGTGTGGTCGAAGACGATGGCGTCGGCGATGCTCCCCAGCGGGTAGCTGCCGGCGGTGCCCATGTTCACGGGCATGGCCGCGACCTCGTCGGTCAGTCCGGCGAAGGTGGCGAGCACGGCTGGCAGCGAGGACCGGATGATCTCCAGGAGCTCCGCGGTCGGGCGCGCAGCGACCTCCCGGGTGTGGGCGTCGACCGCGTCCTCGAACTCCAGGTCCTGGTCGTACGGGGTGAGCGGCAGCAGCCCCGCGAAGCCGGCCACACTGAGGGTGAGGTGCGCGAGGGTCGTGTGGACCGTCCAGCCCTCGCAGGCGGAGGGAGCGTCGAGCTCCTCGGCCGTCAGGCCGCCGAACACGTCGAGGGTCTCGGTGAGCGTCCGTTCCAGCGCCGTGTCAGAAGACGCCGTGTCAGAAGACATAGTCCTCTCCGGTGGCTCGCAGGGTGATGTCGGTGACGGCCACGCCCGGCGGCTGGTCGATGAGACGGACGATCTCCGCCGCGACCTGGACGGCGGTCAGCGACCAGTACCGGACGTTCTCCGGGTCGGACATCTCGGTGGGCAGCGTGCCGCCGGCGAACTGCTGGATGTGTTCCTGCAGGGCGGGCGCGCGGTGCGCGGCGAGGGCCGAGACGGCGTCGAAGTCGATGATCTCGGTGAACAGGTTCGTGCCCAGGACGCCGCTGGGGCGCACGATCGTCACCTTGATACGGCCCTGGCTCTCGACGCGCAGCGCGTTCGAGACGGTCGCGACCGCCGCCTTCGTCGCGCCGTAGACCGCGGCTCCGGCGACTCCGGCGTTTCCGTAGACCGACGAGAGGTTGAGGATGTGCCCGCCGCCCTGGCGGATCATGTGGTCGTGGACGGCGTAGATGCCGTGCAGCACGCCCTTGAGGTTGATGTCGATGCAGCGGTCCCAGGCGTCCGCGGCCCGCTTGTGGTCGGCGAGGTGGGCCAGCGGCATGATGCCGGCGTTGTTGACCAGCACGTCGACGCGCCCGAGGTCCGCCACGGCCTGGTCGACGATGTCGACGAACGCCTGCCGGTCCCGCACGTCCAGGCCCACCCCCCGCGCGGTGTGACCCTCGGCCGTGAGAGAGGCAGCCAGCTCCTCGGCCCCCGCCGCGTTGAGGTCGAGCGCGACGGGGTGCGCGCCACCTCGGGCGAGCTGGGTGGTGATCTCGCGGCCGAATCCGCTCGCGCCGCCGGTGACCAACACGATCTTGCCGTTCAGAGAGCTCATGCGCACCTGGTTCTCGTCATCGTCGGGAGGGCCGGGTCTCGTGCCGTTCGGGCCAGGCGGGCGTGGGTCAGCGCGCGGTCCAGACCGGTGGCCGGCGTTCGAAGAAGGCGTCGATGCCCTCGCGGAGGTCGGCGGTCTTCAGTAGCTCGGCATGGGCGTCGTCGCTGTGTTCCCAGCTGGCGGACTCGTCGGGGGCGACCTCGCGGTGGGCGGTGCCCAGCG
Source organism: Frankia sp. AgB1.9 (assembly GCF_016786355.1). Lineage (GTDB taxonomy): Bacteria > Actinomycetota > Actinomycetes > Frankiales > Frankiaceae > Pseudofrankia. Next base: position 128,939 of record NZ_JADWYX010000002.1, read on the forward strand.
CGGCGCGCACCGCGAGGGGCGCGTTGGCGTTGACGCGGGCGGCGAGGGCCAGCGCGCCGCCGAGCGCGCCGCCGGGCTCGGTGACGAGGTTGACGAAGCCGAGGCGTTCGGCGCGTTCCGCGGTCAGGTTGTCGCCGGTGGCCAGCAGCTCGTAGGCGATGTTGCGCGGCAGCACGCGGGTGATCCGGAAGGCACCGCCGAAGTCGGGCATGAGGCCGCGTTTGACCTCGGGTAGGCCGAAGGAGGCGGTCCGGGCGGCGACGACCATGTCGCAGCACAGGACGAGCTCGACGCCGCCGCCGAGGGCGAGGCCTTCGACCGCCGCGATCAGTGGCTTGGTGCGCCGCCGGTTGATGAGGCCGACCAGTCCGCCGCGTTCGGTGGGCTCGCCGGGACCGGTCTTCAGGTCGGCGCCGGCGGAGAAGATCCGGGTGCCCCCGGTGAGGATTCCGCACCACAGCTCGGGGTCGTCCTCAAGGGTGTTCATCGCCTGGTCGAGACCGGCGGTGACGGCCGGGTTGAGGGCGTTGCGCTTGTCTTCCCGGTCGATGCGCATGATGAGGGTCCGGCCCTGCCGGCTGGTCGTCACCGTCATGGCGGCGTCATCGCCTCTCCCAACGCCCGCCACGGTTGGAATCCGTCGCCCGAGCCGCGCCGAGTTGTGTCGAATATTCGATACGGTGCTTTCGTTCTTTCGACACCGTAGGGTGGCATTCGAGGAGGGTCAAGCTGTGCCGAATGCCGCATCCCCGCCGACGGCGCGGGTCCTCGACGTGCTCGAACTCCTGGCCCGGTCCGACGGGGAGCCACCACGCCTGCGCGACCTCGTCCGCGACCTCGGCCTGACCCAGGCGACCGCCCACGCGATCATGGCGACGCTCTGCGACCGCGGCTGGGCCGTCCGAGACCCGGCCAGCCGCGCCTTCACCCCGGGCCCCGCGCTCACCGCGCTCGCGGCCCGCGCCGGCGCGCGGCACTCCCGCCGGCGGACGGCCCGCGAGGTCGTCCGCCAGCTCGCGCACGACCTCGGCCACCCTTCCGTGGTGACCGAACGTGTCGGTGACGAGCTGGTCATCACCACCCTCGACCTCGGCCCGTGCCAGGTCGCCGACCTCGCGGCCGGGGAGCGGCTCCCGTTCGCGGCGCCCTTCGGCGTCGCCTTCGCCGCCTGGGAGGACGACGACGGCCGGCGCGCCTGGATGCGGCGCGGCGCGATCACCGACCCCGCGCTGACCGGCCGCCTCGACGACCTGCTCACCGCCACCCACGAACGCGGGTTCAGCATCGAGCGGATGGACCCGGCCATGACCCGGGCGACCAGGGCCATGACCGCGCTACGCGACGACCCGCAGGCCCGGCCCGTGCGACGAGCCGTCGACGGGCTCCTGTCCGAGATCGCCAACCTCGGCTTCCGCGACGTCGATGCGGAAGCCGACGACCGACGGCCCGTCACGGCCATCTCCGCGCCGGTCTTCGACCCGCGCACCGGCCAGGTCACGGCGAGCGTCGGAGTCCACCCGCTGCGCGCACTCTCGGCCCAGCGGGCCGGCGAGATCGGACGGCACGTGACCCAGGCGACCGCCACCCTCGACGCGACGACCCCTGACGCGACGACCCCCGATGCGGGACCCGAGCAGACCGGGTGAGGCCGTCACGGTGACCGGTCGACGGCCTGCCGGCGGGGTGATCTTGGCAATCGGCGCCGCGCTGGACGGCTATTTGACGCGGACGTAGACGGCGCCGGATCTGCCGGGGCCTCGTTGCTGGACCTCGAACAGGTCGGTCGCGACTATCAGGTCCTTCAGCCGTGAGTATCCGTAAGGCTTCAGGATGACGGCGGGGCGCTTGCGGATGGCCTGCCCGATCGCCGACAGCGAAGTCCAGCCGTCCGTGCCGTGGTTGGTCGCGACGGCGTCCCGCAGCCGGCTGACCAGCGCGGCATCCGCCTGCAGCTCCGCGGTCGTCGCCCGGGTGGGAGGCGCCGCCGAGACGGCCTTCGTCTTCTTCTTTCGCTTCTTCTCCGACCCGACGCCCGCGGTCGGCGCGCCCTCGGCCTCCAGTCCGGGAACGGCGGCCTCGGCCACGGAGGGCGTCCTGGACGGGGTCGGCCGCGCGGGCGGAGTGGATGCCGTGGACTCGACCGCGGAGGCCAGTCCCGCGGAAAGGGCCGGCGTGGCGATCCGCGGCGGGAGCGCGGCGGGCAGGGATCGTCCGTCGATGAGGGTCTCGACGAAGATGAAGGTGTCGCAGGCCGCGACGAGACCCGGGTTCGTCTTCTTCTCCTCGCCGAACCCGTACACCGTCAGGCCGGCCTCGCGGATCCGTTCGGCCAGCCGGGTGAAGTCGCTGTCCGAGGAGACCAGGCAGAACCCGTCGAACGCGCCGGAATGCAGCAGGTCCATCGCCTCGATCACCAGTGCCATATCCGAGGCGTTCTTCCCCCGGACTGCGGCGAACACCTGCACCGGTCGAATCGACAGGTCGAGCAGGGTCTTCTTCCAGGACTTCAGCGAGGCCACGGTCCAGTCGCCATACGCCCGCTTCACCTGCGCTCTGCCGAAGCGACCGATCTGGGCGAGCAACGGCTCGACCGCCGCGAGCGGTGCGTTCTCCGCGTCGATGAGTACCGCGAGACGCGCGGACGAGACCTCGACCACCACGTTGGTTCCTCCCGCCTCGCGGCACCCGGCGTCGACCGCCGGGTGGCGGCAACCCCGCGCGAACTCGACCTGCGTCCAGGCGTCGCAACGGCCAGCCTACGGATCGCCGAGCGGCCGCCGCCCCGGCGGCGGACAAGACGGCACGTTCTAGGTGCCGAGCGGGGATCCGAACCGGAGGACATTCCCGTCGGGGTCGACAAGCGCGCCCTCGCGTTGTCCCCACTCCGTGTCCTGCGGGGGATGGACCTCGATGCCGGCCGAGCGCCACTCGCCGGCGAGCTCGTCGGCGTCGTCGACGAACAGGTATGCGCTGCTCCGCAGCTCCGGCCGGTGATCGGCGACGACACCAAGATGGAGCTCGACGCCGTCGCGGCTCGCGAATCCGTAGCCACCACCTTCGTACTGCCGGGTGGTGAAGCCGAGCCGCTGGTAATACGCCAACGCGGCAACCAGGTCACGGACAGGAAAGATCGGCGCCACACGCTTGAGGCCGGCCATAGGGCCAAGGTAGCCAACGGTCACCGCGCCACCGAGTCCGACCCCACTTCGGGCCGAGGGGTCCAGCCGTGTCTTATTCGGGCGAGGTTGGGCAAAAGAGCCCCATGGAACGACGCGACTCGGCTGTACTCGACCGCCGGCCGGCCAACCGGCTGCGCCCGGCTCGTCAGCCGCGCTCCCCCGAAGTCTCCCCGACCACCGGCACCGCTCGTCGGCGACCTCAGCTACCGGCCGCGGGCCGCCCGCGGTTCGTCTCAGTGCCCGGGCGGCAGGCCACCGCGAGGCGCGGACCGGCGAGGGCAGCCAGGAAGCCTTCGCTGATCGACCGCCTGAGCAGCGAGACGCTCGTCCTGATCGTCGTGTGCCTGGCCCTGGCCACGATCATTCTGGTGCTCTCGGCGCTGGTCGGAGCCCTGGACATCACGGCCTTCGGTGCGGTCCTCGGCGTGTGGGCGCTGTGCGGGACGACCTGGCTCCTCCTGGGCCGGCCCGGTACGGACTGGAAGGTGCCGGGCCTGGACCGGATCGCCGAGGTCACCCGGCGCCGCCGGTAGGGCAGTCGTCGCCGAGATCAGACGTGGTCGCGCTGGCCTGGGCGGCGAGCTGCCTACCGTAGGAACGCGTCAGGTCACGCAGCTCGTCTGGTTGGTCGATGACGAAGGGGCGACCGAGACCGGCGATCAGCGGTGGGATCCAGTCCAGCCGCTCGGCCCGGATTCGGACTCTGACCCACTGGTCGGTCGACGGTCCCGGCGCCTCGTCGCCGTCGAGCGGGCCGACGGTCGCGACGCCCGTCGGAAGCCGAGCGCGTACGTCGTCGGCCGTCCCCCGCACGCGCAGCGAGACCTCGTGTCGACGCGGCGCCCCGGCGATGCCGGCCAGGACCTGGTCGGCGGGGTCGAATCCGGCCGGAACGTCGAACGAGCCGGGCAGTACCCGGGGCAGGCTGATCCGATCCAGCCGGAAGGTGCGGACCTCTCCGCTCACGGAGTCGTCTCCGGTGACATACCAGCGGCCGGAATGGGCCACGATCCCGTACGGGTAGACCGTGCGCGCACTATGCCGCCCGTCTGAGGCCGTATAGCTGATCGAGACCGGCCTGCGTTCCCGCGCGGCCTCGGCCATCAGCAACAGGACGTCCGTCTCCGTCGTGGTAACCGTACGGCGGGCCGGAGCGGTGAACTCGATGGTCTCCAGCAGGGCGGCCAGCCGCCGGCCCAGCGCCTCTGGAAGGACGCGGCGCAGTTTCGCGGCGGCGCTCTCGGCCGCCGGGTCGGCCGTGGTCACCAGGCCGGCCCGTTGGCCCGCGACCAGGCCCAGCAGGACGGCGAGCGCCTCGGACTCGGTGAGCATCAGGGGCGGCAGCCGATACCCCGGGGCCAGCCGGTAGCCGCCGTGTCGGCCGCGCACGGAACGTACCGGGACGTCGAGGTCACGCAACTGGTCGACGTAACGGCGCACCGTGCGCTCGTCCACCTCAAGCCGGGCCGCCAGCGCGGCGACGGGGTGGGTTCCTCCGGACTGGAGCGTCTCGAGCAGGGCGAGGACGCGCGCGGTCGGCCGGGCCATGTTCGGAAGTCTTTCAAATACCGGGCCGAATCTGTCCGGTATCGCTCCTAGCGTTGCCGTCGTCCGCCAACGAAGGAGAGCTCATGCGGTTCGTCTCGATCCGGATCATCACCGACGACGTCCCTCGGCTCGTCGCGTTCTACGAGCAGGTCACCGGGACGACGGCCACCTGGTCGGCCGACGTCTTCGCCGAGCTGGTCACGCCGTCGTTCACGCTGGCTATCGCCAGCTCGCGCACCGTGGCGCTGTTCGGACCGGGCTCGGCCCAGGCCGGCGCCAACCGCACGGTGATCACCGAATTCCTCGTCGACGACGTCGACGCCGAGTACGAACGGATCAAGGCCGTGACCACCGACTTCGTCAACGCGCCGACCACGATGCCCTGGGGCAACCGCGCGCTGCTGTTCCGCGACCCCGACGGCAACCTCGTCAACCTCTTCACTCCGGTCACCCCGGAGGCCATCGCCAAGTTCGGCCACCCCGCGCGCGGCGCCCGGTAGGCGGGCTCAGCGCCGCTGGGTCAGGTCCTGGCCCAGCGGGCGCAGGCGAAGCCGTAGAGGCCGAAGGCGATGAGGCCGGCCGCGAAGGCGCCGAGGATCCAGGGCCCGTAGGCGCGGTCCGCGAGGGTTCGCAGCGCCCCGTCCAGGCCGGTCGACCGGTTGGGGTTGACGGTGACCGCGGCGTCGACGACGAGGCCGCCCGCTATCGCGAAGACCGCGCCTCGGGCGATCGTTCCGACCATCCCGAGCCTGACGACGGCGGCGCGGGTCGCCCCGCGCAGCTCGCGCATCCGCAGGTGCTTGGTGAACTTCCGGGTGACGCCCTCGACGATCAGCGCGACGCCGACCGCGACGACGGCGAGACCCACGATGGCGACCAGCCATTGCCCGCCGGTGTGCCGCAACAGGCGCGCGGTGAACGTGGCCTGCTGCTGGGACTGGCCCTGGCCCGGTCGGCCCGCGATGAAGCTGAACGTGGTCACGCACAACACCGCGTAGGCGATTCCCCGGAACAGGGACTGCAGTCGAGGCCCGACCTTGCGCCCTTCACCCGTGACGCCGAAAGCGGCCTCACTCAGGCGCCAGATCGAGTAGGCGGCGAAGCCCAGGCCGAGCAGCCACAGCAGGGTCAGCCCGTAGGAATGCCGGGCGAGATCCGCGAGCGCGCCCTTCTGGTTCGCCTGTTCATGGCCGTGCCCGCGGGCGATCTCGACCGCGAGCCACCCGATGACCAGGTAGGAGAACCCGCGGGCCGCCAGCCCGAACCGGGCGAACCCGGCCATGACATTGCTGTTCGCGGCCCGGCGGGCCGGCGCGGCGACCTGCGTCATGAAGTCCCACCTTCGCTGGGAGAACCAGCGGCCCTAGGCGTCGGACCGCCCGCCCAGGCCGACCAATGCCCGGGCGTGAAGGCCAGATACCCCGCCGGGTCCGCGCAAACCGGACGTCAGGTCACAGGTCAGGCCAGCTCCGCGAGGCGACGCGCGAGGAACTGCCGCTCGGGGTCGGTCTCGGCGAGCGCGACGGCGCGGGCATACGCCGTCCGGGCTGCATGCCCAGGGGGACGATGCGGCGGCGCGGGTCCTGAAGGAGGACGCGCTGGTCCGGTCGCGGCGGGTGTTGGGTGAGGATCATCCGGACACGATCCGCGCCGGCGGCGCCCTAGTCGATCTTGATTCTAACTGAGGGTTGCCCCGGGCCCACCCAATCTGGGCAGTGGATCGACGATTGTCGGCGCACTAGCGCTCTCTGGTGACGAGTCGAGCAACAGAACGACGACGGCCGAAGGCTGAGCTTGACCTGGAGCGCACCGCGGGTCGGAGACTGGGTTCATGCCCGTGGGGAAGTCTGGCGGGCGTGGTGTTGGCGGTTCTGGCCGCCAGAGAGGATTGCGCTGATGCAGTTCACCCAGCTCGGCCGTACCGGTCTGTCCGTGGCCCGCCTGTGCCTGGGCACGATGAACTTCGGTCCGCTGACCAGCGAGATCGACTCCCACGCGATCATGGACGCGGCGCACGAGTACGGCATCAACTTCTTTGACACCGCCAACGCGTACGGCCTGCGCTCGGCCGGCGTCTCCGGACTCGGCGAGGGCCGGGGCGCCACCGAGTCGATCATCGGCCGTTGGTTCGCCCAGGGTGGTGGGCGTCGCGAGCGCACCGTGCTGGCCACCAAGGTGTACAGCCCGATGGGCGACTGGCCCAACGAGGGCAGGCTGTCGGCGCTGAACATCCGCCGCGCGCTCGACGCGAGCCTGACCCGGCTGCAGACCGACTACATCGACCTTTATCAGTTCCACCACGTCGACCGGGCGACTCCGTGGGACGAGATCTGGCAGGCCATCGACGTCGCCATCACCGCCGGCAAGATCCTCTATGTCGGCAGCAGCAACTTCGCCGGCTGGCACATCGCGCAGGCGCAGGCCGCGGCGGCCCAGCACCGACTGGTCGGGCTGGTCAGCGAGCAGCCGATCTACAACCTGATCACTCGCGAGGTCGAGCTGGAGGTTCTTCCGGCCGCGCAGCACTACGGCCTCGGGCTGCTGCCCTGGTCGCCGTTGCAGAGCGGGCTGCTGGGCGGCGTGCTGCGCAAGGAGCGTGACGGCCTGCGCCGGCTGGAAGGCCGGGCCGCGCAGACCCTGAACGCCAAGCGCGCCCAGATCGAGGCCTACGAGGACTTCGCCGCCGAGCTCGGCCATGAGCCCGGCGACGTCGCGCTCGCCTGGCTGCTCCACCAGTCCGCCGTGACCGCCCCGATCGTCGGCCCGCGCACCCGCCAGCAGCTCGACGACGCCGTGCGGGCGCTCGACGTGCGCCTCGACGAGAAGACGCTGGCCAGGCTGGACGAGATCTTCCCGGGCTACCGGACCGCGCCCGAGCACTTCGCCTGGTAGCGGCACCCGACCCGCGCTCGGTCGGCCCGCATCCTGTCGGCCCGCATCCTGGCGGCCCGCATCGACGGCTACGCCACGCTCCGCCCGTTGACTACCTAGCGCATCTATATAACCACTCTACGTATAGAGTCGCAGGCGTTCGTCCGCACCAGCCCAGGCCACGGGCCGCGGACGAACGCCTGAGGCTCTGGACGAAGGGATGGCCAGCGCGCGTGGAAGCCGCCGGTAAGCCGACGCCACCTATCTCGAAAAGCCGGCCGCGGTCACGACGACCCGCCACCGGCTGGACCGGCCTGGCTGTACTGGCCGCCGCGCTGCTGGTCGAGGCGGTCGTCACCCCGAACGCCGTCATCGCCGCCGTCGCTGGACCGGGCGCGAGCCCGCCTCCGGTCACGGGCAACCCGTCCGGGCAGCCCTGGCTGTCCGGCGTGAACGGCGACCCGCAGATGACCCCGGCCGCCGTTGACCAGTTCTGCTTTCTGCGCGGCGACCCCTGCGACGTGGCCCAGGTCTACGTCTCACGCAAGACCTGGCCGTCGATCGTCGAGCCGTCCTACGCCGAGACCAACTTCGCCGGCTGGCCGGGCAAGCTGGTCATCACCGTTCCGCCGTTTCCGGAGGACGGAAAGTCCAACCTGCAGACCTGCGCCACCGGGGCCTACAACGGCCACTGGCAGGAGTTCGGCCGCACGCTGAACGCCACCGGACGCCAGAGCTCGATCATCCGGCTGGCCTGGGAAGGCAATGGCCGCTGGTACCCGTGGTCCGGCACGGACCCGGCGGCGTACATCAGCTGCTTTCGCCAGGTCGTCAACTCGATCCGCTCGACGGTGAGCGCGCGCCCGCGGTTCGACTGGTCGATCAACGCGCACATCTCGCAGAACCCGCCGAGTGGCGTCCCGACGGACCTCTACCCCGGCGACCAGTGGGTCGACGTCGTGTCGATCGACGCGTTCGACCACTACCCGGCGTCGCCCACCCTCGCCCAGTTCAACAACCAGGCCCAGGCCATGGGCGGCATCACCTGGCTGTACAACTTCGCCCGGGCCCACGGCAAGCTGTTCGGCATTCCCGAATGGGGCGTGGCCTCCGGGTCGGGCGACGAAGGCGGCGGCGACAACGCCAGCTACATCCAGTTCATGCGCGACTGGATGGTGGCCCGGGCCGGGCAGGGCCTCTATTACGAGACCTACTACAACGCCTGCGACACGCCCAGCGTCGGCTCGAACCTCGACCGGCCGCTCGGAGCCCGCTGCGCCTACGCGAACCCGGCGTCGGCAGTCCGCTACACCCAGCTCTGGCGAGCGCACTACTGATCTCGATACCCGGCGTTGGCGCGGGCGGGCGGACCGGGCGCGACCTGCGTCTGCGAGGCTAACGTCCGGAGCCGGATGGCTCCGTCTTTGTCCCGAGTCCTGCCCTGCGCCCCAGATGATTCGCGGGCCAGTAGCGGGACGCAGACCGCCAGGAGGATCGATGCGCACGGTTGACGTCGAGTACACGTACGACGATCTGCTGTTGATCGGCGAGCTGTCGGTCGACGACGACCGGCCCGGCCCACGCCCGGCCGTGCTGGTCTGCCACGAGGGTGACGGGATGAGCGAGCACTCCCGGAACAAGGCCAGGCGGCTGGCCGAGCTGGGCTACGTGGCCTTCGCGCTGGACTACCACGGCGGCGGTCGCAAGCTGGCCGGCGACGAGGCCGGGAAGGCCTTCGCCAGGCTGTCCGCCGATCCCGACCGGGTGCGGGCCCTCGGCCAGGCCGGCCTGGACATCCTGCTCGCCCACGAGCAGACCGACCCGGCCCGGGTCGCGGCGATCGGCTTCTGCTTCGGCGGCACGATGGCGCTGGAGCTGGCCCGGGGCGGGGCCGACCTCAAGGCCGTCGTCGGCTTCCACTCCGGGCTCTCGACGAGCCGGCCGCAGGACGCCACGAACATCACCGGCCGGATCCTGGTCTGCATCGGGACCGAGGACCCGATCATCCCGCCCGAGCAGCGCCTCGCGTTCGAGCAGGAGATGCGTGACGGCGGGGTCGACTGGCGGATGAACCTCTACGGCGGCGCCGCGCACAGCTTCACCAACCCCGCCGCAGACGGCTCCCGGATGCCGGCGATCAAGTACGACCAGCGGGCCGACGAACGCTCCTGGCGGGCCATGACCGACCTGTTCGACGAGGTGTTCTAGCCGGACCGGTCAGTGCTGGGCGAGCTTGACCAGTCCGAGGTAGAAGTCGTCGATGGACTGGACGGCGCCGAGGAACGCGTCGAGGTCGCTGGGCTTGCACACGTAGGCGTTGGCGTGCAGGTCGTAACTGGACGTGACGTCGTCGGGTGCGTCGGAGGTCGTCAGCACGACCACGGGAATGGTCCGCAGCGCCGCGTCCGTCTTGATCGCCGCCAGGGTCTCGCGTCCGTCCATGCGGGGCATGTTCAGGTCGAGAATGATCAGGTCGGGCCGGCGGCGGGCGGGGTCGCGCAGGTATTCGAGGGCGGCGACGCCGTCCTCGACCGTGTGCAGGCTCGGGCCGATCCCGCGGGCGAGGAAGGCCTCGGAGACGAGCATCGCGTCGCCGGGGTCGTCGTCAGCGAGCAGCACGTCGTAGGGGCGGACCGACTCGGTGGCGTTCATCGACAGGGTGTCTCCATCGGATACTGCGCCCGCCCAGCGTGCCGAACGCGGCCCAATGGTCTCATAACCAGCAGTTTTCGCGACCGGCGGCGGTTCGTGGCCGCGCGGTTCTGGACCTGCCGCTCCACCCGCGCCCGGGTCGGCGCCGAGCGCATCGAGACCCTCGTCCAGCTCGCCGCCGCCCGCGCGGACGGCATCGACCGCGGGCAGGGCTTCCTGCTCGGCGTCCCCAGGGCCGACGTCTGCACCGGCCCTCGTGATGGCGGGCCGGTAACAGCCTGCCGGGCCGGTGGCGCACTTCGGTGCCCGAATTTCCCGTGATGAGAGATATGGGTTAGGCGCGATGACGCTCGGGTAGATCCGGGACCACCACAACATCAACAGACGGGACGGCGGGCATGGGAATCATCGCGTGGATCCCACGCCAGCGCCTTGAACGCCCTCTGTCGCAGCATTTCCACGTAGATCGCCGGCGCTGGCATTCCGCTGCTGGTAACGCAGGCCGCAAGGAGCAGCCCGAGGCGGGCGCGGTAGGCCCCTGAGAAACCCGCCAGGTTCATCGCCCGCGACGTTCCCGCGTCTTCCCAGCCGACGGTGCATCGGCGGATCAGGTCGCAATGATGAGAAACCGGACTGAGGAGTTCTCGATCGCGCAGGACCCGGCGATCGTCCGCGACGCCCGCCACGCGGTACGCCGACTGTGCCAGGACGTCGATCTGGCCGCCGACACCTGCGAGACAGCCGTCCTGCTGGCCAGCGAGACCGTGACGAACGCCATCGTGCACGGCTGCCCACCGGCCCGCCTGGTCATCCGGGCCTCGCCGGAGGGCGTCCGCGTCGAGGTCAGCGACGGTGACACCCTGCCGCCCGTCATCGTGGCCGCGCAACCCGACGCCACGAGCGGTCGAGGCATCGGGCTGATCGACACGCTCGCGACCCGCTGGGGCGTCCAGCCCCACGCCAGCGGGAAGACCGTGTGGTTCGAGATCGCGCCGGTCCCCCGTCTCGCCTCGTAACCGCCAACCGGCCGGCGCCGCTCGCGGAGAGCCAGCCGGCCGTCGTACCCCGACCGACCGCAGGGAAACCTGATCCCCGACCGAATCCGTGTCATTGGGTGTGTTTCTCTCCTGGCGGACCATTTTGGTTAGGAAGCGTCATCCGGGGAACAAACGGTCTAGAGCCGTTTTCGGCTAACAAAAAGGGAGCTGACCGACGTGAGCGTGTTCGACAGCCTGCTTAACGGACTCGACGACGGCACCCAGCAGCGCACCCGGGACCTGATCGCTGACAGCGTCAACTCCGACCGAGCCGGAGTTCTCGCCGGTCTCAACCCGGAACGGTCCGTCGACACCGGTGGGCGCGCCCGCCGCCGCCGTTCCTCCGACGGATCCGACTCGGAATAGAAGAAATAGCCGGCTCCCGCTATTTCTGGGATTTGAGAAGAAGGAAACTCGGCGATGCGGGACTTCGCCTGCCCGAAGTGCGGGCAGCGGCTCACGTTCGAGAACTCGCGGTGCCTCGGCTGCGGCAGCGGCCTCGGCTTCGACCCGGACGCGCGCTCGTTCGCCGTCCTGACCGACGAGGGCGTCCGCGTCGACGGGCCGGCGGCCCGGTGCACGAACGTCGACGTCGCCGCCTGCAACTGGCTCGCTCCCCCCGACCGGCGGGCTGGCCTGTGCGCCTCATGTGCGCTCACCCGCACGCGGCCAGCGGACTCCGACCTCGACGCGTTGCCGGCCTTCGCCGAGGCCGAGGCGGCCAAGCGGCGGCTGATCCTGGAGCTGTCCGAGCTGGGCCTGCCGCTGCGCGGGCGGGACGTCGACCCCGACAGCGGGCTGTGCTTCGACCTGCTGTCCAGTGCCCACGAGCGGGTCATCACCGGCCACGCGGACGGGGTGATCACCCTGGACCTGGCCGAGGGCGACGACGTGCACCGCGAGCAGCTGCGGGTGTCGATGGCCGAGCCCTACCGCACCCTGCTCGGCCACTTCCGCCACGAGGTCGGTCACTACTACTTCACGGTCCTCGCCGCGCACGGCGCGGGCCGGGCTCGGTTCGAGGCGCTGTTCGGGGACCCCGACACCGACTACCAGACCGCCCTGGACCGGCACTACCAGCAGGGCCCGCCCCCCGGCTGGCAGGAGACCTACGTCTCCGCCTACGCGACCATGCATCCGGCCGAGGACTGGGCCGAGACCTTCGCGCACTACCTGCACATCCGCGACACCCTCGACACGGCCGCCGCGTTCGGCCTCGCCCCCGCCGGGGCCACCCTGACCACCCCGCTCACCGGCGAGGTCGGCTTCAGGCGGATCATCGAGCTGTGGCTGCCGCTGGCCTGGTCACTCAACATGGTCAACAGGTCGATGGGCCACCCCGACCTCTACCCGTTCGTCCTCCCGCCCGCCGCGCTGGACAAGATGAGCCTCGTCCACCAGCTCGTCGCCGAGGCGGCCGACGTCGCTGGATCGCGTCAGTAGACGTCGCGGACGTAGCGGTTCTCGGCGGCGAGCTGCCTGAGGTAGACGGTCGCGGCGTCGTGGGTGCGCTGGCCGTGCTCGGCGACGACGTCGCGCAGCGCCTCGTGGACGCCCTTGGCCATGTGGGTGGCGTCGCCGCAGACATAGACGTGCGCGCCGCGGTCGAGCCAGGCCCACAGCCGCGCGCCATGCTCGCGCATCCGGTCCTGCACGTAGATCTTGGCGCCCTGGTCGCGGGAGAACGCCACGTCCAGCCGGGTGAGGGTGCCCTCCTGGCACAGGGCCTCGAGCTCGGCGCGGTAGTAGAAGTCGGTGGCGGCGTTCCGCTCGCCGAAGAACAGCCAGTTGGGCGCGGGGTCGGCGCGGGCCCGCCGCTCGTCCAGGAAGCCGAGGAACGGCGCGACGCCCGTTCCGGGGCCGATCATGATCGCCGGGGTGGCCGGGTCCTCGGGCGGCCTGAAGTGCGTCGTCGGGCGGACCGCGACGGGTAGCGGGGTGCCAAGCGGGGTGTCGGCCAGGTGGGTCGAGCAGACACCCTTGCGGGCCAAGCCCTCCGGGCTGGTGAAGCGGACGACGGAGACCAGGACGCGGGCCCGGGCCGGGTCGACCAACGGGCTCGACGAGATCGAGTACTGCCGCGGCCGCAGCCGGGTGAGGCTGTCGGCCCATTCCTGGGGACTGGCCCGGACGCCGGAACCGCTGATCACGTCGACGGCCTGACGGCCCCACAGCCAGGCGTCGAGCTCCGCGCGCCGGTCGGCGCCCAGCAGTCGTCGCAGCTCGTCGTCGTGGGTGCGTTCGGCGACGAGCCGCAACAGGCCGCCGGTGGCGGCGCCGATCTCCAGGTGCGCGCGCAGCGCCTCGGCGAACGGGACCCGGCCGGCCCGCGGGATCTCGACGGGCTGGGCGCCGTCGGCGCCGGTGGCCTGGAGCCACTCGGCGACGAGGTCGGCGTCGTTGACCGGCGTGACGACCAGCGCGTCCCCGGTCCGGTAGGTGAGCCCGGTGCCGGTCAGGTCGACGGTGAACTCACGGACCTCCTTGGTCGCGCCCGGCGCGCTGAGCAGCCGGTTGCCGGCCAGGGTGGCGACGGGGCCCTCGGTCGAGCTCGGCGGGGCTGATCGGCTCGCCGGGATCGTGACGACCGGTGCGCCGCCGGCCGGCGCCGCCCGCTGGGCGAGGGCGGTCGTGACCTGGTCGAGCCAGGCGGCCGCGTCGGCCTCGAAGTCGGGCTCGCAGTCCACCCGCGCCAGCAGCCGGGTCGCCCCGAGCTGCGCGAGCCGTTCGTCGAGGCGCCGGCCGTGGCCGCAGAAGTCGCTGTAGCTGGAGTCGCCGAGGGCCAGCACGGCGTAGCGCAGCTCCGGCGGAGCGGTGTCGGCCGTGGTCAGTGCGTCGAGGAACCCGGTGCCGCTGTCGGGCGCCTCGCCGTCGCCGAAGGTGCTGGTGACCAGCAGCAGATCGGCCCGGGCTGGCAGGTCCTGACCGGCGAACTCGGTCATCGGGTGGCAGGCCACGGTGCGCCCCTGCTCGCTGAGGTGCTGGGTGGCGTGGCGGGCGAAGTCCTCGGCGTTACCGGTCTGGGAGGCCCACAGGACGAGCACGTCCCGCCCGGCCGCGACAGCCGGCGACGCCCCAGCGTCGGCGGCACGGTGTAGCGCCCCGGGCTGGCGCGAGAACATCCCGGCCAGCACGCCGTTGACCCAGACCGCCCGGTCGGGGGCGAGCGGGGCGTGCGGCGGCAGCACCGGAACGGCCAGGCCGGACGCCGAACCGGGCTCGGCCGGCGGGTCGGCGGCGAGGCCGGCGAGGAACCCCGCGAGGTACTGGCGCTCGTCGCCGGTCAGCGCCGGCGGGCCCAGGTCGCCGATCCCGAGCGTCCGCGCGAGCCGGCCGAGCGCCGCTGGCCCCGGTACCGCCGCGTGGTCCGCCGCCACCGTCGCCAGGTCGCTCTCCCCCGACTTGTCGCCGCCCGTCCGCTCGCTCGGGGCCTCACCGTCGGCACCGCGCGCCGAGGCGACCTTGGTGAGGGTCACCGCGCAGACCTTGAACTCGGGCTGGAAGGAGATCGGGTCGACGGCGTCGTGGGTGACGGCGTTGACCGACAGGTACTCGCCGAACAGGTCGTTCCAGTGGAACGGGGCGAAGCAGCAGCCGGGCAGCACCCGTTCGCTGACCTCGGCCGGCAGCACCGCGCGGCCACGGCGGGAGGCGACCTCGACGGCGTCGCCGTCGGTGACGCCCAGCGCCGCCGCGTCAGCGGGGTGGATCTCGACGAACGGGCCGGCGTTGAGCCGGTTGAGCTTCGCGACCCGGCCCGTCTTCGTCAGGGTGTGCCACTGGTGCTGCACCCGGCCGGTGTTCAGCAGGAACGGGTACTGCTCGTCGGGCAGCTCGGCGGCGGGCAGGTGCGGACGCGGGAAGAACACGGCCCGCCCGTCGGCCGTCGGGAAGACGAGGCGCGCCGGCGGGGTGGCAGCCGGCTGGCTCGGGCTGCCGGCCAGGTACCGGATCGGGTTGCGGGCCGGGCCACCCGGAGCCGCCGGCCACTGCACCGGGCCGTCGCGCAGCCGGTCGTGGGTGACGCCGCGCAGGTCGTAGCCGGTCAGCGGGTTCCACGCCTGCCGGATCTCGTCGAAGATCTCGGCGGCGCCGCCGTAGCTGAACGCGTCCTCGAATCCCATGGCGCAGGCGATCTGGGCGATGAGCTGCCAGTCGGGCCGGGCCTGCCCTGGCGGGTCGGCGGCCGGCTGCAGCAGGGTGAGGCTGCGCTCGGAGTTGACCATCACCCCGTCGGTCTCGGCCCACATCGCGCCAGGCAGGACCACGTCGGCGTAGGCGTTGGTCTCGGTCTGGGCGAACACGTCCTGGGTGATCACCAGCTCGGTCGCCTCCAGGCCGTCGATGACGGTCCTGCGGTTGGCGACGGAGGCGACCGGGTTGGTGCAGATGATCCAGCAGGCCTTGACCTGCCCGTCGGCCATCCGTTCGAACAGCTCGACGGTGCCCTTGCCCACGTCGGTGCGCAGCGTCCCCGCCGGGAGGTCCCAGAGCCGCTCGACGAAGGCCCGGTCCTCGGCGACGAGCACGCTGCGCTGACCGGGCAGGCCGGGACCCATGTAGCCCATCTCCCGGCCGCCCATCGCGTTCGGCTGGCCGGTCAGCGAGAACGGGCCGCTGCCCGGCCGGCAGATCGCGCCGGTGGCCAGGTGCAGGTTGCAGATCGCGTTGGTGTTCCAGGTGCCGTGGGTGGACTGGTTGAGGCCCATCGTCCACAGGCTCATCCACTCGCCGGCTTCGCCGATCCACTCCGCCGCGGTGCGGATGTCGGCCTCAGGGATGCCGGTCAGCCCCGCGACGACGTCCGGCGGGTAGTCGGCGAGGAACTCCGGCATCGCGTCCCAGCCGCGGGTGTGCTCGGCGATGAAGTCCGCGTCGACGTGGCCGTTCGCGACGAGCAGGTGCAGCAGCCCGTTCAGCAGCGCCAGGTCGGTGCCGGGTCGGATCTGCAGGAACAGGTCGGCCTTGTCGGCGGTGGCGTTGCGCCGGGGGTCGACCACGATCAGCTTCGCCCCGGCGGTGCGGACCCGGTCCAGCAGGCGCAGGAACAGGATCGGGTGGCAGTCGGCCATGTTCGCGCCGATCACGAAGAACACGTCGGCGCGGTCGAGGTCGTCGTAGGAGCCGGGCGGGCCGTCGGCACCCAGGGAGAGCTTGTAGCCTGAGCCCGCGCTGGCCATGCACAGCCGGGAGTTGGACTCGATCTGGTTCGTCCCGATGAAGCCCTTGGCCAGCTTGTTGGCCAGGTACTGCGCCTCGATGCTCATCTGGCCCGACACGTAGAGGGCGATCGCGTCCGGGCCGTGCGTGTCGAGGATCGCGCGCAGCCGCGTCCCGACCGTCTGGATCGCCTCGTCCACCGGCATGGGGGTCGGCTGCTCACCCCGGTCGCGGCGAACCAGCGCGGTCTCCAGCCGGCCGGGCCCCGCCAGCATGTCGGCGGTGGTGGCGCCCTTGGTGCACAGCCGGCCCGCGTTGGCCGGGTGCGCCTTGTCGCCGCTGGCCTTCACGACGCGGCGGGCCCCGGTCTCGTCCCGGGCGACGTCGAGGACCAGGCCGCAGCCGACCCCGCAGTAGGAGCAGACGGTGCGCACAGTGGTGTCCGGCCGCTGCATGGCTTGAGGCTAGGGAGCCGCGGTTTCCCGCGGGTCACGCCGCCGCGCGACCACCGGTTACATCCGTCGCACACCGGGGCCGTCTGTCGGGTGAGGCCCGGCCCCGCTGTGCCGCCGGACGGGCCGGGGCGCACCGCCCGGCGCCGGGGGCGGAGAGGGAGAAGTCTCCCGTATGTAACGGGTGCGAACCGTCCGGATAACGCGCCGCACGCACAGTGCAGGCATGGCCGACAAGTCGTTGAACGCGCGCACCCGGACCCAGACCAGGGCTGCGGATCCGACAGCGGCGCCGATGCCGACCGGAGGCCGGCTGGTGGTGGTCGGCAACGGCATGGTCGGGCAGCGCCTCGTCGAGGCGCTGCGGGAACGGGACACCGACCGGCGCTGGGCGGTCACCGTGCTGTCCGAGGAACCGCGGCGGGCCTACGACCGGGTCGCGCTGTCGTCCTATTTCGACGGCGCCAGCGCGGCCGAGCTGGACCTGGTCGAGCCCGGCTGCTACGAGACGCCCGGCTACGCCCTGCACCTCGACGAGACGGCTGTCGACCTGGACAGGGCCGCTCGCACGGTCACCACCAGCCGTGGCCGGGTGCTGGGCTACGACGCCCTGGTGCTCGCGACCGGCTCGTTCCCGTTCGTGCCGCCCGTGCCCGGCCGGGACCTGGCCGGCTGCTTCGTGTACCGCACCCTGGAGGACCTGGACGCGATCCGCGCGGCGGCCACCCACGCGAGGACCCACACCCGGGGCCGGCGGGCCGGCCTGGTGATCGGCGGCGGACTGCTCGGGCTGGAGGCGGCGCGCGCACTGCGGCTGCTCGGGATGTCCCCGCACGTGGTCGAGCTGGCGCCACGGCTGATGCCGCTGCAGGTCGACGAGGGCGGCGGCGCGCTGCTGCGGGAGCTGATCGAGGACCTCGACGTCACCGTGCACCTGGGCACGTCGGTGACCTCCATCGCCCAGGAGCGCGACGGCCGGATGCTGGCGACGCTCACCAACGGCACCGAGCTGGACCTGGACCTCGTGGTGTTCTCCGCCGGCATCCGGCCCCGCGACCAGCTGGCCCGCGCCGCCGGCCTGCCGGTCGGCGAACGCGGCGGGATCGTCGTAGACGACGCCTGCCGCACGGCCGACGACGCGATCTTCGCGATCGGCGAGTGCGCGTGCATCGCCGGGCGGGTTTACGGGCTCGTCGCGCCCGGCTACGCGATGGCCGAGGTGCTGGCCGACCGGCTGCTCGGCGGCGCCACGGCCTTCGCCGGCGCCGACGTCTCCACGAAGCTGAAGCTGCTCGGCGTCGACGTCGCGAGCTTCGGCGACGCGCTGGCCGCCACGCCCGGCGCGCTGGAGGTGACGCTGAACGACCCGGTCCGGCGCAGCTACGCGAAGCTCGTCGTGTCCGACGACGCCAGGACGCTGCTCGGCGGCGTGCTGGTCGGCGACGCGTCCCGGTACGCGAGCCTGCGCCCGCTGGTCGGGCGGCCGCTGCCGGGCGACCCGGTCGCGATGATCGCCCCAGGAGGCACCGAGGTCGGCGCCGGGGCGCTGCCGCCGGACGCCCAGGTTTGCTCCTGCCACGCGGTCACCCGGGCCGCGATCGACACCGCGATCACCACCGAGGGCCTGACCGACGTCGCCGGCCTCAAGGCCTGCACGAAGGCCGGGACCGGGTGCGGGTCGTGCGTGCCGCTGCTCAAAAGCCTGCTGGCCGAGTCGGGCGTCGCGGTCAGCACGTCGCTGTGCGAGCACTTCGACCAGACCCGGGCCGAGCTGTTCGAGCTGGTCCGCGTCGAGGGCATCGCGACGTTCACCGAGCTGGTCGAACGCCACGGCCGGGGCCGCGGCTGCGACATCTGCAAGCCGGTGGTCGCCTCGATCCTGGCCAGCCTCGAGCACGGACACATCCTGGCCGGCGAGCAGGCCGCCTTGCAGGACAGCAACGACCACGTGCTGGCCAACATCCAGCGCAACGGCACCTACTCGGTCGTGCCCCGGGTGCCAGGCGGGGAGATCACCCCGGAGAAGCTGATCGTGCTCGGCGAGGTCGCCCGTGATTTCCACCTCTACACGAAGATCACCGGCGGTCAGCGCATCGACCTGCTCGGCGCCCGCCTGGAGCAGCTGCCCGCTATCTGGACCCGTCTCGTCGACGCCGGGTTCGAGTCGGGACACGCGTATGGCAAAGCTCTGCGTACGGTGAAGTCGTGCGTGGGCTCTACGTGGTGCCGCTACGGGGTCCGGGACTCCGTCGGCCTGGCCATCGAACTGGAGCTGCGCTACCGGGGTATCCGCTCCCCACACAAGATCAAGGCGGGGGTGTCGGGCTGTGCCCGCGAGTGCGCCGAGGCCCAGTCGAAGGACATCGGCGTGATCGCCACCGAGAACGGCTGGAACCTCTACGTCGGCGGCAACGGCGGCTTCCGGCCCCGGCACGCCGACCTGCTGCTCACCGACGTCGACACCGAGACGCTGGTCCGCACCATCGACCGTTTCATCATGTTCTACGTCCGGACCGCCGACCGGCTGCAGCGCACGGCCGGCTGGGTCGAGTCGCTGTCCCGGGACGGGGTCGACGGGTTGGCCTACCTGCGGGCGGTCCTGGTCGAGGACTCGCTGGGGATCGCCACCGAGCTCGACGAGGCGATGGCCCGCCACGTCGAGCGCTACCAGGACGAGTGGGCGGCCGTCCTGGACGACCCGCAGATGCTGGGCCGCTTCGTCTCGTTCGTCAACGCCCCCGACGCCCCCGACCCGACGATCACCTTCGTCACCGAGCGCGGCCAGCCCCGCCCCACCCCGCTGCCGACACCGGCCCGCCGGGCCGACGTCCCCCTGGAGGTGTCCCGGTGACCTCGACCACCACGCAGCCGGCCGCATTGGCTGCCCTCACCGGCACGTGGACGCCGGTGTGCCGCGCCGCTGATCTGCTGACCGAGCGCGGCGCCGCGGCGCTGATCGGGGAGCTTCAGATCGCGGTCTTCCGCACCTTCGACGGCGCGCTCTACGCGGTCGACAACCGCGACCCGTTCACCGGCGTGCACGTCCTCGCCCGCGGCATCGTCGGCAGCCGCGGGGACGTACCCACCGTCGCGTCGCCCCTGCACAAGCAGGTCTTCGACCTGCGCACCGGTGCCTGCCTGGACGACCCGGCCGTCACCGTCGTCTGCTACCCGGTCCGCGACCGCGCCGGGCTGATCGAGATCTGGACCCCGGGCCCGTGACCCCGGCCGCCACCGACACCGGACCGACTTCGGAGACTTCGCCCGCAGACCAGCCCTCGCCGGCAGAACCGCTGGAGCCGCTGGCCGGCTACACGATCGGCATCACCGCCGCCCGCCGCCGCAAGGAGCTCGGGGCCGCGCTGGAACGCCGTGGCGCCAAGGTCGTCTACGCTCCGGCCATCCAGATCGTGCCGCTGGCCGACGACAGCGAGCTGCTCCAGGCCACCGAACGTTGCCTGGCCGCGCCCCTGGACGTCGTGGTCGCGACGACCGGGATCGGGTTCCGCGGCTGGATGGACGCCGCCGAGACCTGGGGCCTGGCCGAGAAGCTCACCGAGGCGGTCGACGCGGCCACCGTGCTCGCCCGCGGCCCCAAGGCCCGCGGCGCGATCCGGGCCGGCGGACTGCGTGAGACCTGGTCGCCGGAGTCGGAGTCCTCGAGCGAGGTCCTCGACTACCTGATGTCCGGCGACGACCTGACCGGGAAGCGCATCGCCGTCCAGCTGCACGGCGAGCCGCTGCGGGACCTGGTCGACACCCTGCGGCTGGCCGGCGCCGACGTCATCGAGGTTCCCGTCTACCGGTGGGTGCCGCCGGACGACCCGGTGCCGCTCTACCGGCTCCTCGACACGGTGGCGACCGGTGGGGTCGACGCCGTCGCCTTCACCAGCGCGCCGGCGGCGGTGAGCTTCCTGCAGACCGCCGACCAGCGCGACTGCGGCCCCGCCGTCCGTGCCGCGCTGCGCGGGCCGGTGCTGGCGGCCTGCGTCGGGCCGGTGACCGCCGGGCCACTGGTGCGTGAGGACATTCCTGTCGTCCAGCCGGGGCGTAGCCGGCTCGGGGCGCTGGCCCGCGAGATCGTCGAGCAGGTCCCGGCCAGGCAGGGTCAGCTCCTGCCAGCCGCCGGGCATGTGCTCGACGTGCGGGGGCACGCCGTCGCCGTCGACGGCCGACTGGTGCCACTCAGCAGTGCCAGCATGGCGCTGCTGCGCCACCTGATCGCCCGGCCCGGCCAGGTCGTGTCGCGTCGTGACCTACTGGGCCTGACTCCGGGCGACGGCGGCGACGAACATGCCATCGAGGTCGCCGTCGGCCGGCTGCGGGCCGCGCTCGGCGACCCGCGGATCGTGCTTACGGTCGTCAAACGCGGCTACAGGCTCGCCTACGAACCGGAACGCGCCATCAACCGGGACGGGCCCTGGCGGTATTGAACGGATCGAGTCCGAACCTTCCACTGCCCCCTGGTCGCGGTCACTGCAGGTCACGGGTCTGACTCGGCTCCCCGCGAAGGTCGCTTCGGCGGGCCGGCTATGCCCCTCGTTCGCGGGGCAGGCTGCGGAGGTGAGCAGTTCGTGTCGTGATCTGAGGGTGCGCGCATGGCTGCCGACCGGATGAGCCCGGGCCGGGATCCGCCGGCGGCGACGAGCGCGGCGCGACCCGCGCTGCTGCACGCGACGGAACGGACTCGGATCACCCGGCTGGTGCTGCCGACCGGGCCCGTGATCCGCAAGGAGCCGCTGGGACCGGACGCGCAGCGGCGGCTTCGGCACGAGCTCGACATCCTCGAACGGCTGGCGGGGATCGACGGCGTCGCGCAGCTCGCCGCCGAGCCGACGGCGTACGCCGACTCGATTCTGTTGGAGGACGTCAACGGCGTCGAACTGGCGCAGCGGGAGACCCCGCTGGACCCGGACGAACTGATCGATCTCGCCCACGCGCTGGCGCACACGGCCGGGGCGGTGCACCACCGGGGCGTGGTGCACCGGGACATCTGCCCGGCGAACATCGTGGTGAGCGCGGACGACGGGACGCCGTACCTGATCGACTTCACCCTCGCCACGACGCTCTCGGCGTTCCGACCGGAGTTGGCTCACCAGGGCGCGACGGTCGGGACCGTGGCGTACCTGGCACCGGAACAAACCGGCCGGACCGGCCGCCCGGTCGACCAGCGCGCCGACCTGTACGCGCTCGGGGCCACGCTGTACGAGCTGGCCACGGGTGCGCCGCCGTTCGGCGTCCACGATCCGATCCGCATCATTCATGATCATCTGACTCGGATCCCCGTCTCGCCGCGGACGGTGAATCCGTTCGTGCCCGCCAGCCTGTCCGAGATCATCATGCACCTGTTGGAGAAGGAGCCCGACGACCGATACCAGTCCGCCGACGGGCTGGAACACGATCTCGCGCTGGCGCGCGGCGGCGCCGTCGCGGTCCGTCCGGGGGAGCACGATCTCCTGGTGCGGCCGCTCGCGCCCTCCCGACTGTCCGGACGTGAGGGGGAGCTCGGCAGCCTCCGGGTGGCGTTCGCCGAGGCCGTCGCCGGTGAGTCCCCCGGTGTCCTCGTCTCGGGCGCCCCCGGCGTGGGCAAGACGTCCCTCGTCGACGCGCTGAGACCGGTGGTGGCCGGCGCGGATGGCTGGTTCGTGGCGGGCAAGTTCGACCAGTACCGTCGCGACCAGGACTTCGACGGTGTCCGCCAGGGGTTGCGAGCACTGGGTCGGCTGCTGCTGGCCGAGCCTGAGGACCGGCTGGCGACGGTGCGTGCGCGGATGCTGCAGGGGCTCGGCCCCAACGCCGGCCTGGTCACCGCGACCGTGCCGGAGCTGGCGGCGTTGTTGAAGGTCCCACCGGATCCGGGAGATCCGATGACGGCCCAGACGCGGTTGTCACGGATGCCCATCGAAATGCTGCGTGCGGTCGCCTCGCCGGCGCGGCCGGTCGTGTTCTTCGTCGATGATCTGCAGTGGGCCGGGCGTACTCCACTTGGCTTCATCGACCTGATGTTCACCGAGGAACGCATCCCCGGCCTGCTGCTGGTCGCCGCGTACCGGGGAAACGACGTCGACGCGACGTGCCCGCTGCTGCCGCTGCTCGCTCGTTGGCGTGAGCAGCGGTCGGGCCCGCACGACCTGTGCCTGGACACACTGTCGCCGATCGGCCAGGCAGCCATGATCGCCGACATGCTGCGGTTGGCCGCGGAACCCGCCGCCCGGCTGGCGCGGGCGACCGCGCCGACCACCGGTGGCAACCCGTACGACCTCGTGCAGCTGCTCACCTTGCTGCGCCGCGAGGGCATCCTGACCACCGCCGCGACGGCCGTGGGCGGATGGCGGTGGGACGGGGGGATGCTGCGCCGCCGGCTCGACCAGGTGGAGGTCACGGCGCCGGTCGCCGACCGGGTGGCCGCCCTGCCGGCCGACACCGCCGAACTGCTGGCGGTGATGGCCAGCCTGGCCGGCCAGGTCGACCTGGATCTTCTGGTCGCCGCGGCCGGCCTGCCCAAGGACGAGGTCGAGCGGCGGCTCGCCCCCGCGTTCGCCGACGGCCTGCTCGTGCGGCAGTGGGACGAGCGGCCCGGCGTGCGGTTCAACCATGATCGGACGCGGGAGTCGGTGCTGGCCGGGCGCCCGGCGCGGGAGCGGCGCGCACGATGGCTGTGTCTGGCCCGACGCCTGGCCGGCCGGCCAGAGTTCTGCGCGGTGGCGGCCGAGCAGTACCTGCCTGTGGTCGACGCCGTACGGGGCGCCGAGGAACGGCGGGTGGTGGTCGCACTCTTCCGCCGTGCCGCCGAGGAGGCGAAGCTGCTGAGCAACCAGCCGCTGATGGAACGGTTGCTGAGCGCGGCGGTCACGCTCGTCGACGCGGACGACAACGAGATGTTGATCGAGCTCGACACCCAGCTGCACGCCGCCCTCTTCAGCCTTGGCAGGCTGGAGGACGCGGATCGCCTCTACGAGGCCATCTGTCGGTTGTGCACCCGTCCGGATCAGCTAACGCCCGCCACCATGGTCCAGGTCACCAGCCTCACCAACCGGGCCCGAGCCGGCGAGGCGATCGGGCTCGGCCTCGGGCAGCTGCGGCGTCTTGGCATGTCCGTGCCCGACGACAGCGAGCTCGACGCGGAGATAGACCAGGGCCTCGACGAGCTCGGCCGGTGGATCGACACCACCAGCGAGGCGGACGACCTGCGCCGGCCGGAAATCACCGATCAGTCGCGTCTGCGCACCATCAAGCTGGTCAACCGAGTCATGGTCGCCACGTTCTTCCACGACCAGACAATGATGGCCTGGCTAACCGTCCGAACACTGAAGATCTGGAAACGCCACGGGCCGAACGGCGGGCTCGTCGGACCGGCCAGCCACATCCCGATCGTGACGATCACGCGCAGGGGCGACTTCCACACCGGGCCCCGGATCCTGCGGCGGATTCTCTCGGTCTGCCAGGCGCGCGGCTACGAGCCCGACGTGTGGCAGGCGCTCTTCATCTACGTGGCCACCAGCGGTCACTGGTTCGAGCCGCTGGAGGAAAACGTCGCCAACGGTCGCCGCGCGCTCGGGGGCCTGCTACGCGGCGGTGACCTGCAGAACGCGTGCTGGGCTCATTACGCGCTGGTCTGCGATCTGTTGGACTGCGCGCCGTCATTGGAAGCCTTCGCCGAAGCGGTCGACGAGGGTCTCGCATTCGCCGTGCGCACCGGCAACGGGCACGCCGAGGGCATATTCCGAGCCTATAGCCAAATGGTGCTGATGCTGCGGGGTGAGGTCCCTGCTTCGGTCGGTGACGACGCGGCCGGGCTGAGCGTGCTGGCTACTGACCCGTTCTCCCTCGCCCACCTGCACGTGGCCCGAGCCGTCGCGGCGGTGGTGCTCGACCATCCTGCCGACGTGGCACGGCATGCGGCGGCCGTGCTGACCTGTGGGTCGGCGATCGTGACGAACTACCCCGTCGCGGTGGCACGGGTGCTGCTCGGGATCTCACTGGCCGCGCGGGTGCGTTCCGCGGGCGCGGGCCAGGCCGACGGCCTCCTGGCGGAACTGGACGGGCTGATCGAGTGGCTGGCCGCCCGCGCGGCCGACGCGCCGGACAACTTCCTCCATCTGCTGCGCTTGATGGAGGCGAAACGGGCGTGGGCGGTCGGGGACTTCCAAGCGGCGGCCTACGCCTTCGACGTGGCGCTGCGGGAGGTGTCCGTGCGCTCGCGTCCCTGGCACCGCGCCCTCATCCTGGAGAGTGTCGCCCGCTTCTACCTGGCCCACGGCATGGAGGAGGCCGGCTACGCGCTGCTCTGGGCCGCGCGACGCCAGTACCTGTCCTGGGGCGCGACCGCGAAGGTCAGCCAGCTGGACTGGGCCCACCCGGCGATGCGGACCGCGACTTCGCCCGAAGCCGTAACCACGGCTCCCGAGCCGATCGGCTCCCTGTTGGAGCCCCGACCCGGTGGTCGGGCCACCGTGGCGACCGGCGCCGTCGATCTGCTCGCCGTCGTCAACGCGTCCCAGGCGCTCAGCTCCGAGACCAGCATCGACGGTCTCCAGGCGAAGGTCGTCAGGATCCTCTCCGAGATGACCGGGGCAACCGACGTCCATCTGCTGCTGCGCGAACACGAACAGGAGGAGCGCCAGGAGGAGGAGCTGGGACCAGGTATGGAGGCGGATCTCGGGCAGGACGGGTGGCTTGTGGCGACCGGAGCCAGCGGCAGGATCCCGCTCGCCGAGGCCGGCCGGCAGCACCGGCTGCCCCTGTCCGTCGTCCGCTACGCCGCCCGCACCCACGAGCCCGTCCTCGTCGCCAACGCCGCCCGGGACGACCGCTTTGCGCGCGACCCCTACTTCGCCGGCCTGAGCCGCTGCTCCCTGCTCGCCATCCCCATCATGATCCGGCGCAGCTTCCGGGCGATGCTCCTGCTGGAGAACCGGATGATCCGCGGTGCCTTCTCCGCCGAGCGGCTCGAAGGCATCATGATCATTGCCGGCCAGCTCGCGGTCTCGCTCGACAACGCCATGGTCTACGCCTCGCTGGAGCGCAAGGTCGCCGATCGGACCAGGCAGCTGGCCGAGACGAACAGACAGCTCACCGCGGCGAACCGTCAGCTGGAGCAGTTCTCGATCACCGACCCGTTGACCGGGCTCGCCAACCGGCGCCGTCTTGAGGATGTCCTGGCCGCCGAATGGCACCGGGCCGGGCAGCACCGCGCCACGCTCGCGCTGGCCATGATCGACATCGACCACTTCAAGCTCTACAACGATCATTTCGGGCACGTCGCCGGCGACCGATGCCTGCGGCAGGTCGCCACCTGCCTCGCCGACAACGTCGGCGAGGCTCTCCTCGCCGCGCGCTACGGCGGCGAGGAGTTCACCGTCGTGATGCCCGACACTGACCTGGCCGACGCCACCCGCCTCGCCCAACGCCTCTGCCGCGCGGTCGAGGACCTGGCCGAACCGCATCCGCTGACGACCGAGCACGTCGTCACGGTCAGCATCGGCGTG
Source organism: Frankia sp. AgB1.9 (assembly GCF_016786355.1). Lineage (GTDB taxonomy): Bacteria > Actinomycetota > Actinomycetes > Frankiales > Frankiaceae > Pseudofrankia. The sequence continues at coordinate 155,326 of NZ_JADWYX010000002.1, forward strand.
ACCGCGGTCCGCCCCGCCGCCGACGCCGCCGCAGAGGCGGCCGGTGCCAGCGGCCTGGCGGCCTTCGTCAAGTCCGCGGACGTTGCCCTGTACCGGGCGAAGCACAGTGGACGCAACCACGTGGAGGCGGCGGCGCCGTGAGCCCCTCGGCTGGGGCGGACGGGATCGAGCGCCTCGACCGGTCGGAGCCGGTTCGGCGACTGGCTATCCGGCCTTCTCGACCGACGCGGCGGTGACGATGTCGCCGCGCAGGGGTGCGAGCGCGCCGCCGATCTGGCCGATCGTCTCCGCGGGCACTCCCAGCCCGGTCAACGTGTCGACCAGGTGGCCCACGACAGCGTCGAAGTCGGCATCGGTGATGTTCAGACCGGCGTGGGCGGCGGCCATGTCCCGGCCGGCGTAGATCTCCGAGCCGCCGATCGCCGCGGCGATGAAGGAGCGCTGGTGCGACTTCAGCTGGGCCAGGTCGGTGTCCGTGAAGAAGGGCGCGAGGCCCGGGTCGGCCAGTACGCGGGTGTAGAAGTCCTCGACGGCCGCCTGCACGGCCGGTGCCCCGCCGATCGAGTCGTAGATGCTCATGTGCTCTCCCCTACTCGCACAGTGGATGCCGCTGGGGCCCGGCACCAGCCGGGCCCCAGCGGTGATTGTCGACCGGCTAGATCACAACGCCGCGTCGGTCGGCGGCGCGCAGGTAAACCGCCCAGGTCAGGGCGCCGCAGAGGAGGTAGTAGGCGATGAACGCGATGTACGCGCCGTCCCCGGTGCCGTAGTTCAGGAAGGACTCGCGGAAGGCGAGGTTGACCAGCACCCCGCCGAAGGCACCGATCGCGCCGGCGATGCCGATGACCGCGTTGGACAGCCGGCGGGACTCGTGCTCGACCGCCGCCGGGTCCGCGTCAGCCGCGTCGCCGGCCCGGCCGCGGAAGATCGCCGGGATCATCTTGTAGGTCGAGCCGTTGCCGACTCCCGACAGGACGAACAGGGCGAGGAAGCCGACGTAGAACAGCGGCAGCGACTTCTCGCGGGAGGCGGTCAGCACGATCGCGGCGGCGAGGGCCATCAGGGCGAAGTTCCACAGCGTCGTGCGGGCGCCGCCGATCCGGTCGGCCAGCCAGCCGCCGACCGGGCGGATCAGCGAGCCGACCAGCGGGCCGAGGAAGGTCAGGTAGGCGATCTTGACGGGGTCGACCTTCGTGCCGGTCATGAAGTGGGTGCCGAACTGGTTCTGCAGCACCTGGCCGAAGGCGAAGCCGAACCCGATGAACGACCCGAAGGTCCCGATGTAGAGGACCGACACGATCCAGGTGTCTGCATGCCGGCAGGCGTCACGCATCGCGTGCTTGTCGGCGCGGACGTGGGCGATGTTGTCCATCCACAGCGCCGCGGCCAGGGCCGCCAGCACGATCAGCGGGATGTAGATCGCCAGCATCACCCGGGGATGGCCCTTGCCTGCGGTGGCCAGTACGGCCAGCCCGATCAGCTGCACCGCCGCGACCCCGATGTTGCCGCCGCCCGCGTTCAGGCCCAGCGCCCGGCCTTTGAGCCGCTGCGGGTAGAAGGAGTTGATGTTGGCCATCGAGGAGGCGAAGTTGCCGCCGCCCACGCCGGCCAGGGCCGCGAGGAGCAGCAGCGTGCCGAACGAGATGCCCGGTCGCAGCAGCGCCGCGGTGACGATCGTCGGGATCAGCAGCGCGGCGGCGCTGACGATGGTCCAGTTCCTGCCGCCGAACTTCGCGACCGCGAACGTGTAGGGCAGCCGGACACCGGCCCCGAGCGCCGTCGGCAGCGTCGTCAGCAGGAACTTCTCGGCCGCCGCGTGCTTGGGGTCGGCGGACAGCCCGTAGGCCGGCGTCAGGAACAGCACGAACACCGACCACAGGCTCCACACCGAGAAGCCGATGTGCTCGCTGAACACCGACAGCAGCAGGTTGCGCCGGGCGACCCGGGCCCCGCCCCGGCGCCAGAAGCCCTCGTCCTCGGGACGCCAGTCGGTCAGCCATCGGCCCTGGCGTTCGACGCCCTCGGCGTGTGTCGGCTCAGGCGTGGTCGGTGTCGTGACGGTCGTCATCAGGGTCCTTCCCATCCGTGGCAGCCTCTGTGACGGCTCGCAACGGACGTTAGGAACCCGCGGTTGCCCCACCATTCGTGACTGGCGACGCCCAGGAAACTTTTCCCGCACCGGCCGCAGGGGCGCCCGGAGAGGCCGGCGCGCACTGGTCGGCCAAGGCTTGATCGGATCGGCGGGACGCGCGATCCTCGGGCTGAACCACCACGGACAGCACCGGGAAGACGTCTACCAGTGATGTGGCATACCGCACGGGGGTGTCTGCGTTGGGGAGATTGTCATAGCCTGACATTGGCTTTGGGCGCGGTGCCCTCCAGGCGGGGCAGCGGACCTTCAGGCCACTGAACATGCCCGGGAGGTCCGATGACCGCTCCGCTGCTTCCGTCGCAGCCGTCGTTTTCCTCGGTCCCGCCGCGGGACGACGCCGGCCCCACGACCGACGCTCGACCCAGCGAGGCGGGCGGCGACCGCAGAGACCAGGCCGAGGCCGGCGATCCCGGCGAGGTGGCCGGGCGGGTCGCGTTCGTCTTCCAGGGCGGCGGCAGCCTCGCCGCGGCACAGGTCGGGATGCTGCGGGCGCTGACCGAGGCGGGCATCGTCCCGGACCTCGTCGTCGGCGCCTCGGCCGGTGCGCTCAACGCGGTGGCGTACGCGACCGATCCCACCGAGGCGGGCATCGAGCGGGTGGCCGCCGTGTGGACCTCGCTGCGCCGCAAGGACGTGGCGCCGCTGTCGCTGCGCGCGCTCGCGGGCGGCCTGATCGGCCGGCAGGACGGGCTCGCCTCCAGCACCGGGCTGCGCCACCTGCTGGAAAGCGGCCTGGTGGCCACCCGGCTGGAGCACACCGTGATCCCCGCGCACGTCGTCACCACCGACCTGGAGACCGGCCATCCGCTGGTGCTCTCCGAGGGAGACACGGTCCAGGCCCTGCTCGCCACCTCGGCCTACCCGGGGGTGTTCCCGCCGGTCACCGTCGACGGACAGCGCCTCATCGACGGTGGCGTCAGCGCCGACACCCCGGTCCTGCAGGCCGAGAGCCTCGGCGCGATGACGACCTACGTGCTGCCCTCGGTCGGCCCGACCCCAGGCGCCGCCACGCCGGAGCCGGTCCCGCACGGGGCGTTCGCGCTGGCGCTGCGCGCGCTCAACCAGATCCTCGGCAACGCGGCCCGGGCCGACATGTCCGCCGTCCACGGGACCGTCTACCTGCTGCCCGCCCCCGGCACGACCATCGTCAACCCGTTCGACTTCCGAGGCACCGGGGCGCTGCTCGCGGCCGGCTACCGGCTCACCCGGGCGTGGCTGCGCGACGCGACCCCGGTCCAGGCACCGGTGGCGGCCGCCCCGCTGACGCCGCTGCGGCTCCCGCTCACGGCCCCGGCTCCCGGACTCGCCTGACGATCAGGAGCCCCGGGCGGTCGGCGGCGTAGCCTCGGAGGTGCTACGTCAGCGTGGCTGTGTTCTCGTCCGGGTCTGGTCCGTACGCCTATCCGGGTTCCCTCTCGCTGATGCTTTGGTCGGCTGAGAGGGATGACCATGACGACGGAGATCGTTGCTGGATTGCGCGCGTCGCGACCGTCCCCGCCGGGGGTGCCGGGCGTTCGGGGCAGCGAGTACGGCGAGCTGGGCCGCCAGGTCAGGCATGCGTCGCTGCTGGATCGACGGCCTGGTTGGTACTGCGCACGGATCGCGGTGAACCTCGGCCTGCTGGCTGCCGGCTGGGCGGCGTTCGTGCTGGTGGGGAACTCGTGGTGGCAGCTGGGCATCGCGGCATTCCTGGCGGTGATGTTCACCCAGGTCGCCTTCATCGGGCATGACGCCGGGCATCGGCAGATCGTCACCGGCCGGCGGGCCAGCAACGCCGTCGGCCTGCTGCACGGCAACCTGCTGGTCGGGCTGAGCTTCGGCTGGTGGCTGGCCAAGCACAACCGGCACCACAGCCATCCCAACCAGGTCGACCGGGACCCGGACATCGGCGCCGGCGCCTTCGTCTTCACACCCGCCGATGCCGGCCGTAGGCGCGGGCTGGGCCGGCTGCTGACGTCATACCAGGCCTACCTGTTCTTCCCGATCCTGCTGCTGGAGGGGCTGAACCTGCACGTCGCGAGTGTGCGGGAGCTCGTCGGGCGGCGCGGGCGGCTCGCCGTGGTGGAGGCGCTGCTGCTGCTCGTGCACTTCACCGCGTACCTGGCCGTCGTCGCCCTCGTCCTGTCGCCGGTCAAGGCCGTGGTCTTCGTGCTCGTCCACCAGGCGCTGTTCGGCCTGTACATGGGCTGCACGTTCGCCCCGAACCACAAGGGGATGCCCATCCTGGCCCGCGACGAGCCGGACTTCCTGCGCCGGCAGGTCCTGACCGCGCGCAACATCCGCGGCGGCCGGGTCACCGACCTGGTGTTCGGCGGGCTGAACTACCAGATCGAGCACCACCTGTTCCCGAGCATGCCGCGCCCGAGCCTGCGCCGGGCGCAGCCGCTGGTCCGCGCGTTCTGCGAGGCCCGCGGCGTCGCCTACCAGGAGGCCGGCGTGCTGGGCTCCTACGGCGAGGTGCTGCGGTGGCTGAACGAGATCGGAGCGCCGTCGCGGCATCCGGGCCGGGAGAACAGGCTGATCACGGCCGGGAACCTCGTCGGCCTCGCGCCGCGCCTGCGTGTCAGTCAGGGAGCGCGTGAGTGATCCAGGCCGGCTGCGCCGCGAGCTACTGTCCCTGCTGGCGGACCGGTCCGGAGACGCCTCCTCGCTGGACCGGCTGTGCGGGGGCGTCGTGTCGGCCCTGCCGGTGGACGGGGCCGCGATCGCGGTGACGTCCGACGCCGCCATCCGGGTCTACGGCGGCGCGAGCGACCCGATCACCGCCCGCCTCGACGATCTTCAGTTCACCCTCGGGGAGGGGCCCGGCTGGGACGCGGTCCGCCACCGGCGCCCGGTGCTCGTCGCGGACCTCGCCGGGCCGTCCGGGCGTCGCTGGCCGATGTTCGCTCCCGCCGTCCTGGCCGCCGGCTTTCGGGCGGTCTTCGCCTTCCCACTGCAGATCGGCGCGATCCGGCTGGGTGCCCTCGGTCTCGTGCGGGCGCGGGCCGGCCCGCTCGGCGACGACACGCTGGCGGACGCGTTGGTCGTCGTCGACGTCGCCGCGCTGACGCTCCTGGACACGCAGACAGCCGACCCGCCCGGCACGGCCGATCCGTCAGCTGGGCTGGTCCCGGACGCCCTCGGGCTGTACCGGGCCGAGGTCCACCAGGCGACCGGGATGCTGATGGTGCAGCTCGGGGTCAGCGCGCAGGTGGCCCTCGTCCGGCTGCGCGCGCACGCCTACGCCGCCGGGCAGACGGTCGACGAGGCCGCCCGGGACGTCGTCGCACGCCGGCTGCGCCTCGACGCGGGCCCGCCCGGATGATGGGGTGTGGGAACCCCTCGCGGGACGGTCAAGGCGGGTGTGGAGGACGAAGGTGGTCCACGAACAGCAGCTGACTGAGGCGTTCGTCAGCCTGGCCGACAGCCTGGTCGCCGACTACGACGTCGCGGATCTGCTGCACCGGCTGGCCGATCACTGCGTCACCCTGCTCGACGTCGCGGCCGCCGGTCTGCTGCTGGCCGACCAGCGCGGCAGCCTGCAGGTCGTGGCGGCCTCCTCGGAGACCAGCCGGCTGCTCGAGCTGTTCCAGCTCCAGCACGACCAGGGACCGTGCCTGGACTCCTACCGCACGGGCACGGCCGTCACCGTCCCCGACGTCGCCCTGGCCACCGACCGCTGGCCGATCTTCGCGGCCGAGACGCTGGCCGCCGGCTACCAGTCGGTCCACGCGCTCCCGATGCGGCTGCGCGACGACGTGATCGGCACGTTGAACCTGTTCGGCGCCCGCCCCGGCCGCCTCGCCGACGCCGACGCCCGCGTCGGCCAGGCGCTCGCGGACGTGGCCACGATCGCCATCCTGCAGGAACGCGCGATCCGCCACCGCGAGATGCTCGCCGAGCAGCTACAGAACGCGCTCACCAGCCGGATCGTCATCGAACAGGCCAAAGGGGTACTCGCGGAACGTGGCCGCCTCGACATGGACGAGGCGTTCGACCGCCTGCGCCGCCACGCCCGCAACACCAACACCCGCCTCACCGACCTGGCCCGCGACATCGTCGCCGGGACGGTCGACAGCACCGCCGTGCTGACCCCCCAGCCCCGGCGCCAGCCAGGCCCAGGGTCTACGGCCTAGGCGGCGCTCAGGACAGGCCGGTGGCGGCGGAGGCCTCGGCGAGCGACGGCCAGTCGCGGCCCATCATCACCCAGCCGTCGTGGCCCGCCAGCGGGCTTTTGGGATCGTGCACCTTGACCTGCCAGCTGCCCGGGCTGGTCTCCCTGGCGAGCGCGGCCTTGCCGTCGCACGTCCCGTACTGGCTACCGAGCACAGCCGGCGACGTGGTGGAAGTCGGAGACGCTGAAGGCGCGGAACCGTTCTGAGCGGACATGAGGGCCTTCACAGAAGAGAGGCCACCGAGGTGCCCAACGTCGAGCCAGAACGCTCAACGGGACCGCGATGGCGAGGCGCGGCAGCCCGTCCGGGCCAACTGTTCGCCAACGGGTCCAGCCTACGCCGAGCCCGTCCAGCGGACCTCTCGAGAACGTCGCGATCAGCCCGGCGGAGGGTCCAGCCGCACCTGATCTGGTGGATTCGGGCGCCTCGGGGCAACACCAAACCCACCAGATCCGCGGCGGTCAGGTGGTGGCGGCGGCCTTGGCCAGGACCGGCTTGAGCTGCTCCAGCTGCCACGGGATGTTGAGGATCGTCGGGTTGTTGACCGCGCCCGCGGTGAAGGCGTCGACCTCCAGCACCCGTCCCGCCTTGACGGCCGGGATGTCGGTGAACAGCTTGTTCGCGTCCATCTCGGTCTTCAGGTCCGGCGTCGCGTACCCGATCAGCAGGAAGTCCGCGTCGAGCGCGCCGAGCTTCTCCATGCTCAGCTCCCGGTCCACCACGTTGGCGCTCACGCCGGGCGCGAGCTTCATCCCGAGCTCGGAGTAGAGCTGGACCGACACGGTCTTCGGGTCGTCGATCACCGCGAGGCCGCCGGACTCGTAGTAGAACGAGTAGCTGAACGTCTTGCCGGCGAGGCCGGGCAGGTCCGTCCTGACGTCCTGGATGGACTTCTCGGTCGCGGCGATCGCCTTCTGTTCGTCGGCGTCGCGACCGACGGCCTTGCCGATGATGGTGCTGTTCTCCTGCCAGGTCGCGAGGCCGGCGTCATCCGTGTAGCCGACGGTCGGCGCGATCTTCGAGAGCCGGTCGTAGTAGTCCGCCAGGCCGTAGAAGTTCGTGGCCAGGATCAGGTCCGGGTGCAGCGAGGCGATCTGCTCGAGGTTCAGGTCGCCGCTGGTGTCGAGGGCCGTGCTCTTCGACAGGTCGATCTTGCCCGAGAGCCAGGGGAAGACGCCGTCGGGCTTGTACTCGTTCTTCGCGTACGCGATCGGCGTGATGCCGAGCGTCGCCAGGGTGTCCTCCTCATAGCTGAGCGCGATGATCCGCTTCGGCTGGGCCGGGACGACCGTCGTGCCGAACTTGTTCTTCAGCGAGACGGGGAAGCTGCCCGCCGCCGCGCTCGCCGGCGCCGTGCCGCTGCCGCTGTCGCCACCGCTGCTGCCGCAGCCGGCCGCCGCGGCCAGCGCGGTGACGGCAAGGATCACCGCCACAAGAAGTCTCAGTCTGTGTCGCACTGCCGTCTCGTTTCCATGGTCAGGCCGCGCGCCAACGGCACGCGGAGTGTGGTGGTTTTCAGGACAAATTCGGGAGGGTCAGCGCTCGGCGGTCGATCTTGCCGCCTGCGGTGACCGGCAGCGTGCCGAGTACCGTCACGACGCTCGGCACCATGTACGGGGGAAGCTGGGTGGCACACCAGGCCAGCACCTCGTCGGCGACAGGCCGGTCGGCATGGACGCGGTCCAGGTCGGGGACGACGAACGCGAGGAGCCGGGGCGCCGCGGTGTCCTGGGAGAGCACGACCGCCGCCCGCCGAACCCACGGGTGTGCGGCCAGCGCGGCCTCGACCTCCTCCAGCTCCAGCCGCATCCCGCGGATCTTCACCTGGTTGTCGGCGCGGCCCACGAACTCCAGCCAGCCGGCCGTGGCGTTCCAGCGGGCGAGGTCGCCGGTCCGGTACATCCGCGCGCCGCCGCCGGCGAACGGGTCGGCGACGAATCGCGCGGCGGTCATCGCCGGGTTGTGCACGTAGCCACGGCCGAGCAGAAATCCGGCCACATAGAGCTCGCCGACCTCGCCGTCCGCGACGGCTTCCAGTCGGTTGTCGAGAAGGTGCAGCTGGGTGTGCGGATTGGGCCGGCCGATCGACGCGGCGAGGCGCTCCGCGCTGTCCCGGTAGATGACGTGGGAAACGCCGATCGTCGTTTCGGCCGGGCCGTAGCCGTGGTAGAGCGCGGTGCCGAGCTGGCCGCGGAAACGGGTGAAAAGCGCCGGCGTCAGCACCTCTCCCCCGCACCAGACATGGCGCAGCGACGCGAGCGCAGACGTCCCTTCCGCCGCCTCCAGAACAATGTCGAGCATCGACGAGACGAGATAGACGAAGGTGACCCGCTCCTGCTCGATCAGATCGACCAGATAACCCGGGTCGATCTCACCGTCCGGCTCCGCCACGATGACCCGGCCGCCGCGGACCAGGGGCAGCAGGATCTCGTTGATGGAGATGTCGAACGACAGCGGCGCCTTGAACAGGGACGCGTCGTCCGGGCCGAAACCGAACAGGTCATCGGCCTGCCACCGCAGCCGTTCGGCGATGGCGTCCTGGCGGATCATCGCCCCCTTCGGGGTACCGGTCGACCCGGAGGTGAACATCACGTAGGCCAGCCCGGCCGGCGGGGTCGGCAGGTCGAGCGGCTCGCCCGACTCCCCGGCCCAGGACCAGGCGCCCAGGCTGGCCGGGACCGCGGGAAGGCCGTCGGCCAGCTCACCGGAGGCGGCCTCTGCGCCGGCGACGACCAGCCGTGCCCGCGCCTCGGCGAGCACCTGGCGGCGGCGAGCCTCGGGCCAGGACGGCTCGACCGGGACGAACGCTCCGCCGGCGGCCAGCACCGCGAGCACCGCGATGACCATCTCCGCGGACCGGACCAGCCGGATGCCGACGATGTCCTCCGGGCCGAGGCCGCGGGCGCGCAGGGCACGGGCGAGCTGGAACACCCGCGTCCCGAGCTCCCGGTAGGTCAGCCGCCCCTCCGGCGCCACGAGCGCGGGCGCGTCGGGTGACCTCCGGACCTGGGCGGTGAACAGATCGGCGACGGTCGTGGTGGCCGGGGGCACGCTGAAGTCGTTCCAGTCTTTCAGCGCCGTGCGCCCGCCGGCCGTCCCGACGGGCGCCAGACCGTCCTCATAGCGCGAACTCACAACCATTCCCATCTGTCGGCGAAGAAACGTGGCGCTCGGCCGGTCCTAGAACTTCAGGTACATCTCGTCCGGAATGATCGGCTGGTGGTACGTACACACTCCGGACAGCACCGTGGAGCCGTGCAGCCGCGACTTCGGGATGAGAATCTTGTCGCCGTCGCTCAGCGAGATCTTGTGTGTGACGTTGTTCCAGAAATGCATGTCGCCGGACTCGATCATGACCAGCCGGTGTTCGTCGTGGACGTGCGTCGTCGACGTCTCGTCGCAGGACTCGACGAACGTGTCCAGATCGACCTCGATGCCCTCGGACGTGAGGTAGGCGTCGATCGCCCTGGCCTTCGCCTTGTGCTCGTCGATCGCGTCCGCCCAGGCCAGCTGCGCGGCGAGGTCGCGGTCCCACAGCCGGGCGAGGTGGGCCGCGTCGGCGAAGCCCGCGCGGAAGTCGGCCAGGGCCGCGCCGCCGGACAGCGCGAGCAGCGGACCCAGCAGCGAGTCGACCAGCTCGTCCAGCCCGGCCGGGGTGAGGGCGGCCGAGCCGAGGAGGTCCGGCCGGTGGCCTAGGCCCTCCTCGACCGCGTCGGCCCAGGCCCCGGCGGTGACCGCCGCGTCAAGGCGCTGGTGCACGAACGTACCGAGCAGCTCGGCATGCCGGCGCGGCGCGCGGGACAGCTGGTGCAGGTGGTTGCCCCGGGCCAGCGACGTGTTCAGGTACAGCTGCCAGTACGCGCCGACGGACGGGGTGAGGCCGGCCGCGGCGAGCAGGTCCGTCCAGCTGGCCGAGCTCGCCACCCAGCGCTGGTAGTCGTCGAGCAGCAGCGCCCGGGCAGCGGGGTGGGCGAGGTCGTACTCGCCGAGCGCGCCGCGCCCGATCGCCGTGCGCGCCGCGGGCAGGTAGGCCGAGAGCTGGAGCAGCGCGAACGTCGTCGCCTCGCGCCGGTCGCGGGTGGCACGCAGCACCGCGAACGCGTCGCCCGGATGGTCACGGCGCTCCTCCCAGTAGCCGCGCAGCTCCCGGCGCAGGACGTCGAGCGGGTCCCCGGCCACCGGGCCGTCCGGGCGAGCCGTGGCCAGGAAGGAGAACAGGTGGCGTTCGAGGACCGGCTGGGCGAGCGTGGCGCGCAGCCGGTTCGCCGGGCCGTAGAAGTCGGCGCCGTCCCGGTCGGCGGCCTCGTTGCGGCTCGGCGGCAGGTAGAGCAGGTCCGCGTCGTAGATGTTGCGCAGCATCCGGTGGCCGAGCAGACCGGAGAGCTTCAGCACGTCGTCGGCGGGCAGCTCGGTCCCGTAGTCCAGCCAGCCCAGGTCGGCGGGCCGGACCGGGCGCCGGTAGGGGTCGGCCTCGGTGGTCAGCTCCTCCCACTCGGCGGCGCGGAAGGCCGGGTTGGCCGCGAACGCGCGGACCAGCGCGTGCGCGCCTTCACCGTGCTGCGCGGCCTCGACCAGGTCGGCCAGCGTCATCGTCTGGTCGGGGGTCATCGGTTCCTCCTGCTGTGACTGGGCACGAGCGCGGCGACGGCGCGGCGGTCGATCTTGCCGGCCACCGTCAACGGCAGCTCGGCGAGCGGGACGAAGACCTCCGGGACCATGTGCCGGGGCAGCCGCTCGGCCAGCCAGGCGCGCAGCGCGGCCGCCTCGGGCTGGACCGCCCCGCCCTGGCGCACGTGGTAGGCGCGCAGCTCGTCCGTCCCGGCCTGGCCCGTGGCGAGCACGACGACGGCCTGGCGGACCCCGGGGTGGCGGGCCAGCACGTCCTCGATCTCCTCCAGCTCCACCCGGAAGCCGCCGATCTTGACCTGGTTGTCGGCCCGGCCCACGAACTCGATCTCCCCGTCGGCCCGGAACCGGGCCAGGTCCCCGGTCGCGTACATCCGGCCGCCCGGGTCCTGGCTGAACGGGTCGGGCACGAACCGGTCGGCGGTGCGACGCGGGTCGTTGAGGTAGCCGCGGGCGAGCGGCAGCCCGCTGACGAACAGCTCGCCGACCGCGCCGACCAGCACCGGGTTGTACTCGTCGTCCAGGACGCGGATCGTCGTGTTCGGGTTCGGGCGGCCGATCGAGACGCGTGCCTCGGGGGCGCCCGGCTCGAACACCCGGGAGGAGACGCCGATCGTCGCCTCGGCCGGCCCGTAGCCGTGGACCATCCGCGCGTCCCAGCGGTCCAGGAACCGGCGGTAGAGCTCGTCGGGCAGCACCTCGCCGCCACACCAGACGTGTCGCAGCGACCGCCCGGCCGCGGCGGCCTCCGGGCGGTCGAGCATCGCGCCGAGCAGGGACGTCCCGACATAGCAGAACGTCACCGCGTGCTCGCGGATGATCTCCAGCAGCGCGCCCGGGTCGCCGCCGGCCCGCGGCGGCGCCACCACGAGGCGCGCCCCGGTCGTCAGCGGCAGGAAGATCTCGTTGATCGAGATGTCGACACCCAGCGGCGCCTTGTGCAGCAGGACGTCGGCGGCCGTCAGGCCGAGCAGGTCGGCCTGCCAGCTCAGCCGGTTACAGATCGCCTGATGGCGGATCATCACCCCCTTGGGCTCGTTGGTCGACCCCGAGGTGTAGATCACGTAGGCCAGGTTCTCCATGTCGACGCCGAGGTCCGGGTCAGGCGCCGCGCCTGGGCCCGGCGCCGGGCGGGCGGGCGGGAGCGGCTCGACCGGCCGACCGGCCGCGTCCAGCCGGATCACCGGCACGTTCCCGGTCGGCGGGGCGTCGGCCGGATCGGCGGCCGGCAGGTCGGGCAGGGTGACGCCGGGCCGGGTGAGCACCGCCGCGATCCCGGCCCCGCCGGCGACGGCCACGAGGCGCCGGTCCGGCCAACCGGACTCCAGCGGGACGAAGGCGCCGCCGGCGCGCAGCACGCCGAGCAGCGCGACCGTCAGCGCGGCCGACCGCGGCACGCAGACCCCGACGGTCACCTCCGGGCCGACGCCCGTGGCGCGCAACCGGGCGGCGACCTCGTCGGCCCGACGTTCCAGCTCGGCGTAGGTAAGGGTGACGGCCGGGCCGCCGCCGTCGTCGAGGCCGACCACGGCGACCGCGTCGGGCGTCCGGCGGGCCTGGTCCGCCACCAGGGCGCTCAGCGAGCGGTCGACGAGCGGGCTGACGGGCCCGGCCGACCAGTCGTCGGCGACGGGCGAGGGTGTTGTGGGCGTGGTGGGCCGGGTCGAGACCATCGTCAGCGGCTTCCGGCTCCGGCCGAGACGGACATCCGGCGCCGGAGGCTGCGCGGGCGCAGGTCGCTCCAGGTCAGCTCGATGCTGTCCAGGCACTCGTTCCTGGTCCCGGTGACGGGCGTGTCGAACCAGCCGAGCGCGTTGCCGCGCTCCTGGGGCCACACCGAGTACTGCTGTTCCTGGTTGACGACCACCTTGAACAGCCGGGGCGACGGCTCCCCGTCGGGCGTGGGGTCGTCCGGCACGGGGTGCGCCTGCTGGGCCCTGGCGCCATGGGCCGCGCTTGCCCTGATGTCATGGGCCGCGTTTGCCCTGATGTCATGGGCCGCGACGGGAGGGTGGCCGGCCGCCTCCCATTTCGCGCGGAACGGGCACTTCTCGGCGACCGTGGCGTCGTCGCGTAGGAAGTACTGCTTCCACTCCCGGTTCGCCGGGTCCCCGTAGGAGCCCAGCAGCGGGGTCGAGTCCACCTCGTCCATCCGGCGCAGCCGCTCGCGGATCACCTTCCGGGCCGCCGCGCCGCGTGGGGTGGTCGGCGCGAGCCCCTCGAAGACCCAGCGCGGCTGGAACGTGATGTTGAAGACCGGGTTGCTCCGGCTGCGCAGCCGCCGATGCGCCGGGGTGTTGCAGACGACGAAGATCGGCGAGCCGCGGAAGCTGAACTCCCAGGCCGGGTCGTCGGTGTCGGTCGGGATGTCCGACGGCCAGGGCTCGCCGTCGCTGTCGTGCAGGTACCGCAGCAGCGACCAGAACCGCCGCTCGTACCCGAGGACGTCGTCGCTCTCCTGCCCGGCTGTCCCGTTGCCCGACCCGAAGAACACGACCAGCGAGGTGTTCCGCGAGATCGACTGGTAGGTCGCGAGGTAGCTGGCGAGGATGTCGGGCAGCACCGACCAGGTCTGCTCGTCGTACAGGTCGTCGACGAAGCCGAACCGCAGGCCGCCGCTGTTGGCGGCGGCCACCGCGAAGACGCAGGGAAACGGCTCGGCCTCGGACTTCAGGGTCGTGATCATGTCCCGGGCGCAGCCGGCGCCCCAGGCCGGCATCGGGCCGACGGCGAGGTCCAGCGCCTCCTCGTAAAAGGCGTCCTCGAGCAGGGGCTCGGCGGGCAGGGAACCGGTCGCGTCGGGGGTGCTCGCCGCGCGCACGTTAAGGATGTCTCGCACCTGGGTTCTCTCTTTGGTTGGCCGCGTGCCGATCCCGACCCGCGGTCGTGGTCTGGACTCAGCTGTGGCCGGCGGCGGCTGGTTCGGGTGAGCCGAGCCGGGCGGCTCGGGCGGCGAGCGCGTCGAGCGCGCGTAGCCAGCCGGCCGCGAGGCCGGTGACGACGGGGCCCGCCGGGCCGTCCGGTCCGGACGTCCACCGCGCGGTCAGCTCGGGGCCGGCCGGGCCGTCGACGACCCGAACGATCACGCTCAGGGCGAAGGGGTCCGGCTGGTCGGAGTTCCAGTCGGCGAAGAGCTCCTCGTCCTCCTCGGCGACCGCCCAGTCCGCCGTCCCGCCGCGGGTCAGCCGGCCGACGTAGTTCAGGTAGACCGTCGGCGCGGGTGCCGTCGCGAGGAGCGGCGCGGTGCGGGGGTTGAGGAAGCGCAGCATGCTGTAGTCGGTCCCGCCGTCCGGGATCTCCGCCATCAGCGCGTGTATCCGGGCCACCGTCGCGTCGAGGGACCGCTCGCCGGGCGCCGCGCCGTCCTCGGCCGGGTGCTCCAGCAGGAATGGGAAGATCTCGGCGAGCCAGCCGACCGTCCGGGACAGGTCCTGGTCGTCTACGACGTGCTCCTGGCGGCCGTGGGCCTGCACCGCGACAAGCGTCCCCGCCGGGCCGGGTCCGGTCTGCTCGGCCACGGCCAGAGACAGGGCCGCGAGCAGGAGCTCGTCCACCCCGACCCCGAACGCGGCCGGGACCGTCGAGAGCATTGATGTCGCCCGCGCCGGAGGCAGCGTCACGGTGACCGGTTCGGGTCTGGCGGACTCAGCAGCCTCGACCGGCTGGCCCGAGCCCGGCTCGCCCGAGCCCGACCAGGGCGCGGGAGTGGCGCGGCCGAGCAGGTCCAGCCAGAACGGCAGCCGCTCGTCGGTCCGCGGCGCGCGGGCCTGTGCGTCGAGACTGCTGGCCCAGCCGGCGAACGACACCGGCACGGGCGCCAGCTCGGGCCGTTTGCCGACCGCCAGCGCGCCCCCTGCCGCCGCGAGGTCCTCCAGGACGATCGACCAGGACACGCCGTCGATCAGCGCGTGATGGATGATCAGCAGCAGCCGGCCCGGCCGAGCGGGGCCGGCGTCCAGCCAGACCGCCCGGATCGTCTGCCCGCTGTCGGGGTCGAGCTCGGCGTTGGCCGTCGCGGCGAGCCCCTGGATCAGGGCCCGCCCCCGCGCGCCGTCGAAGCCGTCGCCGGCGGCGAGGTCGGTGACGTCTACCCGCCGGATCCAGGACCGGACGTCGACGTCGCCGCGCGGGACGATCGCCAGCGACCAGGCGGGCCCACCGTCGGGGGGGCGGGGGGGGGGGGCGGGCGGGGGGCGGGCGCGGGTCCCGCCTTCCCCGGCTTTCCGAACGTCTGGATGACCTACCTCGGTGTGGCCGACGCCGACGAGACGGC
>NZ_JADWYX010000030.1 GCF_016786355.1 Frankia sp. AgB1.9
CCCATTTTTCACCCCCCCCCCCCCCCCACCCCCCATTTCTGCCGGGCTCGGGGGCTCGGAGATGTGTATACGAGCCTGGGGGGCGGGGGGCGGCCCAAGCGTCCTTCCGGACGACCCACCCTCCAGGCCGGCCGGCTTGTGGCGTAGGCCCAGGGCGTTGAGGAACAGCCGGGTGAGCTGCTCGACGCCCTCCTCGAAGTCCGTGTCGAACAGGCCCTGGACGAGCCACATCTCGGCGAACCGGGTGACCATCGCGCCGAGCGCCGAGGCGGCGACCGTCGGGTTGAGGGTGGGGTCGACCCGGCCGCGCTGCTGGAGCTGGGCGATCGAGTTCGAGATCCGGTCCCGGTCGCGCTGCTGATGCTCGAACCGGATGGTGTTCAGCAGCGCGTCATAGCGGGAGACCTGCTCGATCACGCCGATGATCCGGGCTTCCTGCCGGTAGCTCTCCAGGAAACGGCGGTTGCCGGCGTGGATCCTGTCCTGTGGGGACGCGATCGAGGCAGGGTCGAAGATGATCGTGCTCAGCGGCGCGTGCAACAGGTCCGAGAGGGCCATGGCGACCTCGCGGAAGATCTGCTCCTTCGAGTCGAAGTAGTGGTAGAAGGAGCCGTGGGAGAGGCCCGCGCGCTCGGCGATGTCCGAGATCCGCGCCTCCAGGAAGCCGTCCTCCTCGAAGACAGCCTTCGCAGCCTCCAGCAGCCGGGCCCTGGTCGCCGCGCCCTTGCGTGAGCGGGGCCCGTTGGGCTTGTCCCGGTCGACCGGCACCACCGTCGCCAATGCCTGCTCCTGTTCACCGGAGATCGAGGTGACGTTGGGTGACGGCTCACCCGATGCCCCTCGCGCCACGAAATTCTTACGCTGCGTGACTGCACGGTGTGGCCCGTTGGATCGGTGTTCAGTGAGTAGGGTCACCCGCACCGAGTGTACTGGCAGTCATCGTCGGTGCTATGTGATTGGGCCGGGACGGTCGGTCTCCGTCGCCAGCGTATTTCGACGTCGACGTAGAAACCGTGGTACGACTCACTGGGCGACAAGGAGCCCGTTCCGTCGCAGGCAGCGGGCCCTGCCAGGTCCCAGCGCGGCGACGGACCAGGCCCTGGTCGCCCGGCGACCGACCGCGCGGTCACCCACGAAGCGACAAGGAGCTGCGATGCGGCCTCTCCCCGCGCTGACCCCGGCCAGCGAGTGGTTCTGGACGTCAGGTGCCGACGGGAAGCTGCGTATCCAGGGCTGTGACGACTGCGGCACGCTGGTGCACCCGCCGGTGCCGGTCTGCCCGAAGTGCCGTAGCTCCGCCTGGGCGCCGCGCGAGGTCTCCGGCCGGGCCACGGTCGTCGGCTTCACGGTCAACATCCAGCAGTGGCTGCCGGACATGGCCCCGCCGTACGTGATCGCCGTCGTGACGATCGACGAGAGCGACGACGTCCGGCTGACGACGAACATCGTGGGCGTCGAGCCGGCCGAGGTCCACATCGGCCAGCGGGTCCAGGTGAGCTTCGAGCACCACGAGGACGTCTGGCTGCCGGTGTTCAGCCCGACCGGCGAGCCGGACGAGACCCGCGACCTGGTCGGCGAGCCGAACCTGCCGGCCCCCCGGCCGCCGCTGTCGTCCCGCCGCTTCGAGCACGACGTGGTCCTGTCCGGGATCGGCCGCTCGAAGATCGGCCGTCGCCTGATGGTCGACCCGCTGTCGCTGACGACCGAGGCCTGCCTGAACGCGATCGCGGACGCGGGCCTGACGGTCGAGGACATCGACGGCCTCTCGACGTACCCGGGCATGGCCCCGATGGGCATGAGCGAGGGTGGCGTCGCCTCGGTCGAGGAGGCGCTGCGCATCCACCCGACCTGGATCAACGGCGGCGGCGACCTGCCGGGCCAGGCCGGCGCCATCGCACAGGCCATGCTCGCGGTCTCCGCCGGCCTGTGCCGCCACGTGCTGTGCTTCCGCACGGTCTGGGAGTCGACCTACCGCGAGCTGCGCCTCGGCGGGATGCCCAGCCGGGTCACCGGCCTCAACAGCGAGTGGCGCCACCCGTTCGGCGCCATGTCGGCGGCCAGCTGGATCGCCATGCAGGCCAGCCAGTACATGCACCGCTACGGCGCCGACCGGGAGATGCTCGCCGCGATCGCCCTCAACGGCCGGGCGAACGCCGGGCGCAACCCGGACGCGATCTACCGCGCGCCGATGACGCTGGACGACTACCTCTCGGCCCGGCTCGTCTCGACGCCGTTCGGCCTCTACGACTGCGACGTCCCCTGCGACGGCGCCGTCGCAGTGATCGTCTCGGCCGCCGACGTAGCGGACGACCTGCCGCACCCGGCGATCAAGGTCGAGGCCGTCGGAACCCAGATCCTCGAACGGGTCTCCTGGGACCAGGACACGATGACCCACGAGCCCCTGGTCATGGGCCCGGCCAAGCACCTGTGGACCAGGACCGACCTGACCCCGGCCGACGTCGACCTCGCCTGCCTCTACGACGGGTTCACGTTCAACGCGATCTCCTGGCTGGAGGCGCTCGGTTTCTGCGGCTTCGGCGAGGCACAGGACTGGCTCGACAAGGGCCGGCGGATCGCGCTCGACGGCGACCTGCCGCTCAACCCGCACGGTGGCCAGCTCTCCGAGGGCCGGCTGCACGGTTTCGGCTTCGTCCATGAAGCGATCAAGCAACTGCGCCACGAGGCCGGCGACCGCCAGGTCGCCCAGGCCCGTACCGCCGTCGTCTCCACCGGGGGCGGCGCGCCCGGCGGCGTGTTCCTGCTACGGAGGGCAGACTCATGACATCGGAGGCCACCTTGTCCGAATCCCGGCCGACCGGCGCCCCGTTACGGATCGTGCAGTGGGCGACCGGCAACATCGGTACCCGGTCACTCATGCACGTGATCAACCACCCGCGCCTTGAGCTGGTCGGCCTGTACGTCTATGACGACGCCAAGGCGGGCAAGGACGCCGGCGAGCTCGCCGGGCTCGACGTGACCACCGGGGTCGCGGCGACCAGGGACGTCACCGAGATCCTCGCGCTCGGCGCCGACTGCGTGCTCTACATGCCGCGGTACTTCGACGGCGACGAGGTCGCCAGGATCCTCGCCTCCGGCGCCAACATCGTCACCACCCGTGGCGAGTTCCACCGGCCGGACAGCATCGAGCCCGGGCTGCGGGCCCAGATCGAGAAGGCCTGTGCCGAGGGCGGCACCTCAGTCCACTCGACCGGCAGCAGCCCGGGGTTCATCTCCGAGGCCGTGCCGCTCGTGCTCTCGTCAATCCAGCGCCGGCTCGACCGGATCGTCATCAACGAGTACGCCGACATGTCGAAGCGGGACTCGCCTGGTCTGCTGTTCGACGTCATGGGCTACGGGAAGCCGATCGGCCCGTTCGACGCCGTCCGCGCCGAGTACCTGGCCGGGGCGTTCGGCCCGTCGCTGTCGCTGCTCGCGGACGCCCTCGGGATGCCGATCGACGAGTTCGTCAGCGGCGGCGAGCTGGCGGCAGCCGCGGACGACATCGAGATCGCCGCCGGTCTGCTGCCGAAGGGCTCGATCGCCGCGCAGCGCGTCAGCGTGGTCGGCATGCGAGGCGGGAAGTCGTTCCTCGAGTTCCACGCCAACTGGTACTGCACCAAGCAGATCGAGCCCGCCTGGGATGACCTCCAGGACAGTGGCTGGCGGATCATCGTGGAGGGCGACTCCCCGATGGACGTCTCGCTGACCTTCACGGTGCCGCTGGAGAAGATGGCGGAGACGTCCCCCAACTTCACCGCCAACCGTGCCGTCAACGCCGTCGCGGCCCTCGTCGCCGCGGCCCCCGGCATCCGCACCACCCTCGACCTGCCGTTCATCATCGGCACCGATCTCGTATAAGGGGGCGCAGCGGCCCGCGTCTCCCGCGGGCCGCTCAGCCATCTCGGCCGCCCGGCGCCCGGCGGCGCCTGTGGACCCAGTGACGGCACGCCGCGAACGTGACGCGACCAAGGGCCCGGCCCTGGACACACGCCCACCCCCGCACTTTCATCCCGCCCTCGACCCACGTTGGGGAGGGCGCTCAGCGCCCGAACCGGCGGAGAGGCCGCAGGGCGCTCCGCGCCCGGTTCCGGCCGAACGCCTCGTCTCTGGATCGGGAATGTGATTCCCTCGCTGCAGGGTGCGCGTTCTCTACGGGTGGAGCGAAGGCCGCGAGGCGCGAACGATCCCGCCGACTTCCCGCGCGACTCCGATGCGAGGACTGACATGAGCCAGCTGGCCGAGGCCGACCTGTACTGGGACCCGTTCGACAAGGTGATCGACACCGACCCGTACCCCATCTGGCAGCGGCTGCGGGACGAGTCGCCGGTCTACCGCAACGAGCGCCACGGCTTCTACGCCTACTCCCGGCACGCCGACATCGACGAGGCGCACCGCGACGCCGCGACCTACAGCTCCGCCTACGGCACCGTGCTGGAGATCATGACGGCGGAGCCGATGCCGCCCGCGTTCATGATCTTCACCGACCCGCCGCTGCACAACACGCTGCGCACCCTGGTCTCGCGCGCGTTCACCCCGCGCCGGGTCGCGCGCCTCGAAGGCGCCATCAGGGACCTGTGCGCCGAGATGCTCGACCCCCAGGTCGGCGGGTCCGGCTTCGACTACGTGCAGGACTTCGCCGCGCAGCTGCCGTCGAAGGTCATCTCCGAGCTGATCGGCGTCGACCCGGCCGACCGCGAGCACGTTCGCCAGCTGATCGACCTGACGTTCCACCATGACGAGAGCGCCGGCATGGTCAACGACGTCGCCCGGGAGGCCGTCGGCCGGCTGAACGGCTACTTCCGCGAGCAGATCGACGCCCGCCGCAAGACGCCCCGCGACGACATGATCACCGGCCTCGCCGAGGCCGAGGTCGCCACCGAGGACGGGCCGCGCCGGCTGTCCACCGAGCAGGCCGCGGCCGTGACGAACGAGATCGTCAGCGCCGGCACCGAGACCGTCGCCCGGCTGCTCGGCTGGTTCGGTGTGGTGCTCGCGGCCAACCCCGGCCAGCGCGCCGAGCTCGCCGCCGACGCGTCGCTGATCCCGAACGCGGTCGAGGAGCTGCTGCGCTACGAACCGCCGTCGCCGGTCCAGGGCCGCACCACCACCCGCGACGTCGTGATCCACGACGTCGAGATCCCGGCTCGGTCGAAGGTGCTGCTGCTCACCGGTTCCGCTGGCCGTGACGAGCGCAAGTACCCGAACGCCGACAAGTTCGACATCCACCGCAGGTTCGACAGCCACGTCACGTTCGGCCATGGCATCCACTTCTGCCTCGGCGCGGGCCTGGCCCGGCTGGAGGGGCGGATCGCCATCGAGGAGACGCTGCGCCGCTTCCCGACCTGGCAGGTCGATCACGACAATGCGGTGCGGCTGCACACCAGTACCGTCCGCGGCTACGCGGAGCTGCCCTTCCTTCTCTAGCCCAGCCCCTGGTGCAGGTGATCGTTTTCGGCCCGAACGGCGGTGGCCATTTCCGGGCATCGGCGGTATGAATCATTAATCCATTTTGCGGTGGAAGTGCCCGCCGGCTCGCTGGGCAGGCGCGGCTCGCGGTCGGAAGGAAACCCATGAAGATCGTGGTGGTCGGCGCCTCGAGCGGACTCGGCCGATGCATCGGAGTCGACCTGGGCCGCCGCGGCGACCAGGTCGCGCTGCTGGCCCGTCGGCGCGAGCGGTTAGTGGACGCGGCGAAGGAGGCCGGCCCCGGCACGCTCGCGATCGCCTGCGACGTCACCGACGAGGCGAGCTGCCAGGCGGCGGTCGAGGAGGCCGCGACGGGGCTGGGCGGCATCGACGCCGTCGTCTACAGCGCCGGCATCGGCCCGCTGTCCCCGATCGAGAAGATCGACGCGGCCACCTGGCGGCGCGCCTTCGACACCAACGTCACCGGGGCGGCGCTCCTCACCGCCGCAGCGCTCCCGTATCTGAAGGCCACCGGCGGCACGGCGGCCTACCTGTCCTCGATCAGCGCCTCGCTGACCCCGGTCTGGCCCGGGTTCGGCGCCTACGCGGTGAGCAAGGCCGCGCTCGACAAGCTGGTCGAGGCCTACCGCGCCGAGCACCCGGACGTCGGCTTCACCCGGGTCGTCGTCGGCGACTGCGCCGGCGGCGAGGGCGACGCGGTCAGCGGGTTCCCGACCGACTGGGACTGGGACTACCTGGCCGAGGTCAGGCCGGTGTGGGTCAGCCGGGGCTACCAGAGCGGCGCCCTGCTCGACGTAGAGGAGCTGCTGCGCGTTCTGGACAGCGTGCTGCGTTGCGGCGGGACGGTCCCGTCGGTGACTGTGATGCCGCGGGCCTGACCGTGAGCCCGTACGACGAGAGGAGACCGGGGCGCGGATGACCGTCGAGATCGCGCTGACTCCGGACTCCCGCTGGGACATCGACACTCCCGGGCTGGTGGCCGCCGCGGCCGGCGCCGGGTTCACCTCCGTCGGCATCGCCGCCGCGTACGCCGACGCCGACTGCGCACGGTCGCTCGCGACCGCCGGCCTTCGCTGCCACGAGCTGCTGGCGCTTCTTGTCGCCGAGGACGAGGAGACCACCCTCCGCCAGGCGGGCGAGCTGGCCCGGGCCGCCGCGACCATCGGCGCCCGCTGGGTGCTGGCCGCCTTCCGGGTGAAGCTGGACGCGCGGTCCGCGCCGCTGATCCGCCGCTGCGCCGAGATCCTCGCCGAGGCCGGTTCGGGGCTGGCGGTCGAGTTCAGCCCGCTCGGCTTCGTGCCGACGATCACGGCAGCCCGTGACGTCGTGGCGGCGGCCGGCCCCGGCCGGGCGGGGGTGCTGATAGACACCTGGCACTTCTGCCGCGGCGCCAGCACCTGGGCGGAGCTCGCGGCGATCCCACTGGACGAGATCGCCTACCTCCAGTTCGACGACGCACCACCACCGGTCGGCAGCCCCACCTCGGAGACGCTGCACCGTCGCGTCATGCCGGGCGACGGCGAGCTCGACCTGGACCGCTTCGCGACGACCCTGCTGGAGCGGGGCTTCGACGGCCTGGTGAGCGTGGAGGTCCTCAACGCCGAGTTGCGTCAGCTCCCGGTTCCCGAGTTCGCCCGCAGGGCCTACGACTCCACCGCCCGCTACTGGCGCTGACCAGAAGGGACGTTCTCGTGGGACCACCGGGGTGGCCACGGGGAGGATGGAAAGTGGCTGCGTGGCCCATATGCACGGAGTGTTCGGCGCGGGGATGATGTCGCCGTTGGCGCGCGGCCGGTCCCGTCCTGGCGAGGCCGGACGTGCCTCAGGTTCGCGTTGGGCGCGCTCCGGTGCTCGGAAACGAGAATTTGATCATGGTGCGAATCCTCGTCGACCGTGACGAGATGGTCCATCTCGCCGGAGAGGCCGGGCGGGACGCCGACGAGGTGCGGGCCCTCGCGATCTCGCTTGCCACGCAGCTCGCCGAGAACAGCCTGACCCTGTTGACGGGTTTCGGGATCAACATCGGTGAGCTCCTGGGCCGGCTCACCGACGTCGTCACCGGGGAGGGCGGGCTGCCACGGCTGGCCCACAGCCTGGAGTCCGACGCAGGGTTCGTCGCCCGGGTCTGGCGCGCGTTCGACGCGGCCGACGGGGTGCCCGGCACGACCTGGCCGCTGGAGCAGCTCCTGCGGGACCCGCTGGGCCGGGCGGGCGGCTGGAAGGGCTTCCTCCACGACGTCGGCGAGGCGTTCCTCCATGACGCGGGCCTCGGTTCCGGCGGCATCGCCCTGGGCGTCGGATCGCGGCTCGTCGAGGAGCTGCTGCACGGGCGGTCCGGCTCGGGGTCCGCCGCCGCGCCGTCGCCGACGCTTCCCGGGATGAAGTGGCAGGCCCCGGGCGGCGGCCCCGCCTTCACGATCGGCCCGGCGACCCGCCCGCCGATCGGGCCCTTCGACGACGACTTCCCGTACGACCCCAAGGCGAAGCCCTCCTTCGCCGACTACAAGAGCCGGGCCAAGTGGGAGGCGAAGCTGCGTGGGGCCCAGCTCCTGCGGCCCGACCTGGCCGATGCCACCAGGATGTACGACCACTACCTGCACGGCGACGGCTCTCCGATGACCGTCGACCTCGACAAGGGCTACCGCCAGGACGCCTCGATCCGGACTGCGGTCGACGACCAGATCGCGAACAGCCGGGCGGCGGCCGACCAGCTCATCCACGACAGCGGGCTGACGTCCTTCTCGATCACCGGCACGGCGGTGGAGGCCCAGCCCTACCCGGTGACCGAGAACTGGCAGAAGACCCTCGGTGGCTACACGGTGTGGGACAGTGCCGACGTCCGGGTCGACGGTGATCAGGTCACCATGACCGTGACCGTCCACGAGGAGGACCGCTGGAACTTCAACCACAACGCGCAGGACATCGCCACCGGGGCGCCCGATGACGAGAACGGGCGGTTCGAGCAGCTCGGCTGGGCGCACTCGTTCGACACGCACGGCACGCTGGTCCGGACGGTCACGTGGACCCTCGGGGACCCGGGGCATTCCGCGCCGCTGCCCGATGACCCGGACCGGCAGCGTCCTGGAAGCCCGGTCACCGCGCCGCGGGACACGTCGGCGACGGTGCCCAGGAGCACGTCCCCGTCCGACCTGGTGCGGTGAATGAGCCGCGCGCCGTGGCGGGTGATCCTCACCGGCGTCGTGCTGACCGGCGCCGTGGCCGCCGGCTGCCTGACGGCCTGCGCCGCGCCCTCGTCACCCTCGTCCACCCCGCTGGACAGCCGCCGGGAAGGAACCACGATGCTGCCCACCGCGCGACGCAACCCGGCCGACGGGCCGATCCGGTCGGACCTCGATCCGTTGCTGCGCCGGTTCCCGGCCCTGGGCAGGCCGACGGCCGCGCACTGGGAGTCGGGCACCTACGGCGACGACCGGGTCCCCGGCCCGAGCACGTACTGGATCGACGCGGTCGTCGCGCTGGACCCGGACACCGCGGCGACCCTGCGGAAGGCACCGGGCCTGGCTCCGGCCACCCTGCCCGCGCTGTCGCCTCAGCTGGTCGGCCAGGTGCCCACGGGCGCCTCGTGGCTGACAAGCCAGGGCCTGCGGCAGACGCTGGCGAAGGGGTCGTGGAGCTGCGAGGCGTTCCTCTCGGCCACGACGGACGTGCTGGTGCTGCGCTGCACCGGCGACCGCTGAGCCGGCGCGAACCGTGCGGCCCAGGAGCCTGACGGTCGGCTACGCGCACCTGCTCGCCCTGTGCGACCTGCTCGGCCTCGCGCCCGGCCGGCTCCCGCACGTCAACCCGCCCGTGGACGAGCCGGCCCAGGCTGACATGACGCCCGTCGGGCCGCCGGCGTGGGTGCTCGCCGGCCTGGTGGGGGGCGCGCTCGTCGCCGACCGTGTGGTGCGCCACGCCGCGCGCGGCGGTGGAGTGCCGCGCGGCGGCGGGCCCGTCCTACGGGTTCAGCGCGCTGGGACCGGACGAGCTCGTCGTTCGCCTCGCCGCGCGGGCCCGGCTGCACGAGGCGTCCGCGCCGCGACTACCTGGCGGTGCGGCCGTCGAGCCGCTGGCCGCGGCAATCGTCTCGGTGACCACGGCCGGGCGGGCCGAGGCGGCGCTCGAGACCGACGGTCACGCGGCCGCCTGTGCCGTCCTGGCCGAGGAGACCTCGGCCCTCGCCGCGGACGCCGTCGCCCACGCGCTCGCCGCCACCCGCGCGGCCTACACGGTCCGTTCCTTCTTCTGCCCCGACCCGGAGACCGTGGCCGGCGGCGAGACCAGCTGGCTCGACGCCGGCCCGGCGGGCCTGTGGCTGACGACCTGGGTGGACGACGAGCGTGTCCACTTCGAGCCGGTGGGCCCCGAAAGGGTCCTCGCGGACCTGCTCGCGGGGCTGCCCGTCGACCACCCGCCGCCCGCGGCGACCTGAGCCGGGCCCGCCTCAGGTCGCGATCGGCCCGACGTCAGCCAGCCCGCTCAGCGCGAGCGGGCGCCGCGGGGGACGTCGCGGAAGGCGACCCCGTGGTCGGGGGCGGCCTCGCGGGGCATGCCGAGGACCCGCTCGCTGATGACGTTGCGGGCGATCTCGGTGGTCCCGCCGCCCAGCTCGGAGACCTGCCGGATCAGGAAGTCCAGGCCCTTGCCGCCGGCGGCGCCGTCCTCGTCGGTCCACGCGGCGGCCGTGGCGCCGGCGATCTCGTAGGCGATGGTGTCGCGGCGGACGCCGGCGATGCCGGAGATCAGCCGGCCGATGGCCGACGACTGCGGGTGCATCCTGCCGCTCGCCATCCCGGCGCCGAGCCGCTGGCCAAGCCGTTCCATGGTGACGGCGAGCATCCGCATCTCGCCGATCAGCTCACGGACCCGCGGGTCGTCCAGCTTGCCGACCCCCTCGGCGATCGCGACGAGTGGCACGGCGAAGGTCTCGCCCGACCGCTGCGACCGGCGGGGGTGCGTCGCGAGCGGCGAGTTGCCGGCCATCCGCTCGTGCATCATCCAGCGGGTACCGACGGTCCAGCCGCCGTCGACCTCGCCGAGGCGCTCGCTGTCCGGCACCCGGACGTCGGTCAGGAACTCCTGGCAGAACTCCCTCGACCCGTTCAGCATCTCGATCCGGTTGATCTCCAGGCCGTCCTGGTGCACCGGCAGCATGAAGACCGAGAGGCCCCGGTGCTTGGGCACGTCCCAGTTGGTGCGGGCCAGGCACAGCGCCCAGTCCGACCACCAGGCACCGGTGCTCCAGACCTTGGAACCGTTCAGCAGCCACTCGTCGCCCTCGCGGACGGCGGACATCAGCGCGCCGGCCACGTCGGAGCCGCCGGACGGCTCGGACAGGAACTGGATCCAGATCTCGTCGCCGCGCAGGATCGCCGGCAGGTGGCGCAGCTTCTGCTCGTGGGTGCCGAACTCGAGGATCGTCGCGGCGCACGGCACCAGCGTCGGTACCTGGAGGACACGCGGGTACTCGAAGCCGGCGATCTCGATGTTCCAGGCCTCCTGGTGCGCGTCGGTGAGGCCCGCGCCGCCGTACTCCCTGGGGAACGTGATGCCGGCGAAGCCCGCGTCGAAGAACATCCTCTGCACCTCGCGGCTGCGGGCGACCTCGGCCAGCTCCTCCTCGTCGGTCTTCAGGATTCGCAGGGACCGGAACCGGTGGTCCGGCTTGAGGTTCGACCGGATCCAGGCCCTCGCGCGCTCGCGGAAGCTCTCGACGTCCTCCAGCTCGGCGCCGGCGGGGCGCTCGACGGCCACCGGGCCGGCCGGTGCCGACACCTCGGCCGGCTCCAGCTCCGCTGCCCGCAACTGCGCGGCCTGCGCGCTGGCCTGGGCGACGACGAAGTCGGTGATCCGGCGCTGGTGCTCCTCCGGCAGGCCGAACAGGGACCGGTTGACCGTGTGCCGGCGCAGGTAGAGGTGCAGGTCGTGCTCGAAGGTCACGCCGATGCCGCCGTGGATCTGGATGCAGTCCTGGATCAGCTCGGAGCCGTACTTGCCGGTCAGCGCCTTGGCGACGCTGACCAGCTCGTCGGCCTCCGGCAGGCCGGCGTCGACGGCCGCCGCGGCCGCGTCTGCGGCGGCGTGGGAGGCCTCCAGCCACAGCTTCATGTCGGCGAACCGGTGCTTGATCTCCTGGTAGCTCGCCAGCGGGCGGCCGAACGAGTAGCGGTCGAAGGCCCACGCGACGGTCATGTCGAAGGCCTTCTGCATCGTGCCCACGGACTCGGCGGCGAGGATGACGAGCGCCAGCTGGAGCTGGCGGCGGACGGCCTCGTCGGCCCCGCCCAGCTCGCCGACGACCGCCGCACGGGGCAGCCGGACGCCGGCGAAGGTGACCAGCGAGTACCGGCGGGTCAGCTCGACGGTCTGCATCGGCGCGATGGTCAGGCCGGCGGCGTCGGTCGGGACGAGCACCTGGGTGAGCCCGTCGCCGGTGCGCCCGGTGACCAGCAGGTAGCCGGCCAGCGCGGCACCCTCGACCGGACGCTTCACCCCGTCGAGCACCACGTCGTCGCCGTCGGCCCGGACGGTGAGCGTCACCGTGCCGTAGGCGTCGTGCGGGGGCGGCTCGGCGAGCGCCCAGGCACCCGTGGCCTCGCCGGCGAGCAGCGCATCGAGGGCCTCGGTGAGGCTGGGGTCCGCGCCGCCAGCGGTGATCGCCGTCGAAAGCGCGGCGGCGACGAGGTTCGTGCCGATCAGCGGGCCGGGGGCCGCGTGCAGGCCGAACTCGTAGGCGATCAGGCTGAGGTCGACCAGCGGCGCGCCACTGACGCTGCCGCCGCCGAGCTCGTCGTCGACGAGCAGCGCGGTCCAGCCGAGCTCCGCGCCGGCGCTCCAGTAGCCGGGGCGGTACCCGTCGGCGTCGTCGCGCAGCTGGCGCAGCACCTCCGGTGGCACCTCGCGGTCCAGGTAGCGCGCGGTGGTGTCCCGGAGGATCTCCTGGTCAGGGCTCAGCTCGATCAGCATGTGCGTGACGCTCCGACTCGGGGGCGCTTGCCCGTCAACTTTGATTCATAATTCACTTACCTCATCTAAGCATCCAGACCCAGGTCATGGGTGAGGTTGCTCCCCGGCCTCGGCCACGACCCCGTCAAGATCCTGCCCCGTACACTTGTTGCCCTCAGACCTCACACCACCTCGTCAGGCGCAACAGCGCAGTTCCACTGAGGGGTTGAAGACGAGACGTAACCAAGATCCGAACCCTGGACCAGCGCCCACCCGCATCTGCCGCCCCAGCCGAGAACCACACAGGAGAGGGCGCTCAGCGCCCGAACCAGGCGGAGTGGCCGAAGGCGCGCAAGCGCCGGTTCCGGCCGATCGCCCTAGGACCGCCGCCGTGTCGCCCAGTAGAACCGTCAAGCTCGCGAAGGCGAGCAACGCCGTCGTCGACTACCTGATGGAGGAGATCTTCGAGGGACGGCTGCGTTCCGGCCAGCGCGTCGACCTCGTCGAGGTCGGCGAGACCCTCGGCCTGTCCCGCAGCCCGGTCCGGGAGGGCCTGGTCATGCTGGAACGGGACGGGATCGTCTCGATCCGCCACCACCGAGGGGTGTTCGTCGAGCCGTTCGACGCCGAGTCGGTGATGGACGACTTCGAGGTCATGGGCCTGCTCAGCGGGGTCGCGGTGGCGCGGCTCGCGGCGCGGCGGGACCCTGCCGTGGTCGCGGAGCTGGAGCGGCTGGTGGAGGAGCTGAGGTCCGCCGGCTCGATCGACCGAATCGGCGAGATCGTTCCGGAGATCCTGCGTACGCAGCACCGGGCCGGCGGCTCCAGGCGGCTCCGGGCCGAGCTGCGCGCGTTCGCGGGCTTCCTGCCGTGGGTCTTCCGCGTCGAGAGCGGGCTGACCCGCGAAGAGATCATCGCCGAGCAGGAACGGGTGCTGGCCCTGATCATCGCGGGCGACGGCGATGGCGCCGCCCGCCAGCGGACCGCCGATTTCCGCGTCGCCGGCGAGCGCGTCATCTCCGAGCTCACCGCTCGCGGCGTCCTCTAGCGACACACCCGCTAACCGTGCACCCGCGCAGGACCGCAGCCAACGTTCTGTCAGGACTGTAGCCACTTGTCGAACGACGGCCGGTCGGTGACGCCCGGCGGTCCGCCGCGCTGGCGAGCCCGCAGGAGCTGGACATAGCTCCAGACAGTGTCCGCGTCGGCCCAGCCTGCCCTGACCGTGAGTCGGAGCAGCTGCCAGGTGCGGACCACCGGGATGCCGTGCCGGGTCGCCAGCCGTGCGGCTTCGTTGTCATCGGTGACGAAGAAGCCGTCGACGTCGCGTCGGGTCATGATGGCGACGGTCTCGGCCTCACCCAGGTGCTTGTGTGGGTGGTCACCCGGTTTCGCCAGCTGGGCCCGCAGGAGCTGGGCCTCCCGCAGCTCCGCGGGGGTGGGAGACAGCGGCGCGCCGAAGATTGCCCTCGCGTGGGCGAGCGCACCGAGGTCGGGCAGACGTCCGGAGGCCGCGCATTCGGCGGCGACGGTCGGACACCACCGGCCATTGTCGTTCGCCAGCCGGCCGAGCAGGTCCATACTGTCGATGACCGCGAAGTTGATCAGAACGGTGTTGTCCGGGAACAGGAGGACGGCCACCGGCTAGAGGCCCAGAGCCCTGGCGAGATCGTCGATGGGGACCTCGGGGACCGCGGGGGTGTCGACCTCCAGCGAGTCGGGGTCGATGCCGAGCATCCAGGCCAGCGTCCCC
Source organism: Frankia sp. AgB1.9 (assembly GCF_016786355.1). Lineage (GTDB taxonomy): Bacteria > Actinomycetota > Actinomycetes > Frankiales > Frankiaceae > Pseudofrankia. The sequence goes on from NZ_JADWYX010000030.1 coordinate 14,126, forward strand.
TTACCCAGCGCGCCGGCCGCGATCCGTTCGAGATGCTCCTCCTGGAGGGCGCGGGGGAACCGGCGCTGGGCCGCGGCGTCCATCCTGGCCGTGATCTCGTCGACGCAGCCGTCGCCCGGCCGGTGCCGGCGCAGCAGGCGTTGGGTGGGCTGCGCGGCCCACGTCCTGACCAGCTCGGGCAGGTATCCGGTCACGGCGGCAATCCTGCGGGCGAGCGCGTCCGTGGAGACTCCCCAGCGCCAGACGAGATCGGCCAGGCCGGCCACGTCGATCTGGTCCCAGTCGACGGCGGCCAGCGTGTCCTTGGGCAGGAGCAGGTCGGCGGCGAATCCGTTTGCGGCGGCCTCGCGCGGATCCCGTTCGGCCTCGGTGATCGGCTCGTCATGGTGGCCCAGCACGAGGTGGCCCAGCTCGTGGGCCAGCGACCAGTTCTCCCAGAACCAGTTGCCGGTCGCGGGCAGCGCGATCACCCGCCGCCCGCCGACGACGATCGAGTAGGCGGTGGACAGGTCGGCCACCCGCACGACGTCGACCCCGAGCCGGTGTTCCAGCCGGTCGGCGAACGGGCGCACGAAATCGTCACCCAGCGCGGCGCGGACGGCATCAGGACTGCCGGGAAGGGCACCCGCCGCTCGCGGGTTCGGATCGGTCTGCCGGTAGGCGAGGGCGATGTCGCGCAGGGCCTGGTCGTCGGTTTCGCGGCCGGGCACATCCCGCCGCTTCGTCGCGTGGTCGAACTCATGACGGGCCGCGACCACGATCCGGTAGGGGTCGGGCTCACCGGTGATCAGCCAGTGGATGTCGGCGCCCAGGAGGTCGGCCAGCCGGGCCAGCTCCAGCGAGGAGAAGGCGCGCTTGTCGTTCAGGGCACGGGAGAACGCGTCTGGTGTCATGTCGATGGCCACCGCGAGGTCCCGTTGCAGGGAACCCGGGTGGACCCGCTGGATCTGCTCCAGCGCCCGCGCGCCGATGCGTTGCATGCCCCGATGCTACTAGATCGGTTGGGAAAATCCCAACGAGGAGTCGGTCAGGCGACGGCGGGCATGATCTCCTCGGCCACCCACTGGGCGTAGTCGAAATACTCCTCGATGCTCGCCAGGCTGGGTAGGGGAACGGCGCTCATGGTGACGCCCAGCTCCTGGAACCAGCCCAGGCGGTCGATGAGCTCGTCCTTGGTCATGCCGGGGCGGGCGTGCGGGTCCTTCTGGACGGTGTGTCCCTCGCCGACGCGAGCGGTGCCGAGGCCGTAGAAGATGTCGGTCAGCGCCCCGTTGTAGTCCGGCTGGGACCTGATGTAGTCGATCTTCGAGGGGATGTCCTCGGGCCTGGTGAGGAACGGCCACCAGCCGCTGGCGTAGCGGGCGGCGCGGCGCAGGACGGCGGGCGCGTCGCCGCCGAACCAGACGGGTGGGTGCGGCTTCTGGACCGGTTTCGGCTCGAACGCGACGTCCTTGAAGGACACGAACCGGCCCGTGAACTCGGGGGAGTCCTTCGTCCACAGCTCGAGAATCGCCTGGATGTACTCCTCGCTGCGGGCGCCGCGCTCGTGGAAGGGCACGCCGAGCAGGTTGAACTCGTCCTCCAGCCAGCCGACGCCGAAGGTGACGGTGACCCGGCCGCCGGACAGCCAGTCGATCGAGGCCAGGGATTTCGCGGCCACGATCGGGTGCTGCACCGGCAGGATGGCGATGCAGGAGTTGACCCGGATCGTCTCGGTGGCCCCGGCGAAGTAGGCCATGCTCGGGTAGGCGCTCAGATAGTGCGCGCCGGAGAGCTCGACGTGCGCGCTCGGGATGATGTGGTGCTCCGGAACGCTGATCATCGCGTAGCCGAGCTTGTCGGCCCATTTCGCCAGGCGGGTCTGGTCCGCGCCCGTCACCGCGGCTTCCCACGGCTGGTGGTTGGCCTTGAGCCGGACCAGGTGCGGCATCGGGAATGACAGCTTCACGCTCTCCCCAGTCGGGTGTCTCAGAGTCCCGGTCAGGCCTCGGTCGGCGTCGCCGTGTCGAAGTAGAGCGTCTCCAGGCGGTCGACCTGGTCGCCGAGCTCGCTGGCCGGTCCGCGCAGCACGATGCGGCCGCGGGAGAGCACGACGACGTCGTCGGCGGCGGCGATCGCGAGTTTCGCGTACTGCTCGACGAGCACGACGGCGCAGCCGTGGTCGGCGGCGATCCGCCGGACGGCCTGGAAGAGGCTTTCGACGATGAGCGGGGCGAGGCCGAGGCTGAGCTCGTCGATGAGCAGCACCCGAGGCTGCTGGATGAGAGCCCGGGCCATCGCGAGCATCTGCTGCTCGCCGCCGGACAGGGCCCCGGCCGCGAGCCTCCACCGGTCGGCGAGCGCGGGGAAGATCTCCAGCATGTCCCGGGGCTTCGGTCCGCCGCGCCGGGCCGCGACCTTCAGGTTCTCCTCGACGGACAGGGTGGTGAACAGCGAGCGGTTGTCCGGGACGAGCACGATCCCGGCCCGGTTCGCCGTCGCCGGCCGGCCCGCCCGCAGCCTGGTGCCGTCGACGAGGATCGCGCCGGACCGCGGTGGCAGCAGGCCTGCGAGCGTGAGCAGCATCGTGGTCTTGCCGGCGCCGTTCGGGCCCAGCAGGGCGAGCACCCGGCCGGGCGCGAGGGCCAGGTCGACGTCGCGGAACGCCGTCGCCGTGCCGCGCCCGCCGGTGAGGGCGACGCATTCCAGCCGCGCGGTGGCGGTCTCGGTCGTGGTCGGGTCGAGGGCCGTTGTCATGCCGTCACCGCCGGAGTCTCGTGGGTCGGCTCGCCGGCCGGCTCTATGTCCGTCTGCGCGTCCGGCGGGTCCGTCGGCTGTGCCGCCGGGGGCTCGGCCGTGTGGGTGTTGCCGAGGTAGGCGTCGGCGACGGCGCGGTTGGCGCGGATCGCGGCGGGGTCGCCTTCGGCGATGAGCTTGCCGAACTCCAGGACGTAGATGTGGTCGCAGACGCCGAGGACGAGGGCGACGTCGTGGTCGACGAGCAGGACGCCGGTGCCGTTGGCGGCGATGCCGCGGATGCGTTCGCCGAGCCAGGCGGACTCGGTGTTGTCGAGGCCGGCGGCCGGTTCGTCGAGCAGGAGGACGCCCGGGTTGTTCGCGCAGGCGCGGGCGATGGAGACGAGCTGGCGTTCGCCCTGGCTGAGCTCGCCGGCGTTGCGGCCGGCCCGGTCGGTGATGCCGGTGAGCTCCAGCGCGGTGTGCAGCCGCCGGTGGCGTTCGGCCCCGCGCACGCCGGTGAGCGCGGCGGAGACGTTCTCCTCGACGGTCAGCTCGTCGTAGAGCTCCAGGGACTGGAAGGTCCGGGCCAGGCCGCGGTGCACGCGGGCGTGCGGCGGCAGGCCGTCGATCCGCTTTCCGCCGAGGGTGACCGTGCCGGTGGCGCGGGCGAAGCCGGTGATCGCGTCGAGGGCGCTGGTCTTGCCGGCGCCGTTCGGGCCGATCAGACCGACGATCTTGCCGGGCTCGACCCGCAGCCGGACGTCGTCGACGGCGACGACGCCGCCGTAGCGCACGGTGAGTCCCGCGACCTCCAGGACCTCGGACCGCGGTGTGCGCGGGGCACCGGCCTCCGCGCCCGGGGAGGACGCCGAGACTGCCTGTGCCGGCACGTCCACCGCGGACTCCCCCGACGACGGCACGGCGACCGCTGGGCCGCCCGACGGGGCGGCGCCGGCCAGTGCCGGCAGCCCCGCCGGGTGCGCCGAGGCGGGGTGCAGCTTCCCGAGCCAGCCGGTGAGGCGCGCGGCGAGCTTGTGGCCGTCGCTCGCGATGCCCTCGGGGTGCCCGACGATGGCCGCCAACAGGCCGATGCCGGTGATGACGGAGAACCAGGTGCCGAGGTGGACCCAGCGGTCCATGGCGATGAAGATGATGCCGCTGCTGGACAGGATGCCGGCGTTGACGCCGCCCCAGACCGAGGTGACGCCGGCGAGGTAGGCGACGGTCAGCAGGGACAGACCGCCGACGGCGGAGTACGAGTCGAAGGTGACGACCCCGAACCGGTAGGCCAGCAGCGCGCCGCCGAGGCCCGCGATGAACGACCCGATGGCGAAGCTGATCACCTTGATCCGCACGACGTTGATGCCGATGCCGGCGGCGGAGCGTTCGTTCGCGCGGACGGCGAGCATCGCGGAGCCGAGTGCGCTCATCCGCAGCCTGGCGACGCCGAACGCCACCGCGACCAGGACGACGAGCACGAGCAGCCCGAACGCGAGCCGGGGGAACGCGTGCCCGGAGCCGATCTGGAGGTCGAGGCCGAAGATCTTCGGCTGGGTGACCTTGCCGCCCTCGGTGGAGACGATCTGGGTGTTGCGGAACCAGACGGCCTCGATGGCGTAGGCGAGGGCGAGCGTGACGACGCCTAGCGTCAGGCCGCGCAGCCGTAGGGCGGGCAGGCCGATGACGACGCCGAGCACGGTGGCGCCGAGGGCGGCGAGCAGCGGCGCGAACGGGAACGGGACGTGCCAGCTCTGGGTGAGGCCCGAGAGCAGGAACGCGCCCGCCCCGGCGAGCGCGAGCTGGGCGAGCGAGACCTGGCCCGCGTAGCCGGTCACGACGACGAGCGACAGCCCGATGATCGCGGCGATGAACGTGCCGATCACGGCGGCCCGCCAGGAGCCGTGGGTGAGCAGCAGCGCCAGCACGCCGATCACGGTGCCGGTGATGGTCGGCAGGGTGAGTGCGCGTGGCCGGGGCGCGAGGCCGAGGGACTGGCGGACGAGGCCGCCGCGGACCGGCATCGCCCGCCCGGTCGCCAGCAGCGCGACCACGATGACGATCAGTGGCACCAACTCGGCGGAGCCGGTCCTGGGCATCCAGGAGTGCTGGGCGGCCAGCGAGAGCGCCTCGGCCTGGACCATGCCGATCACGAGTCCGGCGATGACGGCCGGGACGAGGTTCTGGAACCCGCCGACGACGGCCGCGGCGAGGGCGGGGACGACGAACAGGGTGTACGTCGTCGGCGCCAGGGGGCTGACCGGCGCGATCAGGATGCCGGCGGCGCCCGCCACCGCGCAGCTGATCATCCAGTTTGTCAGTGCGACGCGGTTCGCGGAGACGCCGGAGACGTAGGCGCCCGTCTGCGAGGAGGCCGTGGCCCTGGTGAGCAGGCCGAAGCGGGTGAAGCGGAAGACCGCGGTGAGTACCAGCGTCAGCACGATGACGGCGACGGCGAGGTAGAAGCGGTCGGACAGGACCAGCAGGGAGCCGAGCTTCCACCGGTCGGCGGGGAAGATCGCCTCGACGCTGACGGGGGCGACGCCGACGCGGATGACCATGACGGACTGGATGACCACCAGGACGCCGAGGGAGGCGACGGCTTTCGCCAGCGGTGGCGCGTCCAGGAGTTTGCGGAACACCACCGCGTAGAGCAGTGCGCCCAACAAGGCGCCGATGAGGAGCGCCCCCAGCGCCGCCGGGAAGAAACCGAGGGAGTCGGTTCCCAGCCCGACGGTGGTCGGTAACCCGGGAATCGGGACGAGTAACTGCCCGTCACGCAGGTCCGCGTAGGTGTAGGCGACGTACAGCGCGATCGCGCCGGTCGCGAAGTTGATCACTCCTGAGCTGCGGTAGGTCAGCACTAGGGCGAGCGCGAGAGCGGCGAAGACCGCGCCGTTCCCGAGCCCGAGCAGAAGCGAGGCGAGATGACTCATCCGGATCTCCCGACGTCGTCCAACGGCCACCTGGTGCCCGGATGACGGAGTGGGCGGGCGGGGGTGCCGCGCTTTCGGGCGTTTCGTGACACCATGTGTCGAGCGTCACAGCGGCGCGGCCCGTGGCTAGTGAATACACGCTCGGCCCTGGGAACGTCAACGCCGGTCAGGCGCCGCTGGTCGCCGCAGTAGCCATGACCTGCGCAAACGGGGGATAGGCGCAGGCCAGGAACGAGGCACAGCGCCGTTCTGGTCGTTAGTGTTGATAAGTAAGCGTTCACGCGCTCGCCGTGCAGGCCGAGCAGCCTGGAGCACCGCGCCGCCGGCTCTGGCCGAGGCGGCGGACATCCCGAGTGACGGCCGCCACCTGCCCGGCCCCCGAGCGCCGGCCCGCCAAGATGCATTATGAATTAACTGGAGCGGCAGCCAGAGCAGACAGCCGGCGGCCAGAGCAGCAGGAGGCGCGACGATGACCGCAACTGGCCCAGGTGACACCGCGATCCCGGTGTTCGACGCGGACAACCATCTCTACGAGACGACGGACGCGTTCACCAAGTACCTGCCGGAGCGGTACAAGAAGGCGATCGACTACGTCGACGTGCACGGCCGCACGAAGATCATGGTGCGCGGGACGATCAGCGAGTACATCCCGAACCCGACCTTCAACGTGGTCGCCCGCCCGGGCGCGCAGGAGGAGTACTACCGCAAGGGCAACCCGGACGGTAAGTCCCGCCGGGAGATCTTCGGCAAGCCGGTGCCCAGCATCCCGGCCTGGCGGGAGCCGGCGGCCCGGCTGAAGCTGATGGACGAGGAGCAGGGCCTCGGCCGCACGCTGCTGTTCCCGACGCTCGCCAGCCTGCTCGAGGAGCGGATGCGCGACGACCCGGAGCTGACCCACGCGGCCATCCACGCCCTCAACGAGTGGCTGTACGAGACCTGGCAGTTCAACTACAACGGTCTCGACCGGATCTTCACCACGCCCGTCATCACCCTGCCGATCGTCGACGAGGCGATCAAGGAGCTGGACTGGGTGCTGGAGCGCGGCGCGAAGGTGATCCTGGTCCGCCCGGCGCCGGTGCCCGGCTACAAGGGCCCGCGCTCCTTCGCCCTGCCGGAGTTCGACCCGTTCTGGGCTCGGGTCCAGGAGGCCGACATCCTCGTCGCCCTGCACTCGTCCGACTCGGGCTACTCCCGCTTCACCGGTGAGTGGTCGGGCTCCGCGACCGAGCACCTGCCGTTCCAGCCGAACGCGTTCCGGATGCTGCACTCGTGGCGGCCGATCGAGGACGCGGTGGCGTCGCTGGTCATCCACGGTGCCGTGACGCGCTTCCCGCGCCTCAAGATCGCCGTGGTCGAGAACGGCGCCTCGTGGCTCGCGCCGCTGATCAAGACCTTCAAGGACCTCTACAAGAAGATGCCGCAGGACTTCCTGGAGAACCCGCTGGAGGGGCTGCGGCGCAACATCTACATCAGCCCCTTCTGGGAGGAGAACTTCGCCGACCTGGCCGAGCTGCTCGGCGAGGAGCACATCCTGTTCGGGTCCGACTACCCACACCCGGAGGGTCTGGCCAACCCGATCAGCTACATCGACGACCTGAAGGGCCAGCCCGAGCCGTTCATCCGCAAGGTCATGGGCGAGAACCTCGCCAAGCTGATGAACGTGCCGGTAGCCCTGCCCGCGACGGTCTGACGCCCGCACGGCCCGACGCCCGCGGCCGGCCTCGTCGGCCGCGGGCGCCCGCCCTGCTCAAACCGGGCACCACCGCCGCGCGCGGGGTAGCGTCCAGCACAGTCCCACAGTTCCGAAACTTTGATTCCCGTCTGGGGAGAATGTAGCTTCCAGCACGGGAAGTACCTGGCGCGCCGCATGTCGGCGGCGCAGGTCCCGCACCCGCCAGCCGGCACAGGTGAACACATACGAGGGCGAGGGGTTCCCTTGAAGGGCTTACTGATCGACGGGCAGCTGGTCGAGGCGCCCCGGACCACGGTGTCCTACAACCCCACGACCGGCGAGGTGCTGGGCGAGGCGCCCGACGCCAGCGTCGAGCAGGCGAAGGCCGCCGTCGCGGCGGCCCGGCGCGCGTTCGACACCACCGACTGGTCCACGAACGTCGAGTTCCGGATCCGGTGTCTCCGGCAGTTCTACGACGGCCTGGTCAAGCACCGCGAGGAGCTGCGCGAGCTGACGATCGCCGAGGTCGGCCACCCGCGCCAGATGACGTACGGCGCGGCGCTCGACACCCCGATCGACATCGTGAAGTACTACACGGACCTGCTGGAGACCTTCTCGTTCACCGAGGAGCTCCCGGAGGTCGAGTCCTACGGGATCAAGAACCGGCGCTGGGTGGAGAAGGAGCCCGCGGGCGTCGTCTCCGCGATCATTCCTTACAACTACCCGACCCAGATCGCGATCGCGAAGGTCGCTCCCGCGCTCGCGGCCGGCTGCACCGTGATCCTCAAGGGCGCGCCGCAGACTCCGCTGATCACGCTGGCGCTCGGCGAGATCATCGCCAACGAGACCGACATCCCGGCCGGCGTGGTCAACGTGATCACCTCGCCGTCGGTCGAGGTCGCCGAGGTGCTCACCAGCGACCCCGACGTTGACATGATCACCTTCACCGGCTCGACGCCGGTCGGTCGGCGGATCATGGAAGTGGCCTCGAAGACCGTCAAGAAGGTCTTCCTGGAGCTCGGCGGCAAGTCGGCGCTGATCGCCGTCGACGACGCGGACTCCGACTTCCTGGCGCTCATCGCGACGATGACGATCTGCTCGCACGCGGGGCAGGGCTGCGCCGTCACCTCGCGCCTGCTCGTCCCGGCCGCGCGCAAGGACGAGTTCGTCGCGAAGGTCAAGGACGCGATCGGGAACATCAAGATCGGCGACCCGGCGCTGGAGGAGACCTACGTCGGCCCGCTGATCAGCGCGGACCAGCGCGAGAAGGTCGACGCGATGGTCCAGCGGGCCGTCGCGGCCGGCGCCACCCTCGTCGCCGGCGGCGAGAAGATCGACGGCCCCGGCTACTTCTACGCCCCGACGGTGCTGGCCGACGTCGACCCGGAAAGCGAGATCGCCCAGGACGAGGTCTTCGGCCCCGTGCTGGCCATCATCGCCTACGACGGCGACGACGAGGCCGTCGCGATCGCCAACAACTCGATCTTCGGTCTCTCCGGCTCCGTCTTCGGCGCCGACGACGACCGGGCGATCGCGATCGCGCGGCGGATCCGGACCGGCACCGTGAGCGTCAACGGTGGCAACTGGTTCGCTCCCGACTCGCCGTTCGGCGGCTACAAGCAGTCCGGTATCGGCCGTGAGATGGGCGTCGCCGGGCTGGAGGAGTTCCTCGAGCGCAAGACGTTGGCGGTGCCGGTCAAGTGAGTGCCCGGCCGCTGGAGGGCGTCCGCGTCCTCGAGGTCGCGATGTACGGCTTCGTGCCGTCGGGTGGCGCGGTCCTCGGGGAGTGGGGCGCTCAGGTCATCAAGATCGAGCACGCCGTGACGGGTGACCCACAGCGTGGGCTCACCCAGATCGGCAAGATGAAGGTCGACCCGGCCGGCCCGAACCCCAACATCTGGCACAGCAACCGGGGCAAGCGCAGCGTCGGCCTGGACATCGCCAACCCGCTGGGCCGGGAGATCCTGCTGGAGCTGGCGAAGCAGGCGGACGTCTACCTGACGAACCACCTGCCGAAGGTCCGCAAGAAGCTCCGCGTCGACGTCGAGGACATCCGCGCCGTCAACCCGAAGATCATCTACGCGCGCGGCAGCGCCCTGGGCCCGCGCGGGCTGGAGTCGGACCGGGGCGGGTTCGACATGACCGCCTTCTGGTCGCGCGGGTCGACGGCGCAGAGCCTGACCCCCGCCGGCCTGGAGGGCATCATCAACCCGCCCGGCCCGGCCTACGGCGACACGATCTCCGGCACGAACCTCGCCGGCGGCATCGCGGCGGCGCTGTTCAGCCGCGAGCGGACCGGCGAGCCGTCGATCGTCGACGTCTCGCTGCTGGGCAGCGGGGTGTGGTCGATGGGCCACGGCGTCGCGCTGTCGAAGTTCGTCGACATGCCGCTCGAGGCGGTCATGCCGGGGCAGCACGGCGCGCCGACGAACCCGCTGTCCGGGCTCTACCGGACCGCGGACGGCCGCTACATCTCGCTGGTCATGCTCCAGCCGGCCCGTTTCTGGGCCGACGTGTGCCGCCACGTGGAGCGCCCGGACCTGATCGACGACCCCCGGTTCGCGACCGCCGAGCTGATCGGCCAGCACACCGAGGAAGGTGTCGCGCTGCTGCGTGAGGCCTTCGGCAAGCGCACGCTGGCGGAGTGGACCGAGCGGCTCGCCACCCTGTCCGGGCCGTGGGCTCCGGTGCAGGACTCGCTGCAGGTCAGCTACGACCCGCAGGTCAGGGCGAACGAGTACATCCTCGACGCCGGCGAGATGGAGCTGGTCGCCAACCCGGTCCAGTTCGACGTCACCGCTCCCGCGGCGGCCCCGGCGCCGGACTTCGCGGCCCAGACCGAGGAAGTGCTCCTCGAGCTCGGCTACGACTGGGAGAAGATCATCGAACTGAAGGAAGCCGGCGCCATCACCTGATCTGACGCCGGCCGGACACGACAAAGGGGGCCGCCCCGCCGGGCGGCCCCCTTTGCTGTGATTCTGGAACGGCTGTGGTTCCGGAAAGGCTTACTTGTTCTTCATGCGGCTGAAGACCTTGTCGACCTCGGCCCAGTGCTCGTCCGCGACCCAGAGGCGGCCGAAGGCCTCGGCGGCCTCCTGGGCGGTGGTCGCGCCCGACATGATCCGCTTGATCTCGACGGCCGGCTGGTGCGCCAGCGATCGCGCGATCGCCCGCCACCCGGCGTCGAACTCGGCCCGGGGGAACACCTTGTCGACGAGCCCCAGCCGGGCGGCCTCAGGCGCGTCGACGACCAGGCCGCCGCCGGCGAGCATGAGAGCCTTGCCCTTGCCGACCATCGCGGCGAGCCGTTCCGAGCCGCCCCAGGCCGGCATGATCGCGAGCATCACCTGGGTGAAGCCGATCTGGGTGCCCTCCGCGGCGATCCGGATGTCGGCGGCCACCGCGACCTCGGCGCCGCCGCCCAGGGCGTGGCCGTTGACCGCCGCGATCGTCGGGCCGGGGAAGTTCGCGATCCGGTCGCACAGGCCGCGCATCCGCAGCGCCATGTCGACGGCGCCCTCGAACGTTCGGATCGCGGCCAGTTCCTTGAGGTCGCCACCCGAGATGAAGGCCCGCTCGCCGGCTCCGGTGATCGCCAGGGCGTGCGCTCCGGACGAGTCGACGGCGTCGAGCACCTTCTCCAGCTCGTCCATGGTGTCCCGCGAGATGGCGTTGCGTGCCTCGGGCCGGTTGATCGTGACAACCGCGAGGCCTGCCTCGAGTTCGAGATCGATCACTGTGCCTTCTCCGCCATTGGGACTAACGTTCTCGTCTGGCGAGAGTACCGTCTCACCGTCCTGAACGAATGGAGCGTGTCCCGGCATGCGGACGATCCCCGAGGAGCTGGCGAAGCGGTACGAGGCGGCCGGGTGGTGGAAGCCCGAGACCCTCGGTGACCTGCTCGCCACCGGCTTAGCGGCCGCGCCCGACGCCCAGTTCCGGGTGCACTCGGCGGTCCGCCCCTACGAGGGAACCTTCCGTGACGTGGAGCTGCTCGCCCGCCGGCTCGCCGCCGGGCTGCGCGCCCGCGGGATCGGCCCGGGGGACGTCGTCGCGCTCCAGCTGCCGAACTGGGTCGAGGCGGCGGCCGGGTTCTGGGCGTCGGCGCTGCTCGGCGCGGTCACGGTGCCGATCGTGCACTTCTACGGCCGCAAGGAGCTCGGCTACATCCTGCGGACGGCGAAGCCGAGGGCCTTCCTGACCGCGGAGCGGTTCGGCCGGCTGGAGTTCCAGCCGGACCTGTGCGCCGACATCCCGGTCGTCGGTGTCGTCGGCCGTGACTTCGAGGCGCTGCTGGCCGACGAGCCGCTGGCCGGCGTCGTGGCGGCCGACCCGGCCACGCCCGCGGTGATCGCGTTCACCTCCGGGACGACCAAGGACCCGAAGGGCGTGGTGCACAGCCACCAGACTCTCGGGTTCGAGACCCGCCAGCTCGCCGGCCTGATGCCGGGCCCGGCCGACCGGGGTGCGCAGGTCACCGGAGCGCCCGTCGGCCACTTCATCGGCATGCTCAACGCGCTGCTCATCCCGGTGCTCGACGGGATGCCGATCAACCTGCTCGACGTCTGGGACCCGGGCAAGGTGCTGGCCCTGCTCGCCGACGGCCTCACCATCGGCGGCGGCGCGACGTACTTCATCACGAGCCTGATCGACCACCCCGACTTCGAGGTGGCGAAGCACCTCGACGGGATGCGCTACGCGGGCCTGGGCGGCTCCTCGGTGCCGGCGGCGGTCACCACCCGGCTGTCCGACTTCGGCGTGACCGTCTTCCGGTCCTACGGCAGCACGGAGCACCCGTCGATCACCGGCTCCCGGTACGTCGCCCCGCGGGACAAGCGGCTGTTCACCGACGGCGACCCGATGGAGGGCGTCGAGATCAGGCTCGCCGAGGACGGCGAGATCCTCAGCCGCGGCCCGGACCTGTGCCTGGGCTACCTCGACGACGAGCTGACCGCGCGGGCCTTCGACGACGAGGGCTGGTACCACACCGGCGACGTCGGATCCCTTGACGCCGACGGCTATCTGACGATCGTGGACCGCAAGGCGGACTTCATCATCCGCGGTGGCGAGAACATCAGCGCCCTGGAGGTCGAGGAGGCACTGCTCACGCTCCCCGCGATCGCGGAGGTCGCCGTGGTCGCGGCGCCGGACCTGCGCCTGGGGGAGCACGCCGCCGCCATCCTGCGGCTGCTGCCGGGACACACGGTGCCGACGCTGGAGGAGCTGCGGGCTCACCTGCAGGGCGTGGGCCTGGCCAGGCAGAAGTGGCCGGAGGAGATCCACGCCGTCGAGGACTTCCCGCGCACGCCGAGTGGCAAGATCCAGAAGGCGCTGCTCCGGCGGGACATTGCGACTGGACAGGTCAGAGAATAGGATTCTCGCATTCAGCAAGGAGGGGTCTCATGTCGACGCGCTCGCCGTACCAGGTCTTCGACGCGGACAACCACATGTACGAGACCAAGGACGCCTTCACCAAGTACCTGCCGAAGGAGTTCGAGGGCGCGATCCGGTACGTGGAGGTCGAGGGCCGCACCAAGATCGCCATTCGGGGCCAGATCAGCGAGTACATCCCGAACCCGACGTTCGACGTCGTGGCGCGGCCGGGTGCCCAGGAGGACTACTTCCGTGTCGGCAACCCGGAGGGCAAGTCCTACCGCGAGATCGTCGGCAAGCCGATGCGCGCGATCCCCGCGTTCCGTGAGCCCGGCGCGCGCCTGGAGCTGATGGACGAGCAGGGCCTGGACCGGACCCTGATGTTCCCGACGCTCGCGAGCCTGCTCGAGGAGCGGATGCGCGACGACCCCGAGCTGACGCACGCCGTCGTCCACGCGCTGAACGAGTGGATGTACGAGACCTGGCAGTTCAACTACGCCGACCGGATCTACTCCACCCCGGTCATCACGCTGCCGATCGTCGAGAAGGCGATCGAGGAGCTGGAGTGGGTCGTCGCCCGCGGCGCCCGCGTCATCCTGGTCCGGCCCGCGCCGGTCCCCGGCCTCGGCGGCTCGCGCTCGTTCGGCCTGCCGGAGTTCGACCCGTTCTGGGCGAAGGTCGTCGAGCACGGCGTGCTGGTCGGCATGCACTCCTCGGACAGCGGCTACGTCCGATACCAGAGCGACTGGGACTCGAACAAGGGCGAGTACCTGCCGTTCAAGCCGGACGTGTTCAAGATGGTCAGCCAGTGGCGCCCGATCGAGGACTCCGTCGCGGCGATGGTCTGCCACGGTGCGCTGTCCCGGTTCCCCGAGCTGAAGATCGCCGTCATCGAGAACGGCGCCTCCTGGGTCGCCCCGCTGATGAAGTCGCTCAAGGACGCCTACAAGAAGTACCCGCAGGGCTTCGACGAGCACCCGTTCGACGTGATGCGCCGCAACGTCAACATCTCCCCCTTCTGGGAGGAGAGCTACGCGGACCTCGGCGAGCTGCTCGGCATCGACCGGATCCTGTTCGGTTCGGACTACCCGCACCCCGAAGGCCTCGGTGACCCGGTGTCCCATGTCTCGGAGCTGGGCGACCTCAGCGAGGAGGACAAGGTCAAGGTCATGGGTGGCAACCTCGCCAAGCTGATCGACGGCTGACCGGCCCGGTGACAGACAACGTCAGGGTCGAAGGCGACCTGCGGATCGCGGGGACCACGGACAGCCCGACCTTCCAGGGCCTGCCGTGGGACACGATCCCGGAGATGGTGCTCAGCACCGCCACCCGGTTCGGTGACGCGGAGGCGCTCGTCGACGGCGACCTGCGCCTCACCTACGTCCAGTTCACCGAGCGAGTACGCGCGGCCGCAGGCGCCTTCGCCGAGCTGGGCGTCGAGGCCGGCGACCGGGTGGCCCTCTGGGCGCCGAACTCGGCCGAATGGGCGATCGCCGCGTTCGGCCTGCTCACGGCCGGCGGGGTGCTGGTCCCGGTCAACACCCGGTACAAGGCGGCCGAGGCCGCGGACATCATCGTGCGCAGCGGCGCGAAGGCGGTGCTCACCCAGCCCGGCTTCCTCGGCATCGACTACGAGATCCCGGCCGGGGTCACCGGCGTCGACCTGAAGTCGGACTTCCTCACGTCCGGCTCGCCTTTCGAGCGCAAGGTGGACGGCGGCGACATCGCCGACATCATCTTCACCTCCGGCACGACCGGGCGCCCCAAGGGCGTGATGATGAACCACCGCCAGACGCTGCGGCTGTACAGCGAGTGGACGTACCAGGCCCAGCTCGGCGAGGGCGACCGGTACCTGATGATCAACCCGTACTTCCACACGTTCGGGCTCAAGGCCGGCCTCATCGCGTCCCTGATCAAGGGCGCGACGATGTTCCCGCTGGCCGTGTTCGACGTCGCCACGGTCGCCGAGATCGTGGAGCGCGAGAAGATCACGATGCTGCCCGGCGCGCCGACCGTCTACCAGTCGCTGCTGGAGGCGATCGGCTCGGGCCAGATCGCCGGCCGGGACCTGTCGTCGCTGCGCTGCGCGGTCACCGGCTCGGCGGACATCCCGGTGGAGCTGATCCGGCGGATGAAGCAGGAACTGCCGTTCCAGCACATCATGACCGGCTACGGCCTCACCGAGGCGGGCACCGCGACGGCCTCGCGGCCCGGCGACTCGTTCGAGGACATCGCCACCACGGTGGGCGCGCCCTGCGACGGCATCGAGGTCGCCATCGCGGGCGACAGCGAGGTGCTGATCCGCGGCTACAGCGTCATGCAGGGCTACTTCGAGAACCCGGCGGCCACCACCGACACGATCGACGCCGGCGGCTGGCTGCACACCGGCGACCTCGGCTCGATGGACGACCGCGGCTACGTGAAGATCATTGGCCGTAAGAAGGACATGTTCATCGTCGGCGGGTTCAACGCCTACCCGGCCGAGATCGAGGGCTACCTGCTGGAGCACCCGGCCATCGCCCAGGCCGCCGTCATCGGCGTGCCCGACGCGCGGATGGGCGAGGTCTGCAAGGCCTTCCTCGTGAAGCGGTCCGGCGCCGAGGTGACGGCCGACGAGATCATCGCCTGGTCCAAGGAACGGATGGCCGGCTTCAAGGCGCCCCGCTTCGTCGAGTTCCTCGACGCGCTTCCGCTGAACGCCACCGGCAAGGTCGTGAAGGACCAGCTGCGATGACCGACGAGATCACGACCAACTCCGGGATTCCGATCCGGCCGGTCTACGGGCCGGCGGACCGGACAACCGAGCCGCCGGACCCGGGCACGTACCCGTTCACCCGGGGCAACTTCGCCAAGGGCTACCGCGGCCGGCTGTGGACGTTCCGCCAGTACTCCGGCTTCGGCACGCCGGAGGAGTCCAACGAGCGCTACCGCTACCTGCTGGGCCAGGGCGGCACGGGCCTGTCGGTCGCGCTCGACCTGCCGACCCAGTGCGGCTACGACTCCGACGACCCGGAGTTCACCGAGGAGGTCGGCCGGGTCGGCGTCGCGATCGACACCCTGGCCGACGCGGAGATCCTGTTCGCGGACATCCCGCTCGACAAGATCTCGACCAGCTTCACCATCAACGGGACGGCCGCCATCCTGCTGGCGTTCTACGTCGCCGCCGCCGAGAAGGCGGGCGTTCCGCGCGCCAAGCTCACCGGGACGATCCAGAACGACATCCTGAAGGAGTACGCCTCCCGCGGGACCTGGATCTGGCCGGCCGAGCCGTCGCTGCGGCTGATCGCCGACACGATCGAGTTCTGCGCCGCCGAGGTGCCCCGGTTCAACGCCATCTCGGTCGCCGGGGCGCACTTCCGCGACGCGGGCGCGACGGCAGTCCAGGAGATGGCGTTCACCCTCGCCGACGGCGTCACCTACGTCGACACGGTGCTCGCCCGGGGCCGGATGACGATCGAGCAGTTCGCCCCGCAGGTGTCCTTCTTCTTCTACACGCACGGCGACTTCTTCGAGGAGATCGCCAAGTACCGGGCCGGCCGGCGCCGCTGGGCGACGCTGGTGCGGGAGCGGTGGGGCGCGACCAGCGACAAGGCGGCCATGTTCCGCTTCGGCTGCGTGTCGGGCGGGGCGTCGCTGTTCGCGCCGCAGGCGCAGAACAACATCGTGCGGGTGGCCTACGAGTCGCTGGCCTCGGTGCTCGGCGGCGTGCAGTCGATGTTCACCGCCGCCTGGGACGAGCCGTTCGCGCTGCCGAGCGAGGACTCCGCGACGATGGCGCTGCGCACCCAGCAGATCCTCGCCTACGAGACCGGCGTGACCCGGACCGCGGACCCGCTCGGAGGCTCCTACTTCGTCGAGGCGCTCACCGACGAGACCGAGGCCCGGATCAAGGAGCTCATGGACGACCTCGAACGGCGTGGCGGCATGGTCCGCGCCATCGAGGAGGGCCACCTGCAGCGCCTGATCGCCGACGAGTCCTACCGGCTGCAGCAGGAGATCGAGGACGGCACCCGCCCGATCGTCGGCGTGAACCGGTTCGTCTCCGAGGAGCCGGCCCCCGACCTCGCCACCTACGAGCTCGACGCCGACGGCCGCGACCGCCAGCTCAAGCGGCTCGCCCAGGTCAAGGCGGACCGGGACGGCGCCGCCGTGCAGGAGAAGCTCGCGGCCCTCACGACGGCCGCGGAGGGAGACGCCAACCTGATGCCCCACCTGATCGACTGCGCCGGTGCCTACTGCACGGTCGGCGAGATGGTCGCCGCCCTGAAGTCGGTCTGGGGCGAGTTCCAGCAGCCGGTGGTGTTCTGATGACCGACGCGCCGACCTCGGCCGAGGCCGTCGCAGTCGTGGCGCCGCCCGTGCGGGTGCTCGTCGCCAAGCCCGGTCTCGACGGCCACGACCGAGGCGCCAAGATCGTGTCCCGGGCGCTGCGGGACGCCGGCTTCGAAGTGATCTTCACGGGGATCCGGCAGAAGGTCGACGACATCGTCGCCGTCGCCGTCCAGGAGGACGTCGCCCTGGTCGGCCTCTCGATCCTGTCCGGCGCGCACATGGCGCTGACGACCCGGGTCATCGAGGGCCTGAAGGCCGCGTCCGCCGAGGACATCGCGGTCGTCGTCGGCGGCACGATCCCGCTGACGGACGTCCCGAAGCTGCGCGAGCTCGGCGCCGTGGCGGTCTTCCCGACGGGCACCCCGCTCGTTGACGTCGTCTCCGGCGTCCGCGCGGTCACCGGCGCGGCCAGCGCCGCGTGACTACCGCTCACCGGCCGGTGAGCTGAGACTGAGCCTCTCCTGCCGTCGTCGCCGGGCCGCCGCGCCTCGGACGGCGTCGGCGGGAGAAGGCACGCCAGGTTTGGCTGCTCGCAGAGTTAGGTGGAGACATGGTGCGGTTCGGCGTGATGATCGGCCCCGAGCGCGGCGACTCCGCGCGCAAGGCCGCGCGGATGCTCGACGACGTCCGCTGGGCCGAGGGCGCGGGCCTGGACACCGCGTGGATTCCGCAGGTCCCGACGGACTTCGACGCGCTGATCACGGTCGCCCTGATGGGGACGGTGACCGAGCGGATCGAGCTGGGCACCGCGGTGGTGCCGCTGCAGCCGCAGCACCCGATCGCGCTGGCCCGCTCGGCGATGTCGGCGCACGCCGCGACGAACGGCCGGCTCGCGCTCGGCGTCGGCCCGTCGCACCACTGGATCGTCAAGGACATGCTCGGCCTGCCCTACGACAAGCCGGCCGCCTTCACCCGCGACTACCTCGAGGTGCTCAACGCGGCCTTCGCGGGGACCGGTAGTGCCGACGTCGAGAACGCCACGTTCACGGTGCACAACCCGCTCGGCCTGACCCCGATTGGCCCGCTGCCCGTGCTGGTGGCCGCGCTCGGCCCGGTGATGCTGCGGATCGCGGGCGAGCAGGCCGACGGGACCGTCCTGTGGCTCGCCGACGAGCGAGCCGTCGGCGACCACATCGCGCCGAAGATCACCAAGGCGGCCGAGGGTGCCGGCAAGCCGGCGCCGCGGATCGTCGCGGGCCTCCCGGTCTGCCTGTGCCGGCCGGACGAGGTCGAGGAGGCCAAGGCCCGCGCGAACCGGATCCTCGGTGAGGCCGAGGTGTCCCCGAACTACCAGCGGCTGCTCGACGCCGGCGACGCCCAGGACGTCGGCGACCTCGCGGCCGTCGGCGACGAGGCGATGATCGCCGCCCGCATCCAGCGGTTCATCGACGCCGGTGTCACCGACGTCTCCGCCCGGCTGCTGCCGATCGGCGACAACCGCGACGAGCTGGTCGCCTCGAAGCGCCGCACCCGCGAGGTCTACGCCCAGATCGCCGCGGACCTCCGTAAGTGAGGCTGGCGCTGCGCGCCAGCCGTCGGGCGCTAGGCGCCCTCCTACGTGGTTCGAGGCCGAGGTCCATCAGCGTGGCCCGGCTGGTCGCGGGTCGATGGGGTGGCTGAGTTGACGCTGCGCCAGAGCGCTGTCGCCACACGGCGGTGCGTGCCGCGCGCGGAGGGGGTGCGCTGGTGGAGCGCAATCGGGACACCATGAGCAGTTCTGCCGGCAGCCAGGGGCCGCTCGCGGGGATCAGGATCCTCGAGGCGGGCCATATTCTGGCCGGTCCGTATGCGTCGATGATGCTGGCGGACCTCGGGGCGGAGGTCACCAAGGTCGAGCCGCCGACCGGTGACATGTCCCGGCAGGTCAGCGACGCCTACTTCGCCAGCCTCAACCGTGGGAAGCGCAGCGTCTGCCTCGACCTGACCGGGCCGGCGGGGCAGGAGAAGCTGCACGAGCTGGTCGCGGACGCGCACGCGCTGATCGTCAACCAGAAGCCGTCGGCGATCCGGAAGCTCGGGCTCACCTACGAGGCGCTGAAGCAGTACAACGAGAAGATCGTCTGTGTCGCCGTCACGGGCTACGGCCTCTATGGCGGCGACGACCCGGCGTTCGACTACGTGATCCAGGCGGCCACCGGCGTCGCGGCGATGACCGGCGAGCCGGACGGGCCGCCGACCCTGCCGGGCTACTCGGCGGCGGACAACTCCGCGGGCCTCACGGCGGCGCTCGGCCTGCTCGCCCAGATCATCGCCGGCCGGGGCGGCCAGATCGACGTGTCCCTGCGCGACGTGATGCTCTCGCAGCTGAACTACAAGGCGTCCGCCTACCTGAACGAGGGCACCCAACCCGTTCGCCACCCGTTCGGCGCGCACCCGTTCTACGTGCCGGCCCAGCTGTTCCCTACCGCCGACGGCTTCCTCGCGATGTTCCTGACCCACGACCGCTACTGGCGGACGTTCGTCACCGAGGCCGCCGTCCCCGAGGCGGAGATCGCCGCCTTCCCGACCATGGCCGACCGGTCAGCGAACCGCGACAAGGTCGTGGAAGCCGTCACCAGAGCACTGGCGGCCGACACGGCGCGCGGCTGGGAGGCCCGGCTGCGCCCCCTGGGCATCCCGATCGCCGCGGTCCGCACCCTGCCCGAAGCGCTCGCCGAGGCCCCCGACCGCGTCATCGAGACCGCCGGCTACCGCCTCGTCGCCAACCCCATCCGCATCGACGGCTACACGACGTCCTACGGCCCGCCCCCCACCCTCGGCGAGCACGGCACCGCCTGAGCCCCAACGAGACGAGCCCGGCCCTTCGAAGGGCCGGGCTCGTCTCGTTGGGCTATTCGTACCGGACGATGACCTTTTCGGACTGGGGGAGGCCCTGGCAGGTCAGGACGTAGCCGTCGGCGACCTCGTCCTCGGTGAGGGCGTCGTTCACCCGCATGGTGACCTCGCCCTCCTCGACGTGCGCCATGCAGGTCGCGCAGGTGCCGGACTCGCAGGAGAACGGCGGGGTGAGGCCGGCGCGGCGCGCGCTTTCGAGCAGGGTCTCGTTGGGCCGGCGCGGCACGGTGGCCTTCTTGCGGCCGAGGATGATCGTGACGGTGCCTTCGAGGACCTTGCTGGCCTCGGAGCCTGCGGTGGCCGCGGGCTCCTCCTCCTGGGGCGGCAGCGGCGCGGTGCTGCCGAACCGCTCGATGAACAGCTTCCCCGGGCCCGGCACGGCGGCCTCGACGAGGTCCATGAACGGCGTCGGCCCGCAGATGTAGATGTCCGCGTCGACGTCGTCACCGAGGAACTCCCGGATGGCGGCCGGGTCCAGGAAGCCCGCGGCGGCGTCCAGATGCCGGGTCACCGTGAGCCGGTCGGGGTACTGCTCGGCGAGCTCGGTCAGCGCCTGCCAGAAGATGGCCGCCGGCTGGTCGCGGTCGGCGCACAGCAGCCGGACCCGGCGGTTCGTCGTCGCGAGCGCGCTCTTGGCCAGCGAGATGACCGGGGTGATCCCGCTTCCGCCGCAGAAGCCGATCAGCGGGACGTCGGTCTCGCGCAGGCAGAAGACGCCGTGGGGCTTGGTGAGCTCGACCTCGTCGCCCTTGACCAGATTGTCGATCAGCCAGTTCGACACCGCGCCGGTGGGCACCCGCTTCACGGTCACCGCGAGCTCGCCGTCGGTCTCCGGCGCGCTGGACATGGAGTAGCTGCGCAGCAGCTCCTCGCCGCCGATGGTGACCTTGAACGTGCAGAACTGACCGGCGCGGTATTCCCATGGACCGTCGAGCGGTGCGAGGGCGAACGTGCGGGCGTCCGCGGTCTCCTCGATCACCCGGCTCACGGTCGCACGCTGGAAGAGCGGAGGTCTCGGCATGTGACGGCATCCTCTGGTATTAAGGTTCTATCCAGGCGAGAATACAGTTTCCGCGCGCCTGGCACGAGCTGAGACGGGAGCCTCGCCATGGCGGTCCTCGTCTTCGAGGAGCAGGAGTACAGCCTGGCCAGGCTGGACGCCCTGACCAGCGCCTTAGCCGCCAGGCTCGCGGACCGCGGTGTCCGCGCCGGTGACCGCGTCGCGCTGATGTCGTCGACCCGGCCCGAGTTCATCATCGCGGTTAGGGCCATCTGGCGCCTAGGGGCCGCCGTCGTCCTGCTCAGCCCCTCCTGGAAGCGCGCTGACGTCGCGCACGCTCTGGCGGTGAGCGAGCCGGCGCATGCCATCGGTGACCATCCGGTTCTCGCCGACCTGATGCCGATGGTGCACCTGGACGAGCCCCTGGAGGGCGTCGACGCAGGTGTTTCCCCGGTCGCGCCGGTTCCCGCGCCCGACCCGGCCGCCGACGCGGTGTTCGTGTTCAGCTCCGGCACCACCGGCCTGCCCAAGGCCGTCCGGCACACACACGCGTCGTTCGCCGCCGCCGTCGGTGACTGGCGCGCCGTGCTCGGCATGACGTCGGCCGACCGGATCCAGGTCGCCACCCCGCCGTCCCACATCCTCGGGATCCTTAACATCGTCACCGCGCTGGAGACGGGCGCGTGGATGCGGCTGCACCGCCGGTTCGACCTGGACGCGGTGCTCGGCTGCATCCAGGACGACCGGATCACCATCGAGATGGCCGTCGCGCCGATCGCGCTCGCGCTCGCGGCGCACCCGAAGCTGGAGTCGTTCGACCTGTCGTCGCTGCGCTACATCATGTGGGGCGCGACGCCCGTCACGGCCAGCGTCGCGCAGACCGTGACCCGCCGAGCCGGGGTCGCGTGGCTTCCCGCCTACGGGGCGAGCGAACTGCCGGTCATCGCCTGCAACCCGCTGGCCGGCGCCCGGCTCGACAGCGTCGGCCTGGCTGCGCCCGGGGTCGAGCTGCGGGTCGTGGACCTGGAGACCGGCGTGCCCGTCGCGCCGGGGGAGACCGGGGAGATCCAGGCCCGCTCGCCGTCGCTGATGCTCGGCTACCTGCCGGCGGAGGCCAACGCGGACGCGTTCCAGGACGGCTGGTACCGCACCGGGGACGTCGGGAACATCGACGCCGACGGCTGGGTGCGGCTCACCGACCGGCGCAAGGAGATGATCAAGGTGCGCGGCTTCCAGGTCGCGCCGGCCGAGGTCGAGACGGTGCTGCACGGTCATCCGGCGGTCGCCGACTGCGCGGTGTTCGGGGTTCCCGACCCCGCGGACGGCGAGGCGATCGTCGCCGCGGTCACCGTCGCGGGCGGCGTCGAGCCGGCCGGCCTGGCCGCGGAGCTCGTCACGCTGGTCGGTGACCGGCTCGCGTCCTACAAGCGGCCGAGGCGGATCGTGTTCGTTCCCGAGATTCCGCGGCTGCCCTCCGGGAAGGTGCTGCGCCGCCTCCTGCGTGACGAGGCGTTGGCCGTGGCGGTCGACCCACCGGCCCCCGGGTGACGGCCGGGCCGCGGTCGGTACCCCTGCCACTTTCTGCTCACATCACGCGGCGCGGCCGCGACGGGTGCGGTAGACCGGTACCAGACTTGACGTCAATATAGACATACGGGCGGGCGGGGGCGGCCCGGACGCGATCGCCGCGCTGGTGCCGCGGCGAGGCTGGCGGCGATCTGGCCGCCAGGGCGAAACGACGTCGTGATCGTCGAGTGGTTCGGGCGCTGCCAGACGCCCGCGGCTGGCAGCAGAGAACGCTGGAAACCTCAAGGAGCGGCATGGACGTTCGTCTGACGACTGAGCAGCGCGAGCTACGGGACGCGGCCGCCCGGCTCGCGGACGACCTCGGGCCGGGCTCCGTGCTCGACCTCGCCGACGACGACCGCGCCGCCCGCCTGGAGAAGGCGATCGCCGCGACCGGCTGGCGGACGCTGCGGTCCGACGGCGCCTCCGGTGTCGAGGTCGCGCTGGTCGTCGAGGAGTTCGCCCGCGGGCTCGTCGACGTGCCGTTCTCGGGCCCGGTGCTGGCCGACGACCTGCACACCCGGCTGACCACGGACGGCGAGGTGGCCGACGCCGCCGCACTCGACGCGGCCGTGTCCAGCGTGGCCACCATCGTCGTCGACGGGATCGCGCCCGACGCCAAGGGCATGCACGGCCTGCTCGGCCTCGACGGCACGTCGGTGCTGGCCGGCACCCTCGGCGCGACCGAGCTCGGCGTCGACCTGACCAGGCTGGTGGGCGGCCCCGCCGCCGCGCTGGCGGCGGTCGGCACGGTCGACGGCGAGGCGGCGGCGAAGGCCCGCGCGCTCGCCCTGGTCGTCACGGCCGCCGACATGCTGGGGGCGGCCCGCGGCGCGCAGGCCCTCGCTGTCGACTACTCGAAGGTGCGCTCGCAGTACGGCCACGCGATCGGCTCCTACCAGGCCGTCGCGCACCTGCTCGCCGAGGCGCTGGCGCTGGTCGAGGGCTCGGTCAGCGTGCTGCGGCACGCGGCCTGGGCCGTCGACGAGCTGTCCGCCGCCGAGGCGGTCCAGGCGGCGCTGATCGCCAAGGTCTACGTCGAGCGGGCCGCCCGGACCATCTGCGAGACCTCGATCCAGGTGCACGGCGGCATCGGCAACACCTGGGAGTGCCTCGCCCACGTCTTCTTGCGGCGGGTGCTGACGTCCGCCGAGCTGTTCCCCGCGAAGCTGGAGGAGATCGACCTTGGACTTTCGTGACTCCGCGGAAGAAGCCGCGTTCCGCGCGCGGCTGCGGGAATGGCTGGCCGGCAACGTCGCGGACTTCAAGGCGACCGGCGACGACTACTGGCACCAGGCGGGCCGCTGGCACACCGCCCTGTACGAGGGCGGCTTCTTCGGCCTGAGCTGGCCGAAGCGGTTCGGCGGGCAGGACCTGGCGCCGGTCTATGACGTCATCCTCGACGAGGAGCTGGCCATCGCCGGCGCGCCGCCGCGGCCGAGCCTGGGCTACCTGGCACACGGCCTCGGCGCGCATGCCAGCGACGAGGTGCAGCTGCGGTTCCTCCCCGGCATGATCAACGGCTCCGAGCGCTGGTGCCAGGGCTTCTCCGAGCCCGGCGCCGGCTCCGACCTGGCGTCCCTGACCACCAGGGCCGAGCTCGACGGCGACGAGTACGTCATCCACGGCCACAAGATCTGGACGAGCTACTCGGACGTCGCCGACTGGTGCCTGCTGCTGGCCCGCACCGACCCCGATGCCCCGCGGCACAAGGGCATCTCCGGCTTCATCATCTCGATGCACCAGCCCGGCATCGAGCAGCGCCCACTGAAGATGATCAACGGGGTGTCGGCCGAGTTCGGCCAGGTGCTGTTCGACGGAGCCCGGGTGCCGGCGGCGAACATGGTCGGCAAGCCCGGCGACGGCTGGAAGCTCGCGATGACGGTGGTCGGCCATGAGCGGG
The DNA here is from genome assembly GCF_016786355.1 of Frankia sp. AgB1.9. Lineage (GTDB taxonomy): Bacteria > Actinomycetota > Actinomycetes > Frankiales > Frankiaceae > Pseudofrankia. The sequence continues at coordinate 38,458 of NZ_JADWYX010000030.1, forward strand.
AGCCGTCCACGCTGGGCTTCTCGGCTCGCTACGGCAAGACGGTCCGCTCGCTCGCGAAGACCGCGGCCGCGGCTGGCGAGACGGTGCCCGACGACCTGCGCTGGGGGGCCGTGCAGGCCGAGATGCTGCGCCTGCACGTCCGCCGCCGCCTGTCCGAGCAGCTCGACGGGGTCACCCACACCTCGGACGGCTCGCTGGACAAGCTGCTGATGACGTGGGTCGAGCAGTCCGTCGGCCACGCGGCCCTCGCGGTCACCGGAACCCGTGACGCCGAGCTCCTGGCGACCTACCTTTACAGCCGGTCCCAGAGCGTCATGGGTGGCACGTCGCAGATCCAGAAGAACATCGTCGCGGGCCGCATCCTCGGCCTGCCGGCCAGCTGAGCGGCCCGGAGGGACATAGATGTCCGACAACCTTTACGACCTGCCGGACGAGGTCCAGGTCCGGGCCGACGGCCCGATCCGGATCATCACACTGAACCGGCCGGACAACCTGAACGCGGTCAACCACGACCTGCACGTCGGGCTCGCCCGGCTGTGGACGCAGCTCAACGAGGACCTCGGCGCCCGGGCCGCGGTCATCACCGGCGCGGGCCGGGCCTTCTCGGCGGGCGGCGACTTCGCCTACCTGAACGTGCTGCGCCAGGACCCGGAGCTGCAGAAGCTGACCATCATGCACGGCCGGGACATCATCCTCGGCATGCTGCGCTGCCGGCTCCCGGTGGTCGCCGCCGTCAACGGCCCGGCGGCCGGCCTCGGCTGTAGCCTCGTCGGGCTCTCGGACATCGTCTACATGGCCGAGAAGGCGTACCTGCTCGACCCACACGTGCAGGTCGGCCTGGTCGCTGCCGACGGTGGCCCGCTCGTCTGGCCGATGAACACCAGCATGCACTGGGTGAAGGAATACGCGATCACCGGCAAGCGAATCTCGGCCGAGAAGGCGCTGGAGATGGGCCTGGCGAACCACATCGTCGCCGACCCGGTGGCCGAGGCCCTGGAATGCGCGCGGAGCATTGCCGCGCTGCCCCAGCAGGCCGTGGAGGCGACCAAGCGGCTGCTCAACCTGCAGCTCGAGAAGAATGTCCTCGCCTCACTCGACTACGCGAACTACGCCGAGCAGGTGTCGTTTACCACCGACGACTTCGCCGCCATCATGGCGAAGCTCACCGCCAACAAGTCCTGAGCCGGCGGCACAAGCCGGTCGCAGCAACGGCGAGTTCCCGGTGCCGCGACCGGCCTGCCGGCCCGCTGGCCCGTCGGCCGGCAGGGATGATCGCCGTTTCCGCCCTCTGATGGTCGTATCGCGATGGCAGTTACGACCACGAGAGGGCCGAAACGGCGATCATGGCAGCCGCCGACGCAGTTGCCGGCCGTACGATTTTCGTTTTCCTGATTGGTTCTGAGGGGTGACGACCGGATGCGACGCACGGTCTACGGTCCGGAGCACGACGCGTTCCGGGCGACGGTCCGGACCTTCCTGGAGAAGGAGGTCGTCGCGCACTACGACGAGTGGGAGGAGCGCGGCATGCCGCCGCGCGACTTCTACACCAAGTGCGGCGACCTCGGCATCATGGGCCTCGGAATTCCCGAGGAGTACGGCGGCGGCGGTGCCTCGTACCTGTTCAACGCGGTCGTCGCGGAGGAGGCCGGCCGCCTCGGCCTCGGTCTCGGCCCGCTGCGCATCCACTGCGACATCTCCGTGCCGTATTTCGTCGACCACGCCAACGACGAGCAGAAGGCCCGCTGGTTGCCGGGGCTTGCAGACGGGTCGCTGGTCTGCGCGCTGGCGCTGACCGAGCCGGGCGCGGGCTCCGACCTCGCCGGCCTCTCGGCGAGTGCCCGCCTCGACGGCGACGAGTACGTCGTGAACGGCTCGAAGACCTTCATCACCGGCGGCCTCAACGCGGACATCTTCCTCACCGCGGTCAAGACAGACCCGACCCAGCGCCACGCCGGGCTCTCGCTCCTGGTCATCGACGCGACGGCTCCCGGCGTTTCCCGGGGTGCCCCGATGAAGAAGATCGGCCTGCACATCCAGGAGGCGTGCGAGATCTTCTTCGACGACGTACGAGTGCCGGCGGCCAACCTGCTCGGCGAGCTGGGCCAGGGCTTCACCTACCTGACCTCGCACCTGCCCCAGGAGCGGATGTCGATCTCGGTCAACGCCCAGTCGTCGGCCGCGTCGGTCGTCACCCAGACGGTCGAGTACGTGAACGGCCGCAAGGCGTTCGGCAAGACGCTCAGCCATTTCCAGAACACCAAGTTCGTGCTGGCCGACTGCGCCACCCAGGTCGAGGCCGGCTGGGCGATGCTCGACCGGGCACTGGTCGCACTCGACGCCGGCGAGCTCACCCCGACCGACGCGGCGAAGGTCAAGCTGTTCGTCACCGAGATGCAGGGCCGGGTCGTCGACGCCTGCCTGCAGCTGTTCGGCGGCTACGGCTACATGACCGAGTACCCGGTTGCCCGCGCCTGGGCCGACGCCCGCGTTGGCCGCATCTACGGCGGCTCCTCCGAGATCATGAAAACCATCATCGCCAAGGACCTCGGCCTGTAGCTCGGTTCGTGGCACCGCCCAGAAGCCGCCCGGCCAGCCCGCCGGGCGGCTTCGGCGTTCCTAGATCCCCCGGCCGCTAGGGTAGGTACGTCCTGGCCGTCAGTGCCTGGTGAGCAAATGGAAAGGGGCTGATGTGACCGACGTCGGGTGGCTTCCCCCGGGCAGCCCGCGGGTCAGGCAGCCCCTGACCGAGCTGGGTGTCCAGGGGTTCAAGTCGATCCATCGGCGATCGAGTATCAGGATCGGCGGCCTGACGATCCTTGCGGGTGCGAACAGCTCCGGTAAGTCGAGCCATATCCAGCCATTGCTGCTGATGAAGCAAACGTTGGAAGCGCAGTTTGACCCCGGTGCATTGCTGCTGGAAGGGCCGAATCTGTCCGTTACATCGGCCGACCAAGTACTCGCCCGGCCGTCGTCGACGAGCGCTGTGTCCAACTTCTCGCTGACCGCCGGATTTTCCGATGACACAGCGGTCACGCTTTCCTATGAGCGGGAACAGCGCAGCGGCTTCCGTATACGGGAGATGGTGGTCAACCGTGGTGGTACCACCGCCCAGTACCGCGAGGGTATGCGACTGGTGGCCGACTCCCTTCCCCCCGACGCGCGGCTTCTCGGAGAGGCGCTTCGGAGGGCCTCGAAGTCGCCGGAGAACCTTGCGCTGAGCTGGACCGCAGTGCGGAACCGCTGTTTTCTCGTTCCAGTCGCTGTGGTCGACGGCGCGTTCGCCCCCACAGCCCTCCCGAACGACGTACCCGAGCACCTGAGCGCCCAGATCCAAAGCCTGATTCACCTTCCAGGCCTTCGCGGGAATCCGGAGCGCACCTATCGGACGACGGCGATCCGGGCGACCTTCCCGGGGACCTTCGAACCATACGTGGCGAGCCTGATCATGGCCTGGCAGCGACAGCGTGACGACCGCATAGGCCTAGTCGCGCAGGATCTGCGGATGCTCGGCCTTACTGGGACGATTGAGGCCAAGGCGGTGGATGACACCCGCGTCGAGCTTCGGGTGGGTCGCACACCGACTGCGGGGCCGGGCGCCGAGAACGATCTCGTCAGTATCGCCGACGTCGGCTTCGGTGTATCGCAGACCTTGCCGGTTATTGTGGCGTTGCACGCGGCCGTGCCCGGCCAGCTCGTCTACATCGAGCAACCGGAGATCCACCTGCACCCCCGGGCGCAGACACGCCTGGCCGGCCTCCTGGTGAACGCGGTAAATCAGGGCGTCGTGGTCGTGGTCGAGACACACAGCTCGCTGCTCCTGCGCGGGATCCAGACCGCGATCGCCCGAGCGGAGCTGGATCCGACCGACGTAGCCCTCCACTGGTTCTCCCGACATCGGGACGGGACCACAGAGGTGACGACGGCCGACCTTGCGGAGGATGGCTCCTTCGGTGACTGGCCGACCGACTTCGACGACATCGCGCTGGAGTCCGACCGGGATTACCTGGATGCGGCCGAAAGGCGGCTCGCCGGTGAGTAGATCGGATGCGCGCAAGGCGCACGTCCTGGTCGTGGACGCCTCGGTGGGCTCCAGCGCCGGGCACAAGGAGCACCCGCAGTCGAGTCGGTCGCGGCATGCCCTGATGACGATTCAGGCCTCGACCTGCCTGGTCGGACTCTCCAGGTCGTTGCTCGCTGAATGGAAGGACCATGAGTCGGCGTACGGAGTACGGTGGCGCGCCGCGATGGTAGCCGCTCGCCGGTTACGCGTTCACGATGTCCCCGAGAATCCGCGGCTGCGAGCCAGGCTCGCGGACGCTCTGCCGAAGGAATCCGAGCGCAAGGCGCTGCTGAAAGACACACATCTGATCGAGGCCGCATTGAGCCTCGACCGGCGGCTCGTGTCGTCCGACCATATATCCCGTCGCCTGGCCGAGAACGCCGCTGCAACGATCTCCGAGGTCTCCGCCGTTCAGTGGGCAGACGCCGTGGAATCTCCGGATGAGACCTGTGGGTGGATCGCGGCAGGTGCGCGGGATCCCTATGCCTTCCGACTTGGCGACACGTCCGCCAGTGAGTCCGCCCGATAGTGGTGTGGCAGGGCAGGCGCCGAATCGGATCAAATAGGCCCGCGAGTTGGCCACCGAATCCGGCCTGACCGGCAGGCACCGGGCACGACCGGGTCTTGGGGCCGGTTCGGTTCGGTCAGAGGGAAGGCGGGCCCTGTTCGACGCGGCGCAGGACGGAGGCGAGCGCGTAGAGGTCGGGGCTCTGGATGTGCTGGCGCTCGTCCCACCAGGTGGCGCCGGCGTCGGCCAGCGGGCCGATGACGTCGGCGGCGGTGTCCGGTGCGGTCTGGCCGCCGACGACGACCTCGAAGGGGCCGGCGGCCTCGGGCCGATGCTCGGCGACGCGGGTCACGACCCCGCGCACGTCGTTGGGAGCCGGCGGGACGCCGTGGGTGGCGTCGGCGAAGAGCGGGACGACCCCGTCCCAGCGTGCGGCGCGCTCCAGCGGGCGCCGGTTCGGCCAGCGGCCCGCGATCCAGACCGGTGGGCGGGGCTGTTGGACGGTGGCGGGCAGCAGCGTGACGTCGTCGACCTGGAAATGGCGGCCTCGGTGGTTGACGGGTGCGCCGGTCCAGTAGCGGGCGAGCAGGTCGAGGCCCTCGTCGAGCCGCTCGGCCAGGACGACGGGGTCGGTGGTGTCGCCGAAGCTGCCGAACTCGTCGTCGAGCGGCGCGCCGAGGCCGGCGGCGAAGATGGCGCGACCGCGGCTGGCGGTGTCCAGGGTGGCGACCTGGCGGGCGAGCTGCTCGGGGCGCCGGCGAGCGACGGGCGTGACCAGGGTGCCGAGCCGGATCCGGCTGGTCGTGAGCGCGGCGGCGGTTAGCAGCATCCACGGGTCGCCGAAAGCATGGCCACGGTCCTTGTGCCAGAGGACGTGATCCCAGACGAACAAGCCGTCCCAGCCGGCGCTCTCCGCGGCGGCGGCGACCTGGGCGACGACGTGGGGATCGGCGAAGTCCCCGAAGTTCGGCACGTTCACCGAGAAACGCATGCTCAGTCCTCTCGACGTGGTCGAGCCGGCTCTCCGCGATCCCTGCCGACGTCCCCCGGCGGACCGCCGGGCGATCTACCTCGCCCCGGCGGCGGCTCCCTGGCCATAGATCGCTGTTTCCGCCCTCTGGCGGTCGTAAACGAGCCCCGCAGACAACCACCAGAGGGCCGAAACGGCGATCATGGCCGCTGCCGCTGCCGCTGCCGCTGCCGCTGCCGCTGCCGCTGCCGCTGCTCCTGACCGTGGCGCTGCCGCTGGCCCTGACCGTGGCGCCGGCCTTTGCGCTAGCACGACCGCAGGCAACGTTGGCCGAGCCGAGCCCGAGCCGGGCCGAACGGTCGCGCGAGCGCTCAGCCGGAGCCCTCCACGAAGGGGTAGATGCGGGTGAAGTCGACGTTCGGCTCAGAATCGGCGAAGCGCTGCCAGATGTCGACGGTGACGTCGCCGACGGTGTGCGGGGTGGCGGCGTCGCGGACCTCGGCCAGGTAGAGGCGGACGTCCTTGGCCATCAGCGTGTTGGCGAAGCCGGAGCCGTAGCGGCCGGTGAGGACGTCGTTGGGGAACTTGTCGTCGGTGGCCGCGCTGCGGCCGGACGACGTGTTCAGGACCTCGATCATCGTGGCCATGTCCAGCCCGGCGGCGACGCCGAACGCCACCGCCTCGCTGGTCGCGGCGAGTGCGGTGGCCGAGAGGAAGTTGTTGGCCAGCTTGAGCGCCTGGCCCAGACCCGGCTGGCCACCGACGCGACGGAGCTTGTCGGACAGCCCCTGCAGCACGGGGAGGACGGCCTCGACCGTGTCGTCGGTGCCGGCGTACATGACCGCGAGCCGGCGGGCCTTCGCGCCGGCGACGCCGCCGGAGACCGGAGCGTCGACGTAGCCGATGCCGGCGTCGGCGAGCAGTCCGGTGATCTTCTTGGCCGCGGTGACGCCGATGGTCGACGTGTCGATGAGGTGCGCGACCCGGCGCTCGGCGGTGCCGGCGATCTCCGTGGCGACCGACTCGGACACGGCGCCGTTGGGCAGGCTGAACACGACGACGTCGGCCGCGCGGGCGAGCTGGGCGACGTCGGCGGCGAAGGTCGAGCCCTCGGGCGCCCGGTCCGGCCCGGCGACGTCGAAGGCGACGACGTCGAAGCCGGCCACGACGAGGTTGTTCGCCAGCGCCGCCCCCATGTTGCCCAGCCCGACGAAGCCGACGATCGGCGCTCCGACCGTCATCTCAGGCCTCCGTCGACGCGGCGGCCGGCACGGAGGTGTCCGCGGGCACGGTGGTATCCGCGGGCACGGAGGTGTCCGCCGCCGCGGCGTCGGCGGCACGGGTGGCCCGCACCTCGCGCAGCGCCCGCTTGGCCGAGATGGCCGCGGGGGCGCCGCAGTAGGCGGCGACCTGGAAGAGCAGCTCGTCGAGCTCGGCGTCGCTGACCCCGGTGCGTGCCTGGGCGCTCGCGTGCAGCTTGAACTCCTCCATCCGACCGAGGGCCGCGGTCATCGCGAGTACCAGCAGGCTGCGGTCCCGGGTGGAGAGCGGTCCGCCGCGGGTCCACACCCCCCAGGCCTGGCGGGTGATGTGGTCCTGGAAGTCCTGCGCGACCGGGTCGGTCTCGGCCTTCTGGGCATCGACGTAGGCGTCGCCCAGCATGGCCCGGCGCAGCTCGTAGGCAGCGCTCAGTGCCTCGTCCACGGTCGTTCCTCCGATCCTCGGCGCCGCCGAAGGAGGCGGCGCGAAAAAGAGCCGACGCCGGTCACCGGGCGGCTCGGCCGCCTGTCCGGCGTAGGCGCTGGCCGTCAGCCCAAGGACAGGCTGACGGTCTTGGTCTGGGCGTAGTCGTGCAGGGCCTCGAGGCCCTTCTCCCGGCCGAAGCCGCTGTTCTTGTAGCCGCCGAACGGCGTCTCGTTGGTCAGTGGCCCGCCGTTGACGGCCACCTGGCCTGCGTCGATCCGCTCGGCCACCCGCAGCCCGCGCGCGACGTCGCCGCTCCACACGCTGGCGACCAGCCCGAAGTCGGTGTCGTTGGCCGCGGCGACCGCGTCCCGCTCGTCGCTGAAGCGCCGGGTCACCAGCACCGGGCCGAAGACCTCCTCGCGGGCGAGCGGGTGGGTGAGCGGAACGTCCGCGTAGACGGTCGGGCGCACGTACTGGCCGGCGGCGCCGGGCCCGTCGGCGTAGGCGGCACCCCCGGTCAGCGGGGTGAGGCCGTCCCGAGACGCGTCGGCGAACGCGGCGAGCACCTTGCCGAACTGCGCCTCGGTGATGATCGGGCCGAAGTCGACGCCGGGCTCCAGGCGCTCCAGCCGCTCGACGATCCTGGCGACCACCTCGTCGTGCACCGAGCCCTCGACCAGCAGGCGGGTCGTCGCCGAGCAGACCTGGCCGGAGTTCGTCTGGATCGCGGCAGCCGCGGCTGCCGCGGCTCGGTCGAGGTCCGCGTCGGCGAAGACGACGACCGGGGACTTGCCGCCGAGCTCGAGGGTCAGCGGGATCAGCCGGTCACCGGCGACCTGGGCCAGGTGCCGGCCGGTCGCCACCGAGCCGGTGAACGCCACCTTGCGCACGAGCGGGTGCGCCGCGAGGGGGGAGCCGACCTCGGGTCCGGTGCCGGTGACGACGTTGAGCAGGCCGTCGGGCAGCCCGGCCTGGGTCGCGAGCCTCGCCAGCAGCACGGTGGACGTGGCGGTGAACTCGCTGGGCTTGGCGACGATCGCGTTGCCCACGGCCAGCGCCGGGGCGAGCGCGCGGGACGCCTGGTTGAGCGGCAGGTTCCACGGGGTGATCGCGCCGATGACGCCGTACGGCTCCAGGCGGGTGTACGCGTGCGCCCCGGCACCGAGGTCGATGGTGCGCCCGTTGAGCGCGCGGACCACCCCGGCGTAGTAGCGGAAGTAGTCGACCGACAGGCCGATCTCGAAGGCGACCTGGCCGGGAACCTTGCCGGTGGAGGTCCATTCGAGCTCCGCGAGCTCGTCGGTGGCGGCGGCCATCGCGTCGGCGACGGCGTGCAGCACGTCGGACCGCTCGCGCGCGGGCCGCGCGGCCCAGCCCGGCCAGGCGGCCGCCGCGGTGGTGACCGCGAGCTCGACGTCGGCGGCGGTGCCCGCGGCGATCGTGTCGCCCGGCTCTCGGTTCGCCGGGTTGTGGGTGGCGAAGTAGGCGCCCTCGGCTGGAGCGACGGCCCGGCCGTTGATCCAGTGCTCGTGCCGCCGAGGCCCGGCTGTAACGGCCGGCCGCCTGACCGCGTCCTGGGTAGCCGCAACCTGAGTTTCGGTGACGCTCACCGGAACCACCTTCCCTTCCACACCGGGCGGTCGGTGCTCGGCGCAGGCGCGGGCACACTCCTGGGCGTCCGCGCTCCCGAACACCGTGTCGATCTTCGCCGGGTCGGCCCGGCGTCGCTCACGCCTCATCTTGCTTCGCGATCGCGAGGCCGGGTGGGCCGTTGGCCTTCCTGGCTGGAAACTAGCTTCTCGCCCTGCGAGAATCAAACATGCGATTTCCGGCGCGGGTGGCCGACGGCCGCGTCCGCGCAGGTGGTGGGCCGGGGTCCGGGTCAGGCCGTTTGACTCGACTCCCGACCGCGTGAGAATCTGAGACTCAACTCTGAGAACATGGTTCTCCGCCTGGCTTGCGAAGGCTGGCTTGCGGCGCCTGGCTTGGGACGCCTGGTGTGCGGGCGCGAGACCACTAGCGCGAGACCACGATGCGGTCCGAGGCCGCGGTCCAGACACGTCAACGCCGACGGGGCCCGGTTTTGGCCCTGATGTCACGGGGCCCGATTTTGGCCCTGAGGTTCAAGGAGGACGCGGGATGCTGACGCTCAAGGCCGCTGGCCTGCTCGATGTCGACACCGGTGAGATCATCCGGCCCGGCATCCTGAAGATCGAGGGCGAGTACATCGTCGGCGTGGGCGGACAGCCCGAGGGCGAGGTCATCGACCTCGGCGACCTGGTCCTCCTGCCGGGTCTGATGGACATGGAGCTCAACCTCCTGATGGGCGGCCCGGGGGAGAACCAGTTCACCAGCCAGATGCGCGACGACCCGCCGCTGCGGATGATGCGCGCCACCCAGAACGCCCGACGCACCCTGCGCGCCGGCTTCACGACCGTCCGCAACCTGGGCCTGTTCTGCAAGACCGGCGGCTACCTGCTCGACGTGGCCCTGATGAAGGCGATCGACAACGGCTGGGTCGACGGCCCGCGGATCGTCCCCGCCGGCCACGCGGTCACCCCGACCGGCGGGCACCTCGACCCGACGATGTTCGGCCAGTTCGCACCGCACGTCCTGCAGCTCACGGTCGAGGAAGGCCTGGCCAACGGCGTCGACGAGGTCACCAAGGCCGTCCGACACCAGATCAAGCACGGCGCGCAGGTCATCAAGATGTGCGGCTCCGGCGGCACCATGACCCTCACCGGTCCGGCGGGAGCGAAGCACTACTCCGACGCGGAGGTGCTCGCGATCACCGACGAGGCGCACCGGCGCGGCCTGCGGGTCGCCGCACACACCCACGGCTCCGAGGCCGTGACCCAGATGATCGAGTGCGGCGTCGACTGCATCGAGCACGCCTTCATGATCGACGACGACACCATCAACCTGATGGTCAAGCGGGGCACCTACCTCGTCGCCACCCAGGCACTGATCGACGGCATGCAGGTGCTCAGCACCTCCGACCCGCGCGTCCAGGCGAAGGCTGCGCGGGACTGGCCGAGGGCGAAGGCGTCCATCCGCAACGCGATCGAGGCCGGCGTGAAGATCGCCGTCGGTTCGGACGCGCCGGCGATCCCGCACGGCAAGAACGGCAACGAGCTGGTCACCCTCGTCGAGCGCGGCATGACTCCGCTGCAGGCGATCCAGGCCGCGACTATCGTCGGGGCCGACCTGATCGACGTGACTGACCGCGGCCGACTCGGCGAGGGCCTGCTCGCCGACGTCATCGCCGTGCGCGACAACCCGCTCGAGGACATCCGGGTGGTGACCCGCGTTCCCTTCGTCATGAAGGGTGGTAAGCAGTTCATCTACTGATCTCGACGGTCGCGATGACCTCGTCAGTGCAGAGACCCCAGCTTCCGCGCTCCCAAGTTCGGAGTAGACCGTGACCAAGCCGAACCGCATCGAGGATCTGGTCGAGATCCAGCAGACCCTCGCCCGTTACGCGGTGACCATCACCCAGGGCGACATCGAGGGTCTGGTCAAGGTCTTCACCCCTGACGGCACATACAGCGCATTCGGGGACACGTTCGCGCTCAAGGACTTCCCGGCGCTGGTCGCGGCCGCGCCCAAGGGCCTGTTCCTCACCGGCACGCCGGCCATCGACTTCGCCGACGACGGCCTCAACGCGACCGGCACCCAGCCGCTGTGCTTCATCGAGCACTCCGCGCACGACATGCGCATCGGCTACTACCGGGACACCTACCTGCGCACGGACGACGGCTGGCGGCTGCGCACCCGGGCGATGACGTTCATCCGCCGCAGCGGCGACCACGACCACGGGATTCCGCATGTCATTGAGCGGATCAACCTGTGAGCGTAGGAGCGAACCCGCGGAGTGGTCGTCCGACGGAGGAGGACGGCCGCGAGCAGGGGTCCCCGGTCGGCGCGGATGCGCTGACCGGGGGGGCGATGGGTTCGCGACGGAGCGAACCAGAGACGCAGCGCGCTTCCAGCCTCGTGCCGGCCGGGTTCGTGCCGCCGGTCGACGGTGAGACGGTCACCGTCGAGGAGTTCCGCGCCGCGGTGCGGGCCTGGCTTGACGAGCACGCGGCCGAGCTGGCCAAGCCGGTGGACGACCACTCGCTCGACGCGGAGGTCGGCCAGCTCGGCAAGGTCCGCCGCGCGCTCTACGACGCGGGCTGGATGCGCTACGGCTGGCCGGTCGAGGCCGGCGGTCTGGGCGGCCCGGACGTGCTGCGGGCCGTGCTCGGCGAGGAGGTGGCGAACCGTGACCTGACCGACGCCACCAACTACTCGCTGATCGAGGTCTTCGCGCCGACGATGATCTCGTACGCCCGGCCCGAGCTCGCGGCCGAGATGCTGCCGCGGCTGCTGTCCGGCCGTGAGCACTGGTGCCAGGGCTTCTCCGAGCCCGGCTCCGGCTCGGACCTCGCCTCGCTGACGACCCGCGCCGCGCAGCGCGAGGACGGCAGCTGGGTCGTCAACGGCCAGAAGGTCTGGACGTCGCTCGCGCAGTACGCCCAGCGCTGCGTCCTGCTCACCAGGACCGGCCCGGGCCACGCCGGCATCACCGCGTTCTTCCTCGACATGGACACCCCCGGCATCACCGTCCGGCCGCTGCGCACGATGCACGGCGTCGACGAGTTCGCCGAGGTGTTCTTCGACGACGTCGTGATTCCGGCCGAGCGGCTGCTCGGCAAGATCGGCGACGGCTGGAGCCTCGCGATGGACCTGCTGCCGTATGAGCGGTCCACCTGCTTCTGGCACCGGATCACCTACCTGTTCACCCGGCTCGACCTGCTGCTGGCCGACGTCGAGGCGCAGGAGACCGAGCCCGCTGCGACGACCGACGCAGCGCTCGGCGCCGCTTACCTGGCTTTGCACACCATCCGCAGCCGGTCGCGCAACACCCAGCGGCAGCTGGCCGCGGGCGTGCACCTGGGCCCGGAGACGTCCGTCGACAAGATCCTGCTGGCGACCGCGGACCAGAAGCTCTTCGACACGGCCCGCGAGGTGCTGCCCGGCGCGATCGAGCTGACGGACGCGCACTGGCGTACCGAATACCTGTACTCGCGGGCGGCGACCATCTACGGCGGCACGGCGGAGATCCAGCGCAACATCGTCGCCCGCCGGCTGCTGAACCTGGGCAAGGAGTAGGCGTGGACGCGCAGGAACGGGACCTTCTCGCCGAGGCACTGCGCGGGACGATGGCCGACACCCCGGCGGGCGCGGCGCTCGACGTGGCGCTGGCCGAGCTCGGCTGGGCGGACCTGCTCGCCGAGGAGTCCGCCGACGCGATCCCGCTGGTGTTCGCCCTGCTGGGGCAGACCGGGGCGCACGCTCCGCTCGTCAACGACGTCCTGCTCGCCGCCATCGGCTCGCCGATCGGCGGTGTCGTCGCGCTGCCCTACGCGGGTGGGCGCACCGTCGTCTGGGAACGGGCCGACGTCGTGGGCGAGGGGACGATCCTCGACGGGCCCGTGCCGCTGCGGGTCGTGGCGGCGGACGCGGCCGACGGTGGCAAGGTCGCCGCGGACCCGGTGGCGCTCGCCGCAGGCCGCCGCGCACTCGCCTGGTGGCTGGTCGGGACCGGGCGCGCGATGCTCGACCTGGCCCGCACGCACGCGTTGGACCGCCACCAGTTCGGCCGCCCGGTCGCGGGGTTCCAGGCCGTCCGGCACCGGCTCGCCGAGACGTACGTCGCGCTCGAAGGCGCCGAGGCCACGCTGACGGCGGCCGACGACGAGCTCGGCGCGCTGCTGGCGAAGGCGGCCGCCGGCCAGGCGGCGCTGGACGCGGCCCGGCACTGCCAGCAGGTGCTCGGCGGCATCGGGTTCACCGCCGAGCACGACCTGCACCACCACATCCGCCGCGTGCTCACCCTCGACGGCCTGCTCGGCAACAGCCGGGAGCTCACCCGCGAGGCCGGCGCCCTCATCCGCGCCCGCCGCACGGCCCCCCGCATCGCCCAGCTGTAGGAACCGGCACCAGAGCCTCCCGCGATCTTGCCTGGCTGGCCGGCCGCCTTCGGGCCGTGATCGTTGTTTCCGCCCTCGGGTGGTCGTGCAAACGCCCTGGCTACGACCACCCGAGGGCCAAAACGGCGATCACCAGCCGCGCTGGCCGGCGAGGCGCGGCCAGTCTCGATAGGCCTTGGCGCGGTGGACCCAGGCGGACGGCTGGGCCGCGTGTCGACGCGAGCCCAGCCGCGGTCCTGCCGTGGACGAGTTCGACTGTGCTGACCGGCCTGCCGTCGGGTCGCCGTCGCGAGGATCTGCTGACCGAGGTCCAGGTCGCCGTCGGCGCCGGCATCCGGCGGCCATTTCCCACCTCCGGCGCAGGCCAGCGCACGCCGACGGAGGAGCGACATCCGCTCCTTTCCGGGTTTACGTGGTGCGGCCTGGTCAGTGCAAAGGCCAGGAACTACCGATGCCGCCCCCTGTCCCAATTGGTCATAAAAGGGTGGGCGCCACAGCGTCCGAGGATCTAGAGTCATTGCTGCTTGTGCGGTCGCTGACAACAATCGGAGACAAGCGGTGACGGTTTCATCGGCGTTTCGAGGCACGGCGGTCGCGGCGGCGGGCATCGCGCTCGTGCTGTCCGGGTGTTCGTCGAGTTCGCCGCCCAGGCCTGCGGGCGGTGGGGGAGTGTCGACGTCACCGGCCACCCCCACGCCGCAGCGAGCGCTACAAGCGACCGACTACGTCCTGCCAGCGTCGGCCGCGCCGCCCGGCTTCACGGCGTCACCCGCTACTGGCTCCGGCGGTGGCACCGACCCCGCGGGTGCTACCGCTCTCAACGCCTGCGTCGGCGCGCATTTCTTCCGGATCGTCGCCAACCAGGCCGACAGCGCTGACTTCGCCAACGATGCGAGCGGTACCTTCTTTGCCTCTGGCGCTCAGGTCATCCCTGCTGTGGACGTCGCCGAGGACGCGATGGCCCTTGCCGACCCGACCATTGTGGGCCGGCTTCCGGGGTGCCTCCAGAAGATTTCCAATGAAGACCCGACCGGATCCACTGGCGGATTGGGCGCGAATATTGATTCCGTCGTCAAGATCAATATTCCGGGAACTCTCTATGCGGTGCGGATGAAAACTTCCACGGACGGCACCACCACCTATCTCGACGTCGCATTTTTTGCTCGCGGACGGATAGAGGAAAGTCTTACCGTCGGCCAGACCTCCGCCCCACCGGACGGCGCTCTCGACGCAGAGCTGGCCACGCAGATCAACCAGCTCTTGGCCAACCAGTAGCGGGCCGCACTTCAAGATGGGATCGGCGATATCCGGCGCGGCCCTCGTCAGGAGGAGCGGGCCACCACCTCCGTGCATTGATCGCCGTCTCGGCACTCTGGTTCTCGCAAAGCGGCCCCGATCACAACCGCGCGAGGGCCGAAACGGCGATCAATGAAACGAAGTTCCAGGACGAGGACAATCCGGTCGAGGTGACCGGCGGTGACTGGTCGATCCCGCAAAGCGAAAGGCGGCCGACCCCGTGGGGCCGGCCGCCTTCGAAGGGGGACCAGGAGGACCGGCTAGTTGACGGACTTGATGGTGTCCTTCATCTGGCTGAGGTTCACCAGGACCGGGAATCCGGACACGGAGAGCGCATTGCCGTGGCCGGTCTCGTGGATGTCGAAGACCGACTGGATCGCCGCGTAGAACCCCTGGACGTCGAGCGTCTGGTTGACGGCGCGCTTGGCCTGGCGCAGGCCGAACGACGGCATCACCGCGATCTGCGCGGCCAGCGCCCGGGTCTCGGCGTCGAGGTCGGCCCGTGGGACGACCTTGTTCACCATGCCGACCTTCTCCGCCTCCTCGGCGGTGACCGCGCGGCCGGTGAAGAGGATCTCCTTGGCCTTACGGGCCCCGAGCTCCCAGGTGTGGCCGTGGTACTCGACGCCGCCGATGCCCATCGCGACCACCGGGTCGGAGAACTTGGCGTCGTCGGCCGCGATGATCAGGTCGCACGGCCAGCACAGCAGCAGCGCGCCCGCGATGCACCGGCCCTGTACCGCCGCGATCGACGGCTTCGGGATGTTGCGCCAGCGCAGCGAGAACTCCAGGTACCGCCGCGCCTCGATGTTGTAGATGTCCTCGAGGGTGATCTTCGCCGGGGTCGGCGTCGACGGGTCCGGCTTCAGGTCGTGCCCGGCCGAGAAGTGCTTGCCCTCGGCGCGCAGAATGATGACCTTGACCTCGGGGTCCTCCGCCGCCTTCACCCAGGCGTCGTTGAGCTCCTCCAGCAGCGCGCCGTTCTGTGCGTTCGCGGCTTCCGGACGGTTCAACGTGATCGTCGCGATGCTGTCCGCGACATCGTAGAGAATGTACAAGTCGGTAACTCCCATGACCGTTTCGCTGACCGGTTAGCTCCGGGGCAGGCCGAGCACTCGCTCGGCGACAATCGTGCGCTGAATCTCCGACGTGCCGCCAGCGATGGTGCCGGAGAAGCTGTGGGCGTACCGCTTGAACCAGCTGGCGAAGAACCAGTCGAGGTTCATGTGCTCGAAGGGCCGCGAGTTCGCGGCGCCGTCGAGCCCGGCCGAGCCCTGGGCGAGCAGGGCGTGGCGGGCGGTGGTCCGGACCGCCTCGGAGCCGAGGAGCTTCAGCACCGAGATCGAGGCGACGTCCTCCTGGCCACGGGCCGCCTTGGCCAGCGCGGCCGAGCCGAGCAGCCGCAGGGCGGTCGCGTCCATCGCCAGCGTCGCGTAACGGTCCCGGTCGAGCGTGGTCGTCGGCCGGAAGTCCTCGACGAACTCGTCCAGGCGGTCGGCGAAGTTCAGCCACAGCATCGTGCGCTCGTGCCCGAGCGAGCCGTTCGCGACGTGCCAGCCCTTGTTGAGCTCGCCGATGAGGTTCTCGGCCGGTACGCGGACGTCGTCGAAGAAGACCTCGTTGAAGTCCTGGTCGTCGGTCCCCAGGATCGAGCCGAACGGCCGGCGGGTGAGGCCCGGCAGGTCGGTCGGGATCACCAGGACGCTGATGCCCTTGTGCTTGGGCGCGTCCGGGTCGGTGCGCACGAAGGTCAGCAGGATGTCGGCGTCGTGCGCACCGGACGTCCAGATCTTCTGCCCGTTGACGACGAAGTGGTCGCCGTCGAGCGTCGCCCGGGTACGCAGGCCGGCGAGGTCCGAGCCCGCGCCCGGCTCGCTCATCCCGAGCGCCGCGGTGATCTCGGCCTTGAGGATCGGCACGGCCCAGCGGTGCTTCTGCTCGTCCGTGCCGAAGGTCAGCAGCGACGCGGCGATGATGCCCAGGCCCTGCGGGTTGAAGCTGTGGTAAATCCGCCGCTTGCCCAGCTCCTCCAGGTGGACGAACTGCTGGAGCAGGCTGGCGTTGCGGCCGCCGAACTCCGGCGTGTTCCCGGGCAGCAGCCAGCCGTTGTCGAACAGCAGCCGCTGCCAGCGCCGTGACCAGGCCGGCATGTGCGCGGTCGAGGTCGGCCGCTCGGTGGCCTCCTCGACGGCCGGCAGGTTCGCGTCCAGGAACGCCGTGAACTCGGCGCGGAACGCCTCGACGTCGTCGTCAAACCGCAGCTGCATGACGCTCCTTCGCGGGCTGGTCGCCGGCCGTCGCCGGGCCGTCGAGCAGGGCGGCGGCGATCCTGGCCCGGTGCACGTCGGCCCCGCCGAGCAGCAGCTCACCGGCCAGCGCCCGCTTCAGCGCGAACTGCAGGTCGTTCTCCCAGGTGAAGCCCATACCGCCGAACAGCTGGAAGCCGCTCTCGAACACCAGCTGGGTGCACTCGCCGGCCGCGGCCTTCGCCATCGCCGCCGCGGTGGACCGGCGCGGGTCCTCCTCGGCCAGGGTGAGTGCCGCGAAGTACGCCAGGGCGGTGGCCCGCTCGATCGCGACGTGCATGTCGACGGCCTTGTGCTTGACCGCCTGGAACGAGCCGATCCGGACGCCGAACTGCTCGCGGGTGCGGACGTGGTCGAGCGTCAGCTCCAGCACCCGCCGGCAGGCGCCGACCATGGTCAGGGCGAGACCGGTGAGCGCGATGTCGCGGGCCAGCTCGACGTCGGCCTCGACCCGGTGTGACGCCGGGACCCTGACCTGCCAGAAGCTGACGTCGGCGACGTGTAGCAGCGGGTCGAAGGCCTCGGTGCGGTGGACCGTCGCGTCGGCGGCGGGCACGGTGAACACCCCGGCGTCGGTGACCACGGCGAACCAGTCGGCCCGGTCGCCGTCTAGCACGTGGTGCGCAGTGCCGTCCAGGATCCAGGCGCCGTCACCGTGCGGGTCGAGATGCGCGCTGACCCCGTCGAACACGGCCGTGCCGGTCTCCCCGTCGCCGGCGGCCGACCCGTCCGCGGCCCCGGCCACCAACGGCGCGTACCAGGTCAGTGTGGCCAGGTAGGGCGTCGGGTCGGTCGCCCGGCCGAGCTCCTCCAGCACGATCGCGAGCTCGACCGCCTCGCTCGTCCCGGTCAGCTCGGTCCAGCCGAGCTCGGCGTAGGTCCGCCAGAGTGGCATCGGGTCGACGCCCTGGTCGGCGACGGAACGGACCATCGCCGGCGGGCACTCCTTCGACAACACGTCGCGGACGGTGGCGCGCAGCAGCTGCTGGTCCTCGTCGAACTCAAAGAGCATGTCGGCTCCCACTGACGGTTAGTGACTTTTCAGCCACGAAGGCCCTCCTACCGACATTTCGCTCGGACTCGTGCGAGAATACCATTCTCTAAAGATGGAAGCATCCTCTCGCGAGTTGCGCGGGCGGAGGGAGCCAAGAGCACACGTGGTTGCACGCATAGTGGGGAGTACGTTCTTCCCATGGCGCAGGATCAGGAGCTTGCCGTGAGCACGCTGAGTGAAGAGCCGGCCTGGAAGCAGCGTGCGGTCGAGCGCTCCACCAAGGCCGCGCGGCTGCGTGCCGAGCGCAAGGTCCAGCAGTTCCTCGAGGCCGCCCAGGAGATCATCGTCGCGAAGGGGTCGACCGACTTCACCGTACAGGAGGTCGTCGACCGCTCGCGCCAGTCGCTGCGCAGCTTCTATCAGCACTTCGGCGGCAAGCACGAGCTGCTGCTGGCCCTGTTCGAGAACGCCCTGCGCCGTTCCGCCGACGAGATCCGTGCCGCCGCCACCATCGAGGTCGACCCGCTCGCCGGGCTGGAGCTCGCCGTCCGGATGCTGTTCGCGAGCTCGCTCCCGGGCCCGGAGAGCCGTCATCCGCTGTTCACGGACTTCGCCACCCAGCTTCTGATGAGCTACCCGGCGGAGGTGCGGTCCGCGCACGAGCCGATGCTCACCCTGTTCGCCGAGCTGATGGGCCGCGTCGACGCGACCGGTCAGCTGCGCACCGAGCTGCGGCCGCGCCGCGCCGCCGCGATGGTGATGCAGTCGGTCATGTTCCTGGCCCAGTCGACGGCGGTCGTGGCGGACAGCGAGGGCTCCCACCCGCTCACCGGCGACGAGGTGTGGAACTTCTGCGCCGGGGGGTTCGTCCGTCCCCTCGCCGGGTGACGGACGAACCTCGCTTGGCCCGGCCGCTCGGGTCGGCGGGCTGAGCCCGCCGGGTCAGCGGGCCGGGCCCGTGCGGGTCAGGACGAGCCCGGGTCCAGCAGCTGGTTCATGCGGGCGGATGAGATCGGCCGGCCGCACTTGGCCTGCCCCCCGAACATCGGGTCGAAGGCGGAGCCGTCCGCGCGGACCTGGATGAAGTTGTAGCAGGACTGCGGCGCCTTGAGGTTCGTCGCGAAGTTGACCGGCGCCGGGACGAGGCCGAACCCGTCGTAGTTCGTCACCGCGCGCAGCCCGGAGATGAAGGATTCCCTCGTCGGGCACTTCCCGGCCGCCTGGAGGCCGCGGATGAAGATGTCGGCGGCGACGAAGCCGTCGACCGCGCTGTCCGACCGCACCGACTGGATCTCCGGGGCGTACTTCGCCATCGCCGCCTCGAAGGTCTGCTGGCGCGGGGTGTCGAGCCAGGGCTGGACCTCGGTGAAGATGATCGTGCCGGCGATCGCCTTGCCGGAGGCGGCCAGCACGGCGGGGTCGTAGCCGAGCGGCATCATGGTGATCTTGAGGTTCACGCCAAGGCTTCGGGCCGCCGGGATGAGCTTGGCCGCCGTGCTCGGGAGCAGGACGCCGACCAGCGCGTCGATATCGTCCTGTTTGAGTTGTTTCGCGACCGCCTGGTAGCTGGTGACCGCCTCCGCGATCTGGAACTCCCGCACGATCTTGACGCCGGATTCCAGCAAGCTCGCCTCGTACTGGCGGCTGAAATCGGAGTTCGACTTGTTCCCGGAGACCTCGAGCACCGCGGCACGGGAGGCTCCCGTCGCATTGATGACGTCGCCCCACACGGTGCTCGAGCCGTCGCTCAGGTAGTAGAACGAGAACATGTTGTTCCGGCCGACCCAACCCGGGTCGCTGGCCAGCCCGGTCACCGGAATGTTCTGCTGGTTGAGCCAGGTGATGGAACCGTTGCTCGCGCCCGGGGCCTCGATGATGCCGAAGACGTGCCCGCGGCCGACGAGATCCTGAGCGCCGAGGAGGTTGAGGTCCTGACTGCTCTGGTCGTCGCGCCAGGTATAGCTGACCGTGCGGCCGAAGACGCCGCCGGAGTCGTTCGCGAGCCCGAACCGGGCGTCGACGCCGGAGCGGAAGTCCGGCATCGAGGTGGCGCCGTCCCCGCTGTCACCCCACAGCAGTCCCGCATTGACCGTGGTGCTCGTGATGCCCGGCGCCGGCGTCGAGCAGGAAGCCGCGGAAGTCGCGGCGCCGGAGCTGCCGCATGCGGCCAGACCAGCCGCGAGGCTTGCCGCGATCACAGCTAGCGCGCCAGCACGAACTAACCGACTGCGTCCGGGTGACGACACTTCATCGCTCCTCTGATGCGGGTGCGAACGTCCGGGGCCTCAGGGCCGCCGCGACGTGAGGGGGCGGACGTCGCGCGCATGGCGAGACCCCGCGTCGGATGGACGGAACCTAGCGCGTCACCTGGTCTCGGCGCGATGGTTTCTCAACGGCGTCCATATAACGTCGATAGTAATCGCAGCCTTTGCCGTAACCGACAAGGGGCGCCCGGTGGAATGCCGGACGCCCCTTGTCGCGGTTTGGCCCCGTGTTCGGCGGTAGTCTTTGCGATGGACGAGGTGTGTGTGCGGAGCTGCCTGGAGACTGAGACGCCCGGATGCGCACGGATCTCTCGCCCGGCGCGTCCGTCCGATCACTGGTTGGCGGCGGTGACCTCTGCCGGGCTGATCGGGCTCCCGCAGAACGGCTGCCCACCGTTCTGCGGCTGGAACGACGCCCCGTCCTGGCTGATCTTCAAGAAGTAGTAGCAGCTTGTCGTCTGCTTGTAGTTGGCCGACAGATCGTTCTTCGCGAGCGGGGACATGCCGGCGCCGTCGTAGTCCTTGACCGCGCGCAGCCCGGAGATGAATGACTGCCGCGTCGGGCAGGCGCCGGCGGCCCGCAGGCCCCGGATGAACAGGTCAGCCGAGATCCAGCCGTCCACGGCGCTGTCCTGCGTCGGAGGCTGGATCTCCGGTGCGTAGAGCTCCATCGCGGACCTGAACGCCTGCTGCCCGGGGGCGCTCTCCTCGAAGGGCCTGATCGCCGTGGCGACGGAGACCCCGGCGAGGGTCCTGCCGTACTTCGCCAGGACGGTCGGGTCATAGCCGAGCGGCATCTGCGCGACCTTGAGGCCCTGGCCCAGGGTCAGGCCGACCTCCTTGAGCGCGGGGATCAGCTGCGCGGCCGCGTCCGGGAGGAGGACACCGGCCAGGGAGTCGATCCCGGCCGCCTTGATCTGCTGCGCGATCGACGCGTAGTTGGTGGTCGTGTCCGAGATGGCGAAGGTCTTGACGACCGTGATGTGAGCGGCCTTCAGGCTGGCCACGATCTGCTGGGTGAAGTCGCCGTTGGAGGCGTTCGCCGACACAGCGATGACGCCGGCCCGGGTGCCGCGCTCGTGGCTGACATAGTCGCCCCAGGTCGTGACCGAGCCGTCCCCGAGGTAGAACCAGGAGAACATGTTGTTCTTGCCCAGCCAGCTGGCGTCGCTGGCAAGGCCGGTGACCGGGATTCCCTGGCTGGCGAGCCAGTCCGAGGTCTCAGCGCTGGTCGCGCTCGGCATCGCGATGATGCCGAAGACGTTCTCGTTCTGGACCAGGTCCTGGGTGCCGTGCAGGTTCAGGGACTTGTCGGCCTGGTCGTCGCGCCAGGCATAGGTCACCCTGCGGCCGAGAATGCCGCCCTGGTCGTTCGCGGCGTCGATCCTGGCGTCGACTCCGGCCCGGAAGGCCCGCATGGTCTCGGCCGACGGCCCGGTATCGCTCCAGACCATTCCCGCCTTGACGCCGGTCGGCGTGATTCCAGGGACGGAGGAGGCGCAGGAGCCTCCGGCGGCCGTCGTGCCTGGGCCTCCGCAGGCCACCAGCGTGGTGAGCCCGGTGGCCGCCGCGAGGAATGCGGCTTTTGTCCGAGATGAGCTTCGCCATCGAAACAGCGCCATCGTGATTCTCCTGGGACCGCTTTTCGGTGTTCGAAATCGACTCGATGCTGGCGGGCAGTGCCCGGTAAAAAGAGGAGGGGCGCCCGGTGAAATCCGGGCGCCCCCGACCTGTCGCCAGGAGTGAACCTCGTGGGAGGACCGGTCTCAGCTCGTCACGGTGCGTCTGGTCAGGACGCGACGTCGAGCACGACCTTTCCGATCGCCTTTCCGTCGGCGACGTGCCGCAGCGCGCCGGCCGTGTCGTCCAGGTCGAAGACGGAGCCGATGTACGGGCGAACCTTCCCCGAGGAGAGCAGTTCCGTGAGCTCCCGGTCGTCGCGAGCGAGCTCGTCCGGCCGGTGGGTCGCGAAGTCGCGCATCTGGAAGCCCATGATGTGCGCGCCCTTGAGCAGCACCAGGTTCAGCGGGATCCGCGGGATGGTTCCCGAGGCGTAGCCGACGGTCACGAAACGCCCGTCGAAGCGCAGCGCCCGCAGCGCCGCCTCCGAGAGGTCCCCGCCGACCATGTCGACGACGACGTCGACGCCGTCCGGGTGCGCCACCTTGAGCGCCTTCCGGAGATCCTCGACCGTGTTGTCGAGCAGCGTCGTCGCGCCGTTCGCCGCGGCGATCTGGAGCTTGTCCGCCGCGTTCGCCACCGCGGTCACCTCGGCGCCCAGGGCGACGGCGAGCTGGACGGCCGCGAGGCCGACGCCGCCACCCGCGCCGAGCACCACCACCCGCTCGCCCGGCTGGACCCGGGCCATCGAGCGCAGCACGTGGTACGACGTGCGGTGCGCGACGACGAAGGCGGCGGCCGACCGGTCATCCACGCCGTCGGGGATGGGGCGCAACGACTCGGGACGGCACACGACCTGCTCGGCGAAGGCGCCGACGAACACCGTCCCGGCGACCCGGTCGCCGGGGGCGAGGCCGGTGACGTCCGCGCCCACCTCCTCGACGACACCGGCGAACTCGCTGCCGGGCACGAACGGCACGGGTGCCTTCACCTGGTAGGTGTTCGCGATGACGAGCACGTCCGGGAAGTTGACCGCCGCCGCCCGGACGCCGACCCGGACCTGGTCCGGCCCGACCGGCGGAGTGTCGATCTCCTTGACCTGGATGACCTCCGGGCCGCCGTACTCCACACAGACCGCAGCCTTCATGGGTTCACTTCCCCGTGTGCTTGTAGTCCGTGGTCGAGGCGAACTCGGCCGCGTTGCGCATCGCCTGCTCGATGACCGGCCCGAACGCGAGCAGCTTCGGGTCGTTGCCCGCCCGCGCGAAGCCGCGCTCCAGGACGATCGCGATCTTCCAACGGGCCAGCACGAGGTAGTAGTCGAGGTCGTCGACCTGGCGGCCGGAGACCTTGGCGTAGTGCTCGACGATCTTGTCCCGGGTCGGCATCCCGTAGTGGTCGACGTAGCCCGCCTTGACCGCGTCCCGGTCCAGCGGGTTCTCGGGCCAGTTCATGACCATCCAGGCCAGGTCGAGCTTGGGGTCGCCGACCGTGCCCATCTCCCAGTCGACGAGCGCGGCCAGCTTGGCCGGCACCTCGTTCTTGAACATGACGTTGGCGAACTGGTAGTCGCCGTGCATCAGGCCGGGGATGTAGTCGAGCGGTCGGTGGTTGCGCAGCCAGTCGGTGGCGACGTCCATGCCCTCGAGCTCACGGGTCTTGATCTTCTCGAAGAAGCTGGTCCAGCGGTCGACCTGGCGTTCGTGGAAGCCGTCGGGCCGGCCCAGGTCCTGCAGGCCCTTGGCCTGCCAGTCGACCTTGGACAGCAGCGCGATGCCCTCGGCGAGCTGGTAGCCCAGGCCCTGGCGCAGGTCCAGGTCGCTGTCGAACGGCTCGGGCCACTTGCGGTCCTTCATGTTCATCGGCGACCAGCCGTCGACGAAGCCCATGAGGTAGAAGGTCCGGCCGAGCACCGAGTGGTCCGTGCACACCGCGACCGCCGCGGTGTGCGGGACGTCGGTGCCGTCGAGCGCCTCGATGATCCGCCACTCGCGCAGGATGCCGGCGTCCCGGTCGGCCGGCGCCTTGGCCGGCGGGATCCGGATGACGCACTGGAAGTCGCCGCGGGTCAGCAGGTAGATCTCGTTCTGGGTCCCGCCGGACAGGAACTTGGACGAGAGCGGGGCGCCCGCGCCGGGCAGCCCCTGGGTGTCCATCCAGGCGGCGAGCTTGTCGAAGTCGAGCGGTGTCGGGTCCGCGTCGCTCACAGGTGTTTCCCCACTTCGAAAGAGTTCTGGATCTGGATTCGGGGAGCTGGCGGGCCCTACTGGTTGCCGACCTCGTGCTCGAGGAACTCGGCGTACTTGGCCTGGGCGGCCTCGAGCTTCGCGGGGATCCACTCGGTGGGCCACATGCCGTCGGTCGGCTTGTAGTCGCGCAGGACCTGCTTGGCGACGGTCACCTTGTGGACCTCGGTCGGGCCGTCAGCCAGGCCCATCACCGCGGCGCCGTTGATCGACTTGAAGAACGGCATTTCGTTGGTGGTGCCGAGGGCGCCGTGGATCTGCATCGCCCGCCACGCGATGTCGTGCAGGATCGTCGGCATGACGATCTTCGCGACGGCGATGTCCTTACGGACCCGCTTGTAGTCCTGGTACTTGTCGATCTCCCAGGCGATGTACATGACGAGCAGCCGGAACTGCAGCAGCTGGGCGTACGAATCGGCGATGAAGCCCTGCACGAACTGCTTCTCGGCGAGCTTGCTGCCAGCGGTCGTCCGCGACAGCGCCCGCTCGCAGGTCATGTCCAGCAGCCGCTGGGCCTGGCCGATGGTGCGCATCGCGTGGTGGATGCGGCCGCCGCCGAGCCGGGTCTGGGCGATGGCGAACGCCTGGCCCTCGCCGCCGAGCAGCGCCGACTCCGGCACCCGCACGTCCTCGTAGTGGATCAGCGCGTGCATTCCGTCGCCCAGCGGCTCGCCGGCCAGGCCGACGTTACGGACGATGTTGATGCCAGGGGTGTCCGAGGGGACCAGGAACATCGACATGCCGCGGTACGCGCTCACATCGGGGTTCGTGACCACCATGACGATGAAGAAGCTCGCCGTCCTGGCGTTCGACGAGAAGTACTTCCACCCGTTGATGATCCACTCGCCGCCCTCCTTCTGGGCGCTGCAGGTGAACTGCGTCGGGTCCGCGCCGCCCTGCGGCTCGGTCATCGAGTAGCTGGAGAACATCTCGCCGTCGAGCAGCGGCTGCAGGTAGCGCTCCTTCTGCTCCGGCGTGCCGTAGTGCGCGATGATCTCGGCGTTCCCGGTGTCCGGGGCCTGGCAGCCGAAGATGATCGGCGCCCACGAGGACCGGCCCAGGATCTCGTTCAGCAGCGCCAGCTTCTGCTGACCGAAGCCCTGCCCACCAAGGTCCACACCGAGGTGCGTCGCCCACAGGCCGTGGTCACGCACCTGCTGCTTGAGCGGGTCGATCAGCCGGCGGCGGGTCTCCGTCAGCGGGACGAACTGCAGGTCCGGGAACGCCAGGTCGAGCGGCTCGACCTCGTTGCGGACGAACTCGTCGGCCCAGTCCAGCTTCGTCTGGTACTCGGGATCGGTCTCGAAGTCCCACGCCATCGCTGTGTGTCCTTCCTCGTCGTCCCTCGAAGAATACGATTCTGATGTTGCCAAACACAAGTCTGGATCTTCAGAACCCGACTTGGTGCGGCCGACGCCTCGGCTCGGGTGCCTACCCGGCCTGGTGCGCGGGCAGCTTGTCGATCAGTGCGCCTACGTCTTCCAGCGAGCGCAGCGTGTCGTTGAGATGGGTGCAGGTCGAGATGCCGGTGAAGGTGTCGCGGACGTGGCGGCGCAGGCCGTCCGGGCGCCGCCCGACCAGCCGGCCGGCGCTGGCCAGCGCCACCGGGCACTCCTGCCACGGCAGGGCGCCGAAGTCGGCGGCGCAGCTGGTGAACGTCCCCGACCGCGGGTCGACGGTCGCGTGCACGGTGTACTCGTGCAGCGCGGTCTCGACGCCGTCCGCGTCCATGTGGCTGTCGCGGAAGAAGCACTCCACCCGCGCGTCGGGCTCGCCCGGCTCCCACCAGACGTCGAGACGCCGACGCCGGCGCATCCCGTGCGCCGGCAGCGGGCCGACCTCGTGCCAGCCGGCCGGGTCCGTACCCGCGATCGGGCCGACCGCCGGGCCGACCGGCCTCGGCACCTGCCCGGTCTCCTCCAGCCCCCGGACGATCGTGCCGCCGGTGATCCAGCCAGCGCACAGGTCCGGGTACTGCAGGGTCAGCCCGGCCCGCTTGCGCTCGCGGTCGAACGACGCGGGCGCCGCCTGCTTCTGCAGCGCGTAGCCACTGATCAGCAGGGCCGTCGGGAGGTCGTCGAGCAGCTGGAACCGGACCGAGCGGCTTTCCCCCTCGCCGGGCAACGCCTCGATGACCTTCTGCCGGAAACCCGACGCGGCCCGGGCGCCCAGCAGCGCCTCCAGCCGAGGCTCGCCCGGATCGGTGTCGATCCGGGCGATCGCCCGCTCCGGGAACGTGACCTCGACCGTCACGCGTTGCGCCGCGAGGATCGACGTCGAACCGTCGGGCTCGACCCGCAGGTCCCGGCCGCGCGCGTCGAGCGTGACCGGCCCGTTGAGGCCGGAGAGCCGCAGCGAGTCGTGGGTCGTCGTCCGGCGGACCAGGCCGGGCCGCCGCGGCGGCGTCGCGGTGGCCGGGCCGTCCGGTGCCGCCGGTCCGGTCAGCGTGTCGTTGGTCATCCGGTCACCCCTCGTCGTGTCGGGCCGCCCGTCGCTCAACCGACCCGATCAGGCTGGGCGTACCCGAGCAGCGCGTCGCGATCCTCTGCGAGAGCGAACCCCAGCGAGACCAGCCGGTCCACCGACGCGGTGAACCGGGCCAGGTACTCGTCGCGCGACGGGTAGAGCGCCGCGACCCGCTCGGCGGGCAGCGGCACGGTCGAGCCGAGCAGCTGACAGATCAGCGACGGGTTCGGCCCGGGGATTCCCGACAGGACGTCGACGGGGACCTCCACCGGAGGCACCCGAATGCCACCGCGGGCGATGCCGTCGTCGTCCCGGACGACGTCGCCGCCGGCGGTCTCGATCCGTGGCGACATCGCCGGCTCGATGCCGTCGCGCACCCAGGCCTCCAGCGCGCGCAGCGCGGCCTTGATGACGACGTGCGTCGGAGCGTCGTTGATGGCCACTCCGCAGCCGAGCAGATCGGCGAACGCCCCGACCGTGTGCCGGTCGGCGTGCGCGGCGCCGGCCACCTCCCAGGTCCGGACCTTCTCGCCGTCGTCCTGGCGGGAGCCGAGCGAGTGCAGCACCTGGTTGAGGTCGCCCTCGGCCTGCACCATCAGGACCGGCGTCGCCGTGTCGGTCCGGATGACGACCGGGCTGGTGGCCGCCAGTTCCTGGAGACCGGCCGGTGTGCCGGGCGCGGCGAGGTTCAGCGCGCCGAGACCCCGGCTGTGCAGCAGGTAGCCGTCGAAGAGCCCATGGACCAGCGGTTCGACGCCGTTGACATAGGTGACCAACGCGTAGGCCGACTGCGACTGGCCCCAGGCGAGCAGGACGGACGGCGCCGCCCCGCCGAGCAGGTCGCCGCCCGTCCGGACCACCCGGGCTGCCTGGGTGAAGATGTCGAACGCGAAACCGTCGCCGGGGTGGACGAGCGCGCCGTACCGCTCCGGGTCCGTGCCGACGAGGCCCGGTGCCTCGGAACCCTCGATGGTCGACGCGGTCACCGGGCCACCGGCGACACCGATCAGCTGTGCCGACACGCCGACCCAGAGGTGGCCCCGCCGGGTGATCTCCTCATGGCCGGCAGCCCAGCCGGTATCCGAGTCGTGCCCGGAGCTGACGTTGAGCCACTCGACGATGGCGACACCGCTGAGGTCCGCGGCCGCCGCCGGGCGGCGCACCACGATCCGGGTGCGGTACGGCGCCGTGTCGGCCGGCTCGAACGACCAGCGGCCGTCGGCGCCCAGCGGCCCGGCGGACCGGTAGGCCGTCGCCGTGCCGGTCGCGGTGAACTCCTGCTCGACGTAGCCCACGCCGGCGAGGTCGGCTGGCACCGGCGACGCGATGTAGACGCCCCTGCCGCCCGTTAACTCGGCGAGATCGAGCGAGCCGGCGACGGTCACCGGGCCGCTCCCGCTGCCCAGTACCCCTCGAGGCCTGGCTTGATCGCGCTGCTGACCAGCTCGACGCGCGGGCCCTGGGTGCCGCGGTGGTAGGTCCAGTATGGCAGCCCGTCCGGGCCGACGCCCTCGACCTCCAGCGGCATGCCCAGCGCGACCAGGGCGGCGGAGTCGGCGACGACGTCGTCCGACCAGTAGCCCAGGTGGTGCGCGCCCGAGTCGGACGGCGTCCAAACCGTTCCCGGGATCGGCCGGATGATCTCCAGGCGCGGCTCGTTGACCGAGTAGGTGAACCTGTTGGTGATCGTCTTCTCGACCGGGCCGTCGGCGGTGTGAATCCGGACGTTGGTGTCCGCGACCAGCTCGTCGCACCACTCGTAGCCGAAGAGCTCCGTGAGCCGCTTCAGCTCGGACTCGAAGTCCTCGACGATGATCCCGACGTGGTAAAGGTTCTCGGGCCGGAGGGTCGTCATAGCTCCACCACTACTCGAATGGCACCGGATGCCCGGTCGCCCGCGACTCGGAACGCCTCGACGGCGTCTTCCAGCGGGAACCGGTGGGTGATCAGGGTCTGGGCGATCTCGGGGTTGTCGGCGAGCATCGCTGCGGCCTCGGCGATCTCCGCCACCGCCTCGCCGCTGCCGTTGTCATGCATGCAGTAGCCGATCGACGGCAGGATGCTCGCTTCGAGATGGAACAAGGTGCTCCAGTCGATCGGCACCTGACCGCGATGCGTCGCGACTGAGACGACCCTTCCGCGCGGGCCGACGAGCTCGACCGCGCGGGCCAGGCTCTCGATCGTGCCGGCCGCGTCGAGCACCACGTCGTAGTGCCCGGTCGCGCCGATCTTGGCGCCGAGCCGCTCGCCGGCGGCGATCTGGTGCGGGTGCCGGGCTTCCAGCGCGACCTCGGTCGCGCCCTGGCTGTGCGCGCTGGCCACCGCCAGCAGTCCGAGTGCCCCGGCGCCGACGACCGCCACGGACGTGTCCGGGCCGGTGCGCGCGAGGCGCAGCGCGTGCCAGCCGACGGCGGTCGGCTCGGCCAGCGAGCCGTCCCTGACGTCCAGCCCGCTCGGGAGCGGGATGAGCCGGTTCGACTGGATCTGGAACTGCTCGGCCATGCCACCATCGGTGGTCGCGCCGAGCGCCTGGGTGAAGTGCGTGGGGCAGAGGTTGTAGCGGCCGGTGCGGCAGTGGTCGCACTCGCCGCAGCTGAGAACCGCCTCGACGACGACCGCGGTGCCATCCGCGCGGATGCCGGCGAGTTCGTGGCCCACGACCCTGTTCAGCCCGTACCTGAGGTACATGAGGTCAGAGCTGCAGATGCTCGCGGACTTCATCTCGACTAACTCGCCGCCGATGCCTGGCGGCGCGTCGAGCTCGACGACGGCGACGGCGCCGTCCGTCGCTCGGACAGCTTTCATGGGCGCTCCCTGATCGGGGACTCGTGTGCTGGCTGGAGGTGGCTGGTGGGCGGTGCTGGCCGGTGTGGCGGGCGAGGTCAGGGGGCGTCCGGCGCGGGGGCGCCGGTGACCGCGCGCAGCAGGAAGCGGGTGATCCGTTCGACGTCGGCCTCGGTGGGCTCGGCCCGGCGCCACAGATGGTCGGACAGCGTGCCGAGCGTGGCGTGCGAGGCGAGGCTGCCCTCCAGCACCGGGTCCTCGCTGCCGAGCGCGGCGAACGGCTCGTGCAGCAGTACCGCCAGCGGTGCCGCGGCCGGGTGGCGGCCCGAGGCGACCTCCCCGCTTCCGCTGCCGTTCCACAGCACCGCGAGGGTCGACTCGGCGACGTCGCCCATGGCCTGCGCGAGCACCGCCTCGACCCAGCGGCGGACCTTGCCCGCCGGCGTCGGCTCCTTGCTCATCTGATGGTCGACGTAGCTGGCGAGCCGCTCCGCGCCGTCCTCGATCAGGGCGGCGACCAGGGCGTCCTTCGACGGGAAGTGGCGGTAGAACGCGTCGTTCGACAGGCCTGCCTCGGCCACGATGTCGGCGACCCGCGGCCGCGACGAGGTGCCGTTGCGGATGACCACCACGAGGCCGGCGTCGAGCAGCCGCCGGACCTCGTTGGTGTAGCCGGCGGTCCGCGCAGCCAGGGTGCGCGCGGCTGTCCGGGCGGCGACGTCCTTGCCGGCCGGTGAGGCCGAGGCGTCCCGGGCCGCCGGGACCTGATGGTCCTGGGTGGGGACGGGCCCGGACCCGCCGGGCAGGAGTCGATCAGCGTTCTGCGTCATCAGAATCCGATTCTGACATGTCGGGTGGGCAAAGTCACCGGCCCCCCGAACGATTCGCCACTGGGAACCGAGCAATATGCGTGATACATATTGTGTGCACTCTGCATATATCGAGGAGGGCCGCCATGAGCGTCAGCCGCACCACCGCCGCCGTCCCGGCCCTGGCCGCTCCGCCGGTGCGGGCGGACGCCGTCGTGGCGGTCCTCGCGACCGTCGGCACGTCGATGTCGCTGATGCAGACGCTCATCATTCCGCTGATCCCGAAGCTGCCGGCGCTGGTGCACACGTCGGCGTCCAACGCGTTCTGGGCGATCACCGCGACGCTGGTGGCCGGCGCCGTCGCCAACCCGGTGTTCGGCCGGCTCGGTGACCTGTTCGGCAAGCGGCGGATGATGCTGGTCGCCGTCTCGACCCAGCTGGTCGGCTCGGTCGTCGGCGCCCTGGCCACGTCGATCGTCCCGCTGGTCGCCGGCCGGGCGCTGCAGGGCATCGGCATCGCTGTGATCCCGCTCGGCGTGAGCATCATGCGCGACCTCCTGCCGGCCGAGCGGCTGGTCTCGGCGATGGCGGTGATGAGCTCCTCGCTCGGCGTCGGCGGTGCGCTCGGCCTGCCGATCGCCGCGATCATCGCGGAGAAGGCCGACTGGCACGTGCTGTTCTGGATCTCGGCCGCGGTCGGCCTGGTGCTGGTCGTGCTGATCGCCCGGGTCATCCCCGAGTCGCCGGTCCGGGCCACCGGTGGGTTCGACGTGCCGGGCGCGATTCTGCTGTCCGTGGGCCTGCTCGGCCTGATGCTCGCGATCTCGAAGGGCACCGACTGGGGCTGGGGGAGCGCGCTGACGCTCGGCCTGCTCGGTGGCGGGGTGCTGGTCCTGCTGCTGTGGGGCGTTTTCGAGCTGCGCGCCGACGGGCCGCTCATCGACCTGCGCACGATGAGCCGCCGCCAGGTGGTCGTCACCAACGTCGCGTCGATCGCGCTGGGCTTCTCGATGTACGCCCAGTCGCTGGTCATCCCCCAGTTGCTGCAGCTGCCGAAGGCGACCGGCTACGGGCTCGGCCAGTCGCTGCTGGCCACCGGACTGTGGATGGGCCCGGCGGGCCTGGCGATGATGGCCGTCTCGCCTTTGGCCGGGCGGCTGATCTCCGCGCGGGGGCCGAAGACCGCCCTGATCGGCGGCGCGGCCGTGGTCGCGGCCGGCTACCTGCTGACGCTGGGGCTCTCCGGCAGTCCGGCCGGGGTTCTCGGGTTCTGCATCGTGATCAGCGCCGGGGTCGGGCTCTCGTACGCCGCCATGCCGACGCTGATCATGCGTGCCGTGCCGGTCGAGGAGGGCGCCTCGGCCATCGGTCTGAACACGCTGATGCGCGCGATCGGTACGTCCACGGCGAGTGCCGTCCTCGGCTCGGTGATCTCGAGCATGACCGTCTCGCTCGGGCCGGTCCGCGTGCCCTCGCACTCCGGGCTGCAGACCAGCTTCCTGATCGGCGCCGGGACGGCGGTGCTCTCCTGCCTGATCGCCTGCGCGCTGCCGCGTCACCGGCCGGCCGCGGCGCCTGCGACCCCGAGCCCGGCGACCCCGAGCCAGGGGGCGCCGAGCCTGGCAGTCCCGAGCCCGGCTGCCCCGAGCCCGGCGGCCGAGGCCGAGCTCGAGGCGGAGCGGCTGTCCGCGGCGCTCGCGGTGGCCGGCGACTAGCTCTGTTGCCGGCGACTAGCTCTGGCCGGCCCGGCCGCCCCGGGGGACGTCGCGGAAGGCGCGGCCACGGTCGAGCGACGGCTCGCGCGGCATCCCGAGCACCCGCTCGGAGATGACGTTGCGAGCCATCTCGGTGGTACCGCCGCCGAGGGTGGCCGTCTGGCGCATCAGGAAGTCCGCGCCGACCTCGCCGCCGGCGCCGTCCTCGGCCGACCACGCGGCTCCCAGCTCGCCGACGATGTCGAACGCGAGGGAGGTCAGCCGGGTGGACGTGACGCCCGCGCAGAGCCGGGCGATGGCGGCTGACTGGTCGGACATCTTGCCGCTGCGCATGCCGGCCGCGAGCCGGGTCTGGAGCGCGTCGCGGACGAGGTCGAGCGTCCGGCCCTCGCCGACCAGGTCACGCACCCGCGAGTCCGCCAGACCGCCGGTCGCGCGGGCGATGTCCAGCACCCAGGACGAGCTGACGCCGTGGATCGAGTTGCCGCCCGTGCTGATCGTGTAGGGCGAGCTGGCGTAGGTGCGCTCGTGGAACATCCAGCGGGTCCCGACCGTCCAGCCGTCGTCGACCTGGCCGATCCTGGCGGTGTCCGGGACCCGGACGTCTGTCATGAACTCCTGGCAGAACTCCATGCCCCCGTTGAGCATCTCGATGCGCTGCACGTCGACGCCCGGCGACTTCAGCGGGAAGATGAAGACGGTCAGGCCGCGGTGCTTGGGCACGTCCCAGTTGGTCCGGGCCAGGCACAGCGCCCAGTCCGACCACCAGGCGCCGGTCGTCCAGATCTTGGAGCCGTTGAGGATCCAGTCGTCGCCGTCCCGGGTCGCGGTCGTGAGGGCGGCCGCGACGTCCGAGCCGCTGGACGGCTCGGACAGGAACTGCATCCAGATCTCCTCGCCCTTGAGGATCGCCGGGATGTGCGCCAGCTTCTGCTCCTCGGTGCCGAACTCCAGCAGTACCGCCGCACACGGAGCGAACGTCGGTACCTGCAGGCGGGCCGGGTACTCGTAGCCGGCGATCTCCGCGCTGAACGCGCGCTGGTGCTCGTAGCTGAGGCCCTGGCCGCCGTACTCGCGCGGGAAGCAGAGGCCCGCGAGCCCGGCGTCGAAGAGCATCCGCTGGATCTCGCGGTCGCGGGCGACCGCGGCCAGCTCCTGCTCGTCGGTCCGCGTCGGGCGCAGGATGCCGACCTCTTCGTTGGCCTCCAGCGGCCGAAGGTTGGCGCGGATCCAGGCCCGAGCCCTGGCCCGGAACTCCTCGACGCTCTCGTTGCTCTCGGTCACTGTGTCCCTGGTTCGCTCCGTCGCTTCACTCGCTCCGCGGCCGTCCTCGTCCCTCGGACGACCACTCCGCTCGCTCACTCCTGCGCTCACGCCTGCTCCTTGAGGTGCTCGAAGATTCCAGCCAGGCGGGCCCGATGCGTCGCCGGGGTCCCGAACAGGGTCCGGTTGACGGTGACCCGGCGCAGGTAGAAGTGCAGGTCGTGCTCGAAGGTCACACCGATGCCGCCGTGGATCTGGACGCAGTCCTGCAGCAGGTCGGTGCTGCACTCGCCGATGTACGCCTTCGCCGCGGTGACCAGCTCGGCCGCCTCAGGGGCGGCATCCACGGCGGCAGCGGCCTTGTCGCAGATCGCGTGGCTGGCCTCCAGCCACATCTTCATGTCGGCGAACCGGTGCTTGAGCTCCTGGTAGGAGGCCAGCGGCCGGCCGAACGAGTAGCGCTCGAACGCCCAGCGGACGGTCGTGTCGAACGACGTCTGCATCGCGCCGACGCTCTCGGCGCAGGCGAGGATCGCGGCGACCTGGAACTGCCGCTCGATCTGCTCCGCGGCGTC
This sequence comes from Frankia sp. AgB1.9, assembly GCF_016786355.1. Classification (GTDB taxonomy): domain Bacteria; phylum Actinomycetota; class Actinomycetes; order Frankiales; family Frankiaceae; genus Pseudofrankia. The sequence goes on from NZ_JADWYX010000030.1 coordinate 71,998, forward strand.
ACCGAGGCTGCCGACGACGGCGTCGGCGGGCAGCCGGACCCCGTCGAACGTGACGACGGAGAACCGCCTGGTCAGGTCGACGGTCCGCAGCGGCGCGACGGTGACGCCCGGCGTCGCGGTCGGGACCAGCACCTGCGCGAACCCGGTCTCGGACCCGGCGACCTTCGCGGTGACGAGGATGTAATCGGCCTGCGCGGCCGACTCGACCGGGCGCGCCAGCCCGTCGAGGACGACGTCGCCGCCGTCGGCCCGCACCTGGACCCGGACCTGGTCCGGCACGCCGAGCGTCAGCCCGGGCTCGCCGAGCGCGCAGGTGGCGAACGAGTCGCCGGACAGCAGCGACTCCAGGACGGCACGGTGGGCGTCGCCGCCGGACCCGTCCCGCGGCAGCGCGCCGGACAGCGCCGACATGACGACGTTCGCCGCGGCCAGCGGGCCGGGAGCGGCGCAGGCGCCGAACTCGTGGGCCAGGACCGTCAGGTCGGTGAGCCCGGCCCCGCTGATCGAGCCGCCACCGTGCTCCTCGGCCACCAGCGGCGACGTCCAGCCCAGCTCGGCGCCGGCGCGCCAGTAGTCCGGCGTGAAGCCGGCGGGGTCGTCCCGCAGCCGGCGGATCTCCTCGGGGGGCACGCGGTCGGCGAGGAACCGCGCGGTCGCCTCCCGGAAGACCTCCTGGTCGGGAGTGAGCTCTAGCAGCATTCGGTTACCTCGATCGAAGAGTCGAGCAGCTTGGGCGAGCGCGCGTGACGGTCGCCGTCGTCAGGGACCGTGTGGTTAGCTGGTGATGACCGCCCGTTCAGGGCGGTCCTTCATTTATCGACTTCGACGTCGAAGTTTGTCAATCGACAGGTAGGCCGCCGCCCCGCCGCCGGCAGAGGCCGCCGTCGCGCCGCCTGACACCAGAGGCGCTGACCTGCGTGGCCTTGAGTGTGGCCACCTCACGGCTGGGCCGACGGAACGCCTTGGGTGGAGGGGTCTCCGCCACTAATCGACTTCGACGTCAAGATTTGCCAACTGGTGCGCCCAGTGGCTCCCGGGTATAGAACACGGGCATGACGGGACGGTTTGAAGGCAAGGTAGCGCTGATCACCGGCGCGGGGTCCGGAATGGGCCGGGCGACCACGATTCGCCTGGCTTCCGAGGGCGCCTCGGTGCTGGCCGTCGACATCAACGAGGACGCGCTCGTCGAGACGAAGTCGCTCGCGGACGGTCCGGTCTCGGTCCGCCGCGTCGACGTCGGCGATCCCGGAGCATGCGCGGAGGCGGTCGCGGCCACCGTCGCCGAGTTCGGCCGGCTGGACGTGCTCGGCAACGTCGCGGGGATCTACCGCCCGGCGCACACGGCGCAGACGTCGCTGGAGCTGTACCGCCAGACGATGGCGGTCAACCTCGACGGCCCGTTCTTCCTCTCCCAGGCGGCGATCCCGCACCTGCTGGAAAGCGGCGGCAACATCGTCAACATCGCCTCCAACGCCGGCATCCAGGGCACTCCATACTCGGCCGCCTACGCGGCGAGCAAGGGTGGGCTCATCCAGCTGACCCGGTCGATGGCGGTCGAGTTCATCAAGACCCCGATGCGGGTCAACGCGATCGCGCCCGCGGGCACCCTGACGAACATCGCCCGCGACGTGACCTTCCCCGAGGACCTGGACCCGGACCTGGCCCGTCGGATGGCGGGCTACCGGGGCCTCACGATGCCCGAGGAGATCGCGGCGCTGTTCGCCTTCCTGGCCTCCGCCGAGGCTCGGTCGATCACCGGCGCGGTCTACGTCGTCGACAACGGCCTCACCGTCAGCTAGCCCGCGCGCCGGGACGCACCGTCAGCCCGGGACGCGCAACCCGGCCCGCACAGTCAGCGAGGAGAACCGATGGATCTGCAGGCGGTCTCGGACAAGCTCGAGATCCAGGAGCAGCTTGCCCGCTACGCGCGTGGCGTCGACACGAACGACTACGAGCTGTGGAAGTCGGTGTTCACGCCCGACGCCCTGATCGACTACACCTCGACGTCGGCGACCCTGCCGGTCCTCCAGCGCGACGAGATGGCGGCGCACCTGGAGGCCGGTCTCGGCCAGATGCCCATGAAGATCCACTACATCACGAACGTGGAGATCACCCTCGACGGCGACCAGGCGAAGGTGATCGCGCAGTTCTTCAACCCGATGCAGGTACCCGGGCTGGCCGAGCAGAGCTCCTGTGGTGGCTACTACTTCCACGACTTCGTGCGCACGCCGGACGGCTGGAAGAGCGCGAACCTCACCGAGAAGCTGGTCTGGTTCGTCAACCCCCCGTCGGCCCGCCCGACGAGCTGACGCCCGCCCGCCGCCCCGCGCGGCGGTGAGGCCTCGGTGGGGTGACGAGTCGGCCTGACCCGTCACCCCACCTCGGGCCTGGTCCGTCAGCCGTGGGCGGCCGCGGGCAGCGGGCTCGGCGGGATCGCGCCCGCGTCGGCCAGCGTGGCCTGGGCGTCCACGTCGAAGCCGGCCGCGCCCAGCACCTCGGCGGTGTGCTCGCCCAGCCCGGGGATCGCGACCCGGACGGCCGGCCGTGGGGCCGGGCCGAGCCGCAGCGCGAAGCCGGGCTGCTCGGTACGGCCGCGCGCGCCCCAGTCGAAGGAGACCGTGCGACCGATCTCCCGGTCGACCGGGTCGTCCAGCACGTTCGCGATGAACCCGGCCCGGTCGACCTCGGCGACCAGCTCGGCTGGCACGCCGGCCGCCCGCAGCCGGGCGACCCAGCCCGCGGCCGTCCCGCTCGCCGCGAACGCGGCTTCGAGGATCTCCTCGGCGGGCTGCCGGTCACCCGGCGTGGTCCGCAACGGCGGCGGATCGGCCGGCAGGCCGGACAGGGACGGCGCAGGCTGGCCGGCGGTTGCCAGGCGCGCCGAGCCCGAATCCGAGGCGACGGCGAGGCCGGCCTGGAGAGCGTCCCGCAGCCTGCGCCACGCGGCGGCGTCCGGGACCGCCAGCGCGAGCCAGCCACCGTCGGCGGCCTGGTAAAGCCGGTAGGCGGCGCCGTACCCGGTCTGCTCGGCGTCGAGCACGGGGCCGGAGACGACCAGCGGGGCAGCCACGGTGGCGTCGCCGGCGAGGAACGCGCCGGACTTGAGCATCAGCCCGGCGCCGAGCAGCGACGTCGCGACCGACTGTCCGCCGCCACCCCGGCGCCGCGCGTAGAGGCCGGCGAGGATGCCGCAGGCGGCGACCCAGCCGCTGGCGGAGTCGATCGCGCCCCAGACCAGGAACGTCGGCGGCTGGCCGGCGCCGCCCTGGGAACCCTCGACGCCGGACAGGGCCTGCATCAGGTGGTCGTTCGCCGGGAGCTTCGCCCGCGGGCCGGTCGCGCCGAAGCCGCTCGCGTGGCAGTAGACCGCGTCCGGGTTGGCGGCGCGCACGGTCGCCTCGTCGTAGCCGAGCCGCTCGGCCAGACCGACCCGGGAGTTGTGGTGGACGACGTCGCTGCCGGCGAAGAGCGCCGCGAGGACCCGGTCGGCGCCGGGTGCCTTCAGGTCCAGCGCGACGGCTCGCTTGCCGCGCTGACCGGCGGCGAACATCGGCTCCATGGTCCGGTGGACGTCGCCGGTGACCGGCTCGACCTTGACGACGTCGGCGCCCAGCTCGGCCAGCACCGCCGTCGCGACCGGCCCGGCCAGGTAGGCCGACAGGTCCAGCACCCGTACCCCGGACAGCAGCCGCCCGTCGCCGGTCGCGGGGCGCGTCCTGTCCGCGCGGCCAGGGTCGGACGCCGTCACCCGGGCGATCGGGCCTAGGACCGTGACCGAGCCGTGGTCGGGGTCGGGGTGGGTGACGGACAGGCCGGTCTGGCGGACGTGCGGGTCCGCGAGGGCCTCGCCGGGGCGCAGCACCGGCTCACAGCGGAAGTCATGGCCGGCGAACTCCGCCAGCCACTCGGCCCGGGGCCGGCGCGCGAACGCGGCCGCCCAGCGGGCCCCGCGCTCGACCATCGCGCCGCTCATCAGGTCGGCGTTGTAGCCGCGCTCGCTCGGGGGCTCGCCCAGGTGCGCGAGGAAGGCCTCGTAGGCGCCCTTCGCCCCGAACCACAGCTGGATGTACTCGCCGTCGGCGCACCGATAGGCCAGGCTCTCCTTCGGCCCCTGGTCGCGCCACAGCAGCGTCGTGGTGGGGGACGGGTGCTCGACCCGGCCAATGATCATGGGGAGCAGCGCGCGCAGGCCGTCGGCCAGCGAGGTCTCGGCCCAGCCGCCCCGGCCGGTGCCGACCCGCTCGTACAGGCCGGCGAGCGCACCGACCGTCGCGGCGAGGCCCGCCCCGGCGCTGGCGACGGTCAGGTCGGGGAAGGCCGGGCGTCCGGGCTGATGGTGGCGGATCTGGGTGAGCAGCCCGAGCCGGGCGTCGAGCAGCAGCTCAAGGTCACCGACCGCGCCCCGGGCGGTGTGGCCGGGACGCAGCCGGACCACGACGAGCCGCGGGTTGAGCAGCGAGAGCGCGGAATAGTCGAGCCCCTGGCGCTCGATCGCCTCGTGCGGTCCGGCGAGGAACAGGACGTCGGCGCCGCGGGCGAGCTCGGTGACGGTGGCCGCGCCGGCCGGGTCGGCGTCGTCGACCTGGACGATGCGCTTCCCGCGGTCCCACACGTGGTCGAACTCGATGCCGGTGTCCAGCGTCGACCGGGTCGCCGAGCGGACCCGGGTCACCTCGGCGCCGAAGTCGCGTAACAGCGCGCCGGGCAGGCTCGTGGCGAGCCCGGCGCCCACGACGCTGGTGCCGAGGGCGGCCTCGACGACCCGCACCCCCATCAGGGGACCGTGCGGCGCTGGGATCGTCGGAGCCTGCGGCTCGGTCGTCATCTGGCGCTCCTCCCGTGCGCCGGCCGCCCCGAGCTGTGGGTATCACGAGCTGCGGGGCGTCGCGCCGGCCAGCGTTTTAACATCGACGTCGACTGATAGTTGTGGCTGCACGCGGGTGACGCAAGAGCCCGGATGGCTAGCCGCCGCCCTGGCGGGCACGGGTTGCCCGTGGGTTCAGGTTGATGACATGCTGCTGCCACGAACCGGAGGGTGAGCCTCCGAGTCGCCGGCGACCCGGAAGGAGGCGGCGGGTGGAGCTCGGCTTAACCAGTGCCACGGCGGACCGGGAGATCTACTACGACCCCTATGACGTAGTGATCGACTCGGATCCCTACCCGGTCTGGAAGCGGATGCGCGACGAGGCACCGCTCTATTACAACGACGAGCACGGCTTCTACGCGTTGAGCCGGTGGGACGACGTCGACGAGGCGATCGCCGACCATGACACCTACATCTCCGGCAAGGGCTCGGTCCTGGAGATCATCAAGGCGGGCCGAGGGGTGCCGCCGGGCATGGTCCTGGGCGAGGACCCGCCGATCCACGACCTGCACCGCGCGCTGATCTCCCGGGTGTTCACCCCCCGGCGGATGGCGGCGCTGGAGCCCCGGGTGCGCCAGCTGGTGGCCGACACGCTGGACCAGTTCGTCGGCACCGACGGCTTCGACTTCGTCGCCGACCTGGGCGCCTTCATCCCGATGCGGGTCATCGGCATGATGCTCGGCATCCCGGAGGGCGACCAGGCCGCGATCCGCGACGCGGGCCACGAGCGCCACCATCTGGAGGCCGGCCAGGCGCCGAAGGCGAGCGACCCCGAGATCTCGATGCAGGCGTTCGCCGAGTACATCGACTGGCGGACGAACAATCCGTCCGACGACCTGATGACGGCGCTGCTCACCGTCGAGTTCACCGACGAGACCGGCACCCGCCGCCGCCTGAGCCGCACCGAGGTGCTCATCTACACCGCGCTGCTCGCGGGCGCCGGCAACGAGACCACCCGCCGGCTCATCGGCTGGACCGGCCAGCTGCTCGGCGACCACCCCGACCAGCGCCGCCAGGTCGCGGCCGACCGGGACGGCCTGGTCGCCAAGGCGGTCGAGGAGACCCTGCGCTTCGAGGCGCCGTCACCGGTGCAGGCACGGGTGCTCTCCCGCGACGTCGAGCTGCACGGCCAGACCGTGCCCGCGGGCAGCGCCATGCTGCTGCTCAACGCCTCGGCCAACCGCGACGAGCGGCACTGGCCGGCCGCCGACTCCTACGACATCCACCGCGCCCCGGAGCGGCACCTGTCGTTCGGGCACGGCATCCACTTCTGCATGGGCGCCGGCCTCGCCAGGACCGAGGGCCGGGTCGTGCTCGACGAGATGCTCAAGCGGTGGACGGACTGGGAGGTCGACTACGACAAGGCCGTCCTCGACCACACGTCGACGACCCGAGGCTGGCTGAAGCTCCCGATCCGCCTGTCCTAGCCCGCCGCCTGTCCTGGCCGGCAGTCTGTCCTTCCCTGCGGCTGGTCGTCCGGCATCCCGTGCGCCGGACGCCCGTCCGCGGGCAGGATCGCGAAAGCGGCCTTCGGCAGCTTGCCAGAGCACCTGACCGACCCGTGGTGTTCCGTCGCCGGCGACGGCGGGGCGCCGCTCGACCCGACCGACGCGCGCTAGGGGACCTCGATGCGTTTCATCCTCCACTACCCGGAGACCAACGGCACCGACCGGGACATGCTCGACGCCGGGCCGCTGGACGAGGTCGCCGCGGCGGCCGAGAAGGCCGGCTTCGACGCGCTCTCGCTGACCGAGCACCCGATCCCGGGGGCCGGCTGGCTGGAGACCGGCGGGCACCAGAGCCTCGACCCGTTCGTCGCGCTCGGCTTCGCCGCGGCGGCGACGACCCGGCTACGGCTGATGACGAACCTCTCCGTGGTTACGTACCGCAACCCGTTCCTGCTGGCCAAGGCGGCGGCGACGGTCGACAAGCTGTCGGGCGGGCGGCTGATCCTGGGCCTGGGCGCCGGGTACCAGAAGTCCGAGTTCTTCGCGCTCGGCGTCGACGCGGCCGAGCGGGGCGCGCTGTTCGAGGAGGCGCTCGACGTGCTGCCGCTGCACTGGAAGGGCGAGCCGTTCAGCTACGAGGGCCGTCACTTCAACGCCCGCAACGTGATCGCCCGGCCGAAGCCGGTGCAGGACCCGATCCCGATCTGGATCGGCGGCAACACCCCGGCCGCCCGGCGCCGCGCGGCGCAGAAGGGCCAGGGCTGGCTGCCGATGATGGCCCCGCCGTCGGTCGCGGTCACCGCCCAGACGACGGCGATCAACTCCCGCGACGAGCTTGCCGGGCTGATCCAGGGCGTGAAGGACGCGGCTGCCGCGGCCGGGCGCACCGAGCCGCTGGACTTCACCTGCTCCTACAGCGACCCGGCGATCGGCTCGACCCCGACCGTCGACCCGGACCGGCACCGGGAGCAGTTCGCCGAGCTGGAGAAGGTCGGCGCGACCTGGTGCATCATCTCCTGCCACTCCGAGTCGCGAGAGACGACGCTGGACTTCATCGAGTCCTTCGGCGCCACCTACCTGTCCTGACCGACCGCCCGCCCCCGCCCCGCCTGCCCCGCCGGCGGTGAGATCGACGGGTTCGCCTCCTTGATCGCCATTTCGGCCCTCCCGTGGTTGTAAACCAGCCACGATCACAACCACCCGAGGGCCGAAACAGCGATCAGTGACTGGAGCGCGGCGGAGATGCTCGCTTTTGGTACTGTCTGAGTGAACAGTGTCTGGTCGGACAGCTTGGCGGATCTCTGGAGGCGTTCATGGCCGCGGCCTTGCCGGTCCCGGGCGGGGTGAGGCCTGGTGGTCGCCTGTAGCCGCGCGGATTCCCACTGATGGGGCGGCGCCTCCCGTAGAACGGAGGGCTCGGGGCGTCGAACCGGCGCCGCGAGGAAATCTCCGCATCCGCTGGTGGTGTAGAACATCATGTTCTACATTTGGGGACATGGAGCGGGTGGGGGTGCGGGAGCTCAACCAGCACACGAGCCAGGTGATCGACCGGGTGCGCCGAGGCGAGACGATCGAGGTGACGGACCGAGGGCGCCCGGTCGCGCGGCTGGTGCCCGTGGACGGCGCCGTTGGGGCTCTCGATCTGCTGGTGGCTGAGGGTCGGGCAGTGGCCCCGACCGCGGCGGCCGGAAGTGTCATCCCCTCGCCGCCGATGATCGGCGATCCGTCGGTGGACGCGGCGGCAGAGCTCGCCGCATCTCGGGAGGACGAACGCTGGTGATCTATCTGGACTCGGCCGCCATCGTGAAGCTTGTCCGCGCCGAGGCCGAAACGGCTGCGCTGGTCGACTGGCTCAATGCGCGACCGCAGTCGCCGCGGTTCACCTCGGCGCTCGCCGAGATCGAGGTTCCCCGGGCGTTGCGGCGAGTGGCTCCGGAGGCGTTGCACGCGGTGCCTGCCGTGATGGCGCATCTCTACCGACTCGAGATCGATGCCACGGTCCGGTCGGTGGCCGCGACCTTGGACGATCCGCTACTGCGATCGCTCGACGCGATCCACCTGGCGACCGCGATACTCGTGGCCCGCAGGGATGGCGTGATCATCGACGCGTTCGTCACCTACGACCAGCGGCTCCTCGGCGCGGCGGAGAAGGCTGACCTCCCCACTGCCAGCCCCAAATGACCCGAGCGCGGAACGCGGGAGATCAACCCGGGAGCTGAGGGCGTGCTGACACGGTTCGCTAGGGTGTAACCACACACCCCGGGAGGACCTCTACCGCCTAGAGCGGCAAGTCCCAGGGGGTTTTGCATTTCGGTCGGTCGGGTGCGTCCAGATGTCGCCTGGCCTAGCTTCCTCTGGAGAGGATGGGTGATGGGTCGGGTGCTGTCTGCTCAGACAGCACCAAGTCGGGTATCGGGCGAGTTGTGCCGTCTGGTCTACAGACGTCGCGCCGGACGGTGGCGGCGGGCGAGGATGGCCGGAGCGGCGTCGTCGACGTCTGGACCTGCGAACTGACCTGAGGAGAGCCGAGCGCATGCCGAAGGCGTATGTCGTTTTCACCGAGGCGATCAAGGACCCGGACGGGATGGCCGAGTACAGCAAGTTGGCGATGGCCTCGTTCGCGGGCCACACCGCTCGGCCGCTGGCCGTCGGACCGGCCACCGAGGTCCTCGAGGGGGAGTGGCACGGCAACCAGACGGTCATCCTCGAGTTCGACTCGGTCGAGGAGGCGAAGGCCTGGTACACGTCGGAGGCCTACGCCAAGGCGATCCCGCTGCGCCAGGCCGCGGCCGACTGCAACGCGGCCATCATCACCGGCTTCTGAACAGGTTTCTGAACCGGCTTCCGAGGCTGGCCCAGTACGCCAAACGGGCGGTGGCGGGAGAACCCGCCACCGCCCGCCGTCGCGCCAGGTCACTCCACTGTGATGGCACGCTCCGGGCAGTGCGTGGCGACGACGCGGACCGCGTCCTCCAACTCGGCCGGCACCTCGTCGACGATCACCTCGCCGTAGCCGTCGTCGTTGACGACGAAGACCTGCGGGCACTCGGCCGCGCAGACGCCGTGCCCGCGACAGTTGTCGTCGTCGATGAAGACCTTCATCACGCCTCGACCGTGACCTGCGCCGGCGTGACCTCCAGGCCCAGGAAGAGCAGCCCGCGCAGGATGAACGTGGGCATGTAGCGGTACTTGGGGTTCTCGGCGGAACCGTGCAGGCCCGGGTCCAGCCGGATGTCGCTGGTGCGCTCCAGCAGTCGCTGGATGGCGACCCTCGCCTCGGCCCGGGCCAGCGGGGCGCCCGGGCAGGTGTGGATGCCGCGGCCGAAGGCGATGTGGTGCCGCGCGTTCGCCCGGCCGATGTCGAACGTCGCCGGGTCGTCGAAGTGGCGCGGGTCGCGGTTGGCGGCGCCGTTGACGATCATGAGCGTGGCGCCGGCCGGGACGTCGACCCCACCGACCGAGACGGGGCACTTGGACATCCGGAAGTCGCCCTTGATCGGGCTCTCCGTCCGCAGCACCTCCTCGAGGAAGTTCGGCACCTTCTCGGGGTTGGCGCGCAGCGTCGCCTGCAGCTCCGGGTCCTCGGCGATCAGCTTCGCCGCGGTGCTCACCAGCCGGACCGTGGTCTCCTGGCCGGCCGAGAACAGGTTGGCGGCGACCCGGCAGACGTCGATGACCTCGGGGGTCGTGCCGTCGGGGAAGGTCGCCTGGGCGAGGCCGGTGAGCACGTCGCCGCGCGGCTCCTTGCGGCGGTCCTCGATGTAGCCGGCGAACTTCCCGTAGAGGAACTCCAGCGGGTTGTGTGCCAGGGACTCGCCGCTGCTGGAGCCGATGCCGCCGCCGACGTTGGAGCGGTTGAGCTGCTTGATGAACTCGGGGTGGTCCTCCGGCGGCACGCCGAGCAGGTCGGCGATGACCAGCAGCGCGAGCGGCCCGGCGAACTCGCCGACGAACTCACCCTTGCCCCGCTCCAGCAGGGTGTCGAGGAGCTGGTCGGTGATCCCGCCCATCCAGTCCTCGTTCTCCTTGAGGCGCTTCGGGGTGATCATCTTCATCAGCAGCGCACGGTGGTCCGTGTGCGTCGGCGGGTCCATCGTCGGCAGCTGGTCGCTGAAGGGCAGCGAGTCGCGGTGCTGCGCGATCAGCTCGGCGACGTCGTCGCGGCCCTCGACGGGGACCGGGAAGCCGGGGAACGGGCCGGTCACCGAGGTCACCGACGAGAAGTTCTCGACGTCCTGCAGGACCTGGACGCCCTCGTCGTAGCCGGTGACCATCAGCACGTTGTGGTGCGGCTCCCGGTACACCGGGCACTTGGACCGCAGCTCGTCGAAGTACGGGTACGGATCGTCGACGAGGTCCCTGCCGAGGAAGAAGTCCAACGACACGAGGTCGTTCGTCACCGGCCCGGTCTTGGCCTCAGATGAGACAGGCCCGTTTTTGGCCTCAGACACAGGGTCTCCCTTCGACGCCGCCGGGCGCGGGATGGAGTTCTCGTCGCGACTGTGACGAGGATAACGACATTGATTCTAGGCGAGAGCAGCGTTCTCTGAAACGGAAAGCTGGCATCCACAACGTACCGCACCGGCTGCGGCGCCCGCCTCCGTCGCGCATCGGCGGAACGCGACGGGGACCGGACGCGGCCACGGCGTCCGGTCCCTGCCGCGGCTCAACGACCGGCGGCGACCGAGATCGACTTGGAGTCGAGGAAGCCCTCGATGCCTTCCTTGCCCAGCTCGCGGCCGATCCCGGACGCCTTCACGCCGCCGAACGGCGCCGCCGGGTCCATGCTGTAGGCCTCGTTCACGCCGAAGGTGCCGCTGCGCACCCGCCGGGCGACGCCCAGGCCGCGCTCGACGTCCGCGGTCCACACCGAGCCGGACAGGCCGTACTCGGTGGCGTCGGCGATCCTGATGGCCTCCGCCTCGTCGGTGTACGGGAGCACCGAGAGGACCGGGCCGAAGATCTCCTCCTGCGCGATCCGCATGGAGGGCTCGACGTCGGCGAACAGCGTCGGGCGGACGTACCAGCCGCGGTCGACCCCGGCCGGCAGGTCCGTGCCGCCGGCGACGAGCCGGGCGCCCTCCTTCTGGCCGATCTCGATGTAGCCCCGGACCCGGTCCTGCTGGCGCTGGGCGACCAGCGGGCCGACCTCGGTGGTCGGGTCGGACGGGTCGCCGGTGGGCAGTCCCTCGACCATCGCGGCCAGGGCGTCCACGTACTCGGCGTAGCGCGACCGCGGGACCAGGACCCGGGTCTGCGCGACGCAGGCCTGGCCGCTGTTCATCAGGCCGGCGACCTGCACACCCTTGGCCATCGCGGCCGGGTCGGCGTCGTCGAGCACCACGGCGGCGGACTTGCCGCCGAGCTCCAGGCCGACCCGCTTGAGGTTCGCGCCGCAGGCCGCCGCGACCTTGCGGCCGGCGGCCGTGGACCCGGTGAACGAGACCTTGTCGACGCCGGGGTGCGAGACCAGGTACTCGCCCACCTCCCGGCCGGCCGGCAGGATGCTGACCAGGCCGGGCGGAAGCTCGGCCCTGGTGAGCAGGTCCGCCAGCCAGTAGGCGTCCAGCGGCGTCTCGGGCGACGGCTTCAGCACCACCGAGCAGCCGGCGAGCAGCGCGGGGATCAGCTTGCCGATCGTCAGGTGCATCGGCATGTTCCACGGGACGATCGCGCCGACGACGCCGACGGGCTCCTTGCGCACCAGGATGTCCTGGCCGTAGAAGCCTGGCCGGCGCTCTTCCCACTCGAGGTTCTCGGCGATGCCCGCGAAGGCGTTCATCATGAACATCGGGATGGCGACGTGACCGATCTTGGCGAAGCTGATCGGGGCGCCCATCTCGGAGCTGATGATCTTCGCGAGCTCGCCGCGGCCCGGCTTGTAGAGCGCCGCGAGCCGGCGGACCGCGGCCACCCGCTCGGCGACCGGCAGCCGGGGCCACGGGCCCTCGTCGAACGCGGTGCGGGCGGCGGCCACCGCCTTGTCGACGTCCACGGTCGTCGGCTCGGCGACCCGGGCGATGACCTCCTCGGTGGCCGGCGAGACGACGTCGAAGGTGTCGGTGCCGCTCGGCGCGACCCACTCGCCGCCGATGAACAGTCGATCCTGTACCTGCATGTGACCCTCCGGGGGCTTACCCGGCCGGGGCCGGGCGGGAGTGGTGTCAGACCTCGTCGATGAGGCCGGCGAGCACCGCGCGGTGCAGCGTGTTCGTGGCCAGGCGCATGTGGGCGGCGTCGACGAGCTGGCCGCCGCGCCCGATCGCCCCGACGCCGTCGCGCTCGGAGGCCCGGTACACCTCGATCGAGTCGCGGGCCTCGGCGATCTGCGCCTCGGTCGGGGCGAACACCTCGTTCGCGATCGGGACCTGCGACGGGTGGATCGCCCACTTGCCGTCGAAGCCGAGCAGGCTGGCGTGGGTCGCCGCCTGGCGGTACCCGTCCGGGTTCAGGTAGGCGGGGTAGGGCGCGTCGATCGCGTCGATGCCGGCACCGCGCGCGGCGGCGAGCACCTGGACGCGGGCGAAATGCCAGAAGTCGCCGGGGTATTCCCCGACCGGGTCGAAGTTGCCGTCGACCCGGGCGTGCAGCGAGGCGGACAGGTCGCCGGCGCCGAAGATGATCGCTTCCAGCCGCGGGCTCGCCTTGGCGATCTCGGGGGCGTTCGAGAGGCCCTCGGCCTCCTCGATGAGCACCTCGAGGCCGATCCGCTTGCGCAGGCCGAGCTTCGTCTCCAGCTGGGTGAGCAGCACGTCGACCCACCAGACGTCCCGGGCCGAGCGCGCCTTGGGCACGATCAGCACGTCCACCGCCTCGCGGGCGCCGGTGACGATCTCGATGATGTCGCCGTGGCACCAGGGGGTGTCCAGCCCGTTCACCCGGACGGCCCGGACGGTGTGCCCCCAGTCCTGCCCGGTGAGCGCGGCGACGGCGATGGCGCGGGCCGACTCCTTCACCGCGGGCGCGCAGGCGTCCTCCAGGTCGAGGAAGACCAGGTCGGCCCCGGACTTGCCGGCCTTCATGCACATCTTCTCGCTGCTGGCCGGGGTGGCCAGCTCCGAGCGGCGGGCGCGCGGTTCGCGCACGGATCCTCCTGCTGTTCTGTGCGAGGCCGGCGCTCTGCCGGGCCGCGTCGATTTACTTGCCGGCCAGCGCGGCGACGATGGGCGCGAACGTCCGCAGCTGGTTCTGCTGAACGCTGACATAGTTCACGCCGAAGGCCTCCCGGCGCTCGACGAGCCGCTCGATGATCTCGTCGAGGGTGCCGAGCAGCACGTTCGGATGCGCCGCGATGACCTCGGGGGTGGTCTGCGCCCAGCCCGCGATCCGCTCCGCGGCCTCGGCGGTGTCCGTGGTGATCTCGGCGAACCACGGCGAGCCCTCGATGTCGAGCTGCTCCAGGCGGTCGCCCGCGGCCGCCCGGACGTACCCGACCCGGCGGGCGAGCTCCTCGGACGGCGTGAGCCCGTCCTCGTTGATCGCGACGAACGGCGTGTTGGAGATGCTCACGATGTCGGCCTCGCGGGCGGCGAACGACAGGATGCGCTTCTTGCCGCCACCGACCATGATCGGGGGCCGTGGCTGCTGGACCGGCAACGGGAGGCCGCGGTAGCCGGAGACCTTGACGTGCTGGCCGTCCAGCTCGATCGGCTCACCGGACCAGTGCGCCTTGGCCAGCGCGACCACCTCGACGAGCTTGTCGATGCGCCGCGGCGCGGGCAGGTAGGTCAGCCCCATCGCGTCGAACTCGATCTCGTTCCAGCCCGCGCCGATGCCGAACTCCATCCGGCCGTCGGAGAGCAGGTCGATCGTCGCCGCCTCCTTCACCAGGGCGGCGGGAACGTGGTAGTCGGCGCAGAACACCCGGCAGCCCACCCGCAGCGTCGTGGTGACGGCCGCGGCCATCGCCATCGAGCTGATCGGGGCGAGGTGCTGGGGCGGCATGCTCGCCGCCCGGTTCGCCGGCCCTCCGCCCAGATAGTGGTCGGCCACGAACAGAGTCGAGTACCCGAGGTCCTCGGCCTCCTGGGCCAGGCCACGCCACTCGGCGCCGGACTTGGCCTTGGTCCCCTGGACGGCAAAGCGGAACGGGCGGACCATTATCACCCTCCGAACATAACATGCTCGCTCACGCGAAAGACGACGTCCGATCCAGGGTAGCGCCGTTCTCGGATTTGTGGAATGATGGTTCTCGCAGGCCAGAGTGGCGATTCTAGGGACGCGGACAGAGGAGGTACGGCATGCACGCGCTCGACGGCGTCAAGGTTCTCGATCTCGGCACGTTCATCGCCGGGCCGTTCTGCGCCACTGTGCTGGGGGAGTTCGGGGCCGAGGTGGTCAAGGTCGAGCGTCCCGGTGGCGGCGACCACCTGCGTCGCTTCGGCACGGACACGGAGTGCGGCGACACGCTGGTCTGGCTCTCCGAGGCGCGCAACAAGCGGTCGGTCACGATCAACTTCGCCGACCCGCGCGGCCTGGAGCTGGTCCGCGAGCTGATCGTCTGGGCCGACATCGTCATCGAGAACTTCCGCCCCGGGGTCATGGAGAAGTGGGGCCTCGGCCCGGAGGCGGTCCAGGAGATCAACCCGCGAGCGATCATGCTGCGGGTCTCCGCCTACGGGCAGAGTGGTCCGCTGCGTGATCTGCCGGGCTTCGCCCGGATCGCGCACGCGTTCTCGGGACTGGCCTATCTCGCCGGCGAGCCGGACCGGGTGCCGGTCACCCCCGGCTCCACCTCGCTGGCCGACTACATGACGGGCATGTACGGCGTCATCGGCGTGCTGATGGCGCTGCGGGCCCGGGACGCCACCGGCCGCGGCCAGGTCGTCGACATCGCGCTGTTCGAGACGATCTTCCGGGCGCTCGACGAGCTCGCCCCGGCCTACCAGAAGTACGGCTACGTCCGGGAGCGGATGGGCGCGGACACGGTGAACGTCGTCCCGCACAGCCACTACCGGACCGCCGACGACCAGTACGTCGCGATCGCCTGCTCCCACGACGACATGTTCCGCCGGCTCGCGCTCGCGATGGGGCGCCCCGAGCTGTCCGCGCCGGACCGGTTCGGGCCGAAGCAGAACCGGCTCGCGGCCCGCGACGAGGTCAACAAGATCGTGGCGGAGTGGGTCGGCTCGCTGACCTGCGACGAGGTCGTCGCACGCTGCCGCGCGCAGGACGTGCCGGCCGGCAAGGTCAACTCGATCGCCGACATCTTCGCCGACCCCCAGTACGCCCACCGCGGGACGATCACCACCCAGGAGTCCCGGATCGGCCCGCTCGCCGTGCCCGGGGTGGTGCCGACGCTGTCCGAGACGCCCGGCGAGATCCGCTGGCTGGGCCCGGAGCTCGGTGCGCACACCGACGGCGTCCTCGACGAGATCCTCGGCCGCTCGGCCGACGAGATCACCCAGCTGCGCGCGGACGGCGTGGTCTAGCCACGCGGTCCGGGTGCGCCACCCATCGCCACCCCATGGCCACACCTGACCCATCACCGCACATCGGCGCCGGACGGAACAGCTCCGGGCCGAGATCATCCCGAGGAGGGGGTGGAGAATGTCCAGCATCGACAAGCTGGCCACCGGCCGCGAGAAGTACACGCTGGATTACCCGGAGCTTGGCACCGGCCCGGTCAGCTACGAGGACTCGATCTCCGAGGAGTTCTTCGAGGCCGAGCGCGAGGCCATCTTCAAGCGGACCTGGCTGAAGGTCGGCCGGATCGAGCAGCTGCCGCGCAACGGCACGTTCTTCACCCGGGAGCTCAAGGGCCTGGGCTCGATCGTGATCAGTCGCCACACCGACGGCAAGGTCTACGCGCTGCACAACATCTGCGCCCACCGCGGCAACAAGGTGGTCTGGCAGGAGCACCCGGCCGAGGAGTCCAAGGGCTCGGCCCGCCAGTTCCAGTGCAAGTACCACGGCTGGCGCTACGGCCTCGACGGCAAGTGCAGCTACGTCACCAAGCGGGACCAGTTCTTCGACTCGCTGCCCGACGAGCTGGCCATGCCGCAGCTGCAGTGCGAGGTCTTCGCCGGCTTCATCTTCGTGAACTTCTCCGCGGACGCCCCGCCGCTGCGCGAGTTCCTCGGCGAGAAGCTCGTCCGTGAGCTGGAGTGCTGGCCGTACGAGAAGTTCACGAACCACTGGTCGTTCCGGACCTACGTCAAGGGCAACTGGAAGATCGGCATCGACGCGCTGCTGGAGTGGTACCACCCGGCGTACGTGCACGGCCGTTTCCTCGACGTCGACGTGAACCAGGCCGAGAAGCTCGTCCCCCCGATGGACAGCTACCACTACGACCTGTTCACGCCGCACATGCTGACCTCGGTGCCCGGCCCGCCGCCGCTGAAGAAGAAGCAGGGCTCGGTCGGCCCGCCCGAGCGCAGCGAGGACTGGATCTACAAGCTGTTCCGGGCCGGTCTGTTCGGCCCGGACGACCTGCGCGACGACCTCGGGTACCTGACGCCGGAGCGCAACCCGGGTGAGGTCCGGTACTGGAGCAACGACCAGTACTGGCTGTTCCCGAACCTGTCGATCCAGCTGTGGGGCCGCGGCTACGTCATCACCTATCAGTACATCCCGGACTCGGTGGGCGGCCACAACTACGAGGTCGACATCTACTTCCCCGAGCCGAAGACCGCCTCCGAGCGCCTCGCCCAGGAGGTCGTGGTCGACTCGACCATCGAGTTCGCCATGCAGGACACGAACACGGTCGAGGCGTCCTACTCGGCGCTGGCCAACCGGGCGCTGCAGCAGTTCCACCTGTCCGACATGGAGCTGATGATCCGCCAGTTCCACCACGTCGTCCGCCAGGCCGTCGCCGCCCACCGGGCCGGCAACGACAAGTAGGGGAGCCCGCCATCATGACCACCACGACGGGCGCCCTGCTGCCCGAGAAGTTCAGCGTTCTCGACTCCTGGGTCGCCGACTGGTCGCTGGCCACCCGGACCGAGCGGTACGCCAGGCGGCTGTCGAAGAACATCGACGAGCTGTCCGCGTTCTACGACGCGGTCGCGCCGCTGGCGGAAGAGGCGATCGAGTACCTCGACACCCTCGACATCAACGAACTGCCCGAGGACGCCACCCGGCTGCTGAACCTGCTCTACTCGTTCATCCTCGTCTCCTACCCGGTGAACATCTTCAAGCAGCCCCGCATCCCGGACTCGGGCGCGGCGTTCTTCAACAACGTGGTCGAGCCGGCTATCTAAGCGAGGCGCAGGTGAGTATCACCAGGACAAAGATCACGCCGACGACCGGCGTGGAGATTTCCGGTCTGTCCGGCTCCGCGCTGGTCGACCAGGCGGTCGCCGACGACACCCTGGCCGCCCTCGACGCGGGCGGCGTCGTGATCTTCCGGGAGGCGAACGTCGACGACGCCGAGCTGGTGGCGTTCAGCCGCCTGCTCGGCGAGGTGCTGCCGCCCAAGCACGGCAAGGTGAAGGGCCACCCGGACGTCCAGGCGATCACTCGTGACGCGGCCAAGAGCAGGATGGCGGCGTACCGCGAGGCGACGTTCTGGTGGCACTTCGACGGCTCGACCGACACCCTGCCGGACAAGTACACGCTGCTCACCGCGCGCGAGGTCTCTGGCGACGGCGACGGCGACACCGAGTTCGCCAACACCTACGCGGCCTACGACTCGCTCACCGACGAGGAGAAGGCCGAGCTGGCGGGCCTGCGGGTGGTGCACAGCTTCGAGACGTCGCAGCGCAACGTCTACCCGAACCCGAGTCCTGAGGAGAAGGCGGCCTGGGACCGTATCCCGTCCCGGGAACACCCGCTCGTCTGGCATCGGCGTAGCGGCCGGCGGTCGCTGCTGCTCGGCGCGACCGCCGGCGAGGTCATCGGGGTGGCCCCCGAGGCGGCCCGGCCGCTGCTGGATCGGCTGCTCGAGCGAGCGACCGCGCCCGAGTTTGTGGTACGCCATAAGTGGCAGCGTGGCGACCTGGTCATCTGGGACAACACGGGCATGCTGCATCGGGCGATGCCCTACGGCGAAGGCTCCAGCCGGCTGATGCATCGCACGTCGATCGTCGGCGACGAGGCCATCGCCTGACAGCAGTCCGGCGAGGTACGCCCCGCGGCGTGCACCCGGCCAGGTGCCCGTGAACCAGCCGACTCCGCTAGCCGGCCGTCTCACGGGCATCCACGCTTCTGCTGATCATTGGCGCATCAAGGACCCAGGAGGTTCGGAACAGTGACCGAACGACGAACGGCGCTCGTCACCGGCGGTGGCTCGGGAATCGGGCGAGCGTGCGCCCACCGGCTCGCCGCGGACGGTTTCGCGGTGGCTGTCCTGGACCTCAACGAGGACACGACCAAGCAGGTGGTCGAGGAGATCACCGCGGCCGGCCATGAGGCGATCGCCGTCGGTGGCGTCGACGTGTCCGACCGGGCGGCGGTCAACGCCGCGGTCGAGAGCGTCCGCGCGCAGCTTGGCCCGATCCTCGCCCTGGTCAACAGCGCGGGCATCACCGGTTTCCGCCAGTTCCTCAAGATCAGTGACGCGTCCTGGGACAAGACGATCGCGGTCAACCTGAATGGCCCGTTCTACCTGTCCCAGGCGGTCCTGCCCGACATGATCGCCGCGCACTGGGGCCGGATCGTGAACATCTCGTCCTCGTCGGCGCAGGGCGGCCAGCAGTACATGGCGCACTACGTGTCCTCCAAGGCCGGGTTGATCGGTATGACGAAGTCGCTCGCGCTGGAGTTCGGCGAGCACGGCGTCACGGTGAACACCATTCCGCCGGGCTTCGTCGACACGCCGATGATGCGTGAGTCCGAGCGTCGCGGCATGTTCGGCGGAAGCGTGGAGGACCACGAGAAGAAGACGCCGGTGCGTCGGGCCGGAAAGCCCGAGGACATCGCCGCGGCCACCTCGTTCCTGTGCCGTGACGAGGCCAGCTACATCACCGGCCAGGTCATCGGCGTCAACGGCGGCCGCAACACCTGAGCCGGGCGTCGTCCCGCGGATCCTCTGGGCCCACCGCCGTACCGGCGCCGGTGGGAAGGGGGATTCGCGGGACTGGCGTGGGAAAGAGTCTTCGAACGCGGTGACGCGGGTGACGGAGGATGTGGTGGGACGGCTCGACGGCAAGGTGGCGATCGTGACCGGCGCCGGTTCAGGAATCGGCAGGGCGTCCGCGTTGCTCTTCGCGCGGGAAGGCGCCCGCGTCGTCTGCGCGGACCGGAACGGCTCGGAGAAGGAAACGGCCGCCGAGATCGGCGCCGACGCCGTCGCGGTTCAGGCGGACGTGGCCGTCGGCGAGCAGGTCGCGAACCTGGTCGACACCGCGGTCCGCACCTTCGGCAAGCTCGACGTGCTTTTCAACAATGCTGGGATCTCCGGGCCGTCCGGGCTCATCCACGAGCTCGACGAGGAGATCTTGGACCAGCTGCTCGCGGTGAACATCAAGGGCGTGTTCTTCGGCATCAAGTACGCCGTGCCCAGGATGCTCGAGAACGGCGGCGGGTCGATCATCAACACGGCCTCGAACGCCGGCATGGTCGGCTGGAAGGGCAAGGCCGGATACTCGGCGGCCAAGGGCGGCGTCGTGCTGCTGACGAAGTCGGCCGCGCTCGACTATGCGAAGTCCGGCATCCGGGTGAACGCGATCTGTCCCGGGATGACCTGGACGGGCATGGCCGAAGCGCAGGCGCCCGCGCCGCCGCAGGACATCAAGGTGCCCAACCCGATGGCCCGCTTCGGGCGGCCCAGCGAGCTCGCCGCGGCCGCGCTGTTCCTGGCCAGCGACGAGTCCTCCTACATGACCGGTGTGGCGATGCCCGTCGACGGAGGCTACGTCGCCCGCTGAGCACGATGGATTGACAGGCCGGCTGGTGTTTTGCACCGGCCGGCCTTGTCGTTGGGAACGGACATGCCGTTCCGGGTGCCGACCCTGTCCGGTTGGACGCCCTCGACCGGAACGCCGACGGCCGAGGCCGGCGCGCCCCCAGGTGGGAAGCGCGCCGACCCCGGCCGGTTGTCGTTCGGGTCAGGAGCGGCGGATCAGGTAGCCGCGGAGACCGTCTTGCCCGGGACGATGTCGCCGCAGACCGGGATGGCGTTCGGGACGGGCTTGAAGGTGCTGCCCTCCAGCTTCGCGATCCACTGGCAGTTGTCGGCGCCGGCCACGATGTTCTCGCGGTCGTTGATGTCGAGCTTGTGGCTGCCGTAGAG
>NZ_JADWYX010000270.1 GCF_016786355.1 Frankia sp. AgB1.9
CTGTTCTCCGGTCGGCCGCGCGGCGGCGGGCGCGCGCGCCCCCCCCCCCCCCCCCCCCCCGACGCTGTGCTGCACCGCGCCCAGCGTGATCCCCGCGGCGCCGAGCGCGAGCCGGACCCGTTCGCGCAGCTCGCGGGCCACGTCCCACTGCTTGAGCGGCAGCGTCTTGATCGCGACCCTGAGGTCGTAGCCGTCGGCCGTCATCGCCTCGATGCCCCAGACCTCGGGCTCCGCGATGATCACGGCGGCCCAGTGGTCGTCATGCCACATCGACTGCGCCGTCTCGAGCAGGACCTCCTTCGCCCGGACGACGTCGGTGTCGTAGTCCAGCGGGACGTCCAACACCGTGCGGGCCCACTGCTGGCTCTTGTTGCCGATCCGGGTGATCTCACCGTTGCGCACGTACCAGACGGTTCCCTCGACGTCGCGCAGTCGCGTCATCCGGAAGGTGACCGCCTCGACGGTGCCGGAGACCGCCCCGACATCGACGACATCGCCGACGCCGTACTGGTCCTCGAGCAACATGAAGATTCCCGAAAGAAAATCCTTGACCAGGTTCTGCGCGCCGAATCCGACGGCGATTCCGAGGACGCCGGCGCTCGCGACGATCGGCGCGAGATTGATGCCCAACTCGCCCAGTACCAGGATGAACGCGATCCCGAACACCACGATCGACACGACGCTGCGAAGCAGCGACCCGACCGTCTCGGCCCGCTGGCGGCGCCGTTCCAGCAGGACCGCGGTGTCCCCGAACGCGCCGAGGAAGTTGCCCCGCAGCAGTCCTCCGTGGTTGGAGAGCCGCCGCGTCGTCCGCCCGATCACGCGGTGCATCAACGCCCGGATCACGGCGGCGACCAACAGGATCAGCAGGATCGTCAGCGGGGTTCCGAAGAAGACCTCGGCGCTGGACGCGAGGTAGTTGCTGTGGGTGGAGTCGTAGACCGTCCGGCACAGGAAGCCGGGCGTGCTGCCACAGGCGTCCATCAGTGCGCCCTTGACGCTCGCGAGCGTCACGTCGGGCAGGCCGCCCGAGCTCGGGGAGACGGTCGGCGTCGCGCCGGACGACAACGAGGCCGCGGGGCTCGACGGCGTCGCGAGGCCGGACGGCGTCGCGCTGGCAGCGGCGACGATCAGCGGCAGGGACACGGCCTTGGGTCCTCCATCTGCGTGGCGGGGGGGGCCCCCCCGGGGCCGGGGCCCCCCCGGGCCCCCCCCCGGGGGCCCGGCCG
>NZ_JADWYX010000031.1 GCF_016786355.1 Frankia sp. AgB1.9
CGCGCCGCGCCCGGGCCCCCCCCCCCCCCCCCGCGGCGCGCCGCGCCCCGCCCCCCCCCGCCCCCGCCGCCCGCCGGGGCCGGTGCGGTCCGGGTGGGCTCGCGGTGGCCGGCGATTCGTCGGAATCGCTATGGTTGGCGCCGGGTTGAACCGGCGCGGCAGGCGCGCCCGCAGCGAGATGGGGAGATCATCGTGGGGCGGGGTGGGCTGGTGGACGTCGAGGCGCAGGCTGACGCGATGGCGCACATGGGGGGGGGGGCCCTTGGGGGGGGGGCGTCGTCCGTCGACCCCTCCCCCGTGCACGCCGCGGGCCCGCGCCCGGGCCGGGACCCGGAGCCCGGCAGCGACGGCGACCACGCGGTCGTCGCGGCCGGCGCGCTCATCACCGCCTGCACGACGTTCGTCGACGACCTGTGCGTCGACATCGCCGCGCTGCTGATGACCAGGGTGGACGCCGTGGCCGCCGACGTGGTCGGGCGCGAGGACGGGCCGCTGTCCCGGCTGCCCCAGGCCTACGGAGACCACTACACGGTCGACTTCGCCAGGCGGCTGCTCGTCGCGACGGTCAGCGTCACCGGCCGGCTGGCCGAGCCGGACTGGATCCCGATCGCCTGCCTGGCCGAGCAGCTGGCCCTCTACCTCGTGGTCGAGGAGGCGGCGAGCCTGCTGGACCGTTACGGGCTCGACGACGACCCGCGGGCGCGCTACCAGTTCTTCGAGGAGCAGGCGTTCGAGAACGACGCCCACCTGCGCCTGTTCGACGAGGCCCCCGAGCTCGCCGGTTCACGGGCCGCGGACCCGATCAGCGTCTGGTTCACCCCGTTCTACGACGGCTTCTACGTCCACCCGTACGTCGAGCCGCGATTCTGACGTCGAGCCCGTGGCGGCCGGCGGCGGCTACGCGCGGCTGCTGGGCACGTTGATCTCGACGGCCGGCCCCGGTTGGCCGGTCATCCACGCCTTCACCGGGATCACCCGGTAGTAGACGGTGCTGCCTCGCGACAGGTTCTCCGTGGTGAAGGTCAGGCCCTTGATCTGCGCGGGCCATCGGACGTAGGTCTGCGTGTCTGTCGACCCGGTCCGGCGTTCGATCAGGTAGGCGGTCGCTCCGGGCGCCGCCGGCCACGTCACCGTGTAGTGGGTGCCACCGGCCGGCGCGGCCACCGGCACCCCGCCCTTCTCGGGCCAGGTGAGGTTGCCGAAGACGGCCCCGAACCTGCCGCCGATGCCGAGGTCGTGCAGCGCGTTCGCGAAGCCACGGGCGATCAGCATCTCGCCGTTCGGGTTCGGGTGGGAGCCGTCCCAGGTGTCCTCGCGCGGGTTCCAGCCCAGGTCCGTCGGCGCGGTGATTACCTGCGACGTGGACGTCGACCAGCCGGGAGCCGCCTGGTCGAGCAGCTTGTTGTAGGCCACCGCCTGCGGGAGCGCGATCGCGTTGAACTCGGGGTTCCAGCGGGTCAGTACGTGGCCCAGCACGAACGTCAGCTTCGGGTTGGCCTTGCGGGCGTTGTCGATGAACTGCTTGATCTTGACGACCGTCTGCGGCGCGTTGGTCCGGAACTCCAGGTCGTTCCCGCCGAGCAGGACCAGCGCGACGTCGGCCGGAACCTTCCGCAGCACGCTCTCGACCTTGGGGGTCTCCAGGTAGAGCGAGTCGCCCCAGACGGACGAGTGCTGGCTGTCGAACATCGGGTTGAGGTAGGCGTGTGACCCGGCCGTGTCGGAGACGTTGTCGTGCACGTCGTCGCGGGTGCCGACGAAGTCGACCCGGCCGGGCGCGGAGAACGACAGGTGCGCGGCCAGCCGGTAGCGCCAGGTGTAGTCGCCGGCCGTCTCCTGCGTGGTCGAGTCGCCGAAGATCATGACCCGCAGTCGTGGCTGCGCCGACGCCGAAGGCTGTCCGTCCGCCGCCTTCGCCGCGCCGCCGCAACCGGCCGCCGCGACCGCCACCACGGCCAGCAGGAGCGTGGTCAGCCACGCGGCCGAGGGCCGGCCGCCGTTACCTGCATCACGCCCGAGCTGTGTCATGCCGGACACACTAGAGGGGCGGATTGCGACATTCACCCCGTGGTGTCGCCTTTGCCGTAGCCGTCCGTGTCCTGACCGTCCGTCCGGCGACACCCGGTCGCGCCGGCCGGCACCGCGGGCACGGGCGCCCTTCCCGCTGCCGGCGACCCTACTGGCCGGGAACGGCGAACTCGACCGCCGGGCCCGGCTGGCCGGCCATCCAGAACTTGAGCGGGATGATCCGGTAGGCGACGGTGGCGCCGGCCGGAAGGCTGTCCGTCGTCCAGCTCGTGCCCTTCACCGAGCCGGGCAGCCGGGTGAACGAGGCCTCGTTCGCGGACGAGATCCGCCGCTCGACGATGAAGTCGTCCGTCCCGGCGGCGGCCGGCCAGCTCAGCGTGTAACGGGTGCCGCCGGCCGGGGTGGCCGTCGGTGTCCCGCCCTTCTCCGGCCAGGTCAGCCCGCCGTACACCGGTCCGAACGGGCCGCCGATCCCGAGGCTGTGCAGCGCGTTCGCGAAGCCCCGGGCGATCAGCATCTCGCCGTCCGGGTTCGGGTGGGTGCCGTCCCAGGTGTCCTTCTGCGGGTCCCAGCCCTGGTCGGTCAGCGCGAGGACGACCTTCGACGTCGGCGTCGACCAGCGCGGCACCTGCGCGTCGAGCAGCCGGTTGTAGTCGGTGGCAATCGGCAGGCCGAGGTCGTCCCGCAGGTAGTCCCACCTGGTCAGCACGTGGCCGAGGACGATGGTGATGTTCGGGTTGGCCTTGCGGGCGTTGTCGATGAACTGCTTCGTCAGCGCGACGGTCTCGGCCGGCTTGGTCCAGTACGTCAGGTCGTTCTCGCCCAGCTCGACCAGGAGGACGTCCGCCGGCACCTTGCGCAGCAGGCCCGCGACCTTCGGGATCTCGAGGCGGAACGCGTCACGCCAGTCCGCGTGGTGGTCGGTGTCGAACTTCGGGTCCAGGTAGGCGTGCGAGCCGGCGTCGTCGGTCAGCGGGTCGTAGAGATCGGTGCGGTCGCCGACGAGGTCGACCCGCCCCGGCGCCGTGAGCGTGAGGTGACCGGCCAGCCGGTAGCGCCAGGTGTAGTCGCCGGCCGTCCCCTGGGCGAGCGAGTCACCGATGATCATGATCCGGGTCCGGGAGCCCGGAGACGTCTTGCCGCCCGCCGCGCCGGAGCCACCGCAGGCCGCCGCGGTGACCGCCACGGCGAGCCCGACCACGGTCGCCCGTAACGCCGTCGGTCGCCACCGCCTGAGGCTGAAGCCACGGCCAACCTCACCCATACCGGACACGCTCCGATTCTAGGAAGCGACGTTGTGGCGCCGCGCCCAGCCCACCCCTCCACATAGTCTGCGATCAAAGCGGTCCTGCGGGACCGTTGCCGAGATGGCTGTCGGTCGCGACGTGCCCTCGATCGGATTGTCGGAATTTCGGATGTCGGAATATTGCATTGTCGGAACTTCGGAATGGAGGTGGGCTCATGTCGGTCGCGGTCGGCGATCGGGTTCCGGACGTCGAGGTCCAGCTGATGGGCGAGGAGGGCCCGGTGACCGTGCGCAGCGCCGAGCTGCTCGGTTCCGGGAAGGTGGTGCTGTTCGCGGTCCCCGGCGCGTTCACGCCCGGCTGCTCGAAGATCCACCTGCCGGGCTTCGTCGCGCAGGCGGACGAGCTCGCGTCGAAGGGCGTCGACAGGATCGCCTGCGTCGCGGTGAACGACCCGTGGGTGATGCAGGCGTGGGCCGCCTCGCAGGGCGTCGGCGACAAGATCGTGATGGTCGCCGACGGCAGCGCGAGGTTCACCGAGGCGATGGGCCTGGCCGGTGACATGACGGCGGCCGGCCTGGGCGTCCGGTCCCAGCGCTACGCCGCCGTGATCGAGGACGGCGTCATCCGCAACCTCGACGTCGAACCCAAGCGGGGCGTCGAGGTCAGCTCGTGCGAGGCCGTCCTCACCCGGCTGTAGCTGTCATCCGTCAGCTGTCACTCGTCGGGGCCGTGAGGGTCTTCTCGAAGAAGTGGGTGGCGTAGGGGTTGTCGTTGTAACGGGCGGTGCGGCGGTAGCCGGCGCGCCCGTACAGGGCGATCGCCGCGGCGAGGGACTCGTTGGTGTCGAGGCGGGCGGCCCGGTGGCCCAGTGCCCGGGCCGCGTCCTCGAGCTGGCGCAGCAGGCGGGAGCCGAGACCCACCCCGCGCCACCTGTCGTCGACCCACATGCGTTTCACCTCGCCGACGCCGTCGGCGATCGTCCGCACGCCGCCACAGGCGACCGGCTGGCCGTCATCGCGGGCCACGAGGAAGATCCCATGCGGCGCGGCCAGCTGGACGCCGTCCTGCTCGGCCTGGCCGGTCGCCTCGAAGCCGAACCGGCGGCCGATCTCGGCGAAGTACCGGTCGACCGCGACCCGAGCCACCGGCCCGCGCGGATCGACCGGCTCGAACGTCACCGTCGCCGCGCGGACCAGCAGGTCGGCCTCGCTCAGCGCCGCCGCCAGCCGGGCCCGCTGCCGCTCGGAGAGGGGCTCGACCAGCCGGCGGGCCCGCTCCTCGGACCTGTCGTCCAGCTCCTGCCAGCGTCGCCGGCCGGTCTCGGTCAGCCCGACCAGCCGGCGTCTGCGGTCGTCCGGATCCGGCTTGACCACGACCAGCCCGTCCTCCTCCAGTCGGCGCAGCAGGCGGCTCAGATACCCCGAGTCCAGGCCGAGGCGTGCTCGCAGCGCCTGCGTCGTCGTCGGCCCCGACCCGATCTCGAACAGCAGCCGCGCGGTCCCGAGCGGCAGCCCCATCCCGAGAAACGACTCCTCCAACGCACCGATCCGCTGCGTGTAGGCCCGATTGAACCGCCGCACCACAGCCGTAGCGTCCTCCATATCCTCTGACTCTAGTCAGAGAAATCCGGCCACGGCACGCCCCGGGCCGACGGGCGTGGGGCCGATGGCTTGTGGCCGGGTCGGAGAGTGTCCGAGGGTCGGTGGACGTCGAGGCGAGGGCTTCATGCCCGGGTCGGAGCGGTTGCGCCGTTCGGCGGACGGCTTAGGCGAGGCCTGTCCCCAAGGGCGACCGCGTACGTGGGTTGTCGGCGCCTCAGACGTCTGCGCCTGCGCGTCCGCAGGTCGTTGGCGACTGTTGCCGGACTCGGCCCGGTAGCCGGGTGCTCCGGGCCGATCGGCCCGAGGCGGTTTTCCACCGACCCGCTGCTTGTCCACAGCTGTCGGTGACCGGTTTGCCTGCCCTGGCCCCTTCGCGAAGCCTTTGGGCCATGACCGATCGAGAACGCCGCCGCCAGGCGGACCTGACCCTGGCCGAGTCCCTGCGCGTGGCCCGCCGCCAGGACGGAATGATCACACGCCAACAGGCACTGCAGGCCGGGCTCACCGACGGTCGGCTCAGGTGGCTGGTTCGCTCGGGCGCTTGGACGCGGGCGGCTCGGGCGACCTACCTGGTCCCCGGCGCCGACCCGGTGCGGGGACGGGCGCGCGCGGCGATCCACCGGCGACCGGACGCGGTGGTCTGCGGAGTCACGGCGGCCCGGCTGGCTGGCCTGGACGCGCTTCCGTTGGCCGGCCCCGCCGAGCCCGTGCATCTGTTGGTCAGCCGCCGCGGCACGCGAGATCCTGTCCAGGGAGCCGTCATCCATGTCGGCGAGATCGAGGCCCGTGACGTTCACAGCTTGGCTGGAATACCCATGACGTCGCCGGCACGGACGCTTGCGGACCTCGCGCTGTCCTTCGACCGGGCGCGCGCGGTGGCGGCACTCGATGCCGGGTTGCGAGCGGGCTGGGTCCCTGACACGGGGCCGGTTCTCGCGCAGTTGTTCGGCCGGCGAGGCGCGGTCGGCCGTCGTCCTTGGCTCGCGGAGGTGGATGGGCGGTCCGAATCGCCGCTCGAGACCCACGTGCGGCTGATCGTCGTAGATGCGGGCCTTCGGCCCGAGGAACTGCAATACGAAATCCTCAGCGACGAGGGCGGATTCGTGGCCCGTGTTGACATGGCCTGGCCGTCGCGCAGGGTGTGCCTGGAAGCGGACGGCGTCGGATATCACTCGGCCCCCGCTCCCGCGTATCGCGACCGTGATCGACAGAACGCGCTGGTCAGGCTCCGCTGGCGGTTGCAGCGTGTCACCTGGCGGGACGTGGAGCACCGGCCTGGCTGGATCATCGCCCAGCTGGCTTCCCTGTTGGCGACTCCTCCGGCGACCTTCTAAGCCGGTACGTCTTCGACCGCGGGTCACCGTCCGGTGGCCCGGCTTGACCAAACTGCGCCCGGCCTGCCTGCGCCGTCTCGGCCGATTTCGTGGCGCCGACCTGCCTGCGCAGACGCCGATCATCCGGCTGGCTGGGCAGGCTGCTGCACCTTGATCGAGAACTGCGCAGGAAAAAAGTGGACAAATTGGGGTACGCAACGCCGTTTTGCCTGCGCAACGAGTGATCAAGGCGTCCCGGTGGGGTGTGAGGCCGCCTTGATCACTCGTTGCGCAGGGGAATTGTGAGCAGTGGGGGCTGGGGTGGCGCCCCGATCGAGCCTGATGTGGCACCCCCGCTGCGCGCCGGATGGTCGAGGTGGTCGGAGCTTGAGTGTGAGGGAGAAGGTGGTGGAATCTTACGTTGACGTGAGATAGAGGTAGTAGCGTCGGGGATCGTGACGACGTCGGAGAGCGCAGCGCTGAACGGGACCGGGTCACGACCGCGGGGTGCGGCGGTGCCTCCGGGGGACGCGGAGGTCCGCGGCGACGGCTACAAGTGGACCGTGCTGATCAACACGACCATCGGCATCCTGATGGCCACGGTGAACGCGTCGATCCTGCTGATCGCGTTGCCGGACATCTTTCGCGGGATCGGCATCGATCCGCTGGCTCCGGGCAACACCTCGTACTTCCTGTGGATCCTGATGGGCTTCATGCTCGTCACGTCGGTGCTGGTGGTGAGCCTCGGCCGGGTCGGCGACATGTTCGGCCGGGTGCGCTGCTACAACCTCGGCTTCGCGGTGTTCACGGCCGCGTCGATCCTGCTGGCCGTCACCTGGATGCACGGCGACGCGGCGGCACTGTGGATCATCATTGTCCGGGTCGTGCAGGGCGTCGGCGGCGCGATGCTGATGGCCAACTCCTCGGCGATCATCACGGACGCCTTCCCGGCGAACGAGCGGGGCTTCGCCATCGGCGTCAACG
Source organism: Frankia sp. AgB1.9 (assembly GCF_016786355.1). Classification (GTDB taxonomy): domain Bacteria; phylum Actinomycetota; class Actinomycetes; order Frankiales; family Frankiaceae; genus Pseudofrankia. The sequence continues at coordinate 7,174 of NZ_JADWYX010000031.1, forward strand.
GTGTCGCGGCGATCTCGGGGTCGTTCCTCGGGCTGCTGATCGGCGGTCTGCTCGCCCCGATCGAATGGCACCTGGTCTTCATCGTCTCGGTGCCGTTCGGCGTCTTCGGCACCGTGTGGGCGTACGTGAAGCTCAAGGACAACGGCGTGCGGACCCCGGCGAAGATCGACTGGTGGGGCAACCTGACCTTCGCCGCCGGGCTCATCTCGGTGCTGGTCGGCATCGTCTACGGCCTGCAGCCCTACGGCGGCCACACGATGGGCTGGACGAACCCGTGGGTGCTCACGGCGATGATCGGCGGCGTCGCCGTGCTGGTCCTGTTCTGCTTCATCGAGACCCGGGTCAGCGACCCGATGTTCGCCCTGGAGCTTTTCAAGAACCGTGGCTTCACCATGGGCGTGATCGCCGGCCTGCTGGGGGCGCTCGCCCGTGGTGGCCTGCAGTTCATGTTGATCATCTGGTTGCAGGGCATCTGGCTGCCGCTGCACGGCTACAGCTTCGAGCGGACGCCGCTGTGGGCTGGCATCTACATGATCCCGATGACGGTCGGCTTCCTGATCTCCGGGCCGATCGCCGGCCGGCTTTCCGACCGCTACGGTGCCCGGCCCTTCGCGACCGTCGGCATGCTCGTCAGCGCGGCCGGCTTCGGGATCTTCGACGTCATCCCGATCGACTTCAACTACATCGGGTTCGCGCTCGCCCTGATGCTCATCGGGATGTCGATGGGCCTGTTCGCGGCCCCGAACACCGCGGCCGTGATGAACGGGCTGCCGCCGAACCGGCGGGGCGCCGGCGCCGGCATGCTCAACACGTTCCAGAACTCCGCGCAGGTGCTCTCGATCGGCGTCTTCTTCACCGTGATCGGCCTGGGGCTCGCGGCCTCGCTGCCGCACACGCTGTTCTCGGGTCTGGCCGCCCAGGGGGTCCCGGCCGCGAAGGCACACGAGATCGCCGGCATCCCGCCGGTCGGCAGCCTCTTCGCCGCGTTCCTCGGCTACAACCCGATCCAGCAGCTGATCGGCTCGTCGACGCTGTCGACCCTGCCGCCGGACCGGGCCAGCTACCTGACCGGCCAGGAGTTCTTCCCGCACCTGATCTCCGGTCCGTTCGGCGACGGACTGCACCTCGCGTTCGCGTTCGCGGCGCTCGCCTGCGTGATCGGCGCGGTGGTCTCCTGGCTGCGCGGCGGCCAGGACCAGCCCGTGCACCGCTCGCTCGCCGTGGAGACGGCCGCGGGCCTGGCCGGCGCGGGTGACGCCGCCGCTGCGGAGGCCGGGGCCGGTGGGGTGGGCGGCATCGACCCGGCCGAGGCGACGGACCCGGCCGAGGCGACGGACGCGGTCGGCGCGCTGGGGCTGCCGGCCGCGAACCCGGCGACATGACGACGAACCGGGCGGCGACATGACGACGAACCGGGCGACATGACGACCGGGCGGCGCCAGCCGGCGTTACCGCGCCGGCGCCCAGCGCTCGCCGAGGCCGCTCGCCGGGCGGTCAGGCCGACCAACCGCCCGACGCCCGGCGAGGCCGCTCGCCTGCTGAGCGGGCCTGGCAGGCCGACATGCGGCCCCCGGCGGCGCACAGCGCGCGCTCAGCGCCACCCGCTGGGAATACTTAGGTCATGACGGACAGTGGGACGATCGCCGCCGTTCGCGGCGACCAGGCCGGCGGCCCGGCCTTAGCCGGGAGTCCCGGTGCAGATACCTCTGCCGCGGCCGATGGCGCGACCAACCCCGCCGCCGTCGACGCGGCCGCGGAGCGGGCCCTGCTCGCGATCGGGCCGGCGTCCCGCGAGGTGGGCGTCTCGGTGCGCTCGCTGCGGTACTACGAGGAGATGGGCCTGCTCACCCCATCGGGGCGCACCAGCGGCGGGAACCGGCTCTACGGCCCGGACGACCTGGCCCGCGTCCGCCGCATCCGGGAACTGCAGCAGCTGCTCGGCTTCAACCTGGACGAGGTGCGCGACATCCTCGGCCACGAGGACCGGCTGGCCCGGGTCCGCCAGGACTGGGCGGTGGCGAGCACCGAGGACCGGGTCCGCCTGCTGGACGAGGCCCGCGAGGTGTACCTGAACCTGCGCGACCAGGTCGAAGGGAAGATCAAGGGCCTGGTCTCGTTCCGCGACGAGCTGGATGCCCGCGTTGCCCGCAACGACCGGCTCCGCGAGACCCTCCCCGGCTGACAGGCGGGCAGACCGGGTCCGCGGCCCGGCCCGGAACCTCAGACCAGCGGAAATTCCGTGGACGTCACGGGCCGGGTGTCGTGGACTTGGGACGTCCCGCAACCACCCGCCGCCCAGTGTGAGCGACAGATGCCCGGACCGGACCCGACGGGGTCGGCCCGGTCTGTGTCGCGCTCCTCGGTGGCCGACGCCGGCTCAGGAGGCTCGCGTGACCGCCCCGACGGCCGGCGACTTCGACTACGAGACCCATGGCGGCGGCTACGCGCTGCGCCGGCGTACCGACCCGCGCATCGCCGCGTTCGTGCATGCCGCCCTGGGTGACGCGTGCACGGTCGTCAACGTGGGAGCGGGGGCCGGCTCCTACGAGCCGCTGGGCCGGTGCGTCGTCGCGGTCGAGCCGTCGGCGCGGATGCGGGCGCAGCGCCTCGCCGGCCAGGCCCAGGTCGTCGCCGCGGTCGCGGAGGCGCTGCCGTTCGCCGACGGTGCGTTCGCCGCGGCGATGGCGACGAACACGGTCCATCAGTGGGCCGACCTGGAGCGCGGCCTGGGCGAGCTGCGCCGGGTCAGCCGCGGCCCGGTCGTCCTGCTCACCTTCGACGGCGACGCCTTCGACCGGAACTGGCTCGTGGAGTACGTCCCCGAGCTGGTCGCCTACGAGCAGCGCCGGATGCCCTCGATCGGGCGCATCGTGGCAGCCCTCGGCGGTACGACGGTTGTCACGCCCGTGCCGGTACCGGCCGACTGTTGCGACGGCTTCATCGAGGCCTTCCTCGGCCGGCCCGAATGCTTCCTCGACCCGATGATCCGGCGGGCCCAGTCCCCGTGGGTCTTCGTCGGGCCCGAGATCGTGGCCCGTGGCGTGGCCCAGCTGCGCGCCGACCTGGTGTCCGGCGCCTGGGACCGCCGCCACGCCGCGCTGCGCCTCCAGAACGAGTTCACCGGCGCCCTGCGCCTGATCACCGCCTACCCCGCGAGTACGCCCGCACGTCCATGATCGCCGTTTTGGCCCTCGCGCGGTCGTGATTCCACCCTGATCGCAGCCACCGGAGGGCCAGGGCGGCGATCAGGACACGCAGGTCAGTCCATGCCGCGGCGTCCCGGCGTCCAGAACGGGTGGGTGAGGACGTTGCGGCGCGGCCAGCCGCGCTCCTCGACCAGATGGCGGCGCGCGCTCTGGATCGCGCGGGCCTCGCCGGCCAGGTAGGCGATGCCGGGCTCGGCCGGCAGCGGCAGGTCGGCGAGCGCGGCCGGCAGCCGTGGCGAGTCGGCGGCTGGCGCGCCCTCGCGGTAGACGAAGGTCAGCTCGCCGCCGCGCGGCAGCGGCAGCGCGTCGCCCGGGGTGTCGTGCTCGACCGCCCCGAACACGGGCGCCGTCGTGGGCGGGGCCCGCAGGATCGCGCCGAAGGCGACCGCGGCGGTGTCGTCCCCGGCGAACAGGTGGTACGGCGCGTCGGGCTGGGCCACGAGGTGCCCCTCGGGGCCTTTGACCAGGACGCCCCGGCCGGCGGTGGCCTCGCGGGCCCACCGGGCGCCGGGACCGTCGCCGCCGTGGTCGTAGACGGCGAGGTCGAGCCGGCCGTCGGGGGCGTAGTCCCACACCGAGTAGGTGCGCTTGAGGTCGCGCGGGCTGCGCAGCCAGGAGCCGGGCACCGAGGGGTCGGCGAGCACGACGCTCACGTGCTGGCCGGGCGTCCAGTCCAGGCCGGCGAGGGCGTCGCCGGTCAGCGTGATCCGGCGGGTGCGGGCGGCCAGCTGCTCGACGGCCGCCACCTGCGCCCGGTGTAGCACGCGCGCCAGGGGATTGCGCGACGAGCGGCCGGGCCGGGCCGTCGGGGCGGGGGTTGTCACGTCCATGACTCCTCCGGAGGTACGGATCCTGCTAGCTAGCTATACGATAGCTATCGATCGAGTCGGTCCGTGCGGGGGTTGCCCGCATTCGGGGCCGCTTCGCACGGAAACCTCAGGAGGCCGGGATGACCCCGTCCGAACCGACCAGGGCCGTCTACGTCCGGATGCCGGACAAGCTCGCGCAGAAGCTCGACAAGGCCGCCGAACGCTTCGGTGTCAGCAAGCGCGACCTGCTCGCCACGCTGGTCTCCGACCACCTCGACATCGAGGGCGACGAGATCGTCTTTCGCCCGCACGGCCGGGACGGCAACAGCCAGGGCAGGCCCGAGGGCGCGCCCCGGCCCCCGCGTCCGGGTGACCTGTGGCGCAAGCGTTCGAGTGCCGACGACCCGGACGCAGAAGCGGCCGGGCCGAAGGTGCGGATGAGCAAGGCCGCGGCGCCCGAGCCGGAGGCGCCCGCCGCGCCGTTGAGCGAGGTGCTGACGCTCGAGGAGGCCGCGGAGCTGGTGCGCGTTCCCGTCGACGACCTACGAACGCTGGTCGAGTCCGGCGAGCTTCCGGCTCGCCGCATCGGCGAGAGCTGGCGCCTCACCCGCACCGCGGTTCTCGCCTGGCTGGCCGGCCCAGGCCCGGCCCCGGCCGGCTGACCCGGCTCGCGCGTCAGCCCAGCAGGATGGCGACGAGTCCGGTGACGCACAGCGCGGCCGTCAGGGCGGCGGTGACGGCCAGGGCGCGGTGGTCCTCGGGGGAGCGGTCGAGGCGGATCGCGGCCACGGTCGAGCGGTAGCGCAGCTGGGCCCGGCCGACGAGCAGGGCGGTGACGACCAGCGCGATCAGTCCGGGGACGACGAGCGGCGTCCGGCCGTCGAGGGCGGCGTGCAGCAGCAGGGCGCCGTTGGCGGCGAAGCCGAGGCCGGTGCGCTGCCAGGCGAGATAGGTGCGCTCGCTCTGCATCCCGGAGTCGAGGATCTCGGCGGGGTGCTCCGGCCGGTCGGTCATCGGCGGCCCCGGGCCACGTCGACCAGGATGAACGCCATGGCGCTGATCATGACGACGGAGATGCCCAGGCCGACCAGGCGGGGGAGCAGCGACGGGGGCAGCGGCGCCCCTTCGCGGATCGCGCGCTCGCGGCGTTCCCAGCGGGTGTAGCTGGTCGCGGCGATCAGGATCGCCAGCACGATCAGCGCGATCCCGAGAATGTGACGGGCCCAGCCGATCGAGAAGCTCGGCACGATCTGGACGACCGCGATCCCACCGGCCAACAGCGCCAGCGCGGTGCGGATCCAGGCCAGAAAGGTGCGTTCGTTCGCCAGGCTGAACCGATAGTCAGGTTCAGTGCCGACGGTGTGCACGGGCGGCTTGCCGCCGCCGGTCTGTCCGGCGTGCCGCCGCAACCAGTCCACGGCGTCAACCTAGCCGGGTCGTTTCGGGCCCGCCTTGGCGAACTTTTCACGTCGGCCAGGTGGGATTTCGGGCATCGCGCCAAGTCCCGGCTTCCAGGACGGTGCTTCGGGACCGGCGCGGCTACAGCCAGGCGGGGTCGGTGTCGAGGGTGGTGCGGTCGAGGCTCGCGAGCAGGTCGAGCTGCGGCGCGGTCCTGGGCAGCTCGTATCGGTAGAAGAAGCGGGCGGCCGCGCGCTTGCCGTCATAGAACGGCCCCTGCTTGCCGGCGGCGGCGAGCGCCTGCTCCAGCCATAGCCAGGCGATCACGGCGTGGCCGACCGCCTCGAGGTAGACGCTCGCGTTCGCCAGCGTGACGTCGGGGTCGCCGGCGCCCCACAGCTTCGCCGTGACCTCGACGACGCGCTCGACGGTCGAGCCGAGCAGGCCGGCGAGCTCGGCCAGCTCGCCGCCCGCGGCCGTCGCCGTGGCCACGGTCGCGTTCATCGCCTCGGCCAGCGCGGCCAGTCCCGCCCCGCCCCGCAGCGCCACCTTGCGTCCCAGCAGGTCCAGGCCCTGAATGCCGTGCGTGCCCTCATGGATCGGGTTCAGCCGGTTGTCGCGGAAGTGCAGCTCGACGTCGTACTCGCGGGTGTAGCCGTAGCCGCCGTGGACCTGGATCGCGAGGTTGTTGGCCTCCAGGCACCACTGCGACGGCCAGCTCTTCACGATCGGGGTGAGCGTGTCCAGCAGCAGGTGGGCCCGGTCGCGCTCCTGCTCCGTCGGCGCGGTCCGCTCGTCGTCCAGCAGCTTCCCGGCGTAGAGGACGAGCGCGAGCGCCCCCTCCACGTAGGACTTCTGCGCGAGCAGCATCCGCCGCACGTCCGCGTGCTCGATGATCGGGATCTGCGGGGCACGGGCGTCCTTGCCGGCCGGCGGGCGGCCCTGCGGGCGGTCCTTGGCGTACTTGAGCGACTTCAGGTAGCCGGTGTAGCCGAGCGCCATCGCGCCCGCGCCGACCTTGATCCGGGCCTCGTTCATCATCGTGAACATGTACGAAAGGCCCTGGTGCGGCTGGCCGACCAGGTAGCCGACCGCGCCCGGCTCGCCGCCGGGGGTGTACTTGCCCTCGCCGAAGTTCAGCAGCGTGTTGGTGGTGCCGCGGTAGCCCATCTTGTGGTTCAGGCCGGCGAGGACCACGTCGTTGCGCTCGCCGACGGAGCCGTCCGCGTTGACCAGGAACTTCGGGACGACGAACAGACTGATGCCCTTGACGCCGGCCGGGCCGCCGGGGATCTTCGCCAGGACCAGATGGACGATGTTCTCACCCAGCTCGTGGTCGCCGGCCGAGATCCACATCTTGTTGCCGAAGACCCGGTAGCTGCCGTCCGGGCGTGGCTCGGCCCTGGTGATGATGTCCGAAAGCGACGACCCGGCCTGCGGCTCCGACAGGCACATCGTGCCGTGGAAGCGGCCGTCGAGCTGCGGGCGGACGTAGGCGTCGATCTGCTCGGGGCTGCCGTGCGCGAGCAGCAGGTTCGAGTTGCCGATCGTCAGGAACGGATAGCTGAACGTCGAGACGTTGGCCGCCATCAGCCACGAGAAGCAGGCGTCCGCGACCACGACGGGCAGCTGCGCGCCGCCGACCTCGGCGTCCATCGTGGCGGCGATCAGCCCGGTCTTCGCGAACACGTCGACGGCCGCCCCGATCTCGGGGATCAGGTGCACCCGCTCGCCGTCGAACGTCGGCTCGTTCAGGTCCGAGCGGCGCAGGTGCGGGTAGAAGTGCTCGGTCGCGACCTGCTCGGCGAGGTCAAGGAGCGCGTCAAACGTCTCCCGGTCGTGCTCGGCGAACCGTTCCCGCGCCGTCAGCGCCGTCACGTCGAGCCACTCGTACAGCAGGAAGTCCAGATCCCGCCGCGAGAAGATCACTGACTCGGCACTGCCACCTGGCGGCATGGACAACCCCTCGCGGCACTCGAAGACGGCCCGGACAGCCGGTCGGCCGGCCCAGCGCTCGGCCGCCGCCCGGGACCAGTTTTATCCAGTATCCAATGATGTGCCCCGCTGCCGCGACCGCTGGGGCTAGGCCCTGACCTCGACCGTTCTGATCGTTCGCCAGGACACGACGACCTGGCCGCCGCCGTCGAGGGGGAGTGCCGTCACCTCGCTCTGGGCGATCCACCCCTGAATCGTCTGGGTCAGCGCGGCGAGCTGTGCCTTCCAGGGCTCGGCGCTGTCCAGGAGGCCGCTGATGTCGATCCGGTGCTCGATCGTGCCGTCGATGATGAGGGAGACGCCCACGGTTGCCACGGCTTCAGCCTGCCAGGACCGCGCCGAGGCGGCGGCGGGTTTCGGGCTCGCCCAGGGCCTGGGTGACGAGGTGGAACGCCGGGCTGCGGTTCGAGCCGGTGAGCAGGACGCGGAAGACCTGCGCCGCCTCCTTCGTCGAGCCGACGAACGAGTCCTTGTCGGCCTTGTACTCCTTCGGGCTACCGGCGAACCTGTTCGCGACCGCGGCGGCCCGGATCTGCCCGAACCATTCGTCGCTGTCGTCCACGTGCCGGTAGTCGCGCAGGAAGTCCTCGCACAGCGCGCGGACCACGTCCGCCGGCAGGGCGCCGAGCCGCGGGTCGGCCGGGTCGGTGACCGGCTCGAAGAGCGCCGCGAAGAAGTAGCCGTAGACCGAACGGAAGTCCGACCACTTGCGCAGGTCCTTGCGGGGGTTCTCGACGCCGGTCCGCTCGATGTCCAGGGCGCGCAGCGCGACCCGCGGCTCGGCGCGGACCGCCGAAGCGAGCTCCGTGTCGTGGACGTCGGCCCAGCCGAGCACCTCGTCCACGATCGTCTGGCCGGACAGGGTCGCGATGTGGTCGGCCGCGATGTCCTCCAGCTTGACCAGGTCGACCAGGGCGCCTGAGACGCCGGCCTCCGAGAGGCGCAGCGGCTCGGCGAGCGCCTGGTCCATCGGCAGCACGGCCAGCCGGCCGTTGATCAGCCCGCGCAGGTAGTAGAGGACGGCGTCCGCCGGGTAGCCGGCGGCGATGTAGAACTCGACCGACGCCTCCGGGTCCTTGCGCTTGGACAGCTTCCGCTTGCTCGACCCGTCCCCCTTGAGCAGCGGCGCGATGTGGGCGTACGGGATCCGCTCGAAGCCGGCCGCGTCGAACAGCTGCAGATGCAGGGGCACCGACGACAGCCACTCGTCGGCGCGGATCACGTGGGTGACCCGCATCAGGTGGTCGTCGACGGCGTGCGCGAAGTGGTAGGTCGGCAGCCGCAGCGGGCTGTCCGAGGACTTCAGCAGGACGACGTCGTTGCGGTTGGCGTCCGCGGTGATCTCGCCGCGGATCAGGTCGGTGTAGGTGACCCTGGAGCCGCCGGGGGAGCGGAACCGGACGACGTACGGCCGGCCCGCCGCGAGCGCCTCCCGGACCTGCTCGTCCGGGGCGTCGCGCCACAGCGCCCACCGGGCGTAGTACCCGGTCGGCACCTTCGCGGCCCGCTGCTGCTCGGCCGACGCGGCCAGCTCCTCCTTGGTGGCGAAGCACAGGTACGCCCGGCCGTCCCGCAGGAACTCGCGGGCGTACGAGAGGTAGATCTCGGCCCGTTCGGACTGGGTGTACGGGCCGTAGGCGCCCTTCTCCGGCGTCTCGTCGGCGTGGACCCCGAAGTAGGTGAACGCCGCGTCGAACTGCAGGAGCGCGCCCTCGACGGTCCTGGCCTGGTCGGTGTCCTCGACCCGGATGAAGTAGGCGCCGCCGGAGTGCCGGGCGAGGTCCTTGTCGAGCATCGCCACGTAGACGCCGCCGAGGTGGGCGGCGCCGGTCGGGCTCGGCGAGAACCGGGTGACCATCGCGCCCGCGGGCAGGTCCCGGGGCGGGTAGCGCTGCTCCCAGTACTCCGGACCGGGCAGATCGCCGTCCGGCCGGTCCGCGGAAGCCGGTCCGGCCGGGACCCTGGGGAACAGGGCGTCGATCTCGTCCCGCTCAAGCATGACGGGTCCTTCCAGGGGCCGGTTGTCGTCCGGGCGTGTTCGGGATCGTTCTCGTCCGAACCCGCCTGGTCCCCGCCGAGCGGCCTACCGGCCCGCGTCGGCGCTGAACGTTCGGATGGGTGGGGCTCGGCGGATCAGTCCTGGCCACCGCGGACCCATGTCGATGTTAGTACGCGGCGCCGCGACCCCGGCGGCCCGCGCGTCCCGGCCGCGCCCAGCCGCTCGGGCTGAGGAGGGGCCCCGGCCGCGGGCTGGCCCGGCTCACGCTGCCAGCCCGGCACTTTTGGTGATCGTCCTGTCGCGTGGCCTGGCCGGTCACGGGCCCGCGGGTGTCCCGATTCGACCGAGCGGTCCAACTGCGCCGAGGACCCTCGTAAACTGCCCCTTTGTGACCTCGCCGCGCCGGACAATCGGGCCGGACCACCTTCCGGCCCATCCGCTGGTACCCCCACAGCGGCCAGCCCTGCGCGCGCTGCCCACGCACCCCGAGGTCGACCTACCGCGCACCCAGGAAGGCCCGCAGCCGCAGCGGCTGTTGACCACCCTGCTCGGCGACTACTGGTACGGCCGGCGCGAGCACCTGCCCTCCGCCGCCCTCGTCGCGCTGCTGGGCGACTTCGGCGTGACCACCGTCGGCGCCCGCGCGGCACTGTCCAGGCTGGCCCGGCGCGGTGTCCTGGAGTCCTCCAAGGTCGGTCGCCACACCTACTACGGGCTGACCGCCGCCGCGTCCGAGGTCGTCCTGGAGAACGTGCACCGGCTCCGGTCCTTCGGTGAGCGGCACGAGCCGTGGGATGGCCGGTGGACCGTCGCGGCCTTCTCGCTGCCCGAGGATCTGCGCGACGTCCGGCACACCGTGCGCAGCCGGCTGCGCTGGCTCGGGTTCGCCCCGCTCTACGACGGCATGTGGGTCAGTCCCCGCCCGGTCGCGGAGCCCGCCCGCCGGGTGTTCGCCGAGCTGGGGGTGCTGGCGTCCACCGTGCTGACCACGACCGTCGACGCCCGCCGCAGTGACCCGCGCCCGCCGATGGCCGCCTGGGACCTCTCCGAGCTCCGTGGCCAGTACGAGGAGTTCGTCGCGACCACCGCCCCGCTGCGAGACCAGGTCCGCGCCGGCGGCGTCGCCGGCGCGCCGGCCCTGGTCGCCAGGACCGCGCTGCTCAACGCCTGGTGGCGCTTCCCCAGCCTCGACCCGGACCTCCCGCTCGACCTGCTGCCCGAGCGCTGGCCGCGCCGTGGCGCCCGCGACCTGTTCGCCGAGACCTACGACGCTCTGGGCCCGCTGGCCGTCGAGCGGTTCCGCGCGGTCGTCGGCGAGTCGGCGCCAGAGCTGGCCGCGCTGGCCGGCTACCAGCGTTCCGAAGGCTCCACCGGCGGCCCATCGGCCCGGCGCTAGCCGCTTTCCGCAGTCAGGGTGGCCAGTTCGCCCTGCTGATCATCTTCTGTCGACAGTGATCGCGATTTGGACCCTCCGGTGGTCGTGGAAACGCCCTGATCACAGCCGTGGGAGGGCCAAAAAGCGATCACCGGCCAGTAGGCGGTGGTTCCGCGGGCGCCGCTCCTGTGGCAGCGGCCGTCGGCGAACCGCGTCGAGCAGGTCGGCGATGCAGGTTGCCAGCACCGCCTGGTGACCGTCGCCGTACGGTTGGTGGGTGAGCCTGTTCGACACGGTTGCTCCCTTCCCCGACGCCTCACCAGGCGGCGCGCCGGGTGCCGGCCCCACCGCGCCTGCCTCGGCCGGCGGTGGCGCACCGGCGGGCCAGGCTGCCGGGTCCCGCCCGGCTGGGCAGCCTGGCGGACCGGCCCCGCTTCCCGCGCCGACAGGTCCACTCGCCGACCGGCTGCGCCCGCGCGGGCTCGACGAGCTCGTCGGCCAGCGGCACCTGCTCGGCCCCGGCAGCCCGCTGCGCCGGCTCGTCGAGGGCGGCGGGACGACCTCGGTCGTGCTGTGGGGGCCGCCGGGCACCGGGAAGACGACGCTCGCGCACATCGTGTCGCGCGCGACCGGCCGGCGGTTCCGTGAGCTCTCGGCGGTCACGGCCGGCGTCAAGGACGTCCGGGCGGTGATCGACGAGGCGCGGGAGGCGCTGTCGAGCAGCCGGTCGAACCAGTCGCGACGGATGGTCCGCGAGCCCGGCCTGTTCAGTGACGCGACCCAGCCGGCCGGCGGGGAGGTGCCTGTCGACCTGCGGACCGTGCTGTTCATCGACGAGGTGCACCGGTTCACCCGGACCCAGCAGGACGCGCTGCTGCCGGCCGTCGAGCGGGGCTGGGTCACGCTGGTCGCCGCGACCACGGAGAACCCGTCGTTCTCGGTGGTGGCCCCGCTGCTGTCGCGCTCGCTGCTGTTCACGCTCACGCCGCTGACCGACGACGACATCCGCGCCCTGGTCCGCCGCGCTCTGGTCGACCCGCGCGGCTACGGCGGCCGGGTACGGATCGCCGACGACGCCCTGGAGCACCTGGTCCGGCTGGCCGGTGGCGACGCCCGCCGCGCGCTCACGGCGCTGGAGGCGAGCGCCGAGGCGGCCCTCGCGGTCGCGCAGACCGCGGCACCCTCGCTGGCCACGGCGCCGACGCCGTCCGCGCAGGCGGCTGCCGAGGGCGGCTCGCCGGGCAAGGTCGAGCTGGGCCCGGCCGTCGCCGGGGCGGGAACCGACACCGCGGCTCCGCCGGCCGCGAGCCGGGCGACGAGCGACCTGACTGCGGCCGAGCCGCCGCCGGCCGATCCGACCGTCGCTGACCTGACCACAGCTGACCTGACCACGGCCGATCCGACCAGGGCCGACCTGACCACGGCCGATCCGGCCGTCGACGGCGCGGCTCCCGAGGCGCCGGAGCAGGCGCAGGCGCCGACGGCTGCGGTGGACCTCGCCCTGCTGGAGCAGTCGATCAACCGTGCGGCCGTCCGCTACGACCGGGACGGCGACCAGCACTACGACGTCGTCAGCGCCTTCATCAAGTCGATGCGCGGCGGCGATGCCGACGCCTCGCTGCACTATCTGGCCCGAATGATCGAGGCGGGCGAGGACCCGCGCTTCATCGCCCGCCGCATGATCATCCTGGCCAGCGAGGACATCGGCATGGCCGACCCGGGCGCGCTCGGTGTCGCCGTCTCGGCCGCCCAGGCGCTGGAGCTGATCGGCCTGCCGGAGGCCCGGCTCGCCCTCGCCCAGGCTGTGATTCACCTCGCGCTTGCCCCGAAGTCCAACGCGGTGATCCGGGCGATGGACGCGGCCACCGCCGACGTCCGCGCCGGGAAGGCCGGGCCCGTTCCGCGCCACCTGCGCGACGCGCACTATCAGGGTGCCCGCCGGCTCGGTCACGGCGACGGCTACCGCTACCCGCACGACTATCCCGAAGGTGTGGCCCGCCAGCAGTACCCGCCGGACGAGCTGGTCGGCGTCGACTACTACCGCCCGGGTGACCTCGGCTTCGAGCGCCGGGCCGCCGCGCGGGCGGCGGAGCTGCGCGCGGTGCTGCGGGCCTCGACGTCCGCCGACGCCCCGCCTGACCCCCTTGACGGGGCTCGCGGGGAGGGGTCCTGACACGACCCGGTCTGCGGGCCATGCCGTGCTGGGGGCCGTCCGGTCGGTAAGGTCCTCTCACGACCGGTGTTCGCGGTCCGGGCAGAACCGGGCGGTGACCTTCGGGCACGACACCGGCCGGTCAGATACCGGCCGGTCGGGTACTGGCCGACCCGCATTGGAGGCGCGTGACGATGTCCGCTGGCGCGATGGCCGGCCTGATCGCGTCGGGTGCCTTCGCGGTGCTCGTGCTCTTCGGCTGCTACGCCCTCTACAAGCTGGGCAAGATCTTCGACGAGACCGCCGCCCGGGTCCGTCAGACCGGCATCGCCATCGACGAGGGCACCGCGCGGGTCCGGCAGGCGGGCGCGACCGTCGACGAGGTCAACGTCGCGCTCGCGCACGTGAACAAGGAGCTCGACCGGATCGACGCGATCACGGAGAACGTCCAGACGATCACCACCAACGTGTCGTCGATGTCGTCGCTGTTCGCGGCGACCATCGGCGGGCCGATCGTGCGGGTCGCGGCCTTCTCCTACGGAGTGCGCCAGGCGGCCTCCAAGCGGGCCAGGGCCGAGGTCAGCTCCCGGGTCGAGGCCGAGATCAAGGCCGAGAAGACGGCGGCCAGGCGGTCGCGACGCGCCGCGACGGCGCCGGCGCAGCCGACCGGCACCGACGTCGACGAGCCGGTCCGGGGCCGCTAGATGCCGCGCCGGCTGTTCTACGTCACCTTCGGCGCGGTCGCCGGGGTCCTCGCCGTGCGCCAGGCGGCCAAGGCCGCCGCCGCGATGGCCCCGGGCAGTGTCGCCGGCTCGCTGGTCGCGTCGGTCCAGGAGTTCGTGGCCGACGTCCGCGCGTTCATGGCCGAGCGGGAGGACGAGATCCGCGAGGCGCTCGGTCTGTACGAGGCCGACGAGGACGAGCCGTCCGCCGAGCTCCGCGCCGCCGTGTCCGAGGACACCGTCCGCCTGGAGCGGCTGCGCCAGCGCTAGCCCGAAACTCCTTGGAGCCGCGGCGGGCGGCGGCGGTACGGTTGCGGTGGTCGGCCGGGCGCGCTGCGCGCCGAACCTCACGTACTAAGTTGGACGGCGTCACCCCGGCGACCCGCCTGCCCGGTCGGTCGCCGCCGGCGCCCGCCGCACCCTGCCCGCCGCACCCTCTGCTCGCTGCAACCCCTGACCGCCGCAACCTCGACCCTGGACGACGTGAGAAACCGATGGAAACGGCTGAGATCCGCCGGCGCTTTCTGAACCACTTCGAGCAGCGCGGCCACCTTGTGGTCCCGAGCGCGTCGCTGATCGCTGAGGATCCGACGCTGCTTCTGGTCAACGCGGGCATGGTGCCCTTCAAGCCGTACTTCCTCGGTGACCTGACTCCGCCCGCGCCCCGGGCGACGAGCGTGCAGAAGTGCGTCCGGACCGTCGACATCGACAACGTCGGCCAGACCGCGCGGCACGCGTCGTTCTTCCAGATGTGCGGCAATTTCTCGTTCGGTGACTACTTCAAGGCCGAGGTCATCCCCTGGGCCTTCGAGCTGCTGACCGAGGGCTACGGCTTCAAGCCCGACGACCTGTGGGCGACGGTCTACCTCGACGACGACGAGGCCGAGGAGATCTGGAAGGGCCTGCTGCCCGCGGAGCGCATCCAGCGCCGCGGCAAGGAGGACAACTACTGGTCGATGGGCGTGCCCGGCCCGTGCGGCCCCTGTAGCGAGATCTACTTCGACCGCGGCCCGGCGTACGGCCGCGACGGCGGGCCCGAGGCGGACGAGAACCGCTACCTCGAGGTCTGGAACCTCGTCTTCATGCAGTTCGAGCGGGGCGAGGGCGCCGGCTACGAGTTCCCGATCCTCGGTGACCTGCCCGCGAAGAGCATCGACACCGGCATGGGCCTGGAGCGGATGGCGACCCTGCTGCAGGGCGTCGAGAACCTCTACGAGATCGACATCTCCCGCCCGGTGCTCGACCGCGCCGGCGAGCTCACCGGGAAGAGCTACGGCGCCCAGCACGGCGACGACGTCCGGCTGCGCGTGATCGCCGACCACACCCGCACCGCCGCGATGCTCATCGCCGACGGCGTCGTGCCCTCGAACGAGGGCCGCGGCTACGTGCTGCGCCGGATGCTGCGCCGCGCGGTCCGTAACGTCCGGCTGCTCGGCGGCCGCGAGCCGGTGATGGAGAACCTGTTCGGCGTCGTCCAGTCGGCGATGGGCCCGATCTACCCGGAGCTGGTCGACCGGGCGGCGGCGATCACGGCCGTCGCGGTCGGCGAGGAGCTGGCGTTCCTGGAGACGCTGCGCACCGGCACCACGATCTTCGACGTCGCGGTCGGCAAGGCGAAGTCGACCGGCGCGGCCCAGCTGGCCGGCGAGGAGGCCTTCCAGCTGCACGACACCTACGGCTTCCCGATCGACCTGACGCTGGAGATGGCGGCCGAGCAGGGCCTCACCGTCGACGAGCCGGGCTTCCGCCGGCTGATGGATCGCCAGCGCGAGCTCGCGAAGGCCGACCGGGCGTCCCGGCGGATCGGCAACGTCGACCTGTCGGTGTTCCGCCCGATCCTGGCGCGCTCCGGCGCGACCAGCTTCACCGGCTACACCGAGCTGACCCGCACCGCGACCGTCGTCGGCCTCGTCTCGGCCGCGACCGGGCTGGGCGTACCGGCGGCCGGCGAGGGTGAGGACGTCGGCGTCGTCATCGACTCGACGCCGTTCTACGCCGAGTCCGGCGGCCAGGAGGCCGACCTGGGCCGGTTCGTCTTCGACGGCGGCGAAGTCGAGATCATCGACGTGCAGAAGCCGATCCCGGACCTGGTGCTGCACCGCGGCAAGGTGGTGCGCGGCGAGATCCGACTCGGTACCGAGGTCGAGGTCACCGTCGACGCGGACCGCCGGCGCGCGGTCTCCCGCTCGCACACCGCCACCCACCTTGTTCACACGGCCTTCCGCCGGGCGCTCGGCGAGTCCGCCACCCAGGCCGGCTCGCTGAACTCGCCGGGCCGGCTGCGGTTCGACTTCCACGCGCTCGGCTCGATCCCGGCCGCGGTGCTCGCCGACGTCGAGGACGAGGTCAACGAGGTCGCCCTGCGGGACCTCGACGTCACCGCGTTCGTGACCTCGCAGGACGAGGCGCGCCGGATCGGCGCGATGGCGCTGTTCGGCGAGAAGTACGGCGAGCGGGTCCGCGTCGTCGACGTCGGCGACTACTCCCGCGAGCTGTGCGGCGGCACGC
Organism: Frankia sp. AgB1.9; assembly: GCF_016786355.1. GTDB lineage: Bacteria > Actinomycetota > Actinomycetes > Frankiales > Frankiaceae > Pseudofrankia. The sequence continues at coordinate 23,338 of NZ_JADWYX010000031.1, forward strand.
ACGTCGCCCGCTCGGCCCAGCTCGGCGCGGTCAAGCTGCTGTCGGAGTCGTCGATCTCGGCCGGCACCCGGCGCGTCGAGGGCCTCGTCGGGCTGGACGCGTTCCGTTACCTGGCCCGCGAGCACCTGCTGGTCTCGCAGCTGTCCGGGCTGCTCAAGGTCCGCGCCGACGAGCTGCCCGACCGGGTCTCCGACATCGTCACCCGGCTGCGCGACGCCGAGCGGGAGCTGGAGCGGGTGCGCGGCGAGGCGGTCCTCGCCGGCGCCGCGGGCCTGGCGAACAGTGCCGTCGACGTGGGCGGGGTCGCGCTGGTCGCGGCGGAGGCGCCGAACGGGACCTCCCCCGACGACCTGCGCAAGCTCGTGCTCGACGTCCGCGGCCGGCTCATCGACCGCCCGGCGATCGTCGCCGCCGCCAGCGCGGGCGGCGAGCGGGCGTTCCTCGTCGTGGCCACCACCGAGGGCTCGCGCGGTCGTGGGCTGAAGGCCGGCGACCTGGTGAAGGCCGCGAGCGCCGAGCTCGGCGGCAGCGGCGGCGGCAAGCCGGACGTCGCGCAGGGCGGCGGCACCGACGTCAGCGGCGTCGGCCGGGCGCTGGCCAAGGTCCGCGACCTGGTCGCCGCGTCGACCGGCTCCTAGTCGGGCCGGGGCGAGGAGTGGCGGCAGGCGGTCCCGGCGACCCGTCGGTGGGCCGCTCGGCCGATCCGTCCGGATCGGCCGGGTCCGGGGCCGCGGCGGGCCGGCCGCGCAAGCCGCGCCAGCGGGCCACCCGGCGGCCGCTGCCGCTGGGGGTCTGGCTCGGGGTCGACGTCGGCACGGTTCGGATCGGTGTCTCGGTGAGTGACCCGGATGGGGTTCTCGCACTACCGATAGGTACGCTTCGTCGCGACGTGTCAGACAACAGCGATCTCGCGCAGCTGGCCGAGCTCGTACACGAACGGCGGGCGGTAGCGGTGGTGGTCGGTCTGCCGATGACCCTCTCTGGTGAAGAGGGTCTGGCAGCCCAGCGGATCCGCCAATACGCACAGTCGCTGTCCGCTCGCGTCGCCCCGATTCCGGTCCGTCTCGTCGACGAGCGGCTGACGACGGCGGCGGCGCATCGCAGAATGGCCGAGCGAGGGCTGAGCTCACGAGCCCGCCGCGGTCTCGTCGACCAGGAGGCAGCCGTGCAGATCCTGCAACACGCGCTGGACGTGCGGCGCGGCGCGCCGGGCGCGACCGCCGCCGGCGGTCCGACGGAAGATCGGTGAGCGAGCGCTGGGACCTCGACAACGGTGTCGGGGGCGCGGCCGGGTACGGGAATGATCCGTGGGCCGCGCACCGGACGGGCGCACGCCCGATAGACCCGTTCGCCGTGGAGTCGCCTGACCAGGTGGCCGACATCTCGGTCAGTGGCGGCCCAGTCCGTGGCGGCCCAGTTCTGGGCGGAACGCCCGGCGGCCAGCCCGTGGGCGGCCCCACCGGTGGCTACCCGGCGGCCGGCGGCGGATACGGCGGCGACGCCTTCAGCGTCGGCGACCAGGGCTACGGCACCGGCGGGTACCCGGCGGCCAGCGCGCCCGCGCCAGCCGCGACCCCGGCGTACAGCGACACCACCGCGGCCTTCTTCGGCGCGGGGACCGGGGTCTGGCCCAGCTACCAGGCACCCGAGGCACCCGGCGGGTACGAGATACCCGGTCCGGCGGTCGCCGCCCCGTATGTCGGCGGCCCCTACCTCGGCGACTCGGCGGCCCGTGGGGCGGACAGCGCCGTCGCGTACACCGAGACCTCCACCGGGTACCACGCAGCGCTCGGCTACTCCGACGGTGGCCAGGGCACCGTGGTGCCCGGACAGGGCACGCTCGGGGGCGCGCAGCAGGCGGGCTACCAGCAGGCCGGCTACCCGACGGGCTACCTGGAGCCGGTCCAGACCGGTTATCTGGAACCAGTCCAACCAACCGGTTACCTGGAGGCGGTGCCCCAGACGGGGTATCAGGAGGCCGTGCACCAGACCGGCTATCAGGAAGTCGCCCAGCAGACCGGCTACCAGCAGGCCGTCGGCTACCCGGACGCCTTCGGGCAGCAGGCGCAGGCAGCCGCCTACGACTACCAGTCCGGCTACCAACAGACCGGTGTCAACCCGCCGACCGGCTCCTTCTCGACCGCCGGCTACCAGCAGCCTGTTCCGGCCGTCGAACAGCACGGCTACCAGCAGCCTGTCCCGGCCGTGGAGCAGAGCGGCTACCAGCAGGCCGTCCCGGCCGTCGAGCACAGCGGGTACCAGCTTGCCGTTCCGGCCGACCAGCAGGCCGGCTACCAGACGGCCTACCCGTCCGGGCCCCATCCCGCGACGGGCGGTCACGTCGTCACCGGTGGCTACGCCACCCAGCAGTACCTCGCCGACCCGTACCCGCGAACCGGTGGTCTCGCCCGGCCGGTCCTGCCGGCGCAGCCGACGAGCCCGGGCCTGGAGCCCGGCTACGCGGCCGTCGTCCCGGCCGGCTACCCCGACGCCGGTTACCCGGCGGCGCCCGAGCCGGCCGGCTACGAGGTGAGCGGCCAGGCCGCCGCGTTCGGAACGGCCGGTGGCGCCGCCCAGGTCGAGGGCTACCCGCCCGACGGCTACCCGCCGGGCACCGGCGGCTACCAGGTGCAGACCGCCCGTTACAGCGACGAGCCCAGGCAGGCTGGCACTGGACCCCGCCGGCCGGCCGACCTCCCCGCCCCGGGCGCGGTCCCGCCGCCGGCCGTTGAGCCCGGTGAGGGCGCGGCCCGCTCGGCCCGGCGCGGTCGGCGCCCCGCCGACCGGCGGACCGAGGCGCTGAACTTCCGGATCGACCCGCCCGAGGACCTGTACGCGCCGGCCGACGAGGACTTCGCGGACGAGCCGCGTGGCCGGTTCGACCAGGTCCCCGCCGCCGGCGCCCGGCGCGGGAGCAGGCCCGGGGCCCGCGGCCAGAACGGTCGGTTCGTCGCCGGGCGCGACCACGCCGACAGCGGGCTGGACGAGCTCGAGGACGGCGCCGAGGACCGGCCGGGCGACAGAGCCCCCCGTTTCGAGCGGCCGCGGCGGGACGACCGTGGCGACCGTGGTGACCGGGCCCGTCGCCGTCGGGCGGCGCCGAAGCTCATCGCGATGCTGCTCGTGCTCGCGGTGCTGCTCGGCGGGGGCATCTACGCGGGTGGCAAGATGCTCGGCCGGATGACCGGCTCCAAGGCGATCCCGGACTACCCGGGACCTGGCTCCGGCACCGCCGACGTGAAGGTCGCCCAGGGCGCGACCGCGACCGACATCGCCGGGGCCCTGTTCGCGGCCGACGTCGTCAGGAGCAGGCAGTCGTTCATCACGGCCGCGGCCAACGACCCGAACTCGGTGAAGATCCAGCCGGGAACGTACCGGCTGAAGAAGCAGATGAGCGCCGTGGGAGCGTTGGCCGCGCTGCTGAACACGAACAACTCGATCTATCGCTTCACCCTGGCGCCCGGCCTGACCGCGGACACGCTGATCACCGCGCTCTCTCAGCGGTTGGGCGTGCCGAAGCAGACCTACCAGGACCTCATCGACCATCCGCAGGGCAAGCTGGACCTGCCGTCGTACGCGAACGGGATGGTCGAGGGCTACCTGCTCCCGGGGACCTACGACCTCGACCCGAAGGCGACGCCGGCGCAGACCCTGAACCTGTTCATCGACGCGTTCAAGGCGCAGGCCACGAAGATCAACCTTGAGGCGGTCGCGCAGCAGGACGGGATGACGCCGGCCCAGATCGTCACCGTCGCCTCCATCATCCAGATGGAGGTGCCGCGCATCGACGACGGCCAGAAGGTGGCCCGGGTGATCTACAACCGGCTCAACGACAAGACGGGCAAGTACCAGAAGCTCGACATGGACTCGACGACCCGGTACGCGGTCCACAAGCCCACCGGGACGCTGACCCAGAGCGACCTGAACAACCCCAGCCCGTACAACACCCGACTGCACACGGGCCTGCCGCCGGGCGCGATCGCGAGCCCCGACCTGTGGGCGCTGACCTCGGCCCTGCACCCGTACACCGGGCCGCAGGGGGCCGACGGGCAGCCGTGGTACTACTTCGTCGCGCTGCCCAAGTCGAATGTCACGATCTTCGCGAGCGAGTCGGAGTGGCCGGCGGCGCACGCCAGGTTCGTAGCCGAGGGCGGCGTTGGCTGACCCTGTCCCGGCGGGGCCGTCGGACGCCGGATCGGGACAGCCCGATCCGGCCGAGGCCCAGCCGGGACGACGGGCTGCGGTGCTCGGATCGCCGATCGCGCACTCGCTGTCCCCAGTGCTGCACCGGGCCGCCTACCAGGCGCTCGGGCTCGACGACTGGTCCTATACGGCCATCGAGACCGACGAGGCCGGGCTGGCGGGCGTCCTGGACCAGGTCCGGTCGCAGCCCGGCTGGGCCGGCCTGTCACTGACGATGCCGCTGAAGACGGCGGCGGTACCGCTGGTCGACCGCCTCGACGCGAGCGTCGAGGCGGTCGGCGCGCTCAACACGATCGTCGTCGAGCCGGACGGCTCGCTCGCCGGCTACAACACCGACATCGCCGGCATCCGGTACGCCGTCCGCCAGGTCCTCGGCGCGGCCCGTCCCGGCGGGCATGAGGCGCTCCCGGCGGCCGCGGCGCCCGCGCCGCCGGCCGGCGGCGGCGGGTCCCAGTCGCCGGTGCCCCAGTCGCCGGTGCCGCCGCTGGCGGCGCCGCCGGTACGTCCGTTGCTGCTCGGCGCGGGCGGGACGGCGCGGGCCGCCGTCGCGGCGCTCGCCGCCGTCGGGGTGCGCCGGGTCGGAGTGGTCGCCAGGCGCGCGGCCGCGGTCGTCCCGTTGACCGAGATCGGTGCGGGCCTGGGGATCGAGGTCGTGGCGCTGCCCTGGGAGACGATCGCCGGCGGGCTGCCACGCGGGGTGGATCTCGTCGTCGCGACCACTCCGGCGGGCGTGACTGACCAGCTCGCCGAATGGGCCTGGCCCGCAGGCTGCCCGCTCGTCGAGCTGCTGTACCACCCGTGGCCGACGGCGCTGGCGGTCACCGCGTACCGCGCGGGTGCCCGGGTCGGCGGCGGGATGGCCGTCCTCGCGGCTCAGGCGGCCGAGCAGGTCACCCTGTTCACTGGCCGACCGGTCCGCGTCGAGGTCCTGTTGACCGCCGGGACGCAGGCTCTCACCCGCCGCGCGGCCGTCGACGCCTTCTCACCCGTCAAGAGCTGAATCCGGCTTGTCCGCCTGAGTTTTTCGCCTCGGTCGGGCGACTCCGCACCGGTTCGAAGCGACCATGAATGGGCATCGCCCCGAGAACGGTCCCCTCACCACAGAAGAGCGCCGGTGAACTCGTACGACGATCTGGATGACAGTGAGCCGGACTACGACGGCTACGACGGGCGCGTTGCTGGCTTCCGCTCGGATGACGGTCGTCGTCGAAGGTCACGCCGAAGCCGGGCGCTGACGAAGCTGCTGGTCCTGCTCGTCGTCCTCGCCGCCCTGCTCGGCGGTGGCATCTACGCCGTCGGCTCATTGATTCCCCAGATCGGTGGATCGACAGCCGCCAAGGACTATCCCGGCCCCGGCACGGGCTCGGTCGAGGTCAGGGTGGGCTTCGGCGACAGCGCCAGCGACATCGCCGCCTCGCTGCACAAGGCCGGGGTGATCGCGAGTACCCGCGCCTTCGTGTCCATCGCGCGTGCCGACCCGCGGTCGGAGCGGATCCAGCCGGGGGCCTACCTGCTGGCCCGGCAGATGAGCGCGCGGGAGGCCCTCCTGGCGCTGCTCGACCCGGCCAACAACCACCTGCGGCTGACGATCACCGAGGGGGAGACCGTCCAGCAGGTGCTCAAGGACCTCTCGAAGCGGATGGGCGTGCCGGTCGCGACCTACGAGGCCATCGTGCGCAGCCCGGCCGGGAAGCTGGACCTGCCGAGCTACGCGAACGGCCTGGTCGAGGGCTACCTGTTCCCGGACACCTACCTGCTCGACCCGCAGGCGTCCCCGGCGGAGACCCTGCAGATGTTCATTGGCGAGTTCTCCGACAAGGCGGCCGGCCTCAACCTGGAAAGCGGTGCGGCCCGGCTCGGCCTCACCCCGGCCCAGGTCGTCATCGTCGCGTCGATCCTGGAGAAGGAGGTCAAGAACCCGCCGGAGTACCCGATGGCGGCCAGGGTCATCTACAACCGGCTGGCCGACCCGCAGGACTTCCCGACGCTCGGTATGGACTCGACGACGCGCTACGCCGAGAACAACTACGAAGGCCCGCTCACCCAGAGCCAGCTCACGTCGAACAACCCGTACAACACCCGCAAGATCAAGGGCCTGCCGCCCGGCCCGATCTCCAACCCCGGCGAGCTGGCCCTGACCTCGGCGCTGAACCCGGCCGCGGGCCCGTGGAACTACTTCGTCTCGATGCCGAACGGCCAGACGAGGTTCGCGACCACCGAGCAGGAGTTCGAAAAGCTGCTCGCCGAGTACCACGCGGCCGGCGGGACCGCGGGCGGCTGAAGTCGCCCGTTCGGCCACAATGGCGACATGGAGGTCGCCGGGGAGCGCGCGAACGCGGTCGAGGGTCTGGCTGCCCGGGATGAGCCGGTGGAGGGCCCGAAGATCTGGCAGCACCTGTACGTGCTGGACCACGTCCACGAGCTCGATGACGTCTACCGGGACGTGAAGGGCCTGGGAGCGTTCTCGTCGCTCGCCGCGGCCCGCTCGGCGATCTGGGCGGCACTGGACCTACCCGGATTCCGGGACGCCCCTGAGGGTTTCCGGATCACGCCACTGGAGATCACGGGCGAGCCGAGGACCGGCGAGACGGTTCACCTCGTCCTCCACGTACTGGAGAACGAGGACCTCGAGGACCAGGCCGTCGACTATCTGGGCGCCTACCGGGACGAGGCGCAGGCCGAACGTGTCACGGCCGAGCAAGAAGGCGCGCGGGTGCTCCGGGCCGGCGAGAGCTACTGGTCCGGCGCCTATGTGCTCGACGAACGAAAGTGGCTCGAGGGATACGTCTCCGCCCCGCCGGACGATGCCCGGACCGACGACGAAAGGTCGGACACGAGCTCTTCCGGTCCGGCAGGCCGGTGAGGCTGGCTGTCGCCGCGCTTCTGGCGGCGGCCGCGGTCGCACTGACCGCGGTCTACGGACCGCGGCTGGTCGGCGCGTTCGAGCCGTACGCAGGCGAGCCGGTCCGTCGGAAGGTCCCTTCGCGGCTGACGCTCGGGATCATGGAAACGGCGGCGGTAGCCGGCGTGACCGTGGCGGTGACGAGTTGGGGCGACATCAGGCTGCTCCCCGCCTACCTGTACCTGAGCGTCATCGGTGTTGTGCTGGCCGCCGTCGACCTGCGGGTTCACCGGCTCCCGGACGCGATCGTGCTCCCGTCCTACCTGATCCTCGCCGCGCTGTTCGCCCTCGCCGCCGTCGCCGACCGGATCACTTACGGCTACTGGGGCTGCCCGCTTGGCCGGACAAGCCACCTGGCATTACGAGCCGCGGTCGGCGCGGCGATCCCCTTGATCTTCTTCGGGCTGCTTCACCTGATGCCACGCAGCGGCTTGGGCCTCGGCGACGTGAAGGTCGCCGGGTTGCTGGGCGCGGCCCTCGGCTGGGTCAATCTCGTTCTCGTCCCGGTTGGTCTGATGATCGGCGTCCTGACCGCCGGACTGTGGGCCGCCATCCTGCTCGTCACCCGGCGCGCCCGTCGAACGGACCCCATCCCCTACGGTCCCCACCTCCTCCTCGGCGCGTTCCTGGCCCTCTTGATCTCATGATCGCCATTTCGGCCCTGAGGTGGTCGTAAAAACGTCCCGGTCATGACCATCGCAGGGCCAAAACAGCGATCAAGGTCACCCGAGCCGCCGCGCGGCGCCTGGCGGAAGGATCAAGAGAGGGCCCGTCCCGGCCGGCCATCGGGCGGCGCGTGAAAGACTGAGCGGCATGGTGAGGTGGTTGACGGCAGGGGAGTCGCACGGGCCCGCGCTGGTTGCGACCGTGGAGGGCCTGCCGGCGGGGATCCGGGTGACCAGTTCGGACATCGGGGACGACCTGGCGCGCCGCCGGCTCGGCTACGGCCGCGGCGCGCGGATGAAGTTCGAGCGCGACGAGGTCGAGCTGCTCGGCGGGCTGCGCCACGGGGTGAGCCTCGGCGGGCCGGTCAGCATCGTGGTGCGCAACACCGAGTGGCCCAAGTGGCAGAAGGTCATGTCGCCCGACCCGGTCGACCCGGCGGAGCTCGAGGGGCTCGGGCGTAACGCGCCGCTGACCCGGCCGCGGCCCGGCCACGCGGACCTGGCCGGGATGCAGAAGTACGGGTTCGACGACGCCCGGCCGGTGCTGGAGCGGGCGAGCGCGCGGGAGACCGCCGCGCGGGTCGCGCTCGGCCGGGTCGCGAAGGCGTTCCTGGCGCAGGCCTACGGCGTCGAGATCCTGTCGCACGTGCTGTCGATCGGGGCCGTCGCCGTCCCGGCGGACGCGCCCCTGCCGGCGCCCGGCACGCTCGCGGCGATCGACGACGATCCCTGCCGGTGCGCCGACGCCGAGACGTCCGCCCGGATGGTCGCCGAGATCGACGCGGCCCAGAAGGACGCGGACACGCTCGGCGGCGTCGTCGAGGTGGTCGTCTACGGCCTGCCGCCGGGCCTCGGCAGCTACGTCATGGGCGACCGGCGGCTCGACGCGCGCCTCGCCGGCGAGCTGATGGGCATCCAGGCGGTCAAGGGCGTCGAGTTCGGCGACGGGTTCGAGACGGCGCGCCGTCGCGGGTCGGCGGCGCACGACGAGATCGAGGTGCTCGCCCCCGAAGGAGGCGTGCAGCGGGTCCGGCGGGCGACCGATCGGGCCGGCGGGGTCGAGGGCGGCATGACCAACGGCGAGGTGCTGCGGGTCCGGGCCGCGATGAAGCCGATCTCGACGCTGTCCCGGCCGCTGTCGACCGTCGACGTCGCCACCGGCGAGACCGCCGTCGCGATCGCCCAGCGCTCGGACGTCTGCGCGGTGCCGGCGGCGGCCGTCGTCGCCGAGGCGATGGTCGCGCTGGTGCTGGCGGGCACGGCGCTGGAGAAGTTCGGCGGTGACTCGGTCGAGGAGACCCGGCGCAACTACGAGGCCTACCTCAAGTCACTGACGGTGCTCTCGTGACGGCGGCAGGGCCCTCAAGGCCGGTGGCGGTTCTGGTCGGGTCGCCGGGGGCGGGGAAGACCACAGTCGGCGCGCTGCTCGCCGCCCGACTCGGTGTCACCTTGCGTGACACCGATGCCGACGTCGAGGCCGCGCTCGGGATGAGCGTGTCCGACGTCTTCATCGAGAAGGGCGAGGACGCCTTCCGGGCCGCCGAACGCGACGCCGTCGACGCCGCGCTCGCCGGGCACCCGGGGGTGCTCGCGCTGGGCGGGGGCGCGGTGCTCGCCGAGCGGACGCGGGCGGCGCTGGCCGGGCACACCGTCGTCTACCTGGACGTCGACCTCTCCGACGCGGCCAAGCGGGTCGGGCTGGCCCGGGACCGGCCGCTGCTCGTCGAGGCGCCGCGCACCCGGCTGGCCGTTCTGCTGCGCGAGCGCAAGCCGCTCTACGAGCAGGTCGCGACCATCGTGGTCGAGACCGCCGGTCGCGGCCCCGAAGAGATCGTCGACGAGATCCTGGCCAAGCTGCCGACAGGGGGAGCCGAGTGACCGTGACGCGGGGCGTGCCCGGGGAGCTGGTCCGGGTGCCGGTGGCGCCCGCGGGGGACCGGCCGTACGAGGTGCTGGTCGGCGACGGCCTGGTCGGGCGGCTGGCCGCCACCGTGGCCGGGCGGACCAGGGCCGCTGTGATCCACCCCGCGGCGCTCGCCACGGCCGCGGCGGCGGTGGTCGCCGACCTGCGCGCCGCCGGTGTCGAGACGTATCCGATCCAGGTGCCCGACGGCGAGGCCGCGAAGGAGCTGGCCGTCGCCGGGCGCTGCTGGGACGAGCTGGGCCGGCTCGGATTCACCCGCGACGACGTGGTGATCGGCTTCGGCGGTGGCACGGTGACCGACCTGGCCGGGTTCGTCGCCGCCTGCTGGCTGCGCGGGGTGGACGTCGTGCAGGTGCCGACCACCGTGCTCGCGATGGTCGACGCGGCCGTCGGCGGCAAGACCGGCATCGACACCGCCGCTGGCAAGAACCTGGTCGGCGCGTTCCACCAGCCGCTGACCGTGCTGTGCGACACGGCGCTGCTCGGCACGCTGCCACCAGTCGAGGTGCGGGCCGGGCTGGCCGAGGTCGTGAAGGCCGGCTTCATCGCCGACCCGGTGATCCTTGATCTGTTGGACGCGGACCCGACCGGGGCCGCCGACCTGCCCGAGCTGATCGAGCGGGCCATCCGGGTCAAGGCCGAGGTGGTCTCCGGCGACCCGCGCGAGGCCGGCCGCCGCGAGATCCTGAACTACGGCCACACCCTGGGGCACGCGATCGAGAAGGTCGAGCACTACCGCTGGCGGCACGGCGCGGCGATCTCCGTGGGCATGGTCTACGCGGCCGAGCTGTCCCGGCTCGCGGCCGGCCTGGACGCGGACGTCGCCGCCCGCCATCGGGAGCTGCTCGTCCGGGTCGGCCTGCCGGTCGGGTACCCGGAGCAGGCCTGGCCCGAGCTGCTCGCCGCGATGCGGGTCGACAAGAAGTCGCGCGGCCGGATGCTGCGTTTCGTCGTCCTGGACGCGCTCGGGGCGCCGCGGCTGCTCGCCGACCCGGACCCGGCCCTCGTCCGCGCCGCGTTCGACGCGGTCGCGACGGCCTCGCAGACCGGGGCCGCGACGTGACCGCGATCCTGGTCCTGTCGGGGGTCAACCTGGGCCGGCTCGGCAAGCGCGAGCCGGCGGTCTACGGCCGCACGACCTACCCCGAGCTGGTCGCCCGGGTCGAGAAGGCCGCGGCCGAGCTCGGCGTCGCCGTCGACTGCCGGCAGACCGACGACGAGGCCACGATGATCGGCTGGCTGCACGAGGCCGCCGACACGGGCGCCGCCGTCGTGCTCAACCCGGGCGCCTGGACGCACTACTCCTACGCGCTGCGGGACGCGGCCGCCGCGCTCACCGGCCCGCTGGTCGAGGTGCACCTGTCCCAGGTGGCGGCGCGGGAGGCGTTCCGCCATGTCAGCGTCATCGGCCCGGTCGCGACCGGCACCATCACCGGCCTCGGCGTCGACAGCTACCTGCTCGCCGTGCGCGCGCTCGTGGCACGCGGCTCAGAGCCGATTCCGGCGAACACGATCCAGTAAGTAAACTCGTCCGCGACCTCGACGACGCGGCTTGCACAGGCCCGCAGTCGGCCTAAATCCGTACAGGCCCGGACCGGGTCCGCATCGGCACAGGCCCGCAAGCGGCCTAGATTGGCACAGGAGACACCCCACGTGGCTACCACGAACGACCTGAAGAACGGCCTGACGCTCGACATCGACGGCGTCCTGTGGAACGTGGTCGCGTTCCAGCACGTCAAGCCGGGCAAGGGCGGGGCGTTCGTCCGCACCACCCTGAAGAACGTGCTGACCGGCAAGGTGGTCGACCGGACCTTCAACGCCGGCGTCAAGGTGGAGTTCGCGACCGTCGACAAGCGGGAGATGACCTACCTCTACCGCGACGGCACCGACTTCGTCTTCATGGACAGCGAGTCCTACGACCAGATCCCGGTCGGTCCCGACGTCGTCGGCACGGTGGCCGACTACATGCTGGAGAACACGATCGCGACGGTCGCGCTGCACGACGGGGCGGCGCTGTACGTCGAGCTCCCGGCCAGCGTCGAGCTGACGATCTCGCACACCGACCCGGGCCTGCAGGGCGACCGGTCGACCGGTGGCACCAAGCCGGCGGAGCTGGAGACCGGCGCGACGATCCAGGTCCCGCTGTTCGTCACGACCGGCGAGCGCGTGAAGGTCGACACCCGCGACGGGCGTTACCTCGGCCGGGTGACGAGCTGAGCGCCAGGTCCAAGTCCCGCAAGCGCGCGCTCGACATTCTCTACGAGGCCGACCTCAGGTCGGCGTCCCCGCTGGAGATCCTGGCCGCGCGGTCGGTGCAGAACGACCCGCCGGTCAACGAGTACACCAGTGGCCTGGTCCGTGACGTCACCGAGCACCTGGACCGGATCGACGGCTTCATCGGCGAGCACGCCGAGGGCTGGACGCTGGAGCGGATGCCGGCGGTGGACCGCAACATCCTGCGGATAGCGGTGCTGGAAATGATGTGGCGGGACGACGTCCCCGACCGGGTGGCGATCGACGAGGCGGTGGAGCTGGCCAAGTCGGTCTCCACTGACCGCTCGCCAGCCTTCGTCAACGGCCTGCTGGCCAGCCTGCTGCACGTCAAGCCGGCGGCAGACTAGCGAATCGCCCGGTTTTCCCGGTACGCCGCCCGACGCGGCGTACCGGGTGGCCCCGGCGCTGGTGCCTTGCCCTGCTGGTCTGGTGCCTGCCCTGCTGTGTTGATCATTTGCTGCTGGGTGGCGCTGCTTGCTGAGCCGCGTGGGGCCCGACGTTAAACGTCGGACGGGGTGGCCTCCTGGCCGGCCTCCGGGGACAGCACGCCCCAGGAGACGAGCTGCTCGGTCAGCTTGCTCGGGGAGGTGTCGTAGATCACCGCGAGAGACCGCAGGTCCTCGTAGCGGATCGACAGGACACGGCCGTTGTAGTCGCCGCGCTGGCTCTGGATCGTGGCCGCGTACCGGGCGAGCGGGCCGCCCTGCTCCTTGGGGACCTGCGAGAGCCGCTCGAGGTCAAGGACGATGCGGGGAGACTGCTCCAGCGGAGCGACGGTCGAGCCCTCGGGAAGGAGCTCTCCTACCGGCACGCCGTAGAACTCGGCGAGCTCGGACAGGCGCTGAACGGTGACGGCGCGGTCCCCACGTTCGTAGGAGCCCACGACGACGGCCTTCCACCGACCGTGCGACTTCTCCTCCACGCCATGCAGCGAGAGCCCCTGCTGGGTGCGTATTGCCCGCAGCCGAGCACCGAGCGCCTTCGCATAGTCGGACATCGGAGTGCCCACTCCTGTCGTGGTCTGAGTCAGATGAAGCCGAGGGCTCTTGCCGACGGCGGTTACCGATAGTAGTGCCCAGGCGGTTGCGACCTGACATGAGGGGGTCGTGTCGCCTCTTTCTTTGTACCACTTTCTGTAGCCCCGTCGTCGCTCCCGGCGCTACTCCCGTGGGACTTCCGGCTATCGGACCGCCCCGGCCCGCCGTCCTGCAACGGTAACGCCATGTGATGCGGGTTGAACCAGGGCTTGTCGCGTCCGCACGCCCCATCGTCATCCGGATGTGTCAGGTGACCGGACGCACTGGTCTCGTCATCGAGAGTGTGGGCAGCGGCGCGTGAGCGTACCGCCGTGGCGTCTGCGTGTGCACGCTGCGGCACAGGACGGTGTGACATCTCGTGCCCGCCCAGTGGCCCCGGTCGCGACGGCGGGTAGCGACAGTGCCTGCTGGTACCGTCTTGCGGACCGCTCCTTTAAGGACCGTCCCGTGAGGCGGGGAAGGAGGGATAGGTGGCTGACGCTGCTCGCCGTAACTACGGCTTCCCGAAAAACCCAGAGGCTGGCCCGCCAGAGAACTCCCCGACCGACCCGCTGACGCGGATCCCCGGGGATGTCGGCGCGCGGCGCTCCGGCACCGACGGCACCGCCGCGCCCAGCGCCGCCCTGCCCAGTGCCACGGAGCCCAATGCCGGGGAGCCCAGTGCCACGGAGCCCGGCCCCGACGCGACAAGCCGAACCGTGCTGGCCCAGGCCGACATCGCCAGGGTCGTCAGCCGGATGGCGCACCAGATTCTCGAGAAGACCTCCGGCGGTGCCGACGTCGTGCTGCTCGGGATCCAGACCCGAGGGGTGCCACTCGCCCAGCGCCTCGCCGGCCGAATCCGCGACGTCGAGGGTGTGACCGTTCCCACCGGTTCGCTGGACCCGACGATGTACCGCGACGACCTGCGGCTGAAGGCGGTCCGCCCGTTGCGGGTGACCGACATCCCCGACGGCGGCATCGACGGCCGCGTCGTCATTCTCGTCGACGACGTCCTGTACTCCGGGCGCACCGTGCGGGCCGCGCTCGACGCGCTCGCCGAATACGGCCGCCCGCGCGCGGTACAGCTCGCAGTCCTGGTCGACCGCGGCCACCGGGAGCTGCCGATCCGCGCCGACTACGTCGGCAAGAACATGCCGACGTCGCGGCGGGAGACGGTGGCTGTCCGGCTCGCCGAGACCGACGGCACCGACGCGGTGCTGATCCTGGGAGCGAAGCCGTGAGCGCGTTGCGCGGCCGTCCGGGAGAGGCACTTCCGGGACGGGCATCTCCGGGACAGGCGCTGTGGTACGCGCTCCCGCGCGAGAGGGAAATGGTTCGGTGAACCGCCACCTGCTGAGCACCGCCAACCTCAGCCGCGACGACGCGCTGCTCATCCTCGACACCGCCGAGCAGATGGCGCGCCTCGCCGACCGGTCGGTGAAGAAGCTGCCGACCCTGCGCGGCCGGACCGTCGTCAACCTTTTCTTCGAGGACTCGACCCGCACCCGCACGTCCTTCGAGGTCGCGGCCAAGCGCCTGTCCGCCGACGTCATCAACTTCTCGGCCAAGGGCTCCAGCGTCTCCAAGGGCGAGAGCCTCAAGGACACCGCGCAGACCCTGGAGGCGATGGGCGCCGACGCGGTCGTCATCCGTCACCCCGCCTCCGGCGCGCCGCACCGGCTGGCCGGCTGGGTCCGCGGCACCGTGCTCAACGCCGGCGACGGCACCCACGAGCACCCGACCCAGGCGCTGCTGGACGCGTTCACGATGCGCCGGCGCCTCGGCCGGGTCGACGGGCTCGCGGTGACGATCGTCGGCGACGTCCTGCACTCGCGGGTCGCCCGGTCGAACGTCTGGCTGCTGCGCACGCTCGGGGCGAAGGTGACGCTGGTCGCCCCGCCGACGCTGCTGCCGCACGCGGTGGCGAGCTGGCCGGTCGAGGTGTCCTACGACCTGGACGCGGTGCTGCCGGCGTCGGACGTCGTGATGATGCTGCGGGTGCAGCGGGAGCGGATGTCCGACGCGTTCTTCCCGACCGAGCGGGAGTACAGCCGCCGCTACGGCCTGGACGCCGACCGGGCCGCGAAGCTGCCCGACCACGCGCTCGTGATGCACCCGGGGCCGATGGTGCGCGGCATGGAGATCGCCTCCGACGTCGCCGACTCGGCGCGCTCGACGGTCGTCGAGCAGGTGGCGAACGGCGTCAGCGTCCGGATGGCCTGCCTCTACCTGCTGCTGGGCGGCGCGGACGGCCCCGGCGACGAGCGATCCGGCGACCAGCGGCCCGGCGACCAGCGGCCCGATGACCAGCGACTGGGTGACCAGCAGGCACCCGACCGGCGACCACACGAGCAGCGGGAGGTCTCTCGATGACGCGCACAGATGAGGCCGCCGACCCGCGGGGCCACGACCAGCGGGGCCACGATCTTCGGGGCCACGGCACCTGGCTGCTGCGTGGCGTCCGGCCGCTCGGCGCCGAACCTGTGGACCTGCTGCTGGCCGGCGGCCGGATCGCGGAGCGCGGCGCGCCCGGCACCCTCGACGCGGCCGGCGCCGGCGTGGTCGACGCGGGTGAGCTGTACGCCCTGCCCGGCTTCGTGGACCTGCACACGCACCTGCGCGAGCCGGGCCGGGAAGACGCCGAGACGGTCGAGTCCGGCACCCGCGCCGCCGCGCTCGGCGGCTACACCACCGTGTTCGCCATGGCGAACACCGACCCGGTGGCCGACACTGCCGGCGTCGTCGAGCAGGTCTGGCGGCTGGGCCGGGACGCCGGGCACTGCGAGGTGCGCCCGGTCGGCGCCGTCACCGAGGGTCTCGCCGGCAAGCGCCTGGCCGAGCTGGGTGCGATGGCCACGTCGGCCGCGGCCGTCCGGGTGTTCTCCGACGACGGCCACTGCGTCGCCGACCCGCTGCTGATGCGCCGGGCCCTGGAGTACGTGAAGGCGTTCGACGGGGTGATCGCGCAGCACGCGGAGGAGCCACGGCTCACCGAGGGCGCCCAGATGAACGAGGGCGCCTGCTCGGCCCGGCTGGGGATGATCGGCTGGCCCGCCGTGGCCGAGGAGGCGGTGATCGCCCGGGACGTGCTGCTGGCCGGCCATGTCGGCTCCCGGCTGCACATCTGCCACGTCTCGACGGCCGGCTCGGTCGAGATCATCCGGTGGGCGAAGTCGAAGGGCTGGCGGGTCAGCGCCGAGGTCACCCCGCACCACCTGCTGCTCACAGACGAGCTGGCCGCGTCCTACGACCCGGTCTACAAGGTCAACCCGCCGCTGCGCACCGCCGAGGACGTCGCCGCGCTGCGGGCCGGGCTCGCCGACGGCACGATTGACGCCGTCGCGACCGACCACGCCCCGCACGCGCCCCAGGACAAGGACACCGAGTGGTCCGCCGCCCGACCCGGCATGCTCGGCTTGCAGACCGCGCTGTCCATCGTCATCGACACGATGGTCGAGACCGGGCTGCTCGACTGGGCCGGTGTCGCCGACCGGATGGCGCTCGCGCCCGCGCGGATCGGTGGGCTGCCCGACGTGCCGGTTGACGCGTCCAGTTCGATGGACGTCGGCGCCGCCGCGACGCTGACCCTCGTCGACCCGGCGACGCGCTGGGTTGTCGACCCCGCCGGGTTCGCCAGCCGCAGCCGGAACTCGCCCTACCGGGGGATGACGTTGCCAGCGCAGGTGCACGCCACCTTCCGCGCCGGGCGGCCCACGGTGCTCGACGGGAAGGTCGTATGAAGCTGGCCGACGGTCGCGTCCTCGCCTCGGGCGGGGGCTCGGGCCTCCTCGGAGTGCGTCTGCTGCTGGTCTTCGGCGTGCTGCTGCTGATCGTCGCGGTGATCGGTTTCCTGCGGCAGGCGTGGCGGCGGCGGGCGACCCGGGACGAGGAGGACCTGCCCGAGCTGCTCTCGCCGCCCGAGGACCCCGGCACGGTGCTCGCCGCTCCGCTGCGTGGGGCATACCTGGGGACCGCCGACGCGGGCCACTGGCTGGAATGGTTCTCGGCCAGCGGCCTCGGCGGCAAAGAGGGCAGCTACATCAGCGTGTACGAGTCCGGGGTGCAGGTCGACCGCGCCGGCCGGTCGTTCTGGATTCCGCGGGACGCGGTGCGCGGCGCCCGGTTCGAGCGCGCCCACGTCGGCAAGGTGGCCGCGCCCGGCCGGCTGCTCGTGATCGCCTGGTCGCTGGAGGGCCGGGAGCTGGAGACCGGCTTCCGCGGTGAGGACCGGGTCCGCCAGCCGAAGGTGATGCGCTCGGTGCACGACCTGATCGGCCCGCCGTCGGCGCCGTCGGACGGCGAGATCACCTCGCCGCGCCCGGCCGTGCGCTCGCTGCGCCAGCTGCGGCCGCGTCGTCACCACCCGGCCGGCGTCGCCGCGGGCCCGGGCGCCGGACCCGGCCCCGGCGTGGGGGCCGCCGTCGAGGGCCAGCCGGCCGGCCGTGGCCGCGGCGGGCACATCGCCCACGCCGGTCGCAGCATCCGGCCGCGCCGGCGGGAACGGCCGCGCTCGCTGGAGCAGGAGATCGCCGACCGGCGCGGCGACGACCCGTACGGCACCGGTCCCCGCGCGGCGGCCCCGCCCGGTGTGGACCCCTACGTGACGAACCCGCGCAACGTGCCCTATGGCGCAGGACTCGGCCGGCCGGCCTCCGGCGGCACGCCGCAGGGCCCGGCACCGTCCGGTCGCCCTCGCGTCGCCGGGCCGCCGTCGGCCCCAGGCCGGCAGCCGGGGACCGGGCAGCAGCCGCGCGCCGGCCAGTACCCGCCCGCCGCCGGTCCGCGCGGCGGCGGCGCGCCGCCGTCCGATGCCTATCCGTCGACCGGTCCGCGCGGGGGCGGCCAGTACCCCGCCGACCGGCACCCGGCCGCGCAGCCGACGGCCCCGCGGGCCTATCCCGCGCCGGTGGCGCCTCCCGCGCCGCCGGGCGCCTACGGCGCGGGAGGTCCCGGCGCGGGCCAGCCCGGCGGCCAGTACCCCGAGCAGCGACCGGACGCCCGGTATCCCGACCCGGGCCAGTACCCCCGGCACCCGGGCCCGGCTGCCGACCGGTCGCTGGACCCGTACGCGAACACCCAGAACCCGCCGACGGGCTGGCGCGACCCGAACGCGGCCAGGCCGGGTGCCTCGGACGACCGGTACCCGCCGGCTCCGGGTGACCAGCACCGGTGGGAGCCGGAGGCCTACAGGCAGCAGGACCCGTACGCCGACCCCTACGCGGCGGCCGGGCCGGGCGGAACGGCCCCCGGCGAGCCTTACGCGGACCCGTACGGGCAGTACGACGCTGGGCGGCGGCGCCCGCGTCCCGAAGAGTGAACCCGGTGACCGCGGTCGCGGCCGGGAACGGCGTGGTGAGGACGCGGTTTCGGTGACGGAGCTGGCTGTGACACGGAGCGGGCTGTGACGGAGCAGGGAACGAGGGCACAGGTGGGAGCAGGAGTACAGGCCAGGCCAGGGCAGCCGGCCGTGCTGGTCCTGGAGGACGGCCGCGCGTTCGCCGGTGAGGCGTTCGGTGCCGTCGGCGAGACGTTCGGTGAGGCGGTGTTCTCGACCGGGATGACCGGATACCAGGAGACACTGACCGACCCGTCCTACCATCGGCAGGTCGTGGTGATGACCGCGCCGCATATCGGCAACACCGGGGTCAACGACCGCGACTACGAGTCCGACCGGATTCACGTCGCCGGGTACGTGGTGCGCGAGCCGAGCCGGATCACTTCGAACTGGCGCTCGCAGCGCGACCTCGGCGGCGAGCTGGCGAACGCGGGCGTCGTCGGGATCAGCGGGGTCGACACCCGCGCGCTGACCCGCCACCTGCGCGAGCGCGGCGCGATGCGCTGCGGGATCTCCAGCCTCGACGCGAGCGCCCCGGCGCTGCTGGAGAAGGTGCTGGCGAGCCCGGAGATGCTCGGCGCTGACCTCGCGCCGGCGGTGAGCACCCAGGCCCCGTATGTCGTCGCCCCACGCGACGGTGAGCGGCGGTTCCGCGTCGCGGCGCTTGACCTCGGGATCAAGCGCAACACCCCGCTGTCGATGGCGGCCCGCGGCTGCGAGGTGCACGTGCTGCCGGCGACGGCGACCGCGGACGAACTGCTGGCGATCGAGCCGGACGGAGTTTTCTTCTCCAACGGCCCGGGCGACCCGGCGACCGCCGACTACGCCGTGGCCGCGGCGACCGGGGTGCTGCGGGCCGGGGTGCCGCTGTTCGGGATCTGCTTCGGCAACCAGGTGCTCGGCCGCGCGCTCGGCTTCGGGACCTACAAGCTGACCTACGGCCATCGCGGCATCAACCAGCCGGTCAAGGACCTCGCGACCGGCCAGATCGCCGTGACCAGCCACAACCACGGCTTCGCGGTCGACGCGCCCACGGATGGAACGCACGTCGACACCCCGTTCGGCCGGGTCGCCGTCAGCCACATCGCGCTGAACGACGACGTCGTCGAGGGCATCGCCTGCCTGGACGTCCCGGCGTTCAGCGTCCAGTACCACCCCGAGGCCGCGGCGGGCCCGCACGACGCCAGCAGCCTGTTCGACCGGTTCTGCGAGCTCATGGCCTCGGCCGGGAAGGGTGGTGCCTGATGCCGCGGCGCGATGACCTGCGCAGCGTGCTGGTGATCGGCTCCGGTCCGATCGTCATCGGCCAGGCCTGCGAGTTCGACTACTCCGGCACCCAGGCCTGCCGGGTGCTGCAGGCCGAGGGCCTGCGGGTGGTGCTGGTGAACAGCAACCCCGCGACGATCATGACGGACCCGGAGCTGGCCGACGCGACCTACGTCGAGCCGATCACCCCCGAGATCGTCACGAAGATCATCGAGAAGGAGCGCCCGGACGCGCTGCTGGCCACCATGGGCGGCCAGACGGCGCTGAACACCGCGGTCGCGCTCTACGACGCGGGCGTGCTGGATCGGTTCGGCGTCCGGCTGATCGGCGCGAACATCGACGCGATCCGCCGCGGCGAGGACCGGCAGCTGTTCAAGGAGATCGTCGCGACCGTCGGCGGCGAGACCGCCCGCAGCGCGATCTGCGTGACCGTCGAGGAGTGCCTGGCCGCGGCCGACGAGTTCTCCTACCCGGTGGTCGTGCGGCCGAGCTACACCCTCGGCGGCGCGGGCAGCGGCTTCGCCCACGACGCGGACGAGCTGGCCCGGATGGCCTCCGACGGCCTGGCGGCCTCGCCGTCGACCCAGGTGCTGGTCGAGGAGTCGATCCTCGGCTGGAAGGAGTTCGAGCTCGAGCTGATGCGCGACCGCGCCGACAACGTGGTCGTCGTCTGCTCGATCGAGAACGTCGACCCGATGGGCGTGCACACCGGCGACTCGATCACCGTCGCCCCGGCGCTGACGCTCACCGACCGTGAGTACCAGAAGCTGCGCGACCTCGCGATCGCGGTGATGCGCGAGGTCGGCGTCGACGCCGGCGGCTGCAACATCCAGTTCGCCGTCGACCCGCGGACCGGGCGGATCGTCGTGATCGAGATGAACCCGCGGGTGTCCCGGTCGAGCGCGCTCGCGTCGAAGGCGACCGGTTTCCCGATCGCGAAGATCTCCGCGAAGCTGGCGCTGGGCTACACCCTCGACGAGATCCCGAACGACATCACCCGCACCACCCCGGCCGCGTTCGAGCCGACGCTGGACTACATCGTCGTCAAGGTGCCGCGGTTCGCGTTCGAGAAGTTCCCCGGCGCGGACGAGACGCTCACGACGCACATGAAGTCCGTCGGCGAGGCGATGGGCGTCGGGCGCAGCTACGCCGAGGCGCTGCAGAAGGCGCTGCGCTCCCAGGAGCGCCCGGAGCGGGTGTTCTCCTTCGCGGCCCCGGACCGCAAGGCCGCCGACCTGGTCGACGAGGCCAGGGTGCCGCGCGACGGGCGGCTGAAGGTCATGCAGCAGGCGCTGCTGGCCGGCGCGACCGCCGACGAGGTCGTCACGGCGACCGGCATGGACCCGTGGTTCGTGGACCAGCTGGTCTTCATCAACGAGATCGCCGCCGCCACGGCCGCGGCCGGGTCCGACGACGTTCTGGCGGTGCGCCGGGCCAAGCGGGCCGGCTTCTCCGACGTCCAGCTCGCGGAGATCTTCGGCACGACCGAGGAGGACGTCCGGGCCTTCCGGCACGCGCGCGGCATCCGGCCGGTCTTCAAGACGGTCGACACCTGTGCGGCCGAGTTCGCCTCGGCCACGCCGTATCACTATTCGGCATATGACGAGGAGTCCGAGGTCGCGCCGGGAGACAAGCCCCGAGTGATCGTGCTCGGCAGCGGGCCGAACCGGATCGGCCAGGGCATCGAGTTCGACTACGCGTGCTGCCACGCCGTCATGGCGCTGTCGGCCGCCGGCTACGAGACCATCATGGTCAACTGCAACCCGGAGACGGTCTCCACCGACTACGACACCGCCGACCGGCTCTACGTCGAGCCGCTCACGGTCGAGGACGTCCTGGAGGTCGTGCACGCCGAGCAGCAGGCTGGGCCGCTCGCCGGGGTGATCGTCCAGCTCGGCGGCCAGACGCCGCTGGGCATCGCCGCCCGGCTGGAGGCGGCCGGGGTGCCGATCGTCGGCACCTCCCCGGCGGCGATCGACCTGGCCGAGGACCGTGGCCTGTTCGGCGACGTGCTGGCCGCGGCCGGCCTGCCGTCCCCACCGCACGGCGTCGCGACGTCCTACCCGCAGGCGCACGCCATCGCCGAGCGGATCGGCTACCCGGTGCTGGTCCGGCCGAGCTACGTCCTCGGCGGCCGGGGCATGGAGATCGTCTACGACGACGAGATGCTGCGCGACTACATCGAGCGGGCCACCCAGATCTCACCCGAGCACCCGGTGCTGGTCGACCGGTTCCTGGACGACGCGGTCGAGATCGATGTGGACGCGCTGTTCGACGGCGAGGATCTCTACCTGGCCGGCGTGATGGAGCACATCGAGGAGGCCGGGGTGCACTCCGGCGACTCGGCCTGCGCGCTGCCGCCGATCACACTGGGCCGCTCCGAGCTGGACCGGATCCGGGCCTCGACGCTCGCGATCGCCCGGGGCGTCGGGGTGCGCGGGCTGCTGAACGTCCAGTACGCGCTGCAGTCCGACGTGCTGTACGTGCTGGAGGCCAACCCGCGGGCGTCGCGGACCGTCCCGTTCGTCTCCAAGGCGACCGCGGTGCCGCTGGCGAAGGCCGCCGCCCGGGTGATGCTCGGCGCGACCGTCGCGCGGCTGCGTACCGAGGGGCTGCTGCCCGCGTCCGGCGACGGCGCCACGCTGCCGCTGGACTCGCACATCGCCGTCAAGGAGGCCGTGCTGCCGTTCGGCCGGTTCCGGGACGCCGGCGGCCACGGCGTGGACACCGTGCTCGGGCCGGAGATGAAGTCCACCGGCGAGGTGATGGGCATCGACAGCGGCTTCGGGACGGCGTACGCGAAGTCGCAGGCGGCGGCGTACTCGTCGTTGCCGACGTCCGGCCGGGTCTTCGTCTCCGTCGCCAACCGGGACAAGCGGGCGATGATCTTCCCGATCAAGCGGCTGGCCGACCTGGGCTTCACCGTCTACGCCACCGAGGGAACCGCCGCCGTGCTGCGCCGCAACGGGGTGAAGGCGGTCGTCCTGGGCAAGCACCGGGCCCCGGCGGACGGCCTGACCGACTGCGTCGACATGATCAGCTCCCGGCAGCTGGATCTGGTGATCAACACCCCGTGGGGCGTCGGTCCGCGGCTGGACGGCTACGAGATCCGGACGGCCTGCGTCTCGGCCGGTGTGCCGTGCATCACGACGATCCAGGCGGCCGCGGCCTGCGTCCAGGGCATCGAGGCGCTCTCGCGCGGGGAGCTCGGTGTCCGACCGTTGCAGTCGTACCACGCGGAGCTGCACGCCACCTGGGCGGCGGCCACGGGCGGTACCGGTCCGCGTGCGGCGGGGGACTGACTGCGGCCCGCATTCCGTCCCAGCGGACGTCTGGCCCACATCCGGTGTCAGCGGGACGGTCGGCCGGTATTCGGCCTCAGAGGGGGACCTGGCCCGCGTTTGGCTCCTGCGGGCCAGGTCCGCGTTGGATGCTGGAGCGGTTGGCTACCGAGAACATGGCCCGAGGTTGGCCACCGGGAACACATGGCCCGAGGTTGGCCACCGGGAACACATGGCCCGAGGTTGGCCACCGGAAACACATGGCCCGAGGTTGGCCACCGGAAACACAGGGAGCGCGGATGGGTGTCGGGGTGGATGAGGGCCTGCGGACCGGGCGGGCGCCCGTGGCGGTCCCCCTGGACACGTCGGACGTGGCGACCGCGCTGCGCTGGGCGCGGGCCGTGGCGCCGCACGTGGCCGTTCTCAAGGTCGGGATGGAGCTCTTCTACCGGGAGGGCCCCGCGGTCGTCGCCACGCTGCGCGCCGAGGGCCTGCTCGCCGACCCGGGGGAGCCGGGGTCGCCCGACGCGCCAGGGCTCTTCCTTGATCTCAAGCTGCACGACATCCCGGCGACCGTCGCCGGTGCGATCCGGTCGGTCGCCCGGCTGCGGCCTCAGTTCGTCACCGTGCACGCCGCGGGCGGGCCGGCGATGCTGCGCGCCGCCGTCGAGGCCGCGAACGAGGTGGCCGCCGAGGCCGGAACCGCGCCCCTCGCCGTCGCCGGCGTGACCGTGCTGACCTCCCTGAGTGAGGCTGATCTCACCATCGTGGGGCTTGCCGGGCCGGCTCTCGACGCCGCGAGAAGGCTTGCTCGACTGGCCGTCGAGGCTGGTGCCACTGCGCTGGTGGCAAGCCCCTGGGAGGCTGAAAAGCTTCGCGAAGAGGTCGGAAACAATGTGACTCTAATCACTCCCGGGGTGCGCCCGGCGGGCGGTGAACGGGCTGACCAGGCGCGTGTCGCAACTCCGGAGGAGGCCCTCGCGGCCGGGGCCGACCTGGTCGTGATGGGCCGCCCGATCACGGGTGCGGCTGACCCCGGAGCCGTCGCCGCCGCCCTCGCGGCGACCCTCGGCCACCTGCTTTAGGCCTCTGACCTGCATAAACGTCTCGGATGGCCCGGCGGGCCCGGGCGCGGTCGCCACGCGGTGCCGTCACAGCGTGGCGCCGCGCTACGGACTGGCCCCGGTCGGTCGCAACCGGTCCGGTCCGGTGCTCCGATGCGCGTTTCGGGGCGGTAAACCCGCTTCAGGGTGAGGTGACCCCCGCTAGACCAGCGCGACAGTCCTCGCTAGGTTGCGCGTCGCGATCACCCCATTTGAGGAGGCGTACCGTGCCCCTGCCGCCCCTGACGCCCGAGCAGCGGGCAGCCGCTCTCGAGAAGGCCGCGCTTGCTCGCAAGCAGCGCGCGGATCTCAAGGAGCGACTCAAGAAGGCGGAGACGACCCTGGCCGCGGTCTTGACCCAGGCCGAAGAGGACGAGGTCGTCGGCAAGATGAAGGTTTCGGCGGTGCTTGAGGCGCTGCCGGGTGTGGGCCGTGTGCGGGCCCAACGCATCCGGGAGCGGCTCGGTATCAGCCCCACCCGCCGGCTGCGTGGCCTCGGTGCCAAGCAGCGTGCCGCGCTCCTGGAGGAGTTCGGCGCGGCATCCTGATCATCGGTGCCGGCGGCCCGTTCCCGTGTCACAGCGGGGGGCGGGACGCCGGTGGCGGTGACGGGAGTCGAGCGCCTCGGCCAGGTTCACGGCCGAGGACCTCTGGTGGGGTTCTGACCCGGCGAGATTGCTCGCGTCGCCCGGTCAGGCCCTGACACCGCAAGTAGGCCGGTGCCCGCGGGAGCGTCCCAGCATGATCGGGATACTCCCGGGCTCCGGCCGGGGCCGTCCCTCCTGGCCCGCGTCTCCCGAGCCGCGCCCTGGGCGCGACCCGGGACGCACGGCGCGGCGCCAGGCCGGGACAACCTGCTTCGCACCGTGACGCGGTCACGGACGGCCCGGGACGCCGACAGCGGCCCGGGCCGGCGAAGCGCCCGCGCTGGCACGTGAACGCCCGCGTCGGCACGTGGACGCCGGGATCAGGCCGCTGTGGCCGCCGCAGGCGTGAGCTGGCAACCCGGCCTGTTGGTTCACCCCCTAAGGTTGGCCGATGGGACTCACCGTCTTGTCCGGGCCGTCCGGGGTGGGCAAAGGAACCGTCGTCGCCGCCGTGCGCCGGCTTTTCCCCGATGTCTGGGTATCGGTGAGCGCGACGACCCGGTCGCCCCGGCCGGGTGAGACCGAGGGCGTCGAGTACCACTTCGTCGACCGGGACCACTTCGTGCGGATGGCCAAGGACGGCGAGCTGGTCGAGCACGCCGAGTTCGCCGGCAACTGGTACGGCACGCCCCGAGCGCCGCTGGAGCAGCGGCTCACCGCCGGGCTGCCCGCGCTGCTGGAGATCGAGCTGCAGGGTGCCCGCCAGGTCCGTGCGTCGATGCCGTCCGCCCGGTTCGTCTTCCTCACCCCGCCCACCTGGGAGGAGCTCGTCCGCCGGCTGACCGGCCGGGGCACCGAGCCGCCCGCGGTGATCGAGCGCCGTCTCGACCGGGCCCGCGTCGAGCTGGCCGCCGAGAAGGAGTTTGACGCGGTCGTCGTCAACGACGACGTCGAGGCCGCCGCGGCGCGGTTGGTATCCTTGATGACTGACTCATGACAGGCGGCGCCGAGCCGCCCGCGGGGGGCGATCCCCGCACCCCCGAGACACCGCATTTCCGGCAGTACGGCATTTCCTGAAGCACCGCAAGCCCCCGAAACACCGCATGCCCGCGCGACCGGAACACCGTTCGGTGTCGCCCGCCCCACACTCGTGACCGGCCGATCGGAAGCCGATCGACCCGTCCCACCGGAAGGAACACCTTGTCCGGTACGCCGGCCCAGCCCGAGGGCATCACCAACCCGCCGATCGACGAGCTGCTCGAGGCCACTGACTCGAAGTACAGCCTGGTGATCTACGCGGCCAAGCGCGCCCGTCAGATCAACGCCTACTACTCCCAGCTCGGCGAGGGCCTGCTGGAGTACGTCGGCCCGCTGGTGGAGCCGACCAGCGCCCAGGAGAAGCCGCTGTCGATCGCGCTGCGCGAGATCAACGCGGGGCTGCTCACGCACGAGGCGGCTCCCGAGTCGCTGCCGCCCGTCTCCTGACGGTGTCCGGCGCAGCGCCGGACGGCGGTCGTCCGCGCGTCGTCCTCGGGGTGGCCGGTGGCATCGCCGCCTACAAGGCGCTGGAGGTGCTGCGCCGGCTCACCGAGACCGGGCACGACGTCCGGGTGGTCCCGACGCCGGCCGCGCTGCGGTTCGTGGGCGAGACGACCTTCGCCGCGCTGTCGGGCCACCCCGTCCACACCGACGTGTGGGCCGACGCCGACGAGGTCGCCCACGTGCGGATCGGCCGTGAGGCCGACCTGGTGCTCATCGTCCCGGCGACCGCCGACCTGATGGCCAGGGCCGCGGCCGGGCGCGCCGACGACCTGCTCACCGGCACGCTGCTGACCGCCCGCTGCCCGGTCGTCTACGCCCCCGCGATGCACACCGAGATGTGGGAGCACCCGGCGACGAGGGCCAACGTCGCGACGCTGCGCGAACGGGGCGCGGTCGTCATCGAGCCCGCCGTCGGCCGGCTTACCGGTCCCGACTCCGGCGCCGGCCGGCTGCCCGAGCCCGTCGAGATCGCCGCCGTCGCCCGCGCCGTGCTCGCCCTCGGGCCGCGGGCCGCGAGCCCGGACCTGGGCGGCCGCCACGTCGTCGTGAGCGCGGGCGGCACCCGGGAGCACCTCGACCCGGTGCGTTTCCTCGGGAACTCCTCCAGCGGCCGGCAGGGCTACGCGCTGGCCCGCGCCGCCGTCGCCCGCGGGGCCAGGGTGACGCTCGTCGCGGCGAACGTCGCGCTGCCGGACCCGGCCGGCGCGGGCGTCGTGCGGGTCGTGTCCGCGCTCGACCTGCGGGAGGCCGTGCACGCCGCGGCGGCCGACGCCGACGTGGTCGTCATGACGGCCGCCGTCGCCGACTTCCGGCCGGCCAAGCGGGTCGACCACAAGATCAAGAAAGAGGCCGGCGTCCCGGCTCCGGTGGAGCTGGAGGCGAACCCGGACGTGCTCGCCGAGCTGGTCGCCACCCGGGCCACCCGCCCGCCCGGGCAGGTACTGGTCGGCTTCGCCGCGGAGACCGGCGGCCCGGACGGCGACGTGCTCAGCCTGGGCCGGGCGAAACTGGCCCGCAAGCCCGCGGACCTGCTGGTCGTCAACGAGGTCGGCGCGGGCCTCGGCTTCGAGGTCGACCACAACGCCGCGGTGGTCCTGGGATCCGACGGCTCGACGACCACGATCGAGCGCACGACCAAGGACCTGCTGGCCCATCGCGTCCTGGACCTCGTGGCCGCGCGGCTGCGGCGAGATATTTCACCAGTGTGAGCGGCGCTGGGCGCGAGAGTGAAAGCCTGGCCACGTCCGCCGGTAGCGCTCGATGCTCCGCGACGCGCATCGGTAAACTTCGTCGGAATCTGTCGGATCTTTCAGGGAGACCACCAAGTGGCGACGCGCCTGTTCACGTCCGAGTCCGTCACCGAGGGACACCCGGACAAGATCGCTGACCAGATCAGCGACTCCATCCTCGACGCGATGCTCAAGGACGACCCGAAGAGCCGGGTCGCCGTCGAGACGCTGATCACCACCGGTCAGGTGCACGTCGCGGGCGAGGTCACCACCAAGACCTACGTCGACATCGCCTCGGTCGTCCGGGAGAAGATCCTGGAGATCGGGTACGACTCGTCCAAGAAGGGCTTCGACGGGGCCTCCTGCGGCGTCAGCGTCTCGATCGGCTCGCAGTCGCCCGACATCGCGCAGGGCGTCGACGCCGCCTACGAGGCCCGCGTCGAGGGCTCCGTCGAGGACGAGCTCGAGAAGCAGGGCGCCGGCGACCAGGGCCTCATGTTCGGCTTCGCCTGCGACGAGACCCCCGAGCTGATGCCGCTGCCGATCGCGCTCGCGCACCGGTTGGCCCGTCGGCTGTCCGCGGTCCGCAAGGACGGCCAGGTCGGCTACCTGCGCCCGGACGGCAAGACCCAGGTCACGATCGAGTACGTCGACGGCCGGCCGGTCCGGCTCGACACCGTCGTCGTCTCCAGCCAGCACGCGGCCGACATCGACCTCGAGACGCTGCTGGCGCCCGACGTCAAGGAGTACGTCGTCGACCCCGAGCTGGCGACGCTGGAAATCGCCACCGAAGGCGTCCGGCTGCTGGTGAACCCGACCGGCCGCTTCGAGATCGGCGGCCCGATGGGCGACGCCGGCCTGACCGGCCGCAAGATCATCGTTGACACCTACGGTGGCTACGCCCGTCACGGCGGCGGCGCGTTCTCCGGCAAGGACCCGTCCAAGGTCGACCGGTCCGCCGCCTACGCGATGCGCTGGGTCGCCAAGAACGTCGTCGCCGCGGGCCTCGCCACCAAGTGCGAGGTCCAGGTCGCCTACGCGATCGGCAAGGCGCACCCGGTCGGTCTGTTCGTCGAGACCTTCGGCACCGGCGTCGTCCCGGACGAGCAGATCTCCGACGCGATCACCACGGTCTTCGACCTGCGGCCGGCCGCGATCATCCGCGACCTCGACCTGCTCCGCCCGATCTACGCGCCGACCGCGGCGTACGGCCACTTCGGCCGCCCCGAGCTGGACTTCACCTGGGAGTCCACCGGCCGCGCCGAGGCCCTCGCCAAGATCGTCAAGGGCTGATCGGGACGCGCCACCCGCCGCCCCTGACAGGGCTAGCCCCGATTCGGTCTCCTCATGATCGCCGTTTCGGCCCTCTGCTGGTTGTATCCGGGCGTGTTTTACAACCACTAGAGGGCCAGAACGGCAGTCAAGGCGGCTGGCCGACCTTGTCAGGGAGCGGCGAATCGCTCCGACCTCGGCCCGGTCCCACATCGTGGGGCCGGGCCGTCGTACGTCCGGGTGGTGGTAGGCCTGTCTCAGGCGGCTGGTACGAATGCGGGCATGGACCTGCTGCCTGGGCTCGACCTGCCCGGCGGCGACCTGTCCGCGGCCCCGGCGCCGCCCGGCCAGCCGCTGCCTGACGAGCGGTCCCCCGGGAGCCAGCCGCCCGGAAGCCATGCCTCCGCGCGCCGGGCGCCAGGGCGGGCGACGGCCGACGGCGGTGGCCGCACCGCCGAGCCCGCGGGTCAACGGCCGGCTCGCAAGCGCCCGGCCAGCCGGGACGCGGAGATCTCCAGCGAGCTGCCGGTGGCCCGGGTGGCGGCCATGGTCGGGTTCGCCCATCTGGACCGGCCGTTCGACTACCTCGTCCCGGCCTCGATGGCCGCCGGCGCCGTGCCCGGGGCCCGGGTGCGGGTCCGGTTCGCGGGGCGGCTCGTCGACGGCTTCGTGCTGGAGCGGCTGGAGCGCTCGGACCATGACGGCAGGCTCGCCCCGCTGGCCAAGGTGATCTCCCCGGAACCGGTGCTGTCCGCGCCGGTGGCCCGGCTGGCCAGGGCCGTCGCCGACCGCTACGCGGGCACCCTCGCCGATGTCCTGCGCCTCGCGATCCCGCCCCGGCACGCCGCGGCCGAACGGGCGGCCACCGTCCCGACCGCGACCTCCAGGCAACCGGCTCCCTCGGCCACCGAGGCCCCGGGCTCGGCCTCGCTCGAGGCCCCGACGCCGGGCGTGGCCTCGACCGAGGCCCCGACGGGCGCCACGTCGCCGGGCGTGGCCGAACCCGCCGCGGCGCCGGCGCCGGTCGAGCCGGGGGAGTGGCGGCGCTACCCGGCCGGTCCCAGCCTGCTGGCCGCGCTCACCGCGGGACGCGCGCCGCGCGCGGTGTGGTGGGCGCCGCCCGGCCCGGCCTGGCCGGCGATGATCACGACGGCCGCGCGCGCGACCCTGGCTGGCGGGCGCGGCGTCCTGGTGGTCGTCCCGGATCATCGGGACGTCGACCGGCTCGCGGATGTCCTCACCGCGGATCTGGCCGCCGCCGGGGCCGAGAAGCCGCTGGTCGCGGTGCTGCGAGCCGACCTCGGGCCGGCCGAGCGCTACCGCCGGTTCCTGGCCGTGGCCCGGGGCGAGGCCCGGGTCGTGGTCGGTACGCGGGCAGCCGGGTTCGCCCCCGTCGCCGACCTGGGCCTGATCGTCGTCTGGGACGACGGCGACGACCTGCACGCCGAGCCCCGCGCTCCCTACCCACATACCCGGGACGTGGCGGCGCTGCGCAGCCACCTGGAGGACACGGCCCTGCTCGTCGGCGGGCACGCGCCGTCCGCTGATGCCGAGGCGCTGACCCGCTCCGGCTGGGCGCACCCGCTGGTCCTGCCCAGGGGCACGGTCCGGGCGCTGGCCCCGCTGGTCCGGGCGACCGGGTCGGACTGGGAGGCGGCCCGCGACGAGGCCGCCCGGATAGCGCGTATCCCGTCGCTGGCGGCCCGGACAGCTCGGGAGGCGCTGGCCGCCGGCCATCCCGTGCTCGTCCAGGTGCCGCGACGCGGCTACCAGCCGTCGCTCGCGTGCGCGTCCTGCCGCCGCCCGGCCCGCTGCGCGCACTGCCACGGCCCGCTGGGCCGGCCCGCCGGCGGGCGTGTCCCGGTCTGCGGCTGGTGCGGCCGCCCCGCGCCCACGGCGGACACCACCGACGCAGGCGCGGCTGCCGCCGTGGGAACGGCCCGGGCAGGCAAGACGGTCGGTAGAGGCCCGGCGGCACGCTCGGTGCCCGGCGTGTCGTGGGCCTGCCCGGCCTGTGGGGACACCCGCCTACGGGTGTCGGTGACGGGTGACCGGCGCACCGCCGAGGAGCTGGGCCGAGCCTTCCCCGGGGTCGCGCTTCGTACCTCCGGGCGCGACGAGGTGCTCGCCGCGGTCTCGGCGGCCCCCACGCTGGTCGTCGCCACACCCGGGGCCGAGCCGGTCGCCGAGGGCGGCTACGGCGCGGTGCTGCTGCTCGACGGCTGGGCGATGCTCGGCCGCCCCGACCTGCGCGCGGGCGAGGAAACTCTGCGCCGCTGGGCGAACGCTGCCGCGCTCGCGCGGCCCGGGCCGTCCGGCGGCCGGGTCGTGGTCGTCGCCGACGAGGGCTTGGCCCCCGTGCAGGCGCTCATCCGCTGGGACCCGGCCTGGTTCGTCGCCAGGGAGGCGGACGACCGGGCCGAGCTGGGGTTCCCCCCGGCGGCGCGGATCGCGGCCGTCGAGGGCACTGCGCCGACCCTGCGTGAGTTCCTGGCCGCCGCCGCTCTGCCGCCGGACGCCGAGGTGCTCGGCCCGGTGCCGGTCGCCTCGCCGCCTCGCCGCCCCGCCGGCGACCCGGCCACCGGCCAGGGCGGACCCGAGTCCGACGGCGGTCCGCGAGAGCGGCTGCTGGTCCGGGTCCCCCGCAAGGAGGGCGCCGAGCTGGCCGACGCGCTGCGCGCCGCGCACGGCGTCCTCGACGCCCGCCGAGCCGCCGCCGGCCTGCGTGTCCAGCTGGACCCCGTGGTCCTCGGCTGACCTCGGCTGACCTCGGCCCGAGCCAAGCCAGGCCCCGTAACCGAAACCAAGCCGGCCCCTTAGTTTCAGATATCGCGCAAGTGAAACTAGGACGGGAGTGATCTCGGGTCGTGGGTGCCGTCCGCGACGGCGTCGCAGGCCTGGGTGGCGATCGCCTGTCTCGGGGAGGTGGCCGCCTGGTCAGCGGTTGTGTGGCGTGTCAGTTCTGGGAGGTCGGCCTTTCGCGGCTGCCGTTTCCCCTGCGCAATTGGCGATCATCGCGCCCTGGCACCGTCGAGGTTGTTCATGATCGCGGGTTGGGCAGGGGAAATCGTCGCCCGATGCCCCGTTTTGTCGTATTTATTCCTGCACATCTGGCGATCATGACTGTTACCTGCCGCCGGACAGTTCGAAGATCGCCAGATGCGCAGGCGAACCGGGCGCGCGGACCCCGACCGCCCGACTGACCGACGACCCGCCCACCGCGCAACCGCCACCCAGGGCGCCCCGGCGCCCGAGGTATTCCGCAGGGCGGCTGATCTCCGCGTTCCGCAGGGCGGCTGATCTGCGCGTTCCGCGGGACGGTGGATCTGCGCGTTCCGCGGCTCCTTGACGGTTTCGATGCCAGGCCGGCGATCATCGGCGGTCGGTGGCCCGGTCACCCATCATGATCGCCAGTCTGGTATCGAAACCGTCGCCCTGCGCCCGGTATGCGCCTTTTATCCATACCAGGTCTGCGATCTTGTAGGTCGTGTCGGCCGGACATCGCCGAAGATCCACGACTGGGTATGGAAATCGGCGCCACCCCCGACCTGACGACCGACCGGCGGTGCGGCCCCGCCCCAGCCCCGCCCGACCCCCGCTCGCAGGAAGGCCCGGACCAGGCTCCCGTCCCACCCGCTGGCGACGTGCGGCGCCCAGTCCCTCGATCGCGGGCCACCCGACCGGTCATGATCGCTGTTTCGGCCCCGCTGTGGTCCTGTTCGGCGCCATTTTGCGACCATCGGAGGGCCCGATCGCCGATCACTGGCGCCGAGGTGGCGCCAGCGCGGTCAGCTGTCCCGGCGCAGCAGCGCGAGGAACATCGCGTCGGTGCCGTGGCGGTGCGGCCACAGCTGTACGAACGGGCCGTCGCCGAGTGCGGGGACGCCCGGCAGGGACTGACGGGCGTCGAGCAGGGTGACGGCGTCGTGCTGCTCGACCACCGAGGCGACCACCTCGACGGACTCCGCTGGGTGCGGCGAGCAGGTCACGTAGGCGACGACCCCGCCGGGCCGGACCAGATCGAGCGCGCTGACCAGTAGCTGGCGCTGCAGCCGGGCGAGTGTGGTCGCGTCGGAGGCGAGCTTGCGCCAGCGGGCCTCCGGCCGGCGACGCAGCGCGCCCAGGCCGGTGCACGGCGCGTCCACGAGCACCCGGTCGACGCGGCCAGCCGGCAGCGGTGGATACCGTCCGTCGGCCCGCACCGCGAACGCGCCCGGCCGGCCGGCCAGCGCGGCGGCGACGAGACCCGCGCGCGACGCCCGCGGCTCGAAGGCCAGCAGCGCCGGCTCCGGCAGCCCGAGGGTCTCGCCGACCTGGCCCGAGGTGAGAAGCGCGGCCAGCAGCGCCGCCTTGCCGCCGGGGCCGGCGCACAGGTCGACGGTGACGCCGCTGTCCGGGCCGGCCGTCGGGGTGCGGGCCAGCGCCAGCGCCACCAGCTGGCTGCCCTCGTCCTGCACGGCGGCCCGCCGGGCGGCCACCGCCGGCAGCGTGCCGGGGTCGCCCCCGGCGAGGACGACGGCGAACGGCGAGTAGCGGCCCGGCTCGCCGGCGAGGCCGGCCTCGTGCACCTCGGCGAGCAGCTCGTCCCGACTCAGCTGGTCCGGCGGGGCGACCAGGTGGACGGCCGGGCGGGTGTCGTCGGCCTGCAGCGCCGCGCGGGTCTCGTCGAGGTCACCGTCGAGCGCGTCGGCGAATACCTCGACGATCCAGCGCGGATGGGCGGTCACCACGGCGAGGTGGCCGAACGGGTCGCGGTCGAAGGCGGGCGCGGACAGCATCGTGGCGATGTCGCCGCCGGTCTCGGCCACCCGGTCGGCGACCCGGCGCAGCACCGCGTTCGCGAACCGGACCGGCCGCTCGCCGGCGGTCGCCCGAACCAGGTCGACGGTGGTGCCGACGGCGGCCCGCGCCGGGACCCGGGTCCGCAGCAGCTGGTAGGTGCCCAGGCGCAGCGCGTCCCGCAGGCCGGGGTCGACGGTGGCGACGGGCCGGCTGGTGACCGTGTCGAGCAGGCCGTCGAGCAGGCCCTGGGCGCGCAGCGCGCCATAGGTCAGCTCGGTGGCGAAGCCGCGGTCCCGGCCGGTGAGCCGGCGCTGGGCGAGCAGGCTCGGCAGCAGCAGGTTCGCGTAGGCGCCGCGTTCGTCGACCGCCCGCAGCACCTCCCAGGCGAGCATCCGCGCGTCGTCGACCTTGGCCGTCGGCGGCCCGCCTCCGGCGCTGGGACGGGGCCGGCCGGTGGGACTGGTCACGCGAAGGCCTCGCCGTCGGTGGGGCGGATACCGCGGGCCCAGGCCGCGGCGGGCATCGGTGCCTTGCCTTCCGGGCGGACCTCGCCGAGCAGCACCGCGGTGGTTCCGGTGCCGACCGCGACGGTGTCCTTACCCGCGATGACGAGCTGCCCCGGTGGCAGTGGGGTCTGGACAGCGCCGGCGGCCGGGCGGACCGGGGCGAGCTTCACCCGGGCGTCCCGGAAGGTCGTCCAGGCGCCGGGTGCCGGGGTGGCGGCCCGGACCAGCCGGTCGATCGCGAAGTCGGGCAGCGTCCAGTCGACCCGGACCTCCTCGACCGTGAGCTTGGGGGCGATCGTGACGCCGTCGGCCGGCTGCGGCCGCGGCTCCAGGACGCCGTCCTCGATCCCGTCCATGGTCGCGAGCAGTAGCTCCGCGCCGACGACGGCGAGCCGTTCGAGCAGGTCGCCGGAGGTGTCGCGGGGGCGGACCCGTTCGGTCAGGGTGCCGAAGACCGGGCCCGAGTCGAGGCCCTCCTCGATCTGGAAGACGCTCGCGCCGGTGATGTCCTCGCCGGCCAGGACCGCCCGCTGGACCGGCGCCGCGCCACGGTAGGCGGGCAGCAGCGAGAAGTGCAGGTTGACCCAGCCGTGCCGGGGGATGTCCAGCGCCGCCTTGGGCAGCAGTGCGCCGTAGGCGACGACCGGGGCGCAGTCCGCGGCGATCGCGGTGAGGCGGCTCAGGAAGTCCGGGTCGCGAGGCCGCTCCGGCGCGAGGACCTCCACGCCGGCCTCGTCCGCCAGCTCGGCGACCGGGGACCGGGCGATGTGGCGGCCCCGGCCGGCAGGCCGGTCCGGCCTGGTCACGACGGCGGCCACCTCGTGGCGCGGGCTGTCCAGCAGCCGGCGCAGGCTCGGGATGGCCACCGCCGGTGTGCCGGCGAAGACGAGTCGCATGTAGCCGCACCGATCCGCCGGGCGCGCGGGGTCACGCCGCTGCCTCGGCCCGTTTCAGAGTTCGTGGATGTCCATCGTGGCGAAAGACGAAACCCTAACCTAGCGGCGCCGAGCCACCCCGACCCTCTCCGGACGCGCGCGATCTCGGCGTCACAGGCCTCTACCTGGTCCGGACCAGGGGCCGGTGTGGCACCGGGGACGTGGACCTGTCCGGCCGCCTCGCCCGCGAGCCGGATTCCGTCTGCCGCGTTTGCTACTGTTTGGTTAGTCAGTGTCTGACCCAACAGTCAGGTCCGAACTCCGTTCCTCGATGCGGGACGGCCTAGGAGGTACCATGGTGGAACTTCTCGCTACCAGGGTGGAACGACACCGTGGAGTATCGGCCCGGGGGTCGGGTGTCATGGCGCTGAACATCAAGAACGACGAGGCCCAGCGTCTCGGTCGTGAGCTCGCCGAGCTCACTGGCGAGAGCATCACCACCGCCGTCATCGTGGCGTTGCGTGAACGGCTAGAGCGGGTGCGTGCCGGTGGCGAGCCACCGGAGCAGCGGGCGGACCGGATCGTCGGTCTCGGCCGCCAGATCGCGGCGGCGCTGCGCTCCCACGAGATGACCGTCGAGGATCTCTACGACGACCGTGGCCTGCCCGCATGATCGTCGATTCGTCGGCGCTTGTCGCCATCACGCGGGCTGAGCCGGACGCGGGCCGCTTCGCCGCCGCGCTGGTGGCGGCGCGGACACCCGCGATGTCAGCGGTGAACTACGTGGAGGCCGCCGTGGTGATCGACTCCGCACGTGACCCTGTCGCCAGCCGTCGGTTTGATGAACTCATCAGAGCCGCCGACATCGAGGTCGTCCCGGTGACCGTGGAGCAGGCGATGCTGGCCAGGCGGGCATACCAGGACTTCGGGCGGGGCAGCGGCAGTCCCGCGCGGCTCAACTTCGGCGACTGCTTCGCCTACGCGCTCGCGTCGGTCCGCCGCGAACCGCTCCTCTTCAAAGGAGACGACTTCACTCACACCGACCTGGCCGCGGCGGATCTCCCGGCGATGGGGGAGAGCTGACCTCGCTCGGCCGCGCTGCGTCAGCCCAAGATCGCCGTTTCGGCCCTCGACTGGTCGTAGCCCGGGCCGGATCGTGACCGCGCGAGGGCCAAAACGGCGATCACCCCGGTGATCACCGTGCTGGGCCGGGCTGTTCGGCCGGTCTAGACGGCGCGGCCGAACAGGGGGTGTGGGGAGGCCTTGACCACGGGGGTGGGCTCGTTCGCCCACTCCGCCTCGCGGATGGCCTTCATCGCGGCCTTCTTGGTCTCGCGGTCCAGCTTGTCGATGAACAGGATGCCGTCGAGGTGGTCGGTCTCGTGCTGCAGGCAGCGGGAGACGATGCCGGAGCCCTCGACCTGGACCGGGTCGCCGTACATGTTCTGGCCGATCGCGAGCACCCGCTCGGGCCGCTTCAGCTCGAACGACAGGCCGGGCAGCGACAGGCAGCCCTCCTCGCCGTCCTGCAGCTCCTCGGAGAACGGGCCGAGCACCGGGTTGATCAGGTGGTCGACCTCGTCGTCGTCGTCGAGGAAGGTGAAGACCCGCAGCGAGACGCCGAGCTGCGGCGCGGCGAGGCCGGCGCCGCTGGCCTCCCACATCGTCTCGCCGAGGTCGTTGACGAGCTTGCGCAGCTCCTTGTCGAAGGTCGTCACCTGCTCGGCCTTCGTCCGCAGGACCGGATCTCCGAAGAGGCGAATGTCACGGACGGCCAAGACGGAACTCCTTCAACGAGCGGATTAGCTCCATGCTACGGCCGGGCAAGCGTCCCGACGGCCGTCCCGGCGCCCGTCATACCCTCGCAGGGTGGCCATCGCGCAGATCTATCCCAGCCTGCTCGCCGCGGACTTCGGCCGGATCGCGGACGCGGCCCAGGCGGTCGAGGGCCGGGCGGACTGGCTGCACGTCGACGTCATGGACTACCACTTCGTCCCCAACCTGGCCTTCTCCGGCGACACCGTCACCGCGCTGCGCGCCGTGACCGAGACGCCGCTGGACTGCCACCTGATGATCTCCGACCCGGACCGCTGGGCCCCGGGCTTCGCGGAGCGGGGCGCGGCGAACGTCACCATCCACGCCGAGGCGGTCGAGAACCTGCCGCGGACCACCGAGGCGATCCGGGCCGCCGGTGCCCGCACCGGTCTCGCCGTCAAGCCGGCCACGCCGGTCGAGGGCTACGCCGACGACCTGCACCGCTTCGACCTGCTGCTGCTGATGACGATCGAGCCGGGCTTCGGCGGCCAGACCTTCATGGACAGCGTGCTGCCCAAGATCCAGGCGGCCAGGCGGCTGCTGGACCAGCGCGGCCTGGACCTGTGGCTGCAGATCGACGGCGGCGTCAACGCGGAGACGATCGAGCGGGCCGCCGCCGCCGGGGTGGACGTGTTCGTCGCCGGCACCGCCGTCTACGGCCTCGCGGACCCGGGCGCGGCTGTCGAGGCGCTGCGGGCGCAGGCGCTGCGCGCGGCGCCGCGGCTCTCGGCGCCCGACCGGGAGACGACGGCCTGACGTGGCCACCGAGACGGACGCGGGCGACGTCGACGGGCGCTGGCTGGAGTACGCCGTCGAGCTGGCGCTGCGCTGCCCGCCGGCGCGGACGGCCTTCTCGGTCGGCGCGGTGATCGTCGGCCCGGACGGGGAGACGGTGCTCGCCGAGGGCTGGTCCCGGGCGGGCGACCCGCGCGACCACGCGGAGGAGGCCGCCCTGCGCGGCTTCGCGCCCGGCGACCCACGGTTGGCCGGCGCCACCCTCTACAGCTCGCTGGAGCCGTGCAGCGCGCGGGCCTCCAGGCCGCGGACCTGCACCGAGCTGACGCTGGCCGCCGGGATCGGCCGGGTCGTGTTCGCCTGGCGCGAGCCCGCGCTCTTCGTCGACTGCCAGGGCGCCGAGCTGCTCGCCGCCGCGGGTGTCACGGTCGTCGAGCGGCCAGACCTCGCGGCCGGGGTACGCGCGGCTAACGCCCACCTGCTCGCCGACTGACGTCGACGGCGACCGGTCGACGTGGCGCCGGGTGAGGTTCGTCACCCGACTGTTACCGCTGAACCTCGCAAATGTGTCTACTGCGGCATATCTGGCCGGTGAGCTGCCGCGTTGGCCCGGCTTGTGTGCCAGACTTACCAGTAGGCAAGTTCCAACACCTCCCAGCCGCGGCCACAACCGTCGGCGGGGAGACCACAGCAGCACGCGCGCTCCGGGGTCGGTGAAATTCCGAGCCGGCGGTAACAGTCCGCGACCCGTCCCACCGTTGGTGGGCGGTGGACCTGGTGGAATTCCGGGACCGACGGTGAAAGTCCGGATGGGAGGCAGCGCGCGGGGCCCCGTGGCGCTGGGCGGATCCGTTCCGGCCGGCGTGCGTCGCGGCGTCGGCATCCGGCGATGCGCCGGATGGCCCGGTGCCGCCCGTGGACCCTGCGTGACGTCCTTCCCTCGCTCCCCCCGGCTCGGGCGCCGGACGGGAAGGACGCAGGTCGGATGTTCACCGGCATCGTCGAGGAACTCGGCACTGTCGCAGCGGTCATCGAGCACGCGACCGCGGCCGAGCTGACCATCGGCTCCACGGCCGTACTGGAAGATGTGCGCCACGGCGCGTCGATCGCCGTCAACGGCGTCTGTCTCACTGTCACGTCCTTCACGCCGCCGGGCGAGGTCGATCCGCGCACCGGTACCCGCGTCTTCACCGCCGACGTGATGCTCGAGACGCTGCGGCGCTCGGCGCTCGGCGCGCTGACGGCCGGCGACCGGGTCAACCTGGAACGGCCGGTGCGCCTCGCCGACCGGCTCGGCGGCCACCTGGTCCAGGGGCACGTCGACGGCGTCGGCACGATCGCCGACCGGGCGCCGGACGAGCACTGGGAGGTCGTGCGGATCGCGCTGCCGGCCGGGCTCGACCGCTACCTCGTCGAGAAGGGCTCGATCACCGTCGACGGCGTGAGCCTCACCGTCGTCGACGTCACACCCGCCACCGCCGACGTGCCCGCGTCCTTCACCGTGAGCCTGATCCCGACGACGCTCGCCGACACGACGCTGGGCGCCCGGAATGTTGGCGCGCCGGTGAACCTTGAGGTCGACGTCGTCGCCAAGTACGTGGAGAAGCTCGCCGCTCCCGTCCTCGGCCAGGTGGCCGGCGCGGTTCTCGGCCAGCTGCCCACCACGGTGGGGCGGCTGGACCCGTCCCCGCTGTTGCCAGCACCACCCGTCGGCCCGCCGCGGGCGGACTCGCCCGAGGCCGCCCGCCCGACGGTCGCCAGCCTGAAGGGAGCCGACCGATGAGCGCGACCACCGTGTGCGCGACACCGCCAGCCGAGGATCTGACCAGCGCCTTCGGCACGGTGGAGGACGCGGTGGCCGCGATCCGCGCCGGCCAGGCGGTCGTCGTCGTCGACGACGCGGACCGGGAGAACGAGGGCGAC
The DNA here is from genome assembly GCF_016786355.1 of Frankia sp. AgB1.9. Lineage (GTDB taxonomy): Bacteria > Actinomycetota > Actinomycetes > Frankiales > Frankiaceae > Pseudofrankia. The sequence continues at coordinate 62,576 of NZ_JADWYX010000031.1, forward strand.
CTGATCTTCGCCGCCGAGATGGCGACGCCGGAGCTGGTCGCGTTCATGGTGCGGCACACCTCCGGGGTGATCTGCGCGCCGCTGACCGAGCACGAGACCGACCGGCTCGACCTGGGCCAGATGGTCCCGACGAACACCGAGCGGATGGGCACGGCCTTCACCGTGTCGGTCGACGCCCGCGAGGGCGTCAGCACCGGGATCTCCGCCGCCGACCGGGCCCACACGCTGCGGCTGCTCGCCGGCGCGGCGACCGTGAGCACCGACCTGTCCCGGCCCGGCCACATCTTCCCGCTGCGTGCCCGCGAGGGCGGCGTGCTGCGCCGCCCCGGCCACACCGAGGCGGCCGTCGACCTGGCCCGGCTCGCCGGGCTGCGGCCCGCCGGGGCCATCTGCGAGATCGTCAACGACGACGGCACGATGGCCCGACTGCCCCAGCTCGTCGTCTTCGCGCGCGAGCACGGGCTGGTCCTCATCTCGATCGCGGATCTCGTCGCCTACCGGCGGCGTACCGAGATGCAGGTCGTCCGCGTCGCGGAGGCGAGCCTGCCGACCAAGTACGGCGCCTTCCGCGCGGTCGGCTACCGGGGCACGCTCGACGGCGTCGAGCACGTCGCGCTCATCCGCGGCGACATCGGAGACGGCACCGACGTGCTGGTCCGGGTGCACAGCGAGTGCCTCACCGGCGACGTCTTCGGCTCGCTGCGCTGCGACTGCGGCACCCAGCTGGACGCCGCGCTGCGGATGGTCGCCGCCGAGGGCCGCGGCATCGTGCTCTACATGCGCGGGCACGAGGGCCGGGGCATCGGCCTCATGCACAAGCTCGCCGCCTACCAGCTGCAGGACGCCGGGCACGACACCGTGGACGCCAACCTGGCACTGGGCCTGCCGGCCGACGCCCGGGACTACGGCATCGGCGCGCAGGTCCTCGTCGACCTGGGCGTGCGGGGGATGCGCCTGCTCACCAACAACCCGGCCAAGCGGTCCGGGCTGGAGGGCTACGGGCTGAGCATCGTCGAGCGGGTCCCGCTGCCGGTCGCGCACACACCGGAGAACCTGCGCTACCTCACCACCAAGCGGGACCGGATGGGCCACGACATTCCCGGCCTCCCCGAGCTGCCCGAGGTGGTGGCCGACGCGGTCGCGGAGGCGGTCGCCGCCGCGGTGCCCGCCGTCCCGGTCAAGGTGGTCGCACAGGCCGTGGCCGAGGCGGTCGCCACGGCCGCCGACGTCCTCGACGCTGACGCCGACGCCCGCGGCGAGGCGGCCGACGGCGCGGCCCCCGGGCGTGGGAACGTCAACGGCACCAGTGGCAATGGCACCAGTGGCAACGGGCGAGTTCGAGGGCGGCTCACCGGTCACCGTCGGGTGGCCGAGGCCAGCCGAGGAGGGGACGGTCGGTGAGTGGGTTCGGGGCACCACAGGAGGTGCTGCCGGAGGCGTCCGAGGTACGCCTCGGGATCGTCGCCACCCGGTGGCACAGCGAGATCACCGACGCGCTGCTGGAGGGCGCGCTGCGCGCCGCGCAGGACGTGAAGCTCGTGGTCGAGCCGACAGTCGTCCGGGTGGCCGGCGCCGTCGAGCTGCCGGTCGTCGCCGACCGGCTGGCGGCCCACCACGACGCGGTGGTCGCGCTCGGGGTGGTCATCCGCGGTGGCACCCCCCATTTCGACTACGTCTGCAAGTACGTCACCGAGGGCCTGCTGCGGGTCAGCCTCGACAACGGCGTGCCAGTCGGCTTCGGCGTGCTCACCTGCGACACGGTCGAGCAGGCCAGGGACCGGGCCGGCCTGCCCGGATCCGTGGAGGACAAGGGCCGCGAGGCGGCCCTCGCGGCGCTTGAGACCGCCCTCGTGCTCACCGAGCTCCAACCGCTCGCCTGAGGCCGATTTCTCGCTTCTTTCGCCACGAGCTGGGTGACCAGGACAACGCGGACGCCATCGGACTTGTCTGACGGGGTGCGACGAGAGACCGTGTTGTCTCGGTGTATCGGTCTCCTTGCGTTGCGGCGCCGAACGTGGGTCAGCGGTGATAGTTGACCCCGTGGTTGCGCAGGGGGCGGTATCGGCTGGGGAGCGGGGTGACGTGGCGTGCGCGTGGCGTCGGTGACGGGCGACGGCGACGGCGAGCCGGCCTCGACCCCGTCGGGCCAGGCCAGACCCGGTGAGTACGGGTCTCCCGAGCCCGCGGACGAGTCTGGCGACACCGGCGACGGCGGGACCGTGACGGTTCCGGCGCCCGGTGGGGGCGGCGACGCTCGCCCGGTCTCGCTGCTGGGCATGCGCCTGTCGGACGGGACCGGCGAGCGCGCGATGGTACGTCGTCCGTCGGCGCGGGCCCGCGCCACCGCCTCGAACCCCCGGGCCGGGGACCGTCGCCTCGCGGCCGTTCCCCTGGACCGTGACCCGTCGTCGGCCGCCTCCCACTCGGCCGCCTCCCACCCGACCGGCTCCCACCCTGCCGTGGCCTCGTCGCCGCCGGCGTCCGCGGTGCCGCCGAGGCCGGCGCGCCCGGCAGTGGCCCCGCCGGCCCGGCCCGCCCCGCCGGCTCGGCCCGCGTTGCCGCCATCGGCGGCGGTGGCGCCTCCGGTCCGCGCTGTCGAGGGCCCAGCGCCGACGGGCGCCTCGGCGAGCCCTGGCCCGTCCGCCCGGGCCGACGGGCCGCCCGCGCCTCTGGCCGTGGGCGGGTGGGTCCCCGACGTCGGGCTCGTCCCGGCTCCGGCGCACCGGCCGCGCGGCTCCTGGTGGGGACCGCCCGGCTCGGCGCGGGCTGCTGACGCCGAGGCCGCCGTCTCGCCAGTCACCCACTCCGACGGGCCGGCCGCTGCGCCCGATCCCACCCGTCAGCCTGACCACGCTGTTAGGCCCGACGGCGACGCTGCTAGGCCCGACGGCGCTGTCAGGCCCGACGACGAGGCGGGGGAGCCCGGCGGCGCGGTGGCACGGGACGACGCCGTTGTGCGGGACGACGCCGTTGTGCGGGACGACGCCGTTGTGCGGGACGACGCCGTTGTGCGGGACGACGCCGTTGTGCGGGACGAACTGGTCGCGCGGGACGCCGGGGTGCCTGATCGTGCCGGTTCGCCCGATGGTGCCGGTTCGCCCGGCTTCGCGTTGCCGGGTGACCTCGGGACGCCCACTGATCTCAGAACGCCGGTTGATCTCACGCCATGGTCTGACCGCGCCACGCCGTCCGATGCCGCCGCGTCGACGGATTCCGCGTCGGCGCGGGAACCGTTTGGGCCGCCAGGCCCCGACGGGTGGCCGGACAGCCTGGACCAGAGCGGCTATGCCGCCTGGCTTCAGCCAGGAGACCCCGCCTCGCCCGCGGCGTCAGCTTCGCGGGCGACGGCAGATCCGCGGGCGACGGCGGCTGGGCCGGGGACGCCGCGGGTCAGTCAGCCGGGCTCGGACCGGTCCGGCCAGCCCGGCGACGACGCGGCGAGCCCGGCCGGCGGCGAGGACCCGCCGCGCGTCTGGTTCGGCTACGGCCCACCGCGCCCGACGTTCCCGCCGCCCGGCGAGGCGCCCGAGGGCCCACCCCTGCCATCACCCGCGCCGAGTCGATCCGTCCCGGTCGTCTACCCACCGCCGGCCGTGGTCGGACCCGGGCCCGCCCGGCCGTCGGCGCCTCCGCCCGCGCACCCACCGGTGGTCCCACCACCCGGTCCGGCCACGCCGTCGCCCTGGCCCGTGCCGGGGCAGCAGGCCCACCTGGCTGGGCAGCCTGCTCACCCAGCGGCCCACCCGGCGCTGCCAGAGGGGCGACCGGTTCGCCCGGCGCTGCCGGAGGCAGCCAGCCCGCCGGCTTCCGCCGCGCCCGCGCCCGTGCCCGCCTGGCCGCTGCCGGCCTGGCCGGTGCCCGAGGTGCCTGGGTCGGCCTGGCCCGCGCCGGGCGGGTCCACGCCCGCCTTTGCGTGGGATGCGTCGCCGCGTCAGGCCGCGGGGTCGCCGGAGGCGTTCGCGGCCGCGTGGCGGCGCGGGATGGAACTCGCGGGGCGCGGAGTTCTCGCCCCCGTCCCGGCGACTCGGGTGGACGGTCGACGGGTGCTCGTCGGCGGCTTCGGTGGCGGCAGCGGGCGGACCACCGTGGCGGTCGGGCTCGGGATGGCGCTGGCCGCGCTGCGGGGTGGCCGGGTGGTCGCCGTCGACGCCTGCCCCGACCAGGGCGGGCCGCTCGCCGACCGCGCCGGCGTGCCCGGCCGCGGCGTCGGCCTGCGCGAGCTTGCCGCGACCCCGTCGGTCGGGTCGCTCACGGAGGCCCGCCGATTCCTGGCGACGGCCGGTGATTCCGGTCTGGAGGTACTGCCCGGGCTGCGCGACCTCACCGGTCCCGGGCTGACCGCCGCGGAGGCGGCCTGGGTGGTCGACCTGCTCGAACGGCTCTTCCCGACGCTGGTCATCGACGGCCCGCCCGGCTGGACCCAGCCCGTGCCGGCGGTGCTGCTGGCCCGCGCGGACACCGTCGTGCTCACCGCGCGGGCCGAACCGGTCACGCGCAACCGACGGGGCCTCGCGCGGCCGGCTGGTGCCGAGCCGACGCGGTTCACCGAGGTCGGAGCCGCTCAGGACGCGCTGACCGCGTTGGCCTCGGCACGGGCCGACCTGCCGGGCGGTGCCGTCGTCGCCTACGTCGAGACGACGCCCGGGTCCGCCGGACCGGCGTCGGGCCGCCCGGGGTCGCGGGGCCGCGCCCCCGTCCGCCGCGGGGCGCCGGCGCCCCCGGCGCGGGGGGGGGCCGGGCACCCGCCCGTGACGATCCCGTTCGACCCGACGCTTTCCGGTGGCGCGCCCCTGGTCTGGGAGCGGTTGCGCCCCCGGACCCGGGAGGCGTTCATGCTGCTCGCCGAGACGGTCGACGAGGCCCCGCTCGGCCCCGTGGACCCGACTCGGGCCGAGGCGCAGGCCCGTGCCCAGGGTCAGGCACGGTCCCAGGGTCAGGCACGGTCCCAGGGTCCGGCGATCTCGGGCCCGCAGGCCCGACCTCGCTCTCGGTCGCGGCTCGATCCGCCTGACACGCCCACGGTGCCCAGCTCGCGCGCCGACCGTCCGCCCCGCCCCTGAACCGTCCACCAGGTATCTGAGTCGGTCCGCCACGTCCCTGAACGGTCCGCCACGTCCCTGAACGGTCCGCCACGTCCCTGAACGGTCCGCCACGTCCCTGAACGGTCCGCCAGGTATCTGAGACGGTGCGCCACGTCAGTGACAGAACATGCTGTCCGCCAGGACTTCCGTCAGCGCTAGCCATGCGCTCGGTGGTGGTGCGCCTGGCCCCCGGCGCCGACTTGCCTGATCCGAGGCGCCGACTTGCCTGCGCAGACGCCGATCATCCGGCCAGCTGCCGCACCTTGATCGAGAATTGCGCAGGGATAAAGGGGATGAATTGGGGCACCGAGCGCCGTCTTGCCTGCGCAACGAGTGATCAGGCGTCCTTGACCACCGGATGTGCAGGGGAAACTGGTGGGCCATTCACCCGGTGACGATCATGCCGCCGTCGATGCGGATGCTCCACGCCGGTTTGCGTACCAAACTGGCGATCATCGACCGTCGGCGGCGCGCTGAGGTGTGATGATCGCCAGTCTGGTATCGAAATAGTCGCTGCACGCCCCATATGCGCTTTTTCTCCATACCAGGTCCGCGATCTTGTCGATTGCAGCGGCTGGACACCGCCGGAGATCCGCGATCGCGTATGGAAATCGGCGCCATCCCCAACCTGAAGATCCACCGGAGATGGTGTGGCGCGCCGCCGCCCGACCCGCCCGGTCCGGGTGCTCGGCGCCGCTCGTGCCAAGGTTCGCGCACCAGATCTTGAGTCCTACTGGGCGGTCGGCCACAGACGAGACCCGCCATCACCACCTAGGACTGAGCGCCGACTGAAGGCCCAGATAAGGCAGCACGGTCCCGGATTGTTCCGTAGCTGCCAGAGGTGGAATTGGCGATCAGGGGGACGGCCAAACGCTGACGGTCACGGCGCCTGGCGGTCGCCTGCGGGGCAGATTCGCCGATACCACGTAGGGACAGACGCAGACCCCGGACTCGGATAGGCCAGCAGGGTCCAGAGGACGGCCGAAATGGCGATCAACGACCGGCCAATGTCGCCGCGGCAGCCGGACCATAGGGTTGGCCGGTGGCAGTCGACCTGATGACCCCGCCGGGCCAGGGCGACGCGGGCGAGGCGGACCCGCGGCTGCGGGCCGCGCTGGAGTCGGGCGACGAGGTTGCCGTCGCCGAGGCGCTGGCCGACGCTCGCGTCTTCGTCGGTGTCGAGTCCCGGCTGATAGAGCTCGCCGACCCGGCCGACCCGGCCGACCCGGCCGACCCGGCTGACCGAGCCGACCCGGACAGGGCCGACCCGGCTGACCGAGCCGACCCGGACAGGGCCGGCGCCGACCCGGCCGATCTGGGTGGGGCTGACCGGGTCGACCCGGCCGACCTGGTCGATCTGGACAGGGCCGGCCCGGACAGTGCCGGCACAGACCCAGACCCAGCCGGGCGAGGTCGGAAGCACAAGCTGGCCCGAGGTCACCGGCATCCGGGCAGGCCGGGACTCCGTGGCGAGAAGCAGTCCGAGATGGTGTTGGCCACCCTGCGGCTGCCTTCCGGGGCGACGGCGCTGCCGGTGTTCAGCAGCGCGGCCGCCCTGTCGGCGTGGCGCTCGGCGGCCAGGCCTGTCCCGGTCGCCGCGCTGGACGCGTGCGCCGAGGCGGCCCGACTGGGCCATCGGACCGTGGTCGTCGACGTCGCCGGCCCGGTCACGGCCACCCTCGACGTCAGCGCCCTCGCCGGTGCGCCCGAGACGGGACCCGGGACACGCGAGGCAGGGCCCCGGACTCCCGAGCTGGGACCCGAGACCGAGCTGGGGCCCGAGCCCGAGCTGGGGGGCCTGGCCGAGATGGGGGCCTCGGCCCAGACGGAGGGCCCGACAGAACCGACCCCGGCCAACTCGCAGGGAGGCTCACCAACGCCAGCGGGGGCCGACAGCGGTGGACAGGGGCCCGGGCCGGACCTGGCCGGTCCGGCGACCGGGCTGCGGCCGGCGGCGTGGCCGTGGGATGAGCGTCTGCGGTCGCGGGTCGCGGCCGAGCTGGACGCGTTGGCCGCCGCCGGGCTCGCCCGCGGCGCCCGGCTCTGGCAGGCCGAGCTGGTGACCGGCCCGGAGGCGGCCGCGGCTGGGCCGGCCGTCGCCGTCGCCGTCCCGACTGACGGGCCAGGGGAGACTGATGGGCCAGGGGAGGACGCCCGGTTCGACGAGATCGCCCGCCGGCTGCGGGCCGCCGTCCTCGTGGACGCGAACCAGCCGGCGCCGGCGGTGGTGTTCGTCGACGCCACGCAGGCCGCCGCGCTGCGCGCGAGCCTCGGCCGAGGCCTCGTGGCACGCCGTTGGCGCCGGCGGGCCGCACCGGCCTGAGCGCGGGGCGTTCGTCCTGACCGCACGGCAGGAGGTCCGCCAGCCTCAACCTAGGGCAGTCGGTTTGCTACGCTGGCTCGGACCGCCTGTCGACGGTCGGCACAGGGTTCCGCTTCCGGGTGTTCCAGGCCTGGTGACGGTGTTCGGGCCTGGGGGTGCCAGGCACGGCTGCTCAGCTGAAAAGGCTGGTAGCCACGGCCAGCGCACCAGCCACCTGAGCGTCTGAGGTGAGCGACCCGTACGTGTCGCGCTACGCCCTCACCGGGGCGGCGCCTGGAACAGCCCGCGCGGGTTGCCCCAGGTGGTCGGCAGGACCAAGCGGGGGTTCGCCCTCCACCCGAGTCACCGCCCGGCACCCAGGTGCCGGGTCTGGCCGATCGGATCCGTCGATCAGCCCCTGAAGGTGATCGGGTCGCCGGTCGGTCGAGTCGTTCCCTTTGGGCGCGGCATCGGCCGGGAGCTCGGATTTCCGAGCTTGGTGCTCCGCTGCGGTGAGGTCATGCCCGCGCGTCGAGCCATGGAGGAAACCAGATCAGCACAGAGTCACGCATCAACGACCGCATCCGCGTGCCCGAGGTTCGCCTCGTCGGCGCGGAGGGCGAGCAGATCGGCATCGTCTCGATCCAGGAGGCCATGCGGCTGGCGCAGGAGGCAGATCTTGACCTCGTCGAGGTCGCGCCGACCGCCCGGCCGCCCGTCTGCAAGCTCATGGACTTTGGGAAGTTCAAGTACGAGTCCGACCAGAAGCGTCGCGAGGCTCGGAAGAACCAGGTCCAGACGGTCATCAAGGAGATGAAGCTTCGGCCGAAGATCGACCCGCACGACTACGAGACCAAGAAGGGTCACGTCGTGCGCTTCCTCAAGGCCGGCGACAAGGTCAAGATCACCATCATGTTCCGTGGCCGGGAGCAGTCGCGGCCGGAGCTCGGTATCCGGCTGCTGCAGCGACTCTCGACCGACGTCGCCGAACTGGGGTACGTCGAGGCCCAGCCCAAGCAGGACGGGCGGAACATGACGATGGTCATGGCCCCCCACAAGGGCGCGAGCCAGCGGCGGCCCGAGCCCGAGCCCGCGCGCTAAGGCGGTTCGGAGCCCGGGGCACGGGGCGGCGGGCGCCGGCCCATGATGTCCACTGCCGGAATGCGGGCCCTGACGCTGCCCCAGGCGCGCTCGCCGAAGACATGCCAGGTTCCAACTACATCAGGACACGAGACTCGACATGCCCAAGATGAAGCCGCACAGCGGCGCCTCCAAGCGGTTCCGCGTCACCGGCTCTGGCAAGATCATGCGCCGTCGGGCCAACCGCGCTCACCTGCTCGAGCACAAGACGAGCCGTCGCACCCGTCGACTCAACGACGAGGTCGTGCTCGCCCCCGCGGACAACCGCCGCATCTCGCGCATGCTGGCTCGCTAGACAGGGCGAGCGAACCCTCGTTTCGAGGCTCTGGGTTAACCGCTCGTCGCGGTGATCCGGCCCGTTGGGGCTGGGTCGAGCGCGCTGGGCTGATCCTCTCGCCACGCACGGACCGAGCCACCGGCTCTGGTCGCGCGGCGAGTGGGACCGCTAGGTGACCGGTTGGCTGTTCCGGGTGCTCCCTTCGGAGACCCGGCTGCCGGCCACGAAGAACGTTAGGAGACAGTGCCCTCATGGCACGCGTGAAGCGGGCAGTCAACGCCCAGAAGAAGCGTCGCACCACCCTTGAGCAGGCGAGCGGCTACCGCGGCCAGCGGTCCAGGCTGTACCGCAAGGCCAAGGAGCAGATGCTCCACTCGATGAACTACGCCTACCGGGACCGACGCGCCCGCAAGGGCGACTTCCGGCAGCTGTGGATCACCCGCATCAACGCGGCCGCCCGCGCCAACGGCATGACCTACAACCGCTTCATCCAGGGTCTGAAGGTCGCGGGCGTAGAGGTCGACCGCAAGATCCTCGCCGACCTGGCGGTCAACGACGCGGCCGCGTTCACCGCGCTCGTCGAGGTCGCCCGCGCCGCGGTGCCTCCGGTGGCCTCGGAGTCGTCGGCGGCCTGACCGCCGCGCCTGCGGTGACAGCGTCGTTGAGGGGGCCCCAGCCACTGGGGCCCCGGGCAGCCGGTGTCGTGGCGGCCCGGCGGCTGCGTCGCCCCTCGGCCCGGCGGGCCGAGGGGCGCTTTCTCGCCGAGGGTTTCCAGGCCGTCGAGGCCGCGCTCGCGACCGGCCGGCTCACCGACCTCTTCGTCGGGGAGTCGGCCGCCGCACGGTTCGGCGAGCTCGTGGCGAAGGTGGCCGACACCGGAGTGCCGGTACGTCCCGTCACCGATCCGGCCGCCGCGGCGCTGTCCGAGACCGTCACCCCACAGGGCCTGGTCGGCGTCGCCACCCTTCCCGCGACGAGGCTCGCCGATCTCACCAACCTGCGGGGCCGGCCCGCCGGCGAAGCGGGTTGGCCCGCGGGTGGGACAGGACAACTGGGACAGGCTGGCCTGGTCCGCCCGGCCCTCGTCGCGGTCTGTGTGGCCGCGAACGACCCTGGCAACGCCGGCACCGTCATCCGGACCGCGGACGCGGCCGGCGCGGACGCCGTCATCTTCGCGGGCGACGGGGTCGACCCCTTCGGTGGCAAGTGCGTCCGCTCCAGCGCCGGCAGCCTTTTCCACCTGCCCGTCGTCACGGAACCGGACCTCGGCGTCGCCGTCGACTGGCTGCGCGCCGTGGGCTGCCAGGTGGTCGCGACCTCCGGCCACGGCGCCCGCGACCTCTACGAGGCGGCCGACGCGGGCGAGCTCGATGGCCCGACCGGGTGGCTGTTCGGCAACGAGGCACACGGTCTGTCCCCGGATGCACTGGCCGCCGCGGACGCGGTGCTTCGGGTGCCGGTGTACGGTCAGGCCGAGTCGTTGAATCTTGCGGTCGCGACGGCTCTCTGTCTTTACGCGTCCGCCCGGGCGCGGAGAATGGCCAGATCCGGTACGCACGGCACCGGGGGAGGTGAACGACGGTGACGCATACGGTCACCTCGGCGCCCACCCGCGTCGGTGGGCAGGCCGCCGGCCCGCAGGACGTCGCGGGCCCGGCAGGCGAGCCTGACGACGCGGACGCCAGCCTCGCGACGGCTGGAGCGCCTGACGCCGCGGCAGCCACCGATTCGTCCGGAGCCCCGGCCGGGTCGGTGACTGCCGCGTCGGCCACGGCGTACGACGGTCTCCCCGACGCGGTCGTGCTGACCGACGCCGACGGCGTGGTGCTCGTCTTCAACGCCGCCGCGGCGAACCTCATGGACGTCGACGCGGGATCGGTCGGCGGCCGGCACGTCACCGAGGTGCTGCCGCTCGTCGACGAGCGGGGCAACGACTGGTGGGAGGCCTCGACCGCGGGCCGGCGGCTGCCGCGCGTCACCGGCCAGCCGGAGCGACGCCTCACGTATGCCGGCCCGACGCGCGACCACGACTTCAACGTGACGGTGCGCTACACCCGGCAGGCCGGGCGGCTCGTCCAGGTCGCGCTGTGTCTGCGTGACACGGCCAGCCGGGAGCGCATCGAGCGCAACCGCTCGGACCTCGTGGCCACGGTCGCGCATGAGCTGCGCTCGCCGCTCACCAGCGTCAAGGGCTTCACGGCGACGCTGCTCGCCAAGTGGGAGCGGTTCACCGACGAGCAGAAGAAGCTCATGCTCAACACGGTCAACACGGACGCCGACCGGGTGACCCGCCTGCTGACCGAGCTGCTCGACGTGTCCCGGATCGACGCCGGCCGCATCCAGCTGCGCAAGCAGATCGCCGACCCCAAGGTCATCCTCACCCGGGTGCTGCAGGGCAAGGTCGCCGCCGGTGCCGCCGGCGCGGAGCGGTTCATCGTCCACATCGACGACGAGCTGCCGGAGATGTGGATCGACCCGGACAAGATCGAGCAGGTGCTGCACAACCTCGTCGACAACGCTCTGCGACACGGAGCGGGTACCGTGACTGTCGTACTGCGCGGCACGGAGACGGGAGCCGAGGTGAGCGTGGCCGACGAGGGTGACGGTGTGCCGGAGGCCAACGCGTCCCGGGTCTTCACCAAGTTCTGGCGTGGGGCCAGCCGGGGCAACGGCACCGGGCTCGGGCTCTACATCGCGAAGGCGCTGATCGAGGCGCACGGCGGCACGATCGTGGTCGGCCGGGCTCCCGGCGGCGGCGCGGAGTTCCGATTTGCCCTGCCCGCCGGCGCCCCGGTCTTCGGCTGAGCCGAAGCACCGCGAACGCTCCGGCGGGCGAGGCCGAGGAGGCCAAGCCTGGTCGCCGACCTCTGGTTCGGCTTCCCGAGCGCCTGTGATGTGCTCGCAGACATCCCGGCTGTCCGCTGGCGCGCCCGGCGGGCTTCGCCGAACGACCCGGAACCCTGGTTTCGACCCCTCGACGTGATGATGCGCGTGCCGCGGGGCCGGCCCACACCCGATCAAAAGGCTGACACCGGACTCGAATGACGATGACCGACACGATGACCGATCCGCAGCCCGCCGCCGGCGGTCCGCTCGCCCCGGCGGCCCTCGATGCCGCCGTGGCCGAGGCGCTCGCCGCTCTCGCGGCGGCCACCGACCTCGCCGACCTGGCCACGGTCCGTACCGCGCAGGTCGACGGCCGCTCGGCTCCGCTGATGCTGGCCCGCCAGAAGCTCGGCACGGTTGCCCGTGAGGACCGCGCCGACACCGGCAAGCGGGTCAACGAGGCGCTCGGCGCCGTCCGCGACGCCCACACCGCCCGGCTCGCCGAGCTCACCGCCGAGCGGGACGACCGCGTCCTGGTCGAGGAGCGGGTCGACGTCACGATGCCGGCCGCGCGCCGGCGTCCCGGCGCCCGCCACCCGCTGGCACTGCTGTCCGACCGGCTCGTCGACACCTTCGTGGCCATGGGCTACGAGGTCGCGGAGGGCCCGGAGGTCGAGCACGACTGGTTCAACTTCGAGGCGCTCAACTTCGAACCGGACCACCCGGCCCGCAGCGAGCACGACACCCTGTTCGTCGAGCCGGAGGGCAGCGGCCGCCTGCTGCGCACGCACACCTCGCCGGTGCAGATCCGCGCGCTGCTGTCGCGCCCGCTGCCGGTCTACGTCGTCGCCCCCGGGCGGACGTACCGCAACGACACGGTGGACGCGACCCACTCGCCGGTGTTCGGCCAGTTGGAGTGCCTCGCCGTCGACGAGGGCATCACGATGGCCGACCTGCGCGGCACCCTGGACGTGTTCGCCGCCGCGCTGTTCGGCTCCGGGCTCAACACCCGGCTGCGCCCGCATTACTTCCCGTTCACCGAGCCGAGCGCCGAGCTTGACGTCCAGTGCTTCAACTGCCGCGGTGAGGCCGCCCACCAGCCGTGCCGGGTCTGCTCGGACGAGGGCTGGATCGAGGCCGGCGGCTGCGGCATGGTCGACCCGAACGTGCTGCGCGCCGCCGGGGTCGACCCGGACCGGTACAGCGGCTTCGCGTTCGGCATGGGGCTGGAGCGGGCCGCGATGATGCGCCACGGCGTCCGCGAGATCCGCGACTTCGTCGAGGGCGACGTCCGGTTCAGCCTGCCGTTCGGAATCGAGGGCTGACGCGATGCTGATCCTGATGTCGTGGCTGCGGGAGCAGGTCCCTGGCCTGCCGCCCGCCGGGGTGGTCGCCGACGCGTTGATCCGCGCCGGGTTCGAGGTCGAGGGCCTGGAGTCTGTCGGCGGCCTCGGCGGGGTCGTGGTCGGCGAGGTGCTGGCGATCGACGAGGTCGCGGCCAAGAAGAAGAGCGTTCGCTGGTGCCGGGTCCGGGTGACCGAGGCCGTCGCCGGCGACCCGGAGTCCGGCGTGCGCGGGATCATCTGCGGCGCCGTCAACTTCGAGGTGGGAGACCGGGTCGCGGTTGCGCTGCCCGGCGCGATGCTGCCGGGCGGTTTCGAGATCACCGCCCGCAAGACCTATGGGCACGTCTCCGACGGCATGATCTGCTCGGAGCGCGAGCTGGGCATCAGCGACGCCCACGAGGGGATCCTGGTCCTGCCGCCGGACACGCCGCTGGGCGCGCACGTCGCCGAGCTGCTCGACCTGGCCGACGACGTGCTCGACATCTCGGTCACCCCGGACCGCGGCTACGGGCTGTCGGTCCGCGGCATCGCCCGGGAGGCGGCCACGGCCTTCGGCCTGCCCTTCGACGACCCGGGCGCGCCCACCGCCGCGACCGCGGGCGACGGCTACCCGGTCACCGTCGAGGACGCCGCCGCCTGCGACCGCTACGTCGCCCGGGTCATCACCGGCGTCGACCCCGCGGCCGTCACTCCGTTGCGCTGGGCCCGGCGGCTCACGCTGTCCGGCATGCGGCCGATCTCCGCCGCCGTCGACGTGACGAACGTGGTCATGCTCGGCCTCGGGCAGCCGTTGCACGCCTTCGACCGGGCCAGGCTCACCGGCGGGATCGTCGTGCGGCGGGCAAAGGCGGGGGAGCGGCTGCTGACCCTCGACGGCGTCGACCGGGCGCTCGACCCTGAAGACCTCGTCATCGCCGACGACTCCGGCCCGATCGCGCTGGCCGGCGTCATGGGCGGGGCGAGCACCGAGATCTCCGCTGCCACCACCGAGATCGTGCTGGAGGCGGCGCACTTCGACCCGCTCGCGGTCGCCCGCACGGCCCGGCGCCACCGGTTGTTCTCCGAGGCGTCCCGGCGCTTCGAGCGTGGCGTCGACCCGGCGCTCGCGCCTGCCGCTGCGCAGGAGGCGGTCCGCCTGTTCGGCGAGCTCGCCGGCGGCCAGCCCGCGCCCGGGACCACCGACGTCGACAACCGGCCCGCGCCGGTCACGATCCGGTTCCCGTTGTCCGAGCCGACCCGGCTGGGCGGCCGGCTGTACCCGGACGAGGTCGTGCGGACCCGGCTCGCCGACGTCGGCTGCGCGGTCGAGCCGGCCGGTGACGCGCCGGTCGACGAGGGCGTCGTGGTCGTCACGCCCCCGTCGTGGCGACAGGACCTGACCAGGCCGGCGGACCTCGTCGAGGAGGTCATGCGGCTGGAGGGCTTCGACACCATCCCGGTGACGCTGCCGCGGCTGCCCGCCGGCCGGGGGCTCAGCGAGTCCCAGCGGCTGACCCGCGCGATCGCCCGGTCGCTCGCGTACGAGGGCCTCACCGAGGTGATGACCCTGCCGTTCGTCGGCGCCGGCGTGGCCGACGCGCTCGACCTGCCGGCCGGCGACCGGCGCCGGGCGGCGGTGCGGATCGCGAACCCGATCGCCGAGGACGCCGCCTACCTGCGTACCAGCCTGCTCCCCGGGCTGTTCGACGCGGCGGTGCGCAACCTGGGCCGTGGCCAGGCGGACCTGGCGTTGTTCGAGATCGGCCAGGTGTTCCGCGAGCTGCCGACCCCGGCCGAGCCGGTGGCGACGCCGTCGGTGCTCGACCGGCCGACCGACGACCAGATCGCGGCGCTGAACGCGTCGTTGCCCGAGCAGCCCCGCCGGGTCGCCGGGGTGCTCACCGGCCAGCGCGAGCCCGCCGGGGTGGCCGGGGGCGTGTTGGCGCCCGGCCGGCCGGCGGACTGGGCCGACGCCGTCGCGGCGGCGCACGCGGTCGCCCGCGCCGTCGGCGTCGAGCTGACCGTCACCGCCGACGAGCACGCCCCCTGGCACCCGGGCCGGTGCGCGGCGCTGCACGTCGACGGGGAGCTCGCCGGGCACGCGGGCGAGCTGCACCCACGGGTGATCGCGAACCTCGACCTGCCGGCCCGGACGGTCGCCTTCGAGTTGTCCCCGGACGTCCTGATCGCGGCCGCGCTGCGCCACGGCGCGGCGCCCGCGCCGGTCGTCTCGCAGTACCCGCCGGCCGACCGGGACGTCGCGCTGGTGGTCGACGCCGCGACCCCGGTCGCCGACGTGTCGACGGCGCTGCGGGACGGCGCGGGCGACCTGCTCGAGTCGCTCACCCTGTTCGACGTGTTCGAGGGTGCCCAGGTCGGCGCCGGGCGTCGCTCGCTGGCCTTCGGCCTACGGCTGCGGGCGACGGACCGCACCCTGACGGCCGACGAGGCGAACGGTGTCCGCGACGCCGCCGTCGCCGAGGCCGGCCGCCGCACCGGCGCCGCCCTGCGGGCCTGACCCGCCGCGCCAGCCCGGCGCGGGCCAGGCGGGTTGCTCAGCGCCTCGGCGAACGCAGCCTCGGCGAACGCAGGATGACCGTCCCCAGGACGGGGGCGCGCAGCGCGACCAGCGTGCCCCCGTCCGCACGGTCGGCCAGCACGACCAGCCGACGGCGCGCCGCACGGGCGTAGAGCAGCTCACAGCGCGCGTCCAAGCCGAGATCGGCCCGGCGCGCGTGCCCGAAGGCCAGGCCGTCGGCGTAGGAGCCTTCGGGCGGCCGGCCGGCGGCCCAGGCCACGAAGAGGGCGGCGAAACCAGGCTCGGCCGCGAGGGCCGGCCACCGGCGGGCGACGTCGCCCCGGCGTTTGTCGAGCAGCGCCTGGCGGCTCGCGTCGAGCGCGCCCCGGTCGAAGCCGGCCGGGTCCGGGCCACCGGCGACCAGAGCGGCGAGCAACGCCGCCTGACCGGCGGCCAGTCGTGCCCTCGCGGCGGCGAGCCCAGCAGCGTCGGCGGTGCGAGACGCCCCGAGGTCCTGGTTGCGCGGGCCGCTGGCCGGGTCAGTTCCCCCCGCCACCGCACCCCCCGCCACCGCACCCACCGCCGCCACAGCTGCCCCCTCCACAGCCGTGGCCGCCGCCGCCGTGCCCGCCACCACAACCGTGGCCACCGTGCCCGCCATGCCCGTGCCCGGACGCCTCGCCGCCAATGCCGGTCGCTCCGGACACGTCGGAATCGAAGCCCCGCCGGCCGCTGGGCGCCTGCCGGCCGACGAACACCTGGCGGACCAGCCAGATGGCCAGCGCCGTCCCCACGCACAGGCCCAGGGCGGCCACGATGACTGCTATCGCCGTGCTCATGACGCCTGCCTTCGCTGGCTGTTCGCGGCCGCCTGGACGCGGTCGCACTCGGCGTGGAACTCGGTGACGGGTGGGTAGTCGCCGTCGCGCTCGACCAGGTAGGCCGGCGGATGGCCCGGCGGGAAACGGCGTACGGCCTCGGCGAGCAGCGCCAACTGGTCGGAGCCGACCGGGTGCAGGTGGGTGTCGTGGTAACGGCCGTCGTGCACGACCCCACCGGCGACGTGCAGGTAGGCGACCCGCTCCCACGGCAGCCGGTCGAAGGTGGCGACGGCGTCGAGGCCGTGGTTGATCGTGTCGCCGTGGAAGTTCGCGACGTCGACGAGAAGCAGTGCGTCGGTGCGTTCGACCAGGTCGGCCAGGAAGTCGGCGGGGGACAGCTCGTCGTCCGGCCAGCGCGCGAGCGCGGCCGGGTTCTCCAGCGCCAGCGGCACCGGAAGCTGGTCGCAGGCGATCCGGACGTTGGCGACGAGCACGTCCAGCGCGTCCCGGCTGTAGGGGATGGGCAGCAGATGGCCCGCCTCGGTCCCGCCGGCCCGGACGAAGGCCACGTGCTCGCTCACCAGCGGCGAGCCGAGCGACGCCGCGACGTCGGCCAGCCGGCGCAGCCGGGCCGGGTCCGGCCGCTCGGCGCCGCCGAGCGAGAGCCCGATGCCGTGCGCCACCACCGGTACGCCCAGATCCGTCGGCGCCGGACGCATGACCGCGTGCGGTGGCACGTGCTCCGCGATCACCTCGACGAACCCGAGGTCGGCCCGGTCGGCGAGCGCCGCGGCCAGCTCCGGGCGCCACCCGACCCCGAACCCGGCCACCGTGGTCATGCACCAGATCGTGACAGGAACGCGCCTACTCCGCCGCGGAACGTCCCCGACTCGACCCGGACCGGACCGCCGATCGCGTTCCGGCCGAACCGCGCGGCGAGCGACGACCGCGGCCAGCCCAGACCAGCTCGGTCGCGAGAGTTCCGGCGCCGCCTCGGGCGTCAGAACGGAGTGAGCACCAGGGTGAGCTGGGTCGGCGCGTGGTCCTCGACGTAGGAGGCCTGCCCGGCGACGTCGTCGAACGCGAAGCCGTAGGCGTGACCATTGTCGGTCTGCTCGTGCAGGACCCGCGCGTAGTGGTTGGTGACCGGGTCGCCGTAGAAGGTGCTCGGATCGGCGTCGGGCTGCGCGGCGTCGGTCAGCAGCGTCGACCGGTTGAACCCGGCCCCGAGCACCGCCGCGACCGGCCCGGTGACCCCGTCGTTGGGCGCGGCCAGCGCGCCGTCGCAGAAGAAGACGTCACGGCTGCTCGGCCGGGCGAACGACGCGACCCCGCCGTCGAAGGTGAGCCTGTCCCCGATCACCGTCCCGGTCACTCGCCGCGCCGCAGCGTCGACGACGAGCTGACGGGACCGGTAGGCATCCCACACGGTGTTGATGTAGGAGTCGTAGTAGGTCGCGGGGAACAGCCCGGCCTGGATGCCGTGCCCCGGGGCGATCACCCGGACGTCGTCGACGACCAGCGGGGCGAACGTCGGGTCGGCCCGAAGCGCGGCGAACAGGGCGTCCCGGCCGCCGGGCCTGACCTGGCCGGTGCTCTGGTCACCGTCGCCGTGCAGCCGCAGCAGGAGCGGGACGCTGAACATGTCGACCATGGTGGTGTTGCAGAACATCCCGGCCGCGTTGTAAGTGAACTCGGCGAAGTCGTGCAGCACCTCGTAGCCGGGCGCGTCGCGCACCCAGCCGACCGGGTACTGCAGTGCCGGCTTGCCGGCCCCGTCGGCGACGATCCGGAAGTCGAGCCTGGCCCCGATCGAGACGTAGATCCGCCCGGACATGCCCACCGGGATCGCGGCGACGGTGTCGCCGTCGGCGACCAGCGGGATCGCGAGGTCAGCGCCGTCCGCGCCGAGGGCGACCGGCGTGACGCTGCCGTCCGCGTGGCCGTAGACCTGCCGCTCGGTGCTCAGGTCGGTGCCGACTATGTAGAACCAGATGTCACGGTTGGCGTACCGGTAGGTGTGGTTGACGAGGACCAGCGGCAGCGGCGTGCCGGGCGTATGAGCTGGGATGTCGACCGCTGCCTTGTCGGTGGCGACCAGGCGCGCCGGGCCTGCCCGGCTGTCGCGGGTGGCGGCGGCGACGCCGGTCACGCAGGCTCCGGCCAGCACGGCGGCGCCGCCGCCCAGCAGGGTGCGTCGGTTCAGCATCAGAGATCTCCTCGATGGCGGGACGGTCGCGGCCTCGGCGGTCAGAGTCCTCAGCCGGCGGCGAAGATCCGGGTGAACTCCAGCGGCTGCTGGTCGAGGCTGCTGCAGGTCGGCTGGGCGAAGCCGGCCGGTCCGCCGGGGCACGGCTGGTCGCGGGTCAGCGACCACATCGACAACCAGGCCAGCCCGTGGCCTGTGGCGAATGCGGCCAGCTGGCGGGCGTCAGCCTCACGGAACACCTCGGTGCTCGTGTCGTTGACGCCGATCATCGGCGTGACGGCGAGACGCGACCAGGCGTCGGTGTCCGAGAGCCCGAGCACGCCCTTCACCTGAGCCTGCGTCGCGGTTGCCGCGTCGATGGCGTAGCTGCCCATCTGGCCGTCAGGGTTCGGTGCGACGCCGTCGCCGAAGTCCATCGCCATGACATTGACTGAGCCGACTGCGACACCGCGCTCCCGCGCGTTCTCCAGGAGGGCCACGCCCGGCTGGGTCAGTCCGGAGGGCAGCACCGGCAGGGTGAACGACACGTCCAGCGGCCGGCCCTGGGCCGTCGCGTCCCGCTGGAGCTCGGCGATGGCCTGGTCACGCCGGTCGACCGCCGCGGCGTCGGACAGCGCCGCGCCCTCGATGTCGAAGTCCACCCGGCTCAGGCCGTAGGCGCTGATGACCTGGCCGTACGCCGTGGCCAACGCGGCCGGGCTGGCGCAGGCGCTCGCGAGCTCGGTGCCGTTCGCGCCCCCGAACGAGACCCGTACGTCACCGCCCAGCGCGCGCAGCTGACCGATCTGGCCTGGCACCCCGTCCTGGTTCAGCTCGGACACCCCGCCCCACCTCGGGGTGCAGCCGCCCCCGCCGGCAAGCACGAACGCGAGCGTGTACGTCCGCACTCCGGTTGCCCGCGCGGCCGAGACCAGGTCGAACGGCGGGTACAGCGAGGTGTCGATGTAGGGCGCGAAACGGTTCGAGCCGGCGCCGGGCGAGGCGGTCGCCGGCGGCGCGGTGGCGGGCGGCGCGGTGGCGGGCGCCGACGTGGCCGTCTCGGTCACCGGCGGTGAGGCCGGCGCGGTGGCGGGTGGCGTGGCCGGGGGAACGGTGGTGGTGGCCGACGGCGCCGAGGTGGGCCCGGCGGGGTCGCCGCCCGGCGCGCAGGGGCCGCCATCGATCCGGCAGCCGGTCGGGTCGGCGACCGTGCCCGTCGTGCTCACCACGAAGCCGACATCGACCGCCGCGCCGGGCGCGAGCTCGGGCTGCCACGTCGCGGGTGTGACGGTCACGTGCTGGCCGCCCACCTGATACTGGGCGTTCCACAGCGAGGTGAGCCGCGCGCCGGCCGGCAGGTCGAACTCCAGGGTGAACCCGCGGGCGGACCCGGTCGTGTTCGTCACCGTGTAGTCGGCGGAGTAGCCGGTCTCCCAGGCCTGCGTCCGCGTGTAGGCAGCGCCGAGGACGGCAGCCGAGGCCGTGCCGGGAACGGTGAGGGCCAGCACGAGCCCAGTCGCCGCGGCCAACGCGGCCGCCGTGCCGGAGATGATCTGGCGGCGGCGCCGGCGGTGCCGACCCTGCTTCGACCACATCGTGGGGTGACCTCCTCGGTGGGCGTTGGTGCCGGAGGCTAGCCAGCGCGCGGGCCGGCGCCGCCTCACCTGAGGCAGCCGAGAAGGTCTCTTAGGACTGGCTTAGTGGTTGGAGTGGAAGTTCCCTGGAACGGGGGCATCCCCCGGCGGTGCACACCACCCGAAACGAGCGGGGCGCTCGGACCGGCATCGAAAAATACTGGATGGCCATGCGTCTTCGTGCATAGAATTGCGGCCATGGGCATGACAGCGGCGGTCATCGGCGGCAGTGGCTACGGCGGCGGCGAGCTCCTGCGCCTGCTGCTCGCGCACCCGGAGATCGAGATCGGCGCGGTGGCCGCGCACACCAACGTCGGCGAGGACATCGCGGACCTCCACCCGCACCTGCCCAGCCTGTATGGGCAGACGTTCGTGGACACCGCCGCGGCGGTCGCGAGCGGCGCCGAGGTGATCTTCCTGGCGCTGCCGCACGGCCGCTCCGCCGAGGTCGCGGCCGCCATCCCGACCGGCATCAAGGTCGTCGACCTGGGCGCGGACTTCCGGCTGGAGAGCGCCGACGCCTGGGCGAAGGCCTACGGCGGTGCGCACGCCGGCACCTGGACCTACGGTATGCCCGAGCTGCCCGGCGCCCGCGCCGCCATCGCCGCCGCCGAGCGGGTCGCCGCCCCCGGCTGCTACCCGACCGCGGTGACGCTCGCGTACGCGCCGCTCGTCGCCGCGGGCGTCATCGACCCGTCGGACCTGGTGACGGTCGCCGCCAGCGGCACCTCGGGCGCCGGTCGAGCCGCCAAGGCCAGCCTGCTCGGCTCCGAGGTGATGGGCGACGTGACGGCCTACAAGGTCGGCCGCCACCAGCACCGGCCGGAGATCGTCCAGAACCTCACCAAGGTCGCGGCCACCGGCGTGCCGGGGCCGGCGGCGACGGTGAAGGTGTCGTTCACCGCCTCGCTCGCCCCGATGCCGCGCGGCATCCTCGCGACCTGCACGGCGAGGCCGACAGACAAGGCATCCACCGACGGTCTCGGCGCCGACCTGGCCAGCGGCATCCTGCGCGCCTACTACGACGACGAGCCGTTCGTGACGGTGCTGCCCGCCGGCCGCTGGCCGCGTACCTCGGCCACGCTCGGCAGCAACACCGTCCACCTGCAGGCGACCTACGACGAGGACGCTGACCGGGTCGTCGTCGTCTCGGCGCTCGACAACCTGACCAAGGGCGCCGCCGGCCAGGCGATCCAGTGCGCCAACCTGATGCTCGGCCTGCCGGAGACCATGGGCCTCCCGCTGACCGGCCTCGCCCCCTGAACCCCGCGAAACGCCTCCCAGCAGCGCAGAACCCCATAGGCGCAGAACCCCAGAATCGAGGAACGCAGGTGAGCGTCACCGCCCCGAAGGGCTTCCGGGCCGCCGGAGTCGCGGCCGGGCTCAAGCCGTCCGGGCGTCCGGACGTCGCGCTCGTCGTCAACGACGGGCCGTCCGATGCCGCGGCCGCCGTGTTCACCACCAACCGGGTGCAGGCCGCGCCCGTCCAGTGGACCCGCCAGGCGCTGGCCGACGGCCGGCTGCGCGCCGTCGTCCTCAACTCGGGCGGGGCCAACGCCTGCACCGGCCCGGACGGCTTCGCGGACACTCACTTCACCGCCGAGCACGTCGCGAAGGCGCTCGACCTGGGCGCCGGCGACGTCGGGATCTGCTCCACCGGCCTGATCGGGGTCCGGCTGCCGATGGACCTGCTGCTCAACGGCGTCACCCGGACCGTCGCCCAGCTCTCCGCCGACGGCGGCCCGGCCGCCGCCGAGGCGATCCGGACCACCGACACCGTCAGCAAGCAGGCGGTCCGCTCGTCCGCCGACGGCACGGTCACGGTCGGCGGCATGGCCAAGGGCGCCGCGATGCTCGCCCCGTCGCTGGCGACCATGCTCGTCGTGGTGACCACCGACGCCGTCGCCGACGCGGCGACGCTGCACCGGGTGGTCAGCGAGGCGACCCGGCTGACCTTCGAGCGGATCGACTCCGACGGCTGCCTGTCGACCAACGACACCGTG
The DNA here is from genome assembly GCF_016786355.1 of Frankia sp. AgB1.9. Taxonomy (GTDB): domain Bacteria; phylum Actinomycetota; class Actinomycetes; order Frankiales; family Frankiaceae; genus Pseudofrankia. The sequence continues at coordinate 84,691 of NZ_JADWYX010000031.1, forward strand.
CTGCTGCTCGCCTCCGGCGCGTCCGGCGTGACGCTCGCCGAGGCCGAGCTGACGGGGCTCGTCACCGACGTCTGCATGGACCTCGGCAAGCAGATGATCGGCGACGCGGAGGGCGCGACGAAGGACATCGCGATCACGATCACGGGTGCCGCCAGCGAGCAGGACGCGCTGGAGGTCGGCCGGGCGGTCGCCCGCAACAACCTGCTCAAGTGCGCGCTCTACGGCAAGGACCCCAACTGGGGCCGGGTGCTGGCCGCGATCGGCACCACGAAGGCCGCCTTCGAGCCCGACGAACTCGACGTCGCGATGAACGGCGTCTGGGTCTGCAAGGCCGGCGCCCCGGGGGAGTCCCGCGACCTGGTCGACCTGTCCGGGCGCGAGATCGCCATCGTCGCCGACCTGCACGCCGGCACCGTCGAGGCGACGATCTGGACCAACGACTTGACCGACGGCTACGTCTACGAGAACTCGGCCTACTCCACATGAGCTTGCTGAACGGCGCCGAGGCGGCGCCGGCGCAGGCGCGGGGGCCGGCGGCCACCGCGCGGGGGCACGCGGCGCTGCCGAAGACCCAGGTGCTGGTCGAGGCGCTGCCGTGGCTGGCCCGGTTCCACGGCGCGACCGTCGTCATCAAGTACGGCGGCAACGCGATGGAGAGCCCCGAGCTGCGCGAGGCGTTCGCCGAGGACGTCGTGTTCCTGCGGCTGGCCGGGATCCGGGTCGTCGTCGTGCACGGCGGCGGCCCGCAGATCACCGCGCACCTCAACCGGCTCGGGGTCCAGTCGAGCTTCGTCGGCGGCCTGCGGGTCACTACCCCGGAGACGATGGAGATCGTCCGGATGGTGCTCGTCGGCCAGGTGAACCGGGACGTCGTCGGACTGATCAACAACCACGGCGCGTTCGCGGTCGGCCTGTCCGGCGAGGACGCGAACATGTTCACCGCGCAGCGCCGCCCCGCGATCGTCGACGGCGAGGAGGTCGACATCGGCCTCGTCGGCGACGTCGTCGAGGTGGCCCCGGAGACGATCAACGCGCTGCTCGACGCCGGCCGCGTCCCGGTCGTCGCGACGGTCGCCCGCGGCGAGGACGGCAACGTCTACAACCTCAACGCCGACACCGCCGCCGCCGCGCTCGCCGTCGCGCTGGGCGCCCTCAAGCTCGTGGTGCTGACCAACGTCGAAGGCCTGTACGCGGACTGGCCGAACTCCGACGAGGTCGTCAGCGAGCTGCCAGCCGACCAGCTGCAGGACCTGCTGCCGACCCTGTCCTCCGGGATGATCCCCAAGATGGAGGCCTGCCTGCGGGCCGTCGACGGCGGGGTGCCGCAGGCCCACGTGCTCGACGGACGGGTCCCGCACGCCGTCCTGCTGGAGATCTTCACCGACGACGGCATCGGCACCCTGATCACCCCCACCGTCAAGGAGGACGCCGTGGCGCCCGCCCTGACCCCGAGCACCGGAGGAACCCCTTGACCCCCAGCACCGCCGCCGCGACGCGGCCCGCCGCTGGACCGGGCGGCGCCGAGGACCTGTTCGACCGGCGGGACAAGGTCATCATGGGCACCTACGGGCGGCCGGCCGTCGCGCTCGCCCGCGGCGAGGGCACCCGGGTCTGGGACGTCGATGGCAACGAGTACGTCGACCTGCTCGCCGGGATCGCCGTCAGCGTGCTCGGCCACGCCCACCCGGCCGTGCGGGCAGCCGTCGGCGCGCAGCTCGGCCAGCTCGGCCACACGTCCAACCTCTACGTCAACGAGCCGCAGGTCCTGCTCGGCGAGCGGCTGGTGCGCCTGCTCGGCGCCGACGCCCGGGTGTTCTTCGCGAACTCGGGCGCCGAGGCCAACGAGTGCGCCATCAAGATCTCCCGCAAGACCGGCCGCACCGAGATCATCGCCGCGGAGAACTCCTTCCACGGCCGGACCCTGGGCGCCCTGTCGATCACCGGCCAGCCCGGCAAGCGGGCTCCCTTCGAGCCGCTGCTGCCCGGCGTGACGTTCGTGCCCTACGGCGACGCCGCCGCGCTCGAGGCCGCGATCAGCGAGCGCACCGCAGCCGTCTTCCTGGAGCCGACCCTCGGCGAGGCCGGCGTCATCGCCCCGCCCGCCGGCTACCTCGCCGCCGCCCGCGCCCTGTGCGACCGGACCGGCGCGCTGCTCGTCCTCGACGAGGTACAGAGCGGGCTCGGGCGGACCGGCGTGTGGTTCGCCCACCAGCACGAGGGCGTGCTGCCCGACGTGCTGACCCTGGCCAAGGGCCTCGGCGGCGGGCTGCCGATCGGCGCCTGCATCGGGATCGGGGCGGCCGGCCGGCTCCTCGGGCCCGGCGAGCACGGCAGCACCTTCGGCGGCGGGCCCGTCGTCTGCGCCGCCGCGCTCGCGGTGCTCGACACGATCGAGGCGGACGGGTTGCTCGCGCACGCGACCGCCGTCGGCGAGCGGCTCGCCACCGGCATCCGGGCCGCGGCCGCCGCCGGCGTGCCCGGCATCGGCGGAGTCCGCGGCGCCGGCCTGTGGCTGGCGATCGAGCTCTCGACCCACACGGCTGCTGCCTTCGAGACCGCCGCCCGCGAGGCAGGTTTCCTGGTCAACGGCATCGCGCCGGCGACAGTCCGGCTCGCCCCGCCGCTGGTGCTCACCGAGGCCGACGCCGACGCGTTCCTCGCGGCCCTGCCCGCCATCGCGGCCGTGGCCGCCGGAGCCATCGAGCCGTCGGCCGGCGATCGTAAGGTCGGGCCATGACGATCCGGCACTTCCGCCTCGACACCGACCTGACGCCCGCCGAGCAGGCCGCGGTCCTCGACAGCGCCGACCTGCTCAAGGCGGCTCGGCGGACCCCGGCGCACCCGCGCCCGCTCGCCGGCCGGTCGGTGGCCCTGATCTTCGAGAAGCCCTCGGCTCGCACCAGGGTCTCCTTCGAGGTCGGCGTCACCGAGCTCGGCGGTCACCCGATCGTCCTGGACGCCAACACGATCGGCCTGGGCAAGCGCGAGTCGATCGAGGACATCGCCAAGGTGCTCAGCCGCTACGTCGACGCGATCGTCATCCGTACCTTCGGCCAGGACCGGGTCGACCGGCTGGCCGCCGCCGGCACCGTCCCGGTGGTCAACGCGCTGTCCGACTTCACCCACCCCTGCCAGGCCCTCGCCGACCTGCAGACCGTGCGTGACCACCTCGGCACCACCAGGGGCGTCACGCTGACCTACGTCGGCGACGGCAACAACGTCTCCCGCTCGCTGCTGTTCGCGGGGGCGATGGCCGGCGCGCACATCCGGGTCTGCGCCCCGAAGGGCTACGAGCCGGACGCGGGCGTCGTCGCCCGGTCCGCGCAGCTCGCCGCCGGTACCGGCGGATCGGTCGCGGTGCTGCACGACCCCGCGGCGGCCGCCGACGGCGCCGACGTGCTCTACACCGACGTCTGGGCGTCGATGGGCCAGGAGGCCGACGCGGCCAACCGTGTCGACGTCTTCCGCCCCTACCAGCTGAACGAGGCGCTGATCGCGGCGGCGAAGCCGACCGTGAAGGTCATGCACTGCCTTCCCGCCCACCGCGGCGACGAGATCACCGACGGGGCGATGGACGGCCCGGCCTCGGTGGTCTTCGACCAGGCCGAGAACCGCCTGCACGCCCAGAAGGCGCTGCTGGCATTCCTGTTCTCGGCCCTCGAAGCCCCCCAATGATCGCTGGGACCCACAGTGACCGCCGGAACCCCGCAATGACCGCTGGGACCCCAAGATGACCGCTGCGACCCAACCGGTGACGCCGCTGACCAAGCGGGCCCGGCACGCCCGGCTCGCCGCGCTCATCGGGGCCCATCCGGTCCGCTCGCAGACCGAGCTCGCCCGGCTGCTCGCCGCCGAAGGGGTCCGGGTCACCCAGGCCACACTCTCGCGCGACCTGGACGAGCTGGGCGCGACGAAGGTCCGCGGCCAGGACGGGCAGCTGGTCTACACCGTCGACCCGGGGCTCGCCCCGGTCGAGCTGGTGCGGCTGCCCCTGTCCAGGCTCTGCGAGGACCTGCTGGTCTCCGCCGAGGCGAACGGTGACCTGGTCGTCCTGCGTACCCCGCCGGGCGCCGCGCAGCTGTTCGCCTCCGCGCTCGACCGCGCCGCGCTCCCGGAGATCATGGGGACGATCGCCGGCGACGACACCATCCTGGTGGTCTGCCGCCTGATCCCGGTGCCGGACGAGCCGGCGGACGGTCTCGACGCCCCGGCATCGGCCCCCTCCGGCCCGCGGCTGGCCGCCAGGCTCCTCGGCCTGGCCGAGGGACGCGCCACGCCGCCCGAAGGGTGACGCAGGTCCAGGAAACGGGCACGACCGCGACGAAGGTTCGCGCGTACCAGAGAACCGCGTGACGCGGGCCGCTGACCTGCGGCCCGCGTGGACATAGGGAGTTGCTTCAGGTGAAGACGACCGGCAGCCCGGCCGGGACGGGCGAAACGGCTGGCAACGAGGCCAACGGAGCCGGAGGAGCGCCGCTGCGCCTCTGGGGCGGCCGGTTCGCCGGCGGCCCGGCGGAGGCGCTGGCGAAGCTCTCGGTGAGCGTGCATTTCGACTGGCGCCTCGCGCCGTACGACCTGCTCGCCTCGAAGGCGCACGCGCGCGTGCTGTACCGCGCCGAACTGCTCGACGACGCCGAGCTAGCCGCGATGCTCGGCGCGCTGGACGACGTCGGCGCGGACGTGGCCGCCGGCCGGTTCACCGCGACCATCGAGGACGAGGACGTGCACACCGCCCTGGAGCGGGCTCTCGTCGAACGGCTCGGCACCCTCGGCGGCAAGCTGCGCGCCGGCCGCAGCCGCAACGACCAGGTCGCCACCGACCTGCGTCTCTACCTGCGGGCCGCCGTCCGCCACGTGGCCGCCGTGCTCACGGAGCTGTCCGATGCACTCGTCGACGTCGCCGAGGAGCACGCCGCCACGCCGGCGCCCGGGATGACCCACCTGCAGCACGCGCAGCCGATCTCGTTCGGCCACCAGATCCTCGCCCACGTGCACGCGTTCGCCCGCGACGTCGACCGGCTGCGTGACTGGGACCGGCGGGCCGCCGTCTGCGCCCTGGGCGCCGGAGCGCTCGCCGGCTCCTCGCTGCCGCTGGACCCGGAAGGCGTCGCCGCCGAGCTCGGCTTCGACCGGGCGTTCGCCAACTCGATCGACGCCGTCTCCGACCGCGACTTCGCCGCCGAGTTCCTCTTCGCCGCGGCCCTGATCGGGGTGCACCTGTCCCGGCTGGGCGAGGAGATCGTGCTGTGGACCAGCCGTGAGTTCGGCTGGGTCGAGCTCGACGATGCCTTCGCCACCGGCAGCTCGATCATGCCGCAGAAGAAGAACCCCGACGTCGGCGAGCTGGCCCGCGGCAAGTCCGGGCGGCTCATCGGCGCGCTGACCGGCCTGCTGGCGACCCTGAAGGGCCTGCCGCTCGCCTACGACCGGGACCTGCAGGAGGACAAGGAACCGGTCTTCGACGCCGTCGACACCCTGCTGGTGGTGCTGCCGGCGGTCACCGGGACCGTCGCGACGATGAAGGTGCGGACCGAGCGGCTGGCGGCCGCCGCGCCGGACGGCTTCTCGCTGGCGACCGACGTCGCCGAGTACCTCGTCCGCCGGGGCGTGCCGTTCCGGTCGGCGCACGAGGCCGTGGGCGCGCTGGTGGCCTGGTGCGTGGAGCACGACGCCGACCTCGGCGAGGTCTCCGACGCGCAGCTGGCCGCGATCAACCCCGCGTTCACTCCGGACGTCAGGGACGTGCTGTCCGTCGCCGGCGCGCTGGACGCCCGGTCGGCCCCCGGCGGCACCGCGCCGGCCCGGGTCCGCGAGCAGATCGCCAACCTGCGCCCGACGCTGGCCGCCGACCACAAGTGGGCCGTCGGCTAGTGCCTGACCCCGGCTCGCCGGCGGCCCCGGCGCCGCTCCCGGCGAACTTCTACGCCCGGCCCGTGCTGGCCGTCGCGCGCGACCTGCTCGGCGCGACGGTCCGGCACGGGCCGGTCTGCGTGCGTCTCACCGAGGTCGAGGCCTATACGGGCCCCGATGACCCGGCCTCCCACGCCGCGCGGGGACCGACGCCCCGTTCGGCAGTGATGTTCGGTCCGCCTGGCCACGCCTACGTCTACTTCGTGTACGGCATGCACTGGTGCCTGAACATCGTCTGCGGGCCGGCGGGGACGCCGTCGGCGGTGTTGGTCCGCGCCGGTGAGGTGGTGGCTGGAGTGGACCTGGCGAGGGCGCGGGCCCCCCGGCTGGTCGACCGCGACCTGGCCCGCGGCCCCGGCCGTCTCGCCCGGACTCTCGGAGCCGACGGCAGCCTCACGGGATCGCCCGTCATTGGCGGAGGGCCGCTGGTCGTCGAGCGGGGGACCCAGGTGGACGACACCCAGGTCTGCACGGGGCCACGGATCGGCCTGCGGGTGGCGGTCGAACGGCCGTGGCGGTTCTGGGTGGCCGGAGATCCGACCGTGAGTGCCACCAAGGGCCGGACCGCGCCGGTGACCCGCGTGGGGCCGGACCTTCAGTGGGCTGGACCTGCACTGGGGCCGGCAGACCAGCCTCCCATACCTGATGAGATCGTCTAGATGCGTCCCAGCATGTGTGACGCAGGTCACATCGATTTAAGCCGTCTGCGTTTGACGCTTGCCGTCGCACGACCGTAATGTTCTCCTCACGGCGCCGAACACGGCGGGCCGGAGCCCCCCACGGGGAGCTTCTGGAGAAAGACCGCAGAGCGGTCAGACACTCCAAATCGCCCTCGGCGCCGACACGGTCTCGAACTGAGATATCTGGGGCGTGGCGGTCACCGCACTGGCGGAGGACCAGACACGATCCATCCGATCCTTCGGAAAAGGCGAACAATCGCGCCGGTAGTTCACCCGTCAGGGTGGGCCCGGTTCATGCGTCCGCTCCTTGAGAACTCAACAGCGTGCCATAGAAGTCAGTGCCATAAAACCCCGTCTGTGGGTGGCGCTGGTCTG
>NZ_JADWYX010000271.1 GCF_016786355.1 Frankia sp. AgB1.9
ACAGCACCGCAATCAAGTGCGGCTTACCTATTCGGCCTCACTCTCTTGCGTTCGTGGCGCACTGATCCCAAACCTTGATGCAACCAAGGAGTGGAACCCAATGGCGAGTATGTCAGGTGGGGTGCGGGCTGTGTCCTTCACCCGTCACGGGGTTGGTGCGGCTGGGCTGGCGGTCCAGCGGGAGGCGTTTCGGGCGGCGTGCTCGGAGCGTGGCTGGGTCGCTGGCGGTGAGGTGTGCCAGATCGACGCGGGCGGTGGCAAGGGTCGTGCCTGGGCGACGGTGCGCAGATTGGTGCGGCGGCGTCGGTATGACGTGGTCGTGGTCGACGGGCTGGACACGATCGGCGCGTCGGAGCGGGAGATCGCCCGTGAGCTGGTCCTGCTGCGGCACGCCGGGGTGCGGCTGCTGATCGCGTCGACCGGCTGGGACACCGTGAATCCGACCGTGTCTGACCTGCTCGTGGGCGCGCTGCACACGGTCGCCGCTGAGACTGTCGCCGGGGCGGTGGCGGCGTGATTGACGTGCCGTTGGTGCGTGCGGTGGCGCTGCCCGGGAGCGGCTACGGCCTGGAGGTCCTGGTGGGCGCGACTCCCGGTGAGATCGCGAATGTCTCCTCGGGGTTGCCGCCGGCGGCGTTCGTGAGTCACATGTCCATCGGCGGGGGCGTGAACCTGCTGTTCCGTCGGTTCCCGGCCGGCGTGCCCGACCCTGCGGCCCCGGCCGGCCAGGGTGATGGTGGGCCGGATGCGGTGACGGTGGCTCCTGGCTGGGTGCCGCAGGTCGTCGGGTTCCCGGATCGTGGGCTGACCCCTTACCAGGTAGCGGTAGGGCTGCTCATGACGGCCACGGATGATCCGGCGATAGCCGCGCGGATCTACGGCCTGGTGCAGCGTGAGGAACCAGAAACGATGGTCGCGCTCGGCAGCGTCGTCCGCCCTCGGCACTGCCGCTGCACCTGGCCCGGATAGACCCGCCCTCGGCATAGTGACGGCGGTGATCCCTCGCGGGATTACCGGCGTCGCCATGTCCGGCCCGGGTGATCCGCCGTGCGGCGTGGGGATTCCAGCGGCGGCACCGGTTTCTGTCCGGCGCGGAACTCTGCCTTCTTTTCTTCCCCATTCTTCGGGGCGAGTGTGATCCCTTCGGAGGGCCGGCGGGCTCTGCCTTACCGGAGGGTTCTCGGCCGTGCAA
>NZ_JADWYX010000272.1 GCF_016786355.1 Frankia sp. AgB1.9
TATGACCAGTCCCAGGTTTCCTGTGTTCGACGCTGACAACCATCTGTACGAGACGCGTGACGCTCTGACGAGGCATCTGCCTGACAGGTACAAGGGCCTCATCGATTACATCGAGGTGAAGGGTCGGACGAAGATCGTGGTTCGGGGTCAGATCTCGAACTACATTCCGAACCCGACGTTCGATGTGGTGGCGCGGCCGGGTGCGCAGGAGGAGTACTACCGGAAGGGCAACCCGGACGGTAAGAGCCGTCGGGAGATCTTTGGTGAGCCGATGCGGTCGATCCCGGCGTTCCGTGAGCCGGCGGCGCGTCTGGAGCTGTTGGACGAGCAGGGCGTGGAGCGGACGTTGATGTTCCCGACGCTGGCGAGCCTCGTCGAGGAGCGGTTGCGGGATGACCCGCGGGCGATCCACGCGGTCGTGCACTCGTTGAACGAGTGGTTGTATGAGACGTGGCAGTTCAACTACGCGGATCGGATCTTCACGACGCCGGTGATCACGTTGCCGATCGTGGAGAAGGCGTTGGAGGAGCTCGACTGGGTGATCGAGCGCGGCGCGAAGGTCGTGTTGATCCGCCCGGCGCCGGTGCCTGGCTTTGAGGGGTCGCGCTCGTTCGGGTTCCCGGAGTTCGACCCGGTGTGGCAGAAGATCGTCGAGAACAACCTGGTGGTGGCGATGCACTCGTCGGACTCCGGGTACGAGCGGTACACGAACGACTGGATGGGTAGCAACAGCGAGTTCCTGCCGTTCCAGCCGCAGGCGTTCCGGATGCTGTCGGGCTGGCGCCCGGTCGAGGACTCGGTGGCGGCCCTGGTCTGCCACGGCGCGCTCACCCGGTTCCCGGATCTGAAGGTCGCGTTCGTGGAGAACGGGGCGAGCTGGGTCGCGCCGCTTTTGAAGTCGTTGAAGGACCTGTGGAAGAAGATGCCGCAGGACTTCCCGGAGAACCCGATCGAGGCCGTCCGCCGCGCGATCTACATTTCCCCGTTCTGGGAGGAGAACTACGCCGACCTGGCCGAGCTCCTCGGCGAGGACCACGTCCTGTTCGGCTCGGACTTCCCACACCCGGAGGGCCTCGCCGAACCGGCGAAGTACGCAGACGACCTGCTCGCCTACAACGACGAGGCGCGCGTCGCGAAGTTCATGGGCGCCAACCTCGCCACCCTCATGGGCTACCC
>NZ_JADWYX010000032.1 GCF_016786355.1 Frankia sp. AgB1.9
CTCCGCGCCCTTTCCGGCCGCTAAGCCTCTGCGACCGCGCGGGCGTAGCTGGCCAGGTGGGCGTCGGCGCTGGCGGCCCAGGTAAACTCGCCGGCTCGGGCCAGGCCCGCGGCGGACAGCTGCGAACGCCGCTCGGCGTCGTCGAGCAGCGAGCCCAGCTCGCGGGCGATCGAGTCGACGTCCGGCTGGGTGTAGGCGACGGCGTCGCCGCCCACCTCAGGCAGCGACAGCCGGGGCGTGGTCAGCACCGGAGCGCCGCAGGCCATCGCCTCCAGCACGGGCAGGCCGAAGCCCTCGCCGTGGGACGGGTAGGCGACCAGCTCGGCCCCGCCCAGGTAGCCGGGCAGGTCGGCGAAACGCAGGTAGCCGGGCCGCAGCACCCGCAGGTGGCTGGGCACCGCCGCGACGGCCGCGTCCACCTCGTCGTCCCAGCCGGAGCCGCCCGCGAGCACCAGCGCCGGTGGCTCGTCGCGCCAGTGCACCGCCTCGGCCCAGGCCCGGATCAGGTTCGGCACGTTCTTGCGCGGCTCCAGCATGCCGAGGAAGGCCACGTACCGGCGGTCGCCGAGGCCGAGGCGCATGCGCACCCGGCGCCGGTCCTCCTCCGTCGGCGGGTGGAACGTCGCCGTGTCGACGCCGTGGTAGGCCACGTCGGTCGTCGTCGACTCGCCGTCCAGGACCCGGACGAGCTCGTCGCGGGTCGCCTTGGACGGGACGATGATCCGGTTGGCCTTGCGGACGGCGGTGCGCATCGCCGAGCGGAAGAAAGTGCCCTTGACGGCGGTGTGCATCTCCGGCTCGGTGAAGAACGTCACGTCGTGGATCGTCACGCACACCGGCCGCTGCGCCCGCAGGGGCATCGTGTAGTGCGGCGAGTGGATCACGTCGGCTGCGACCTGCTCGGCCACCAGCGGAAGCCCGGTCTGTTCCCAGGCCAGACGCGCCGGCCGGTGCGCGATCGCCGCCGGACCAGACATAACGGTGGCATCCGGAGCCATCCGACTGTAGCGTTCTTCGTCCGACCTTTGGCACACGAGCGCCAGATCGGCGCCGGCCGCGCCCAAGGCGGCGACCAGCCCATCGACATAGCGCCCGACACCGCCGCGATCCGCCGGAACCGCGGTGGCGTCGACGAGCACCCGGGGTCCCACGGCGCTCCTTCCCACCCAGACGTCTGCCTGCTCGAATCTGTATCCGGGTCAGTAGCCCAGCTTGGTCCTGCGCGCCGAGCCGCCGCAACCACGCGGGCTGGCCGTGCGCGAGAGGTCAGGCCGGCGAGGGCGCGTCATCTGATCGCGCCCCGACAGCCCACTTCTGTGGCCGTACCCGCCACGGGCCCGGCGACCACAGGCCCCCGCCCATCCGCGTTCGCGGTGGGCCGGGACAGGTGACCTCCGTGCCCGGCGTATACAACCGGGGCAACACTACGCCCGCCCGTCACCGGCGACGGACACGGCTGGGAAACCGCTGACTCGACGGTAGAGCGCCCAGCACGCGCGCGCCGCCTCAATCCAGCTAAAGCCTTCCGCCCGCTCGCGTCCGGTCCGCGACAGCCGCCCGCGCAGGGCGTGATTGGTCAGGATGTGGCTGACGGCGTCGGCCAGCGCGGTCGGGTTGTCGATCGGCACGACCAGCGCGGCCGGGCCGGTGACCTCGACGAGCGCGGGCACGTCGGAGACCACGACCGGCACCCCGTGCGCCATCGCCTCGATCGCCGGCAGGCCGAAGCCCTCCGACCGGGACGGCATGACGAGCACGCTGGCCCGCGACAGCACGACCGCGAGGTCCGCGTCGTCGATCCGTCCAAGAGAGCGGAACCGGCCCTCGCCGACGCCCAGCTTGGCGGCCTCCGCCGCGGCGTCCAGGACGCCCCAGCCGGGCTGCCCGACGTGCAGCAGCGGCAGGTCGACGGCGCCGCCGGTCAGCATCCCGAGCGCGGCGAGCGCGACCTCCAGGCCCTTGCGGGGCTCCAGCGTCGCGAGCGTCAGTAGATAGCCGCCCGCCGGCAGGCCGAGCCGCCTAGCTCGCTCGTCGGCGTCCGGGCCGACTCGGAGCACCGCGTCGCTCGCGCCCTCGCCGATGACGTGGACCCGGCTGTCGGGCACCCGCAGATGGGCGCGAAGGTCCGCGGCGACGGCATGGGTCGGCACGACGATCGCGTCGGCGGTGCGGGCGGCCCGCTGGCCCATCTCCTGATGCCAGCGGGCGCCGTGCGGGGTCAGCGTGCGCGGGTGGGTCCAGGGGACGGCGTCGTGGATCGTCACGACCAGGGCCGTGCCACGGCGCCGGGGCGGCACCAGCAGCGTCGGGGCATGCACGACATCCACGCCGGTGGGCGTAGGGCCGACGCCACGGGCCCAGGCCGTCGCCAGCGCCCGCCGGGCCAGCGGCAGCCGCAGCGGGCCGAGCACCCCGGGAATCAGCGCGTCCTCGGCCACCGGCCCCTGGCTGCCCGGGCGCCGGTCCAGCAACTGGCGGCCGAGCCTGGCCACCGGCCCCTTCGGCGGCGCGGCGCGGCGTTCCGGGCGCCACGCGCACCAGCCGGTGACCCCGTCGCCGGGGGCGGCGGTCCGGGCCAGCGCGGCGGCCAACTCCGCCGAGTAACGCCCGGTGCCACCTGGCACCGGCGCCAGTACCTGTTCGACTAGGAAACCCACCCGCACCGGTCGGCCCTCCTCAGCGTCGCCCGGTTCGACCGGAACGGTCGGAACCGGCGCCGGCGGAGTTCTTCCCGCGCCCACCAGCGGTCTTGCCACCCGTGCCGCCCTTGCCTGCGGGCTTGCCGCCCCCGGAGCCATCGGCCGCCTTGCCGGTGCCCGGCCGCGGGCTGGGGCCGTCGGACCCGCGCAGCGAGTTGATCCCGGCGTAGACCATCACGACGCAGGCGAACCCGCCGATCACGTAGCCCCAGGTCCGCTCGTGAAAGACCGCGAACAGCGCGCCGAGGCCGAACACGACCAGGCCGAAGAACAGCACGGTCAGCAGGATGGCGAGCGCCCGCTGGGCCCGCACGTCAGGCCCGCCGACGGGCGTGCGTGAGCACCACGCTGCCGCCGTCGTCCGGGGCCCGCCGATCGGCCAGCGCGACCAGCGGGGACAGCGGGGCCGCGGCGTTCCAGCCCGCCTTGCCGCCCTTGGCGGACAGCGTCATGTACAGCCATTCGGCCCGCTCGGACCGGAACATGTGGGTCTGGCGTTTCACGTCCAGGCCGGCGGCGTCGAGCAGCTTGGTCAGCGTCTCGGCCGGATAGGCGTGCTTCACGTGGTAACGCTCGCGGTGGTGGGCCAGTTTGTCGGGCCAGCGGTCGGCCCTGGTGAGCGCGTCGGCGGACATCACCAGGTCACCGCCCGGGCGCAGCACCCGAGCCATCTCGGCGAGCGCGGCGGCTCCGTCGTCGAAGTGCTCGATGGCGCACACCGACATGACGACGTCGAAGGAGCCGTCCGCGAACGGCAGCGTCAGGGCGTCGCCCTCGACGAGGCCCGGGTGGCCGCGCAGCTTCTGGCCGAACTCGAGCTTGTTGCGGGCCAGGTCGAGGCAGACCGCTCGGGCGCCGCGGCGGATCGCCTGGCCGGCCCAGTAGCCGTCACCGCCGGCGACGTCCAGCAGGGTGCGCCCGGTCAGGTCGCCGGCCCAGCCCAACAGGGTCCCGACCTCGCGGCGGCGCATCACGTGCACCTGGTGACCGAAGTACGCCAGGGTGTCGTCACGCAGCGAACTCATGACTCCAGTCTGCCCGCCGCCCCGATCAGCGGCCGTGGCGGGTCGGTCGCCGCGCCGGGGCGGGCGCGCACCCCCGGCCTGCCCTCGGCGCGGATCAGCAGATGAGCCGTCACGTGACCGGCTGGGGACCGCCGGGCAGGGTGTGGCCGGCCGGGCCCCGGGAGCCCGGGGTGGCGACCCACAGGTAGGTCGGAGCCAGCGGCAGGGCGGCGCGGGCCAGCCAGGCTCGGGCCGGGGCCGGCAGTCGCCCGGGCGCGGTCACCGCGCGCAGGAGTCCCCGGGCCGGGCCGCCCGGCGGCAGGTCGGCCTCGGCGTGGAACGCCTCGGGAGCGAGCAGCACCGGCACGGTGTAGTCCCAGGCCCGCAGGCCGGCTCGGGCCAGCATCCGGCGCAGGCCCGGCCGGGAGCGGTAGCGCTCGTAGTAGTGCTCACCGCGGCCCGCCGCCCGCAGGTAGCGGTCGGCCAGGCCGGGCGGCAGCCAGGACAGCAGCGGCAGCCCGTGGTGCGGCTCCATGACCCCGAGGCGGTTGCCCAGCCCGAGGTAGGCGAGCCCGTCCCGGGCGAGCACCCGGCGTACCTCGGCGAGCAGCACGTCCGCGTCGACGACGTGCTCGTAGATGTGGTTCAGCACGACGACGTCCACGGTGCCGTCGGCCAGCGGCAGCGCCAGGCCGTCGGCCTGGATGAACCTGGCCCGGCGGGAGAACCGGGCCCTGGCGCGGCGCAGCCCGGCCGAGTCGATGTCGACCCCGGTCACCTCGGCGCCGGCCGCGGCGAGCTCGTCGCAGATGAACCCGGCGGAGCAGCCGATGTCGAGCACCCGAAGCCCGGCCAACGCCTGCGCCCCCTCGCCGTCGCGCCCGAGGAAGTGGGCGAGCACGGCGATCAGCTTGCGGGCCTTGCGCCGCCGGGTGAACTCGTCCAGCGACCGCGGCTCCAGCTCGGAGTAGGCGAGCTGGCGCCCGCGCCTCTGGGCGTCCCGCCCATTCGACGCCCGCGCGTTCCGCCCGTTGGACGCCCGAGCGTCCCGCTCCTTCGGCTCGGGCGCGTCCCGCCCGTTCGACGCCGGCGCGTCGCGCCCGCGCGAGGCCCAGGCGCCCGTCCGTGTCCTGGTTCGACGGGTTCGCGCCCGCCCCGCCGCCGCACTACGTGTTGATGCTTTCACAATCGGTGAGAGTACGAAGCGCACTCAAACGCTTACCTATTGCACTCGAACGGCGCCCATCAGGACGTCGAGGTATCGATCCCAGCCGCCGGTCGTGTCCGGGGGCCGGACCTTCGCCGTCAGCGCGGCCAGCACACCCGGCTCGTAGAGCCGGCGCAGGGCGGCGGCCAGCGCGGCCGGGTCGTCCGGTGCCACCAACAGGCCATCGACACCGTCGGCGACCGCCGCGGGCAGGGTGCCGACGGTCGTGGCCACGACCGGCAGGCCGTGCAGGTGCGCGAGGTCGACGTTCTGCGACGCGGTCCCGGCCCGGTAGGGCAGCACGAGCGCGTCGGCGGCGGCGAACAGGCCTGGCACGTCGGCCGCGTCGACGTAGCCGGGCCGCAGCTCGACCCGACCGGCCAGGCCCAGCTCGGCGACGAGTGCCCGGGTCTGCTCCGCCCCGCCCCAGAACTCGCCGGCGACCGTCAGCGCGACGTCCTCCGGCCCGGCCGCGAGTGCCCGCAGCAGCACGTCCAGTCCCTTGTAGGGCCGGACCAGCCCGAAGAACAGCAGCCGCCGCGTCGGCTCGTCCAGGCGGGTCTCGGGACGAGAGGGCGACGGGTGGACGCGACGGGTCTCGGCGGCCCACAGATGGGGGGCCATCGCGGCGACCCGGACGGGCGCGGTGGTCAGCGTGGCGGCGCGGGTGGCCTCTGCGTCGGTGTGGACCAGCACGGCGTCGGCCCGGCGCAGCACGGCCCGGGTCAGCGGCTCGTCCACCGCCCGCCGCTCGTGCGGCAGCACGTTGTGGCAGAGGGCCACCACCGCCGGCGAGCCGGCCCGGCGCCCGCCGCGCGCGCCGAGTCCGGTGAGGATGCCCAGGTAGGCGGGCGCCTGGATCGGGGTGACCACCACGAGGACCACGACGTCGGTGCCGGCCCTCAGCCGGCGGCCCAGCCGCACCCAGCCGTCCGGGCGCCGCCAGGACAGCGGGTACCGGGTCGGGGCGAAGGGCTCCATCTCGGGCGCCTCGACGCGCTGCTGGCCCGGGTAGAGCCGCGCCGGGTACTGCGCCGACCAGGACTCGATCCGCACGTCATGGCCCCGGGCCGCCAACCGGTGGGCGAGCTCGGTGGTGTGCTGGGCGATCCCACCCTTGTACGGGTGGGTCGGCCCGATGATCGTGATCCGCCGAGACGGCGGGCCGGGCCGGGCGGACGGGCCGCTCCCGGCCGGGCCCGTCTCGTCAGTTGCTGCCACGGGAGCGGGCGACCAGGTCGCCGATCAGCGCGAGCACGGCGATCTGGAAGCCGACCAGGATCGCCAGCACCGTCGAGGTGGTGACGTGGAAGTTGTAGCGGCTGACGTCATAGATCAGCTTCACGAAGCCGAGACCCATGATCCACAAGGCGACCGGCATCAGCACCTTGATCGGGTCGAAGTACATGACCATCCGCAGGACCTGCAGGATGTAGCGCCGAGCGTCCTTGAACGGGTGGAACTTCGACTTCCCGGCCCGCTTCGCGTAGTCGATCGGGATGTAGTCGACCGGGTGCTGGTTGGACAGGAACGCCATCGTGATCGTCGTGACGCAGGAGAACCCGGGCGGCAGCAGCCGCAGGTAGGGCAATGAGACCTCGCGCCGGAACGCCCGCAGGCCCGAGTTCAGGTCCGGGATCCGCATCCCGGCCAGCCGGGACGCGACCATCCGGATGAACCACTTCGCCGGCACCCGGGCCCACTTGTGGGTGCCTTCCTCCGTCTTGCGGGCGCCCACGACCTGGTCGACGTCCGGGTTGTCGTCGAGGTACTTGACGAACTCCGGGATGCGCTCGTTCGGGTAAGTCATGTCCGCGTCGGTCCAGACGACGATCTGGCCGCGCGCCTCCTGGGTGCCGATCCGCCGGGCCGTGCCGGAACCGCCGTTGCGGCGGAACGGCATCAGCCGCATCTTCGGGAACCGGGGCACGACCTCGTGCAGCACGGCCAGCGTGCCGTCGGTGGACTTGTCGTCGATCACCAGCAGCTCGTAGCTGTACCGGCTCGCGTCCATCGCCGCGGTGATCCGCTCGAGCTCCAGGACGACGTGGTCCTGCTCGTTGTAGCAGGGCAGCACGACCGTGACGTACGGCGCGTCGCGCTGGATCGAGAACTGCTCGTCGTCGCCCGGCTCGGTGATCAGAGACATGTCCGATGGCTGCGGCTGGCGGATTGCGCTGACACTCACGTCGGTCTGACTCCCGGTTGCATGTGGAGATGTGCGGCCCGCGCCCGCGGAGGCCCAAGCGAGGCCCCTGGAAACGCCGTGCCCGCGGCGGCCTCGGCCAGCCGAGCCCCGGCCCGCGTCAGCCGGCCTGGCAGGCGGCCGGCCGGAGAAGGCACTGGCGAGCCGCGGTGGCACAGGCGAACTCTGGCCCGCGCGTCGCGATGCCCCATGCAGCGTGACACGGTGTGAGGCGGCTCCGGACGTTGGGCGGGCCGTGAACACGCTATGGCCTAGTTAGCGCAACGGAGTGTAGTCGAGACGTGGCCCTGCCCACGCCGCGGGCGCGCGACGGGCTCGGCGGCCAGCTCACCCGGCCCCGGTGAGCCAGGGCGGCATCCCGGCGCCTACTGTGGGAACGTGGGTGCGTTCAGGAGTGATCTGCGGGAGTACGTCCAGCACGTCCGGTCCCTGCACGCGGGCCGCGAGACCTCGGCGGTCGCGTTGGTCACGGGGCTGCGTTACCCGTTGGCCTACGGCAAGCCGATCTGGACCGGTTCGCGGACCGTCATCGAGGGCCACGAGCGGTTCGAGTTCAGGCCCGGCGACGGGGTGCTGCGGGTCGGCCTCGGGTCGTTCGGCCTGTCCAGCAAGCACGACACCTCGGTGGTGCGGGTGCACCCCGAGGGCCGGCTGCGCTGCGAGGGCGTCGTGTCGATGCAGCGCGGTGTGCGGGTCGTCGTCGACTCCGGCCTGCTGCAGATCGGGCATGGCACGAACATCAACGGCTTCGCGAAGATCCTGGTCCGGGACCGGGTGTCGATCGGCGAGCACTGCACGATCTCGTGGAACACCCAGCTCCTGGACAACGACTTCCACCCGATCGTCGTCGACGGGGTGCCGCAGCCGCAGAGCGCGCCGATCGTCATCGAGGACCATGTCTGGATCGGCGCCGGGGCGATCGTGCTGAAGGGCGTCACGATCGGCGAGGGCGCCATCATCGCCGCCGGCGCGGTCGTGACCAAGGACGTCCCGGCCAAGACCATCGTCGCCGGATCACCCGCGAAGAGCATCGGCACCGCCGACGCCTGGAGCTGAGCCCCGCCGATCCGATTCCCTGGACGTTGCGCGCTCATAGGGCGGATCGGGTGACAACCGGCGAGGTCAACGGGCTGTCGCGCCCCTACGATGGCAGGCGTCCGTCGTCTCGGGGGTCTTCTAGCGTGTCCGCAGTCGTGGCAGTCCGGAGCCAGGAGCTCGCCGCCGCCCGTCAGCTGCTGCGGCCCGAGGTCCGGCTGCGCCCGTGGCGGGTGCTGCGCCGGGTGCCCGCGCCCATCTGGCTGATCACGGTTCTGTTCACGCTGCTGCTGAGCAGCTGGTCGGTGCTGGTCCCGCAGTACCACGCGCCCGACGAGCCGCATCACGTCGACGCCGTGATGCGGCTGGCCGAAGGCAAGGGCTGGCCACCTGTCGGGCACGCCACGGTCTCCCCGGAGACGGTGGGCTCACTGGCCGCCGCTCCGGTCGGCACCCGCGCGAAGCCGTACCTGCTGGTCCCCGGCCCGTTCAGCAAGGCGGACGCCACCCCGCGCGCCGACCGGCCCGAGTGGCGTGAGCTCCCGAAGCCCGGCCAGCCACTGCCCGACGTGCAGCAGATGATGCAGCACCCACCGCTGTACTACCTGGTCGGCGCCGGCCTGCTCAAGGCCCTGCCTGGAGCCCCGCAGGATCTGCGCTTCGACCTGGTCATCGGGCTGCTGCGCCTGATGAGCGTGCTCATGGTCGCCCCGCTGCCGCTGGTGGCCTGGGCCTGCGCCGACCGGCTGACCGAGAGCCGGGCGGCGGCCCGGGTCGCCGCGCTGGTCCCGCTGGGGATCCCGATGCTCACCCATGTCGGGTCGAGCGTGAACAACGACGCCCTGCTGGTCCTGACCGGCTCGCTCGCGACGCTCGCGATCTGCTTCGTGCTGCGCGGCGACACCTCGATCCGTACCGGCCTGTGGACCGGCGCGTTCATCGGCCTGGCGATGTTCTCGAAGTCGCTGGGCGTCGTGTTCGTTCCGCTGGCGGTGGCCGCCTACCTGCTGGCCTGGCGGCGCGGCCGCCGGGCGGTCGCCGATGCCCAGACGCTCGCGGCCGCCCCAGGCTCCGTTGCCGGGCCGGCCGGCGGGCCCGGCCCCGCGAAGGTTGACGCGCCGTTCCTGCTGGCCGACGCCGCGACCGACCCGACCGTGCCCGCGCGGGCCGCCCGGTTCCCCTGGTGGCCGCTGCTGCTCGGCTCGCTCACGGCGCTCGCGGCCGGTGCCTGGTGGTTCGTCGTCAACCTCGTCCGTTACCACACGTTCCAGCCGTCGACGCCGGGCTTCGTCCCGGGCACGAAGCTGTCCGGCTGGTCGGAGTTCACCGACGTGCTGGTCAACGGAACGATCCTGCGGTGGTGGGGCGACTTCGGCTGGTTCGAGGTGAGCGTGCCGGAGCTCGCGGCCCGGATCGGCACCGCGACCGTCGCCGTCCTCCTGGCCGTCGCCATCGTCCAGGCACGCCGCGCGGACCGCCGGGTCGACCTGCTCTGCATGCTGTGGCCGACGGTGGGGCTGTTCGCCCTGATGACGCTGCAGTCCGCGCTGCACTTCCACAAGTCGTTCTACGTCTCCGGCGTCTCCGGCCGGTACCTGTTCGCGGGTCTCGCGGCGCTCGCCGTCCTGGTGGGCGCTGGTGCGGCGTCGCTCGGGAGATTCACCCGGTTCACCCCGGCGCTGGTGCTCGCCGCGGCGGTCACGATGCAGGCGCTGGCCGTGCACGCCGTGTTCCCGCGCTGGTGGGAGGGCCCGAAGGGCAGCCCGAGGACCGGGCTGGACAGCATGCTCGCCTGGTCTCCGTGGCCGGCGGTCGCGGCCGAGGTCGCCTTCGGGCTGCTGGCGCTCGGGCTCGTGGCGACGGTCGTCTGGGCCGTCGTGTTCGCGGTCCGCCCCGACCCGCGCGACCCCGGCGAGCCGGCCACGCCGGCCGGGGTCCCGCTCGGCGACCTGATCGCGGGCCACGCCGGCGAGCCGAGTGGCTATGACTGGTTCGGCGCCGGTCTCCCCGCGCCCGACAACGGCACCGACCCGGCCGCCGCCACTCAGCCGGCCGACTCCGCGCCGACCCCTGATGCCGCACCGCCCTCCGGTGCCACCCCGACGCCGGGCACCGCGACGGGAACGGTGCCGCCCGGCGACGCGGCCGCACCCCGTGTGCCTGGCGCACACCGGCACCGACGCGCCTAAGCCGCCCACCGTCCGTCAGCTGACCGGGCCACAGGCGCCGGAGGCCACCGACTCCTCCGCGATGGTCACGAATCCGCCCAGGGCGCGCTAGGTAGCCGGCCAACTCTGGCTGAGCGCAAACAGGAACTACTTTCAGCAACTGACCGGTGGCGATACGGCGTCGAGGGTCGGGTCGCAGACTGAGGACCTGTCCGGGGGAGGTCTGCCGGCTCGGTCGGGGGGGTCCGTGCGCCGCAACCAGCGCCAGGCGCTCGCCGTCCCGGCGGCACGCACGCAGCCGTCGCCCAGCACCGGAGCCGGAACGGCCGGGACCGCCGCCCCAGACCAGGCCGCCGCAGACCAGGCCGCGGCTGACGACTCGGGGACCGCGGCGAAGGCCGACGTCACGGGGGCAGAGACGGCCCTCGCTCCCCCGGCCGAGCCAGGCGCGCCGCTGCCGGCCGCGCCGAGCGAGGCTGCCGCCGCGCCACGGGCGAGCGTGCAGGCCGTCCTCGGGCTCACCGCGCCGCGGCGCGCGCCCGTCCTCGCCCAGCAGGCGCCGACCCTGCCCCAGCAGCTCACCCTTCCGACGCATCCGACGTATCCGCTGGGAGCCGTCGCCGCCGAGCCGCTGGCCCCGGACGACCCGGAGCAGCTTGGCGACTACCAGCTGGTCGGCCGGCTCGGCGAAGGCGGGATGGGCACCGTCTACCTGGGCGTCGCGGGGGCGGACACGGCCATCGGGCCGCACGGCCTCGACGGCGAGCTACGGCTGGTCGCGATCAAGATGATCCGGGCCGACCTGGCGCGGCTGCCCGAGTTCCGGGCCCGGTTCCTGCGCGAGGCGGACGTCGCCCGACGGGTCTCCCGGTTCTGCACCGCCGAGGTGCTGGAGGTCGTCGACCCGCCGAACGGCCCGCCCTACCTGGTGACGGAGTACATCGACGGCCTGACGCTGACCCGGGCCGTGCTGGCGGGCGGCCCGCTGCGCACCGGCGATCTGGAGCGGCTGGCTGTCAGCGTCGCCGCCGCGCTGACCGCGATCCACGGAGCCGGGCTCGTCCACCGCGACCTCAAGCCGTCGAACGTGATCCTCTCCGCGCTCGGCCCGCGGGTCATCGACTTCGGCATCGCCCAGGCGACCGACGCGCATGGCGTGCTCAGCCACGACATCCAGCGCATCGGCACCCCGGCGTTCATGGCACCCGAACAGGCCAACGGCCAGCCGGTGACGGCGGCGGCGGACATCTTCGCCTGGGGCGGGCTGATGACCTACGCGGGCACGGGCGTGCTGCCGTTCGGGGACGGGCCCACGCCGGTGCAGCTGTACCGCGTCGTCCACACCGAACCGAACCTGGACGGCCTCGGCCCCGCGCTGCGCCCGATCGTCACGCACGCGATGCGCAAGGACCCGGCCGACCGGCCCACCGCTCAGGAGCTGTTCCTCCAGCTCGTCGGCATGGGCCCGCAGACCCACCTCGACCCGGCGGTCAGTCACGCGATCCGCTCGGGTGCCCTGCCCGGACCCTCCACGGCACTGGTGGACACCGACCCGCATCCAGATCCCAACCACCTCGGGGACGCCGCGGTCCCCGGCCCGGCCGTCCTGGCAGCCACCGCCTCGACGGGCACGGCGCCCGGGACCACCGCCGGCCAGGCCGCGCACCTCGCGGCCACCCTGCGGGCCCTGATCCGCCCGCGCGTCGACGGCGAGGCGGCCCAGCCCGACCCCGCGCCCGCCGGCCGCAAGGGGACACGTACCTGGCGGGACGGGCTGCGGCATGCCTCCCTGCTGGTCACACCGCTGCTGGCGCTGCTGCTGATCGGGATCCTCATCCCGGTGATCCTGCTGCACGGCCCCACGAAGAGCCCGACTCCGGCCTCGATCGCGACGGACGTCGCCGCCTCGGCCGACCAGGTCCGCCCGACCGCCGCCGCGCTCGCCGACGCGCTGAGCCTCGCCGCGTTCCGGATCAGCCCGGCCCCGGCCGCCCGCGCGAGCCTGCGCACCTCGTTCGCGGCCGCGGCCGCCACACCGCTCACCGGGCACACGGGCGCCGTCCTCGGGGTCGCGGTCAGCCCCGACGGCCGGCTCGCCGCCACGACCTCGGCCGACGGCAGCATCCGCCTCTGGGACGTCAGGGACGCCGGCTCCTCCCGCCCACTCGCGGTGATCGACCAGGAGGACGGCTGGGTCACCGCCGCCGCGTTCAGCCCGGACGGGAACCTGCTCGCCACCGCCGGCTACAACCGGCTCGCGACGCTGTGGGACGTCAGCGACCCCACCCGGCCCAGCAAGGTCGCCAGCCTGCGCGGCCACGACGGCTACGTCGCCTCGGTGGCGTTCAGCCCGGACGGGAACCTGCTGGCCACCGCCGGCTACGACGACACCGCGCGGGTCTGGAACGTCGTCGATCCCACCGACCCGGTCCAGCTCGCCGTGCTCACCGGCCACACCGGCTGGGTCAGGCAGGTGGCGTTCAGCCCGGACGGCCGGCTGCTCGCCACCGCGAGCACCGACCACACGACCCGGCTCTGGGACGTCGCCGACCCGAGCAGCCCGACGCTCCTGGCCACCCTGACCGGTCACACCGACTACGTGTGGGCGCTGGCGTTCAGCCCCGACGGCCGTGAGCTCGCCACCGCCGGCTACGACGGCACCGCCCGGCTCTGGGACGTCACCGACCCGGCTCACCCGCGGGCCGTCGCCACCATCCCGGCCGACGCGCACTGGGTGCTGGCGGTCGCCTTCAGCCCGGACGGCCGGACCCTGGCCACCGCCGGCCGCGACGGCACCGTCCACCTCTGGGACCTCACTGCCCCGGGTCAACCCGCGGCGGCCGGGGTACTCGCCGGCCACTCCGACTGGATCGAGTCGATCGCGTTCACCCCTGACGGCCAGTCCCTGCTCACCGGTTCCGCCGATCACACGGCCCGGCTGACCCCGCTGTCCGACGACGCGCTGACCGCCGCCGCGTGCCGCGACCGCTCCAGCCAGCTCGACTCGTCCCAGTGGCAGCGTTACGTCCCCGAAGTCCCGTACCGGCCCACCTGCTGACCGCGGGCCGTCCCGCCCGGCCAGCCCGCCCGCTGCCTACGCTCGGCGCATGACGCGACGTTCGCCGGACCCCGCACGTGCGCCGGACCCGGCCCTCTTGCCGGACCCCGTACGTGCGCCGGACCCGGCCCTCTTGCCGGACCCCGTACGTGCGCCGGACCTGGCCCATTCGCCGCACCCGGTGCTGGCCATCAGCGCCGAGACGGTGGCGGCGGTCGAGGCCGAGGCGGCGCGGGCGTATCGCAAGCACGGGGAACGGTCGATCCTGAACCCGGCGATGCCGGACGCGGTTCGGCTGCCTGTCCTCGTCGAGGAGGTCGGCGAGGTCGCCAAGGCGATGCTCGAGAACGCCGACCCGGCCGACCTGCGGGCCGAGCTGATCCAGGTGGCCGCCATCGCCCTCACCTGGCTGGAGGCGTTGCGCACGTCCGACGGCGCCGAGCGGCTGCGCTACAACCCCGCCAACAGCCCCCCGTACCAGGTGCCCGGCCCGCGCCGCGAAGCTCCCTTCGCCGGTCCCGCGACACGACCACCTTCGTGCCCGTGATCCCCGTTTAGGCCCTGAGGTGGTCGTAGAAACGCCCCGATCACGACCCGCCGAGGGCCGAACCCGCGATCAACAGCCGGCGGTCGACGCTTAGGACGGGCGGTCCGGGTGGTGGTTGCGGCCGGGGGCGCGGTGGCGCGGCTCGTGGCGTTCCTGGTTCGCGGCCGCGGACATCCGGCGGCGGCGAGGGACGCCGGAGCGGTCGAAAAGCTGAGACTGGCCGGCAACCCCCGACTCGGCCGGCTGGCCGGGTTGGACGGGCCGGACGGTCGAACCGGGCGGGATCGACTGACCCGCCGCGATCGGCTGGCCGGGCTGGATCGGCATCGCGGGCGCCGGGGTCGGCCCAGCGTCAGCTGCCGCGACCTCTGCCAGCGACGGGCCTGCCAGCGGCATACCTGGCGGTGGCGGGCCCGCCGGCGACAAGCCTGCCGATGCCGGGTTTGCCGATGACGGGCTCACCGGCGACGCCCCGCGCGGTGACGCCGCTGAGGATGACACCCCTGGCCTCGACCTGCCTGACGACGATGCGGACGGCGCAGGCACGGCGGCCTTCGCCGAGGTCGTCGGTGGGACGGGCGGAGCGGCTGCCATCGTTTCAAAAGGGGGCAGCATCGCCGGGGCCGGCGGCAGCAGGAACGCGCCTGTTCCGGCCCCTGGCGGGACTGGCGCAGGGTTGGCAGGAGCCGCGTTGGACGGAGCCGCCGGTGGTGCCGGTGGGGCGGGGTCCACGGCCGGAGGGGCCGGGGCCACGGCCGGCGCGGCCACGTCACGCGATGTGGTCCGGCGAGACCGACCCGCCGGGGCCGATGTCGGCCCGTCTGGCGCCTTGCGTGACGGGGAGGCCGAGGTACGAGTGGGCGTCCACAGCCGGGAGGTCTGTTCGGCCCGACCGTCACCGAGCAGGTCGGGCTCGGGGGCGGCGTGGTGGAGGCGGTGGCGCCCGCGAAGCCGCTCGGCCGCCTCGCGACCGGCACCGGCCCGGGTCCGCTGAGACGTCGCGTCCTGGCTGGTTGCCTGACCAGCACCGTCCTGACCAGCACCGTCCTGACCAGCACCGTCCTGACCGACACCGAGCCAGCCAGCGTCGTTCGGGCCCGCGTTGTTCTGGCCGAGGTCGTCCGGCCCGTCCGACTCCGGAGGTGACGCGCCCCAGCTCACGGTCGGGCCGGCCCCCTCCGGGGACTCGCGCGGCGCCGGCCCAGCCGGGAGCGCACGCGGGCCGCCGCGGCCCGTGCCGGCCCCGTAGACGCCCCCGCCGCCCCCCGCCGGCAGCGCGAGGCGGTCAGCCCCGTCCGGGGCGCCAGGCTCGCCGTCACGGCGGCGGCGCTCCTCCTCGGCCAGCCGGGCCCTCGCCTGTTCCAGCTTGCTGGGGCCTCGCCCGAACCGGGCCCGCAGCCGGGAGTCGGCCGACCGGGCGGCGGCGACCAGGCGTGGCTCCTCCAGCCGGGCGTTCAGCGCGTCGGCCGTCGTCGTCCGTTCCTCGGCCAGCGCCCGTTCCAGCTCGGCGATCCGATCGGACTTCTCGATGTCGATCGCGATCAGCCGCAGCCGTTCCGCGTCGAGCCGCGAGACGTCCCGGTGGTGCGACTGCGCGCTGGCGAGCGCCTCGTCCCGCTGGGCGACGACCCGCAGGTACAGGTCGAGCCGGTTACGTTCCAGCCTGGCCAGCAGCGGGTTCGACACCCAGGGCGCGAGCAGCTCGGCGATCCGGGCCGCGTACGGCGCCCGCCGGTCGACGATGATCCCGAGGCCGAAGATCGGCGCGACGGTGAAGAACCGCAGCTCCGGATGCCCGGCGACGAACTCCTCGACGGCGGAGCGCACCCCGTTGCGCGGGCCGCCCTCGGCGAGCGCCCAAGCGTAGGCGCCCTCGCCGCGCAGGCCCCGACCGGGAACGGCGTCGACCCGGTCGAAGGTGACGCCCGCGTCCCAGGTGAAGGGCTGTCGGTCGGCGCCGGTGAGCCGGTCCGGAGAGGTGTAGCGGTCACGCCGGCCGGTGGGCCAGCCGACGTCGTGCAGCAGGATCAACGGGAAGCTGGCCCGGCCGAACTCGTGGACCGCGTCGGCGACGGCCGCGAGCGTCCTGGCGACGGTGGCGAAGTTGGCGTCGCCGTCGATCAGGTAGGCGTCGGTCGGGGTGTGATCCTCGAGACCGGCGGCGCCGAATTCGCGGACCACCTCGATGTCGAGGCCACGCCCGGCCGCCGGGACCCGCCCGGGTTCCGGGTCGACGACCAGCAGCCGGCCCCCGCCGCCGGCCCGCAGCAGCTCGACGAGCAGCGCCGTGGTCTTGCCCTGCTCGGTGCCGAGCAGGGCGATGCTGCGAGCCCCGGCCGCGGCCAGCAGTGGCACCCACACCTCGCGCAGGTCCACGACGGACCGCAGCAGCAGCGTGGGCCCGTCCGGACCGGCCGCCGGGTCGTGCCGTTCAACCTGGCCCTGGCCCTGGTGGCCGTAGACCGCGAGATCTCCCGGTCCGCCTGGCGCGGCCCTGGCCGCGAGGTCGGCGAAGCTGGCCCGCAACGCGCCCTCGTCACGGCCGTCGCCCTTGGCCGCCAGCCCGGCGACGGGGCGTTGGACCGCCGGGGCCTCGGGCGCGGGAACGCCGTTGACCTCGGCCTGGGCCGAGGTGGCCGAACGAACGTAGGGCCGGGCTGACAGTGCCGTCGACGCGATCGGCAGGCGGTCGGGCTCGGCCGCCCGGGGCACGTCATCACCGGCCGGCAGGGGCTGCGCCGGTCCGGCCGCTTCGGACGGGCCGTCCGGGGGCTCAGGCCCGGCCGGTCCTCCGGTCGCCGTGTCGCTCACCGCAGGCCTCCCAGCTGTCGCATCACCCGGCGGGCGGCCCGGCGGGGAAGTTGCGGTCCGGCGGCCGGACCCGCGGCGGCGGGTACCGGGGCGGCCACAGGGTCCCCCCGGATCCCCATCCACCCAAATGCGAACTCGACGTCAATCGCGTACGTGCCACCCAGCTCGGGCATGCCCGGCAGATCCAGGTTGTAGACGAGTTGAGGGTCAGCGTCGAGGACTTCGACAAGGTTGGGCTGGAGTATTCGCAGCCCAACCAGCCCCAGGACAACGCCTCGACCACGGCCGGCCAACCCGGCCGATCCGGCGGCGGAGCCGGCGATACTGCCGCCGTTCCGGTCGGACTCGCCCGTCTCCAGCGAGCCGGGACCCTCGAACGCGGTGATCGTGAACTGTCGCGGCTCGCCGGCGCCGACGATGTGGAAGCCGAGAGTGAGCCAGTCCAGCCGCAGCAGGCCGCGCCTGCCGGCCGGGTCGATCCGGACCCGGCGCGCGCCCACCGCGTCGACCCGAAGCCGGACGAGAGACAGCCCGTCCCGCCCGGCGTACGGCGTCACGGTCGCCTTGGGGCCGCGGGCGAAGTCGGCACCCGTGTCGACGTAGACCTCGACGGGCCCCGCGGCGGCCGACGCGGAAAGCTCGCGCGGGTCGATGCCGGCCGCGACGGCGAGCTCGGTGACGAGCGCCAGCGGCCGGTTCGCGACGGCGGCGACGGCGGCCGGCCAGGTCGCCTCCCGCGGCGGCAGCTCGGCCAGGCCGGCCGGGCTCAGGTAGGGCATCCGCCGGATCAGCTCGGCCGGCACGAGACCCTGACCGTCCCCGTCGTGCCGCCAGGCGCCGAAGGCGGCCGCCTCCGCCGCGGTCGGCCGGGCGACGAACCGGGTGAGCGTGCGCAGCAGCGCCAACCGCGCGCCGTCGCCGCACAGCGATGGCAGCGCGCTGTCCCCGTCGTCCGGGGTCTGCGCCTCCCGGTAACGCAGCCACTCCCGTTGGAAGGCGCGAGCACCGTCCTGGACGGCGCCACGCTGCGCGAGCTGGGTGCGGCTGGCCCGCCCGAGGCCGAGCAGCGGAGTGGACCCCTCGTCGAACGAGATCAGCGCACCGGCATCGGCCATCGCGACCTGCTCTACGACGGCCGGGGCACGCAGCAGCTGGCCGGCGAGCCGGGCCGGCTGGCCGGCGGAGACGAGATAGCCCTCCATCCGGTGCCCGGCGAGCCGGTGCGCGTGGACGGCCGGGCCGGTCGCAAGGTAGAGGCCGACCGGGGTGACGTCACGGCCGGTGGCGGCCAGCAGCCGGGCGAGCAGCACCTGGGTCGTGCCGTCCCAGCCGAGGTCGACCAGCACGGCCGGGCCGCGGTCGGGTAGCCGCTCGTCGAGGTAGCGCAAGAACCGTTCGCGCAGCCGCTCGGCGGCCAGCACGATCTCGCCGCGGATCCGGTCGTCGTGGCTGAGCGTCTCCAGCAGCTCCTCGAGGATCTCGTCGAGCAGGCCCGCGGGCACGTCGAGCCGGCGCCCGGCCAGGGCGGAGATGCCGGGCACGGTGGCCAGGTCCACCCGAAGCCGGCGCAGCAGGGCGCCGACGGTGCCCACCGCGCCGCCAGCCCCGGTGGAGGTCCCGGACTCGCCGGGCGGCGGCCCGGTGCCGGCATGGGCCAGGAAGGCCCGCAGCTCGGGTGCGGAGGCCTCGAAGACGTTGGCCAGGGCGCAGACCTCGCGCGAGGCCCACAGCGGGCGGGCGGTCACGCCAGCGTCCCGGCCGGGCCCGGCGAGCAGACCGGCGACGAACTCCCCGGAGCGCATCAGGCAGAACGCCTCCTGGGCGCCCAGCTCCTGGGTCCGCTCCACGACCCACTCGGCGAATCCCGTGAACACCGGGCCGAACACCGTGGCTCCGGTGTCCCAGAACCGCCGTAGCGCCCGCGGCACCCCGGTCGCCTCGGTCCGGTGCAGCACCCGGGCGCGCAACGCCGTCAGCCCGAAGTCGCCGTATTCCGGGTCGACCGGGGTGGCGTCGTCCGGATCACCGAGCAGCCCCTCGGCCGCGAGGGTCGCCCGCAGCTCGGCCGTCGCCTCGCCCCGGCGGATCACCGTCACGTTCGGCGCGGAGGTCGCGGGCCTGGTGGCTCCCGCCTCGGCGGCACCGGTGGGGTCGCCGGCCAGGTGCAGGAGCCGGGCCGCCGGAGTGCCGGTGGCGGCGGCGACGTGGTCGAGCAGGCCGTCGGCCGGTCCGACGCCCACGTCGGCGGAGGTGAACAACCCGGCGAACGGGATGCCCGCCAGCTCCGCCCGGGCGAGCAGCCGGTCGAGCTGCGCGCCGGACAGGCAGGTGTCGGCGACGAGGTAGACCGGCAGGCCCAGCTTGAGCGCGGCCAGCTCGACGAGCTCCGCCGCGTCGAGGTCGACCCGGTAGATCGCCCGGAGGACGGACAGCTCCGCATCGAGCAGGTAGTCGAGCTCGCCGGCTCCGGGCAGGGCGGGACGCAGCAGCGCCCAGATCTCGTCCAGCCGTGGATGCCCGGCGCTCTGAGAACCGGAGCCCTGAGAACCGGTGCCGCCCCCGGAACCGATGGCACCCACCCGGCCAGCGCCCCCGCGGTTCGCCAGGACCTGCTGACGGGCTTGGGCCTCCGCGAGCACCCGCAGGTGCGCGAACTGGCCGGCGGTGACGTCGGGTGGCAGCCGGCCCGCGGCCGCCAGCCGTTCACCCAGTAGCAAGAACGCGTGGGCAGGCTCGGGAACCAGCCGCCACAGCAGCGTCTCGAAGACGTCGACGGACAGGGCGTCGGCGCCGCCGGAGTCCAGGTGCGACCAGGCGTGGCCGAGCCGCGCGTCATCGAACACTCGCACCACCCCCGGTCACCGTCACAGGCCGCGCGACAGCGGGTGATGCCACATTCCGGCAGGCCGGCGCCGGCCCGGCCGAAGCCGGCCGACTCCGGAGGCGCGAAGGTAGCAGTCGCCGGGCCGAACACGTGACCAGGCGCGCTGTCGCGCCTCCTCCGGCCAGGGCGGGTCAAGGCGTCGACCG
Source organism: Frankia sp. AgB1.9 (assembly GCF_016786355.1). Taxonomy (GTDB): domain Bacteria; phylum Actinomycetota; class Actinomycetes; order Frankiales; family Frankiaceae; genus Pseudofrankia. The sequence goes on from NZ_JADWYX010000032.1 coordinate 19,766, forward strand.
GTGCCGGAGCAGGCGGCCCAGATACTATGAACCGCCCCGCGGAACCCGGCGACCGGCGTCAACGGCGACGCGAACAGTTGGGCGGCCATGCGCGGCAGTAGTGCAAGGACAGCAGTGCCAGCGGCAGTAGTGCCATGCGGGCGCACGGTGCGCCGCCGGAGCAGGGTACGAGGCCAGGGTGCGAGGCGGAGTACCGCGATGTGGGTACACGGTGTGACGCGGGTACTCGCCGATGTTCCGTACGAGGTGGCGACGCTGATCCCCGGTGCGGTCCGAGCGCGGGGCACGGGCGCACGACTATCGTCGCCAATTCCGGACGTCACCCGCCTCGGCGGGCACACCCGGGACCATGGCACGATCTGGACAACAACAGGGGCCGTCCGCGCTACGAACGGCGGTCCCAAGGCGACACAGGCCCGGCGACCCCCGGACCGGCGACCGGCCAGGGCCCGATGATCGTCGGTCGGTCCGCGTCGTTCAGGGTCCGGCGTCGTACAGGGTCGAGAAGGAGCCGAGCAGTGCAGGTCGCAGGGGCTGGCCCCGCCGCTGGGCAGGGTGGCGCGGCCGGAGCGTCCCCGTCACCGTCGCCGACCGCGACGATGCCCGAGGCGGATCAGGCACCGCGTGTCCCATCCGCGACGCCCGCGCCGTCCACGGCGCCCGTCCCGGCGGCGTCGCAGACCGGGCTCGCCCAGCCGGCGCGCGTTCCACCGACGCCACCGGCCCGCCGGCCCTCAGGGCCGCGGCACGCCGCCCGGACAGCTTCGGTCGGCGCGGCCGACCTGGGCCGGAACCCCGGCGTGCTGGCCCGGCGGTCGCGCGCGCAGAGCCGGGTCCGCTGGGAGCTGCTGCGCAACCTCATCCGCAAGGACCTCAAGGTCAAGTACAAGGGCTCGACCCTCGGCTTCGCCTGGTCGCTGGCCAACCCCTTGCTCCTGCTGGTCGTCTACACGTTCGTGTTCCAGGTCGTGTTCAAGTCGGGCGTGCCGCGGTTCGGCATCTACTTCCTCGCCGGGATGCTGGTCTGGAACGCGTTCGCGGGCAGCGTCGCGTCGGCCTGCGGCAGTGTCATCGGCAACGCCAACCTGGTGAAGAAGGTCCGGTTCCCGCTGCCGGTCCTGCCGCTGAGCGCAGTCGGCTTCGCCGCGGTGCACTTCGTGCTGCAGCTGCTGGTGCTGTTCGTGGTGGTGCTGGCGCTCGGCTACCCGCTGCTCGGCGGCGGTCTGGTGCTGCTCATCCCGGCCGGCGCGGTCGCGCTGGTCTTCACGACCGGCATGTCGATGCTGGTCTCCGCGCTGTCGGTCCGGTTCAAGGACACGCCGCACCTCATCGAGGTGGCGCTGATGGCCTGGGTCTGGGCGAACCCGATGGTCTACGCGTTCGGGCTGATCCAGAACCGGCTGCACGAGTACACCTGGATCTACCTGCTCAACCCGATGGCCGTCGTCGTCGCCACCTTCCAACGGGCGATCTACGTCAACGACGTCTCCATCACGCGTGCGGACGGTACGACGTCGAATGTCCTCGCCGACCCGGGATACCTCTTCTACCTCAAGCACCTGGGCATCGCCGGTCTGATCTCGCTGGGCGTGCTGGCCGTCGGTATCTGGGTGTTCCGCAAGCTGCAGGCCGACTTCGCCGAGGATCTCTAGTGCCCCAGACCTCCCCCCCGCACGCGCCCCCCGGCCACGAGGCCACCCCGGCCGGCCGGGCGGCCAGTGCCGGCACCGCGAGCGTCAGTGCCGGCGTGCTGCCGGCCGGCGGCCCGGTCGCCCGCGGCGGCGCCGCAGCAGGCGCCCCGACGGTGATCCGCGCGACCGGCGTCAGCAAGAAGTTCGTCTCCTACCACAAGCGGGCGACGAGCCTGAAGGAGATGTTCGTCCGCCGCGGCGGCCTGTCCGGCGAGGACTTCTGGGCTCTGCGCGACATCAACATCGAGATCCCCCGCGGCCAGACGGTGGGGCTCGCCGGCGCGAACGGCTCGGGCAAGTCGACGACGCTCAAGGTGCTCGCCGGCATCCTGCGCCCGACCAGCGGCAAGGTCGAGGTCAACGGGCGAATCGCCTCGCTACTGGAGCTCGGTGCCGGTTTCAACGGCGAGCTGACCGGCCGGGAGAACGTCTACCTGAACGCGGCCCTGCTCGGCCTGACCAAGCGCGAGACCGACAAGCTGTTCGACGCGATCGTCGACTTCGCCGAGCTGCGGCACAAGATCGACGACGAGGTGAAGCACTACTCGTCCGGCCAGTACGTCCGGCTCGGCTTCGCCGTCGCGGTGCACGTCGACCCGGACATCCTGCTCGTCGACGAGGTCCTCGCCGTCGGCGACGAGGCCTTCCAGCGCAAATGCCTCGCCAAGATCGAGGAGTTCCGCCAGCAGGGCCGCACGATCCTGTTCGTGACCCACTCGCTCGACCTGATCGAGAACATGTGCGACCGGGTGATCGTGCTGGAGTCCGGCAAGATCATTCACGACGGCGCGCCGGCCGTCGGCACCAAGCTGTTGCGCCAGCGGCTGGGCAGCTCGCCGACCGAGGGTGAGGGCGCCTTCAGCCAGGCGACCGTCCGGCCGGAGACGATCGGCTACAGCGACGCGCCGGGCGGCCAGCCGAAGATGTCCTTCGAGCCGGGCGAGTCGCTCACGATCACCGTCGGACTTGAGACCGACGAAGACCATCCCGAGCGGGTCGCCGTGCGCTGCATCGCGGTCGGCCCCCAGGAACTGCCGATCTGGGTGATGCAGACCCCCCCGGGTGGCGTCCAGATCAGCTCAGGCTTCTCGCTGCTGGACTTCACCATCGACGCGTTGCCGACCCTGCTCGGCGCCTTCGCCGTCCGGGTCGAGGTGGCCGACGCGACGACCGGCAAGCCGATCACCGAACGGCGTTTCCACGATCTGTTCGGAGTCCACGGTTCCCACGGTGAAGGCCTTGTGAAGGTCGACTACGAGGCGAGGCTTCGCGCATGACCGTGCAACCTGTTGGGGTGCACCCGCTCGAGGTGGCATCCCTGACCAAGGACGCGCCCGAGGCACCGGTGCCGGCGCTCGGCGGCACGGACGGCGGCGGGCCCGCGGGCGGCTGGGGTGACCGGCCGCTCGCGACGATCGTCATCGTCAACTGGAACGGCGCCCACCTGCTGCCGCCGTGCCTGGACGCGGTCGCCAAGCAGAACACCGCCTTCGGGTTCCAGACCTGGGTGGTGGACAACGCGTCGTCCGACCATTCGCGGGCGCTGCTGGCCGAGCGCTACCCGTGGGTGCGGGTGATCGAGTCGCCGAAGAACCTCGGCTTCGCGGGCGGCAACAACCTGGCGCTGCGCCAGGTCAACACCACCTTCGCGGTGCTGCTGAACAACGACGCGGTGCCCCAGGTCGACTGGCTGGCCAACCTGCTCGCCCCGTTCGAGCAGCCCGGCGGCGAGAAGCTCGGCGCGGTCACCGGCAAGGTCGTCTTCCTGCCCCGCTTCCTGCGGCTGCGCCTGGAGACGCCGACCTTCTCGCCGGGCCCGCACGACTCACGGTCGCTCGGCGTCCGGATCTCCGCGGTTACCGTCAACGGCCGCGACGTGCTGCGCGAGGTGCTCTGGGAGCGGCTCACGTTCGGTGCCGAGGGCCCCCCGGACGCGCCGTTCTTCTGGACCCGCGGCTCGGGCGAGCTGCTGGTTCCGGTGCCCGACGACGGCCCGGTGACGCTCGGCCTGACCTGGGCCGCCGAGGCCCCGAAGACCGTCGTGGTCAGCTGGGACGGCCATGCCGGCCCGGCCGACGGCGGACCCGGCTGGGCCGCGGCCGACGGCGGTGCCGCGCGTTTCGCCGCGCTGCCCGTGGCGGGCACCGAGCCGAACACAGTCTCGGTGACCATCGACGCCACGTCGCCGCGGGTCGACGTCATCAACAACGTCGGCGGGATCGTGCTGCGCGACGGCTACGGCGCCGACCGGGGCTACCAGGAGGTCGACACCGGCCAGTTCGCGAACCCGGAGGAGGTCTTCACCGCCTGCGGGAACGGGATGGCGATGCGCGCCGCGCTCGGCCACGACGTCGGCTGGTTCGACGACGATTTCTTCCTCTACTACGAGGACACCGACCTGTCCTGGCGGATCCGCTCCCGCGGGTACAGCATCCGGTACGTGCCCGGCGCCGTGCTGCGCCACGTCCACTCCGCGTCTAGCGTCGAGTGGTCGCCACTGTTCGTGTTCCACACCGACCGCAACCGGCTGCTCATGCTGACCAAGGACGCGACCCTGCCGCTCGCCGTGTCCGCGGTGGCGCGCTATCCGATGACGACGGCGTCGATCGCGCTCCGTACGGCGCGCCAGGGCTGGGCGGCCCGCAGCCGGCCGGCGGTCCGGCCGACGCTGTTGCGGCTGAAAGTGATCGGCTCGTATCTACGGCTGTTCCCTGCGATGGTCACGCGGCGGCGGGAGATCGGCCGCACCGCGAGCGAACGACGTCGCTCGCTGCAGGACTGGCTGGTGTCACGATGACCGACCGTCCCGACGAGCGCGACCGGCCCGAGACGCCGGACCCGGCGGACTCCGACGGCGGTACCCCGCGCGGCTACGGCGCGGACCGGCCCGGCGCCGGCTCGTTCGGCCGCGACCAGCTCCCCCCGCCGGCCACCGACGACGCGATCACCTTCGACCCGCTCGACCCGCTGGGCCTGAGCCGGCTCGGTCCGCTGGACCAGTTCGACCGGCCCGACCCGCTGGACCAGCCCACCCGGCTTGATCCGTTCGCCCGACCCGAATGGATCACCGGGGACGCCTTCGACACCGGGCGTCCGGGTGGCGAGGACCGCGCCATCGAGCTTCCCGGAGCCGCCGACCTGGAGCGCTTCCTGCGTCCGGACGAGCCGTCGGACCGGCCGGGCCGGCTGAGCCCGCTCGCGTCGTTGGACCCCCTGCCGCCCCTGTACCCCCGCGAACCGTCTGCCCCGCTTGAGCCGTCCGCGCCCTTCGACGCCACGCCGCCTGCCGCGGCCCCGGTGCCGCCGGCGGACAGCGGGCCCGGCGCGCACCTTCCGGCCGCCCGCCCCGTCGGCGAGCCCGTCGAGGGGTTGGTCATCGACCGCGCCACCGGTCTGCCCGTCGAGCTACCCAGCCGCGTCACCCCCGAGCCCCGGCTCACGGGCGCGGCTCGGCGCGCTGAGCCGACGCCGGCCGTCGAGCCGACACCGGCCGTCGAGCCGACACCGGCCGTCGTCGTGGACCAGGTGACGGACACGGACGCCGACCAGGCGCTCGACGTCGACCTGCGAGAGCCGCCGGACGACCTGCCGCGCTGGGACCCGCTGTCCGACGACCTGCCCGAGGAGCTGGCCGCCGGCCTCGCCGCCGAGCCGGTGGCGGATGACGCGCCGCTGCCCAGACGGCGGCCCCCGTGGTCCGACGGCCCTGACACCGACCCGGCCGAGGTCGGCTGGTTCGACATCAGCCGCGCCGACGCCGGCCAGATGGAGGTGAGCCAGCCGGAGGTGAGCCAGCCGGAGGCGAGCCAGACTGAGGCGGACCGTCCCGACGCGGGCAGGCCGACCGACGCCGCGACGCCCGTGTTCACGGACCAGGACACGACAGCCGTCCCCAGGTCGCGTCTCGCCAGCTTCCTGGCCGGAGTCAGCGCCGCCGCCGTCAACGACGCGGCCCCCTCCGAGAGCGGCCCGGTCGCCCACACCCCGGCCGAGCGGGTCCCGGTCGAGCGCATGCCGGTCGAGAGCGGGCCGGCCGACCGTGCCGACGAGGACCCGGCACCCAGCCCGGCCAGCCCGGACCTGACGGCCGGCGACGATCTCCCGGCCAGCGACGATCTCCCGGCCAGCGTGGACCTCCCGGCCAGCGCGGACCAGCCGGACCGCCTGGGCGGAGCGCCTACGACAGCTCCCTCAGCGTCGGCCGACCCGCTGGACGACCTGGTGTTCGAGCCGTTCCCGACCGAGCCGGTCACGCCGTTCCCGGGCGGCGACTTCGACCTGCTGGCCGAGCGCTTCCCGGCCCCCGACACGTTGCCCGGAAGCTCGTACCCCACCTTCGATCCGGTCGGGGACATTCGGGTCTCGGTGGGACCCGACGGGCTCCCGTTCGCCGACGAACGCGTGATCGACGCGGACGACTTCCTCGACGTGGACCATGGTTTCCAGCCGGCGCCCGCCGCCGCGGCAGACCCGGCGCCGGTCGCCGACGACCACCCCGTCGCCCCTGACGCCGACGTTCTCGACGCGGACGAGGAGCCGCCGGCACCTGTGGCCGACAACGTCCCGGCCGGGTCCGGCGTCCAGACCGTCATGAGCCAAGGCGTCTTCGTCGACCCGTCCGGGGCAGCGCCGCCGGCAGAGACCTCCGAGCCCGCCCCGCTGCCGACCGCCAGCAGCGTCCCGAGCCAGCCCGTGATCGACGAGCCGGCGCGACCGGAACCGCCCGCCGCGGAGGAACCGCCGGCCACCGAAGAACCTGTGGCCACCGAGGAACCCACGGTCGCCGAGGCGCCAGTGGTCGAGGAGCCACTGGCCGAGGCGCACGACGGCCCGACGGGCGACGCCAACCATGGCGAGACCGCAGCCGGGGACGAGAACCAGGACGCGGCCAACCCGCCCGGGCCGGTGCACCCGGACCACCCGTCCGACCTGGCCTTCATGACCTACTCGGGCTTCGCGGGCTCCCGGCGCCACGTCGGCTTCCAGGTCGGGTCGCTGCCGGAACCGGCCGTCCCCGACCGGGGCGTGCCGAACCTGGTCACCCCGGAGCCGGCCGCCGCCGCGCTCGTGACCGACGGGCCGCAGGCACACGACGAACCAGCGGGAGCCAACACCCTGACCAACGCCGAACCGATCGAGCCGCGGCTGAACGAGGACGAACCGGCGCCGCTGCCGGCGGCCATCACCACAACCGCCGAAGCTGAACCGATCGTCGAACCCGAGGCGCCGTCGCGGGACGAGCCGGCCTCCCAGCCCGACCCGCGGCCCAGGCCGGAGACCGCCGAGCGGCCCGCGGCCTACCGGGAGCCGGAGCCCGCCGGGCAGCCGGGACCGTCGGTGGTGCCGTCGGGCCGCCAGGTGCGGGCCGCCGTCTACAACCGGTTCTGGCACTCGATGGGCGGCGGCGAGCGGCACAACGGCATGATCGCCCAGGTGATGGCCGGAGACGGCGCCAACGTCGACATCCTCGGCCACTCCGACGTCGATCTCGCCAAGCTGGGCGCGCACCTCGGCCTCGACCTCTCCGGCTGCCGCTACGTGCGGATCCCGGACCGGGGCGAGGACGACCTGTCGGTGCTGTCGGGCGAGTACGACCTGTTCATCAACGGCTCGTACATGAGCCGGATACCGACCCGGTCGCGCAAGGCGGCCTACCTGTGCTTCTTCCCGACGCCGTTCGACCACGACATGGCGGCGTGGCGCAAGGCGGCGGTCCGGTCGGCCGGCCCGCTGCTGCGCGGCGTGCGCCCGGCCGTCGACTTCGGCCTCGGCTGGTACCCGCCGGAGGGGGGCAGGGTCCGGCAGTGGCGCTGGTCGTCCGGCAGGGCGATCCTCTCGATCTCCGCCGGCGGCCGGCGGGCGCTGCGCGCCGAGTTCGGCCGCCCCGGCGCCCCGACCGGCACCCCGCTGCGCATCCTCGCCCCGAACGGCGACACGATCGCCAAGATCGACGTCGGCGCGGAGTTCGTCGGGCACGACATCCCGCTGCCGGAGTCCGAGGTCGGCACCGAGATCACGCTGGTCAGCGAGCCGTTCACGCCGGGGGCGGCGGACGTCCGCGAGCTGGGCATCGCGATCAGCCGGCCCCGGCTGGTGGACGCCCAGGAGAGCCTGCCGGCAAAGGTCGCGCTGCGCTTCCCGTGGCTGCTGCGCGACCCGCACGACCTCGCCTGGCTGGACCGCTACGACGTCGTGATGGCGAACTCCGACTTCACCCGCACCTGGATTCGCCGGATGTGGCGCAACGAGGCCGACGTCCTCTACCCGCCGATCCAGGTCGAGCGGCTGCGTCCGGCGCCCGTGCGGGAGAAGTCCATCATCACGGTGGGCCGCTTCTTCGCGCCGGGCCTCGGGCACGCCAAGCGGCAGCTGGAGATGGTCCAGTGGTTCGCCGAGCTCCACAACGCCGGCGCACTGCCCGGCTGGACGCTGCACGTCGTCGGTGGCATGGAGGACTCGCAGCAGAACTACGTCGAGCAGGTCCGCGCGGCCGGTGCCGGCCTGCCGGTCGAGCTGCACCCGAACGCGCCCCGGCCGGAGGTCGAGCGGCTGCTCTCGACGGCCTCGGTGTTCTGGTCGGCGACGGGCTGGGGCGAGGACGAGCGACGCAAGCCGTGGACGGCCGAGCACTTCGGGATGACGACGGTCGAGGCGATGGCCGGCGGCTGCGTCCCGGTGGTCATCGACCGGGCCGGGCAGCGGGAGATCGTCCGGCACAGCATCGACGGCTTCCGCTGGACCGAGCCGGAGCAGCTGATGTCGTTCACCCGCCGGCTCGCCGCCGAGGAGGGGCTGCGGTCCCGGCTGGCCGAGGAGGCGGTCGAGCGGGCCCAGCTGTTCTCCGACGAGGCGTTCGCGGAGCGCTGGCGGACGATCGCCAGCCGTCACCACCTGTACGAAGGCTGACCAGATGAGCGGCGCGGCCGAAGCGCCGCTGCGGGTCGTCCTCGACGGCACCCCGCTGCTGGGCCAGCGCACCGGGGTCGGCCGGTACGTCGAGAACCTGCTCGCCGGGCTCGCGGATCTGGTCGACGAGCGCGACGAGCCTGGCTGTCCCCTGGAGCTCGCCGCCACCGCGTTCACCTGGCGAGGCCTCGCCGGACTCGCCCAGGCGCTGCCGCCCGGGGTCGCCCCGGCCGCCCGGCGCGCGCCGGCCCGATTGCTCCAGGAGTCCTGGGCCCGCGGCGAGCGGCTGCCGGTCGAGCTGTTCACCGGCCGGGCCGACGTACTGCACGCCACCAACTTCGTGCTCCCGCCAGTGCGCGGTGCCCGTGGCGTGCTCACCGTCCACGACCTGTCCTATCTGCGGACCCCGGACGCGGTCAGCACGGCGTCCGCCCGGTACACGACGCTGGTCCCCCGGGGCCTGCGCCGGGCCGCCGCCGTGATCACCCCAAGCCAGGCCGTCGCCGACGAGGTCATCGGCGCCTACCGGCTGCACCCCGACCTCGTGACGGTGACCCCGCTGGGCGTCGACGGCGCCTGGTTCGACGCGCGGCCGCCGTCCCAGGACTGGCTGCGCGCGCACGGCATCCCCGAGCGCTACCTGCTGTTCGTCGGCACCGCCGAGCCACGCAAGAACCTGGCTGCGCTGCTGTCCGCGCTGCGTGGCCTGCACGGCAGCTACCGGGACATCCCCCCGCTGGTGCTCGTCGGCCCCGCGGGCTGGGGACCGGCCCTGGACACGGCCGGCCTGCCCGAGGGCGCGGTCATCACCGCCGGCTATCTCGACCCCGCTGACCTGCGCACCGCCGTCGCGGGCGCGGTCGCGTTGTGCTTCCCGTCCCGGTACGAGGGGTTCGGGCTGCCGCCGCTGGAGGCGCTCGCCGCCGGCACCCCGGTCGTGGCCGTCGACATCCCGGCGGTGCGCGAGGTGACCGCCGCGGTCGTCGGCCGGGCCGTGCGGCTGGTACCGCCGGCCGACGTCGACCGCCTCGCCGACGCGCTGCTGGATGTCATCGACGGGGGTTACGCCGGCCTCGCGGACGGCCCGACCCGCGGCGCCGAGCCGGCCGGCCCGCGCGAGGCCGGCCGGGCCCACGCCCGCACCTTCACCTGGCGGCGCACCGCCCGCCTGACCGCCGAGGTCTACCGCCGGGCCGCGCGGTCCTGACCCGGTTCAGTCGGCCGGGAAGACGACCCCGTCGGCGCTCGACACGGTCACGGTCGCTGCGGCCGACGGCTGCGCCGGCAGCGGCGCGGCGTCGGACTGCGCCGGCACCTCGTCGACGTGGACGTAGCGGCCACCGCGCAGCAGCGACGCGGCGGCGGCGATCAGGGTGATGACGATCGCCATCGTGAAGACGATCACGAGACCGTGGTGGAACGGCGAGGCGATCAGCGACGGGAAGAACTCCCTGCCCGTCAGGGTGTGCGCGTCGGCCGGCGGGATCTTGGCAAGGGTGTCCGAGCCAACCAGGTGCTCGACCGGGTTGTAACCGAGGAACGCGGCGAACAGGCTGCCCACCGGAGGAAGGGAACCAATCCGGGTCGCGACGTCCGCGGGCACGCCGTGGGAGGCCAGGCCGTCCGTCAGGGTCCGGGGCAGCACCGACGCGAGACCGGCGATCATCAGCGAGAAGAAGACGCCGATGGACAGCACGCTGCCCGAGTTCATGAACGTCGAGCGCATCCCCGAGGCTGAGCCGCGCATCTCGGCCGGGACCGCGTTCATGATCGCGGTGCTGTTCGGAGCGGCGAACAGCCCCGAGCCGATGCCGATGAGCAGGAGCAGCAACGCGAACGACGGGTAGTGGAAGTTCGTCGGGATCAGCAGCAGGCCCAGATACCCGGCCGCGGAGGCGACCAGTCCGCCGGTGGAGAACACCTTCGCGCCGTACCGGTCGGACAGCGCCCCGGACACCGGCCCGGCGACGAGGAAGCCGATCGTCAGCGGCAGCATGTAGATGCCGGCCCACAGCGGGGTCTGCTCGTAGTCGTAGCCGTGCAGCGGCAGCCAGATCCCCTGCAGCCAGATGATCAGCATGAACTGCAGGCCGCCACGGGCGACCGCGCCCAGCAACAGCGCGATGTTCCCCGCGGCGAACGAGCGGATCCGGAACAGGCCCAATTGGAACATCGGCTGCTCGGCCCTGGTCTCGATCACCGCGAAGATCCCGAGCACGACCACGCCGCCGATCAGCGCGGTGAGCACCTTGGGGTTCGTCCAGCCCATCATGTGGCCGCCGTAGGGCTGGATGCCGTAGGTGACTGCGGCGAGCAGCGAGGTCAGGCCGACGGCGAAGGTCAGGTTGCCCAGCCAGTCGATCTTCGCGGCGGTCCGCCGGCCGTTGTCCCGCAAACTGAGGTAGGCCCAGATGGTGCCGGCGATGCCGATCGGCACGTTCACCCAGAAGATCGCCCGCCAGTTCCACTCGGAGAGCACGCCACCGAGCACCAGCCCGAGGAACGAGCCGGCCAGGGCGGCGACCTGGTTGATGCCGAGCGCCATCCCGCGTCGGTTCGCCGGGAACGCGTCGGTGATGATCGCGGCCGAGTTGGCGGTCAGCATCGCGCCGCCGATGCCCTGCACGACCCGCATGATGATCAGCCAAAGGGCGGCCTTCGACCCCGTCCACGGAGTGAGCGCCAGGGCCGCCGAGGCGACGGTGAAGACGGCGAAGCCGGCGTTGTAGATCCGGACCCGGCCGTACATGTCGCCGAGCCGGCCGAGCGAGACGACCAGGACGGCGACCACGACCATGTAGCCCATGAGCATCCACAGCAGGTAGCTGATGTTGCTGGGTTCCAGCGGGTCCAGCCCGATGCCACGAAAGATGGCCGGCAGCGAGATGATCACGATCGAGGCGTCGATCGTGGCCATCAGGACACCGACCGTCGTGTTCGACAGCGCGACCATGGCGTAGCGCCGGCTCCGGGCGTCGTCCGGGCCGTCTGAGGTGGTGGGGGCCGAGCTGTCCGGTGAGGCGGGCCTCGCGGTCATCGTGGGTGCGACTCCCCTCCGGGCCCAAGCCATGGCGTCACGGCGCGCGGGGACGAGACGTCCCGCCCGAGACTCGACGCCGTCCGCGAGTTCCTGGCCGCGCACGGCCCGAGCGGGGCTCTCCCCGCCGCGACCGGCGCCTGTCGGCCAGGCAGCCGGGGCACCGGCGGACGTGGTCCGCGGCACCCGGGCTGGTCCCGCACGCGCAGCCACCGGCGGGCCCGACAGGCCGGCGGCACATGCTTGCTTAACCAAAGCTAACAATCCAAAGCGGCCGACGCTATCCCCGCCAAGCCGGCAACCTGGGCAAACGGCCACAAACCACTGCGATGACTGACGCGGGCAGAACCCGAGAAGAATCACTAGCGGGGTGTCGATTCGGCCCGAGGCCGTTCGTCGGACCGTTGAGTGGCCCGAACGGCGGGCCCCGCGATGACAGGGGACACGCGATGGCGCAGTACCTGATCCTGATCTACGAGAACGAGGCCGGCTACGCCGAAGGCGACGAGGCGGTCTATGGCCGGGTCATGCAGGGGCACATCACCTTCAACGAGAAGAACGCCGCGGCGGTGAGCGGCGGCAACGCCCTGCAGCCGGAGGCGACCGCGACCTCGATCCGCTCGGACGGTGCCGGCGGGTTCGCCGTCACCGACGGGCCGTTCGCCGAGACCAAGGAGGCCCTCGGCGGCTACTACCTGGTCGAGGCGGCCAACCTGGACGAGGCGATCGCGATCGCCAAGGAGGTTCCGGCCGAGTTCGGCGGCGTCGAGGTCCGCCCGATCCGGGTCTTCAACTGAGCCGGACCGGCCCACGACGATCGTCTGACGCGGCCGGCGCGGCCGGATGACGGAGGACCCGAGCCCGGGTGCCTCCGACCGGGAGGGCCGCGGTTCGCGCGCGGCCGCGGCCGCCGAGGTGGCGGCCGCGGTCGCGGACGCGCACCGGCGCGAGTGGGCGTTCGTGCTCGCCGCAACGGTGCGCGTCACCCGCGACCTCGACCTCGCGGAGGAATGCGTCCAGGACGCCTACGCCCGCGCGCTGACCGCGTGGGCCGGCGAGGGAATCCCGACCCGGCCTGGCGGCTGGCTCACGACCGTCGCCCGTAACCGGGCCCTGGACCTCTTGCGGCGGGACGCGACGCTGCGCCGCAGCCTCCCGCTGCTGCTGGAGGACGAGACCGAGCCGAGTCCGGAGGAGGGCCTGCTCGCGTCGCCCGGATCGCTTCACGGTCCGGCCAACCGCGGCCCGGCCGGGTGGCTGCCAGCCCGCGCGGCCAGGGCGCGGCCCGCTGGAGACCTTTCCGAGCTACCGATGGTCCCGGGCGCCGCCGACGACCGGCTGCGGCTGATCTTCATCTGCTGCCACCCGGCGCTGGCGCCCGAGGCACGGGTGGCGCTGACGTTGCGGCTGTTGTGCGGGCTCACGACGGTCGAGGTCGCGCGGGCGTTCCTCGTCGCCGAGACCACGATGGCCGCCCGGATCACCCGGGCCAAGAAGAAGATCACCGCGGCCCGCATCCCGTATCGGCTGCCACCCGCGCAGGAGCTGCCCGAGCGGGTCGACGCGGTGCTCACCGTCGTCCACCTGCTCTTCACCACCGGCCACACCGCGCCCGCCGGGGCGGACCTGGTGCGCCGCGACCTGGTCGAACGGGCCGTCGACCTGGCCAGGATGCTGCGGCTGCTGCTGCCGGACGACCCGGACGTCGCCGGCCTGCTCGCCCTGATCCTGCTGACCGACGCCCGCACCGCCGGACGGGTCGGGCCGGACGGGCGGCTGCTGCTCCTGGCCGAGCAGGACCGGGCCCAGTGGGACCGGGCCGCGATCGACGAGGGCCTCGGGCTCGTGCGCGCGGCGTTGGTGCGCCGGGGGCCGCGGCCCGGGCCGGGGCCGGCCAGGCTGCCCGGCCGGTTCCCGTTGATGGCCGCGATCGCCGCCGTCCACTCCGCGTCGCCGAGCTGGGCTGACACCGACTGGCGGGAGATCGTCGGCCTCTACGACCTGCTGGCGCACCGCTGGCCGTCACCGGTGGTGGCGCTGAACCGCGCGGTCGCGGTCGGCTTCGCCGACGGGCCGGCGGCCGGCCTCGCCGCCCTCGACGAGCTCGCCGCCGAGCCTCAGCTCGCCGGGTACGGCTACCTGCCCGCCGCCCGGGCCGACTTCCTGCGCTCCCTCGGCCGGGTCACCGAGGCCCGCCTCTCCTACGAGGAGGCGCTGATGCTCACGGAGAACAAGGTCGAGCGCGACTTCCTCGCCGGGCGGCTGGCGGAGCTGGGCCGCTGACGACAGCTCTTGCGGAGCCGGGCCGGGCCGCCGCACGCTTCGGTTCGCCTCCCCGCCATCGCCGGGAGGGCGGGGCGACCGGTGGAGGTGACCACGGCATGGCGACGCTGGCCGGGGGCGGGCAGGAACGGGTGTTAGCCGGCAAGGTCGCGATCGTGACCGGGGCCGGTCAGGGTGTCGGGCAGGGGATCGCCCTGGCGCTCGCCGGCGCGGGGGCGCACGTCGCGGTCTGCGGGCGCACCGAGGCGACGATCGACGCCACCCGGGCCGCGATCGAGGCCCGGGGCGCCAGGGCGGTCGCGGTCCGCTGCGACGTGATGGTTCCCGCCGACCTGGGCCGCCTGGTGGCCCGGACCGTCGAAGCGTTCGGAACGGTCGACATCCTGGTCAACTCGGCGATGGTCGTCCCAGCGGGCACGCTGCTGGAGATCAGCGAGGAGGCCGTCGCGGCGGGCTGGGAGTCCGGCCCGCTCGCCGCTCTGCGCCTGATGCGGCTGTGTCACCCCTACCTGCGTGGCGGAGGCACCGTCATCAACGTCTCGTCCAGTGCCTCGGTGAACCCGTCGACGCACAGCCGGGGCGTGTACGCGGCGACGAAGGCCGCGCTGAACGCGCTTTCCCGCGGCGCCGCGAACGAGTGGGGCCCCGACGGCATCCGGGTCAACACGATCTTCCCGCTCGCCAGCTCCCCCGCGCTGCGGCGCTTCGCCGCGGAGGAGCCCGACGCGATGGCCGACGTCATCGCCGGCATCCCGCTGCGGCGCCTCGGCGACCAGGAGACCGACATCGGCGCGGCCGCCGTCTTCCTCGCGAGCCCCGCCGCCGCCTACATCACCGGCGCCATCCTGCCCGTGGACGGCGGTGCCGCCTACGTCCGGTAGCCGGTCAGACGATCAAGGGACACGGGGCGTGGCCGGTGGCCGGCGGGGAAGCGGCCATCGGCGCGGCAGCCAACGGACGGCCGGGACGGCCGCGGCCCAGCGCGGCAGCGGCCAGCGCGGTACGGCGTTGCCCGCGAGAGTCCAGAGCGAGCAGGCGAGGCAGCCGAGCCCGAGCGCCGCGCAGAGAGCCAGGAGCCACAGGACGGCGGCCGGCGAGTGGACGCCGGACATCACCATCGCGGCCGCGAGCCGCCGGGCCGGGTGGTATCGCGCCAGCGCCGGGTACTTGAACGCGAGCTCACGGGTGAACATCATCGCCGCGAACCCGCCGAGCCCGGCGACGACCAGGACCGTCGGCAGGCCGCGGCGGGCGAACGGCAGCGCGCCCAGGGCGGTGGCGAGCAGGAGCGCGGCGATCGGGATCGCCGGGAGCAGGTAGCGGGCGAACCACATGCCACCGGCGGCGACGTAGCCGACCAGGGTGGCCGTCACCACCGCGACGTGCAGCGCGATCAGCAGCCAGGCGACCACCGCCAGCGTTCGCGACCGCCAGCCGCTGTCCAGGCCCGGTAGGGACCAGCGGGCCACCCAGCGCGCCACGGCCAGTAGCAGGCCGGCCGCGAACACCCAGAGCAGCAGCGTCGGCACGGGCCGCAGGACCGGCCCTTCGCCGATCAACGCGACGCGCCCGAACGAGCCCCGATAGATCGCCGACCAGAACGCGGGCGACCGCAGAATCTGCGAAATCGACATCGGCGACGAGCTCGTCGGGAACATCCGGGCGATCAGGCCCGAACCGGTGATGTCGCCGTAGAGCGACTGGTTGCGCCGGTAGAACCAGCCGATTCCGGCGACGAGCACCACGACTCCGGCCAGCGTCGTCGCAACCCCGCGTCCGACCTGCCGCCACACCGGCAGCCGGCCGCGCCGTCCGGACGACCGTCCCGCTTCCTGCGCGCCGTCGGCCGGCGACGCGGTCGTGGACGGGCCGTCGGCCGGCGGCGGGGTCGTGGACGGGCCGTCATCCGGCGGAACTGTCCTGGACAGGCCGGCGTGCAGGGCGACGGCGATCCCGGCGGTCGGCACGATCAGGCCCGCGGCCAGGAGTCCACTGGCTCGGGTGGAAGCGGCCGCCAGCACCGCGGCGCCGAGGACGACGAGCCTCCCCGTGGACGGTCCACGACGCAGCACGACCACGACCGCGGCCAACGCCAGGGTGATCGTCAGCACCGCGAGCGCGTCGTTGTAGACCTGCCCGGCCGTGTTCACGAACATGCCGACGACACCGGTGATCGCCGCGGCACCGACCGCCAGGTCCGGGCGGCCCGGTAGCAGCTCGCGAACCAGCCAGGCGACGGCTACCAGCGCGAGGATGCCGAACCCGATGTTGACGAGCCGCGCCGCGCGGAACCCCGCGAGTGGATGACCGGCTTCCAGGCCGATCTTCAGGGGCACCGCCTCGATCGCGTAGAACAGCGGCGGATGGTTCGCGGTGTAGGTCACCTGGGTGTTGCCACGGATGCCCCGTGAACCCCGCGCGCAGGCCGGCATACCGCCGTCGACGGCCATCTGCACGGCCAGCGAGGTCGGATGGGAGGCCGTGCTGGCCGGGACGGCCGCGGGTCGGACGCCCTCGGAGCCCGCGCCCCCGCCGAGGCCCGGGGTGGCAGGGCCCGGCGTGGCGCGGCTCGTCGACGAGAGGGTCTTGACGGTCCGGCCCCGGTTCCTGGCCGCGTCCGGCACGGCGGCCGGGCCGGCGCGCCCGGTGGCGTAGGAACGGCTGTTCACGCCGAGGCGAGCGATCTCGATCCCCGCGCGGGCCTGCTCGGGGGTTACCCGGCAGTCGGCCGGAATGCCGGGCATCCCAGGCAGCACGGCATGAACGGGGGTACCGAGGACGGGGAGGGTCCCGCTCGCGACGTCGAGGGCGTAGGAGGTGTGCTGGGCCTCGTCCCCGCTGGTGAACGGCGGCATGGCGAGCGCCGTGAGGCCCGCCAGCGCCGCGAAGACCATTCCCGCGCCGACGACACCGACCGCCACCCACCGCCGCACCGCCGCGGCGGCGCCGCCGCCGGTCTCGTGCTGGGTCCGGCCGTGCTCGTTACCCGACAGCCCCGTCGTCACGTAGGTTCCCGATCGCCCGCGGGCGGCCGGCCACGCCGGCCAATTCGCCCAAAGGAGACCGTAGCGGCCGACGGGATCGGGCCGGCACGCACCCTACGCAGCCGGGCGATCACGGCGAAACGTACCGGCCGTCGAGGAGTCCGGACGCCGGGGGCTCTGACGCTGGGGCCCTGTGCTGCGGCCCGGGTCAGGCCTCGGCGGAGTACGCCGAGTAGGGGCGGCGGGACGGGTCGGCTGCGCCGGGCGGCGCGGCGTCGGTGTCCAGTGCCGGCAGATCAGCGATGGCGGCGAAGTCGTGCTCGCCCTGGCCCCGGCGGGCGGCCTCGGCCGTCAGCTGGAGCACGGCCTGCGCGACACCGAGCGGGCGCGGGGTCGCGCGGCAGGCGAGGCGGACGTCCTTCGCCAACGCCTCGACCGTGAACGCGGCCGCGGTGAAGTCCCCGGACTCGATCATCGCCCGCTTGTAGCCGAGGACACCGCCGAGGAACCCGCCGGCCAGCTCGCCGACGACCAGATCCCGGTCGAGGCCCAGGTCGGCCCCCAGGGCGAGGGACTCGGCGATGCTGGCCATCGCCTCGGCGAGGCTCAGGTTGACCACCAGCTTCAACGCGCTGCCGGCGCCGACGTCGCCCACGTGGACGATCTTCCCCGGGTCGCCGAACAGCTCGAGCACCGGTCTGGCCGCGGCGAGGTCGGCCGGGCTCGCGCCGACGAGGATCTTCAACGTGCCGTCCCGGGCCGGGCCCAGGGTCCCGGCGACCGGGGCGTCGACGTAGCGCAGCCCGGCGGCGTTCGCGGCCCGGCCGAGCTCGCGGGCCGCCTCGGGCCCGACCGTGGTCCCGTTGATGACCAGGAGACCGGCGGGGGCCGCGACGTGGACGGAC
Source organism: Frankia sp. AgB1.9 (assembly GCF_016786355.1). Classification (GTDB taxonomy): domain Bacteria; phylum Actinomycetota; class Actinomycetes; order Frankiales; family Frankiaceae; genus Pseudofrankia. The sequence goes on from NZ_JADWYX010000032.1 coordinate 37,572, forward strand.
TCCATCACCTCGCCGGCCGACTCGGGCCCGAAGAGCATCAGCACAGCGACGTCCGCGTCGGCCACCGCGTCCGCCACCGAGCCGGCCTCGCGAGCACCGGCCGCGACCAGCTCGAGCGCCCGCGCCGGCGTCCGGTTCCAGATCGTGAGCTCATGCCCGCCGGTCAGCACGTGGGCCGCCATCAGCCGGCCCATCTTCCCCATCCCGAGAAACGCCACTCGCACGTCGGACCTCCCGTCGTCGCCAACCCACCATCGGGTCCCGTGGCTCCCCACCGCCGACAGCACCGTGGCCGCCGCCACGCGTCGCACGGCGGCTCCTGCCGCAAGGAACAACGCGGCCGCCCCGAACTATTGCCTACCCGGCTCAACCGCCCTCGCGCGCCGGCCGGCCCAGGTCTCTGCCTGCCCGCGATCGGCTGTCACGGAATGGCCACCGTCTCGGCACTCCGGTCCAATGCCACGGCCGGGTCGGAGGTGGCGGCAGGATCAGTAGACGGGATGGCGGCGCCAGGCTCGGGCGTGGTCCGCTCGGCGCCGCGACGCAGGGCACGGGCGAGACTGGCGGCGCCGAGGACCGCCGCGGCCCCGAGGATCCCGATCACCGAGGCCAGATACCGGTAGTCGAACCCCGCGGTCGCCGCGCTGAGCGCCAGGACGGACAGGCCGCCGCCGCCCAGCAGCCAGAACGCCGGTGGCGGGCCGGTCCGGCGCCGCAGCCGCGCGATCGGCCCGGCCAGCAGACCGGCTACCAGCCCGGCCCCCACCAGCGGCATCGGCGCGTAGGCCAGCCGGGCGTAGGCGGCCAGCGGCCCGGCCAGCCCGTGGCTGAGCCTGGTCGTGACGAAGTAGCCGTCGGCCGAGCGCGGGTCGCTGTCCTGGGCCGCGTTGGTCAGTTGGTTGGGCAGTTCCCAGGTGTCGGGCCGGGAGGTCGTGGGCGTCTCGTGCCGGGTCGGCGTGAAGTAGCCGGCGAAGTAGGCGACCGAGGTACGCAGCATCATCCCGGGCTGGGCCCGGATCACGGCGTCCGCGAACTCGCCGGCCAGCTGCTCGCGGCCTTTCGGGATACGGGTGTGGCCCTGGCGCAGCGGCGAGTTGGCCAACCAGAGGTAGCTGTCGGGCTGGCCACGGTCGGCGACGGGCCTCGGGTCACACAGCGTGGACAGCTGCGGCCGGTCCGCGGGCAGCACCGAGCAGTCGGCGAACGGCGCGACCCGGCCATAGAGGAAGAACCCGGAGTGCGCGGACACCGTGAACCCGGCGCCCCTGGACGCGCTCCACCCGCTGTAGGCGCAGATCGGCGCGGCCGCGGCCAGCCCGAACGACAGCAGCAACGCCCCCGCCCGGGACGCCGCGCGAAGCCGGGAGACGCCGCCCGACCGGCGGGCCCGCACGGCGGCGGTGCTCACGGTCAGCGCCAGGACGACGAAGCCGACCGCGAGCGGCCCGTAGCCGACGGTCCGCACCGGCAGGCTCGCGCCGAGCAACAACCCGGCGATCGGAACGACCGACAGCCGGGGCCGGCCCGGCACCGCGAGCAGCAGCAGGCCAAACCCGGTCAGCGCGCTGAACAGCGTCTCCGCGAGCACGAACTGGCCGAGATCCAGCACCCATGGCGACAGCAGCACCGGCGCCGCGCACAGCGCAGCCAGCCACGGCCGGCGGGTCACCCGGACGGCGACGGCGTAGGTGACGACGCCGACGAGGAACGTCAGCGACTGCTGGACGAGGACCAACCGGGTGAGGTGCTCCTCGCCGCGCACCAGCCGCAGGAACATCGGGTAGCCGCTGGGCCGCCAGTCCCCCGGCCACAGGCCGTGCCAGGCCTGGTCGAGATAGGCGCCCGAGTCGCCGAGGTACATCAACGCCGGCTGGTAGGCCGCGACCACGATCCCCCGGGCCGCGAGGGCGAGCGCCGCGATCAGCCCGAACAACGCGTGACGCCGCAGCAGCCGCCCGAGCCCGGACCCGGTGTCAGTGCGCGCCTCGGCGTCGACTGGGGCGGAGCCGGCGGGCGCCTCGACTGCGTCCGCCTCGACTGCGTCCGTCTGGGGGGCGGATCTGGGCTCGAAGGGTCCACGGGTGGCCGTGGGTGACTGGGCCATGACCGTCGGGGCGGTCATGGCCGGCTCGTCGGTCGGCGTCGCCATCGCCTCCAGTGTCCCAGCCGTCCCAGCTGCACCGGCCCCTGGGGCGATCGGCCCGTTTCGTCCGGGTGGCGCGCCAGGCACCGGCGCCTGGTGACCCAGATCTCTGCAGTCCGGGAATTTTTGCGTTGACTGCAAACTTGTAGGAGAGGCAAAGTTGTAGTGGATGCACGAAGGACCAGCGGAGGAAGCAAGCACATGTCTTCACCACGTAGCGCCGGCCTGACCGACGGCGCGCAAGCCGACGCCGGCGGAGGCGTTACGCGGGCGACCGGCGGCACGGACCGCCGGATCTGGCTGATCGTCGCGGCGCTCGGCACCGGCCTGCTGCTCGCCTCGCTCGACCAGACGATCGTCGCGACCGCCCTGCCGACGATCGTCGGAGATCTCGGTGGAGCGGCGCACCTGTCCTGGGTAGTCACCGCTTACCTGCTCGCCTCGACCGTGTCGACCCCGATCTGGGGCAAGCTGGGCGACCTCTACGGCCGCAAGCGGTTCTTCCAGGCGGCGATCATCATCTTCGTCGTCGCGTCGGCGCTCGCCGGGCTCAGCCAGTCGATGACGCAGGTCATCGCGTTCCGCGCCCTGCAGGGCCTGGGCGGCGGCGGCCTGGTCGTCGGGGCCATGACGATCATCAGCGACGTGGTCTCGCCGCGTGAGCGGGGCCGCTACCAGGGCGTCTTCTCGGCTCTGTTCGCTACGTCCTCGGTCCTCGGCCCGCTGCTCGGCGGCCTGTTCGTCGACCACCTGTCGTGGCACTGGATCTTCTACGTCAACGTCCCGGTGGGCGCGGCCGCGCTGGCCGTCGCCACCAGGGTGCTGCCCTCGATCCGGTCGACCGTCAAGCGCTCCGTCGACTACCTGGGCACCGCGTTGCTCGCGGCAGGCGCCACCTGCCTGGTGCTGTTCACCAGCCTCGGTGGCTCCTCGCTCGCCTGGGGCTCGGCGCCCAGCGTCGGCCTGGCCGTCGGTGGTGTCGCACTGCTCGGCGTGTTCGTGCTGGTCGAACGGCGGGCGACCGAGGCCGTGCTGCCGCCCCGCCTGTTCACGATCAAGGTCTTCCGGGTCGCCAGCCTGATGAGCTTCGTCGTCGGCTTCGCGATGTTCGGCGCGATCACCTTCCTGCCGCTGTTCCTGCAGATCGTCAAGGGCATCGACCCGACCGTGTCCGGCCTGCAGATGCTGCCGATGAGCCTCGGCCTGATGATGGCCTCGATGACCACCGGCCGGCTGATCTCCAGCTGGGGCCGCTACAAGGTCTTCCCGATCGTCGGAACGGGCCTGATGACGGTGGGCATCGCGCTGTTCTCGCTGCTCACCCCGGACGTCTCGACGCTGCGGCTGAGCCTGTCGATGTTCGTGTTCGGCGTCGGGATGGGCCTGGTTATGCCGGTGCTGACGCTGTCGGTGCAGAACGCCGTCGAACCGCGTGACCTCGGCGCTGCCACGTCCGGCGCGACGTTCTTCCGCTCGATCGGTGGATCGTTCGGTACGGCGGTGTTCGGCACGATCTTCGCGAACGTGCTGAGCGGCAAGCTGGCGCACCTGATGGGTGGCCACGCGCTGCCGGGCGGCGTCTCCGGCTCGGACGTGAGCCCCAGGCTCATCGCCAGCCTTCCCACCGCGCTGCGCACCGGGTTCATCCAGACCTACACCGACTCGCTGCAGGTCGTCTTCCTGGTGGCGGTGCCGATCGCGTTCCTCGGCTTCCTCACCGCCTGGCTGCTGCCGGAGCTGCGGATGCGCCGTACCTCCGGTCTCGACGCCCGCAAGGAGGCCGCCGCGGACCTCGCCGACGTGACGGTCCCCGACACGATTCCGGCCGACCTGGCGGTGCTGGGCCGGACCACCGGCCACCGCGACCTGATCACGTCCCGCCGGGCGCCTGACCACGGCCGCCGGCCCGCCACCCAGGCGGTCCGGCGGCTCGGCAGTCCGGCGGGCGGCTCGGTGGTCCAGCAACAGCTCGGCTAGATTTATTCAGAGACTGCAAAGTTGTATGGCGAGCAAAGTTGTAGCATCGGCAAAGTTGTAGCACGCGCATGATTCGGCGACCTGATGCGAACCGAGCCTGACGCGACCGAGCCCAGAGCTGCCGAGGCGGCGCGGGAGGAGGCCCCCGTGATGAGTGATCTCGCGGACGTCGCGGTACTCGCGGACGCCGCGGTAGTGGCGGCACCGGCCGAGCTCGGCCTGCGGGAGCGCAAGAAGCGCCAGACCCGGCAGGCGATCCGGGACGCGGCCGTCCGCCTCGTCGCCGATCGCGGGCTGGAGCGGGTGACGGTTGACGAGATCGCCGCCGCGGCCAACGTCTCGCCGCGCACGTTCTTCAACTACTTCCGGTCCAAGGAGGACGCCCTCGGCGGCATCGACAACGACGAGGTCGACGACGCCTGCGCGGCCTTACGAGCCCGGCCGGCGGACGAACCGCCGCTGATCGCGATCGCGAACGTCCTCATCGCCCGGATGGAGCGAAAGGTCCAGGATCCGTCGCTGCACCGAGCCCGGGCGCAGATGCACCACGCCAACCCGCAGTTGTTCGGCGCCCAGGCCGCGACCCTGCGCAACTTCGAGCGCAGGCTCGCCGAGGTGATCGGCGAACGGGCCGGGCTCGGCGTCGACGAGCACCCCTACCCGATGACGGTCGTGGTCACGGCGATGGCTCTCGTCCGGGCCACGATCGGCCACTGGCAGCGAAGCGACGACCTGTCGGCCCCGCAGCTCTCCGACGCCCTTCGGGCCGGCTTCGCCAACCTCGCGCAAGGCCTGCCGGTGCCCACCAGGCCCTCCTCGTGACCCGGTTCGCTGGTGATCCTGCTCGCTGGTGACCCTGTCCGCTCCGTGATCCTGCCCGCCCCCGAGACGCTCCGGGAGAGCCGATGACCTCCGCAAGCACAGCGAGCAGGGCCGCAGAGCAGCCGGCCGACGGCTCAGCGTCGGCCGACGGTGCCGCCGACTCCGGCGGCCGCCGGGTCGGACTGATCCTGATCGCGCTCGGCATCGGCATGCTGCTCGCCGCGCTGGACCAGACGATCGTCGCGACCGCTCTCCCGACGATCGTCGGCGACCTCGGCGACGCCCAGCACCTGTCCTGGATCGTCACCGCCTACCTGCTGGCCTCGACCGTGTCGACGCCGCTGTGGGGCAAGCTCGGCGACCTCTACGGCCGCAAGATCTTCTTCCAGGCCGCGATCATCATCTTCCTCGTCGCCTCGGCGGTCGCCGGCCTCAGCCAGTCGATGGGCGAGCTGATCGCCTTCCGGGCGCTGCAGGGCCTCGGCGGCGGCGGCCTGATCATCGGCGCCCAGACGATCATCGGTGACGTGCTCTCGCCCCGGGAGCGCGGCCGCTACCAGGGCGTCTTCAGCGGGCTGTTCGGCTTCGCGAGCGTCGTCGGGCCACTGCTCGGCGGCCTGTTCGTCGACCACCTGAACTGGCGCTGGGTCTTCTACGTCAACCTGCCGCTCGGCGCGATCGCGTTGGTCATCGTCGCCTCGGTTCTCCCGTCGACCCGCAACCGGGTGAAGCGGACCATCGACTACCTCGGCACGGCCCTGCTCGCCGGCGCGACCACCTGCCTGGTGCTGTTCACCAGCTTCGGCGGCACGACACTGGCCTGGGGCTCGGCGGCGAGCATCGGCCTGGTCGTCGGCGGAGTCCTGATGCTGGTGGCCTTCGCCTTCGTCGAGCGGCGCGTCCCGGAGCCCGTCCTGCCGCCCAGGCTGTTCGCGAACCGGGTGTTCAACATCTCCAACCTGATGGGCTTCGTCAGCGGCTTCGCGATGTTCGGCGCGATCACGTTCCTGCCGCTGTTCCTACAGGTCGTCAAGGGCGTCGAGCCGACCATGTCCGGCCTGCGGCTGGTGCCGGTGATGGGCGGCATGCTCGTGTCGTCGACCCTGACGGGCCGGCTGGTCAGCCGGACCGGCCGCTACCGGGTCTACCCGATCGTCGGTTCCGTGCTGGTGACGGCCTCCCTGCTCATGCTCGCCTGGCGGCTCACGCCGGAGATCGGCACCGGCGAGATGGTCATCTACCTGGCGTTGCTGGGCTTCGGCCTGGGCGGCGTCATGCCGGTGCTGGTGGTGTCGGTGCAGAACGCCGTCGAGTTCCGCGACCTGGGCGCGGCCACCTCGGGTTCGGCCTTCTTCCGCTCGATCGGCGGTTCGTTCGGCACGGCCATCCTCGGCGCGATCTTCGCGAGCCACCTGACCGAGAAGCTGCCCCAGGCGCTCGGCGGAATGTCGTTGCCCGCGGGCTTCTCACCGTCCTCGGTCAGCCCGAAACTGGTGGCCGGCCTCGCGCCCGCGCTGCGGCACGGCTTCGAGGGTGCCTACACCGAGTCCCTGCAGGTGGCCTTCTGGGTCGCCGGGCCCGTCGCCGCCCTGTCGGTCATCCTCAGCCTCTTCCTGCCCCAGCTGAACATGCGCTCGACCGTGCACGTCGACGCCGACGGCAAGCGGCCACAGACCGCGGGCCCGGACGCGCCGCTCGCCGCCGCCGCGTCGGTCGAAGGCGTCACCGCCGCGGTCGCCATCGGCGGAGTGGCCGAGCCAAGATCGCCCCAGGAACCGGCAGTCCCCGCGTCGACGGGAGCACCAACCAGCGCGGAACGCTCCCGGTAGCACCGAGCGGCCTGGGCAGGTCGGCCTGGGTGAAGCCAGGCGCTAGGCGGTGGGCTCGGGGCGGTCGAGGGCCTTGGGGTCGAGCTTGATGAACAGGCCTCCGGCGGACCAGTCGAGGCGGCGGCCGGCGGGGACCTCCTGGCGGCGCCAGACGGTCAGGTCGACGCCGAGCACGTCCTGGAGCCGCTCGGTCGAGAACGGCAGGAACGGCGCCAGCGCGACGGCGATACCCGCGATGGCCTGGATGGACGTGGCCAGGCTGCGGGCGGCGGCGTCGCGGTCGACCTTGACGGTCTTCCAGGGCTCCTCGCGGTAGAGGTACTGGTTGACCTCGCCTGAGGTCTCCATCGCGGCCCGTAGCGCTGCCCGCAGCTCCACCTTCTCGACCAGCTCCGCGACCCGGGCGAGCCCCTCGTCGACCTTGGCCAGCAGCTCAGCGTGGCTGCCGCCGAGCTCCTCCGGCGACGGGACGTCGGGCAGGACACCGTCGAAGAACTTGTTGATCTGGGCCATCACCCGGTTGACCAGGTTGCCCCAGTTGGCGATCAGCTCGTCGTTGACTCGCCGGATGATGTCGCCGTCGGAGATCTCGGTGTCGTTCTGCTCGGGCAGCACCGTGGCCAGCGCGTAGCGCAGCGCGTCCGGCTGCAGCACCTCCAGGTACTCCGGGACCGAGCGCCCGATCCCGGCCGACTTGGAGGCCTTCGCCCCGCCGAACGTGACGTACTGGTTGGCCGGCACGTCGGTCGGCAGATCGAGGCCGCCGTAGCCGAGCAGCATCGCCGGCCAGATCACCGTGTGGAACGGGATGTTGTCCTTGCCGACGAAGTAGTAGGCGGCAGCGTCGGGGTTCTCCCACCAGTCGCGCCAGGCCTCCGGGGCGCCGGCGATCGTCGCCGCCCACTCCTTGCTGGCCGACAGGTAGCCGATCACGGCCTCGAACCACACGTAGATCCGCTTGCCGGGCCCGAGCTCGTCGGTGGGCAGCGGGACGCCCCAGTCGAGGTCCCGGGTGATCGCCCGGTCGTGCAGGCCGTCCTTGACGAACTGGAGCGACCAGTTGATCACGTGGCGGCGCCAGCCCTTGCGGGTCTCCAACCAGGCCAGGAGCGCGTCCTGGAGCTTCGACAGCTCCAGGAAGAAGTGCGAGGTCTGGCGCTGCTCGGGAACGGCGCCCGTCATCTTGCTGCGCGGCTCGATCAGCTGGTCGGGGTCGAGGGTGCGCCCGCAGTTCTCGCACTGGTCGCCGCGCGCGCTCGGGTACGCACAGTGCGGGCAGGTCCCCACGACGTAGCGGTCCGGCAGGAACCGGCCGGCCTGCGGGTCGTAGAACTGCGTCGTCTCCTGGATGGAGATGTACCCGGCCGCGCGCAGCCTGGTGAACACGTCCTGGGTGACGGCGGTGTGGTTCTCGGTCCGGGTCGACGTGAACAGGTCGAACGAGATCCCGAGCCGCTCCCAGATGTCCAGGAAGATCGGGTGGTATCGGTCGACGACCTGCTGAGGGGTGATGCCCTCCTCTTCGGCCCGCACCGTGATCGGCGTGCCGTGGGCGTCCGAACCGGACACCATCAGCACGCGGTTGCCCGCCATCCGCTGGTACCGCGCGAAGATGTCCGCCGGCAGATACGCGCCGGCGATGTGTCCGAGATGCGGGGCGCCGTTGGCGTAGGGCCAGGCGACCGCCACCAGGGTGGGACGTCCCCCGGGCACGTCGCCGGCCCCTGGCGAGCTGGACGAGTTGATCTGCGCGGTCACGTGCTTCACGTTACCCGGCAGGAGCAAACCGGTTTCCGACCGCGACGGTGGCGGCACCGCGCCGCCGGCCGGCCGGTCGTTTCGACCTATCCCCGCAGCTCGGCGGGGTAGGCGGCGAAGGCCGCGCTCAGCGCGTCCCGCCAGGGGCGCGGCGCGGTCAGGCCCGCGTCCAGCCAGCTGCGGTTCGACAGCACCGAGAAGGCGGGCCGGGGCGCGGGGCGCGGGAACGCGGCCGTCGTCGTCGGCAGCACCTTCGCCGGGTCCGCGCCGATCTCCTCCATGATCGCCTGGGCGAACGAGTGCCAGGTCGTGTCGCCGGCGTTGGTGAAGTGGTAGAGGCCGAACGAGGCGCCGGAGAGGATCAGCTCGATCAGCCCGGTGGCGAGGTCCGCCGACCAGGTCGGCGAGCCGTGCTGGTCGTCGACGACAGTCAGCGTGTCGCGCTCGCGGGCGAGCCGCGCCATGGTCTTGACGAAGTTCTTCCCGACGGCGCCGTACACCCAGGCGGTGCGCACGACGTAGGACGCCGGGCACAGCGCGAGCACGGCCTGCTCGCCGGCGAGCTTCGTGCGCCCGTAGGCGGAGGCCGGGGCGGTCTGGTCGTCGATCTCGTATGGCTTGTCGGCCAGGCCGTCGAAAACGTAGTCGGTCGACAGGTGGATCAGGGTCGCGCCGGCTTCCGCGCAGGCGGCGGCCAGGTGCGCCGGACCGGTGGCGTTGACCGCGTAGGCGCCCACCTCGTCCGTCTCGGCGCCGTCCACGTCGGTCCAGGCCGCCGTGTTGACGACGGTCAGCCCGCCCTGGACCTTCGCCGGCCGGGCCTGGTCGCGGATCACTGCGCGAAGCCTGGCCGGATCGGTGATGTCGCATTCCGACCTGGTCAGCCCAGCGATCGCCGGCAGTCGCGGGTCGAGGGCCAGCAGCCGGCACAGCTCGGAGCCGACCTGGCCACCGGAACCGATCACGAGTACGCGCACAGCTCGCAGTCTGGCAGACTGCCAGGCCCTGACACCTGCATCAGGCCCTGGGACCATATCCGCGACCTGCGCGCCTGGGACCAAGGCCGGGTTAAAGACCGGGTTCAGATCTGGTCATCGACGCCGGGGAAAATCCACAGGTCCGGCACAGGTTAGTGTGGTTGCGTTGCGCCGGGCCCCCGATGACATCGGGCCCCAATGACGGAGGCTGGGACCACCGCCGGCATCGCCGGGCGATGAGCTAGGCCCGGCACCGGGCGCGTCACGGTGCGCCCGCACGGAACTCCAGGGACCACGGAGCCGACGATCAGCGAGCGCACGGACACAGCGAACCCGACGGACGACGTCATCGACGCGCCACCCGCCACCACGATGCCGGCCGACTTCGGGCCGAGGACGGCCGACGCCGACGGCGGCACGTCCGCACCCGGCCCGTTGCCCGCCTACTTGGGCGACGAACCACAGGCGGACCCCGCCGACGGCGGCCCCGGCCCGGCTACGGGCAGACCGGACCGGCCGCTGGCCCGCCCGGCGCGGGCCATCTGGCGGCGGGTCCGGCGGGTGCCCACGGTCGTGCTGGTGATCACCGCGCTGCACCTGGCCCTGCTGGCCACGTACTCGGTGGCGTACCCGACGTGGACCGGCTACGACGAGGCCCAGCACGTGGACATGGTCTACGGGCTGCTGCACGGCGACGGCTGGCCGGCGCCGGGCAACAAGATGATCTCCAAGGGTGTCGCCGCGACGTCGGACGCCTTCGACCGGGGCGCCTACGCGGACATGTTCCAGTCCGGCGGAAAGAAGCGCGGATCGCCGTCGTTCGCCGAGATCACCCCGACGCCTCGGGACCAACGCGGCTCGTTCGACGCGCTCGGCGGACCGGGCCCGGTCACCGACGGCCGGCTGTCCAACCAGATGGTGCAGCACCCGCCGATGGTGTACGCGCTCGGCGCCGCGGTGCTCGGGGCGCTGCCCGCGAGCAACTGGGCCTACGACCAGCAGGTCTACGTTCTGCGGCTGCTGAACATCCTGCTGGTCGCGCCGCTGCCGCTGCTGGCGTGGGCGACGGCACGCCGGCTGCGGCTGTCCGAGGCGGTGGCCCGGGGCGCGGCGGTGCTGCCGCTCGCGGTGCCCGGGTTCGACCGGGTCGGGGCGACGTTCAACAACGACGGCGTGCTGATACTCACCACGGGTGTGCTGACGTTCGTGCTGGCCGGCGTGCTGCGCGGCGACCGGCGGATGCGTACCGCGGTCTGGGCAGGGGTGTGGCTCGCGCTCACTTTCCTGTCGAAGGGCTTGGCGCTGCTGCTGCCGCTGATGGTCGTCGCCGCCTACCTCGTGGGCTGGTGGCACAGCCGGCCGAGACCGGCCACCGACGTGCCGGCCACCGACGCCCAGGCCACCGCAGTGCCGGCCGCCCGAGGCGGGCGGGCGCGGGCCCTGGTCGGCTCGCTGCCGTGGGGGCCCACGATCGTGGCCCTCGCCGTCGGCCTCGGGCTCGGCGGCTGGTGGTGGGTCCGCAACTACGTCCTCTACGGCGCCGTTCAGCCGAACGGCTGGGACGCTGATCCGCCGCGCAGGGAGTCACTGCTGTTGCCGGACTCGTTCTGGACCTGGCTCTGGTACTTCATCAGGACGATGATCAGCCGGTTCTGGGGCGGCCTCGGGATGTTCGAGCCCCCGCAGCTGACCCCGGTGGCGATCGTGGCGGCGACGGTGATCGTCGGCGTCGTCGCGGTCGCGTGCCTGGTGAGCGGGCTTGGCCAGGTGTCCCGGCGGACGTGGCTGGACCGGCTGGCCCGAGCGGCCATCCCGGTGGTGCTGCTGCTACCGGTCGCCTTCGCCTACGTGACGGTCGCCCAGCGCAGCTGGGCCGAGTATGAGCTGTACACCCGCGGCATCGCCGTCCAGGGGCGGTACCTCTATCTGGGTCTCGTCGGCGCCGGTGTGGTCATCGCCGCCGGGCTCGCCCGGCTGCTCGGCCGCCGGGACCGGTGGACACCGGTCGTCATGCTCGTCGGGGCGCTGCTCATGCAGGCGTTCGCGCTGCTGGCGATCTGCAGCTACTACTGGCTGGGCCGCGGCGTGCGCTTCACCCCGGCCCGGGTGCCCGACGTGGTGGCCGCGATCGCCCGCTGGGCGCCGTTCCCGTCCGGGGTGACGTTCGCGATCCTCGCTGTGACGGTGACGTTCGCGCTGGTCTCACTGGCCTACGTCGGACGCTCGGCGCTGCGGGAACGGCCGTCGGCGCCGACGACACCGCCGGCCGTCGCCGGTGGCCGCCAAATGCCGCAGCCGGCCACCGGCGTCACCGGGCCGCGGCCAGAGCCCGCTCCGCTCACCGCCTAGGTCCCGCCCGCCCTCTCTCGAGCCTCACAGCATCCCGGGTTCACTCCGTCGCTTCACGGGCTCCGCGGCCGCCTTCGTCCCTCAGGCGACCACTCCGCCCGCTTACTCCCGCGCTCACAGCATCCCGGGTTCACTCCGTCGCTTCACAGGCAAGAACATCTACGCACGGGTGTCGGGTACGCGCGGCTACGAGCGGGTACCTTGAGTGTCGACATGACTTCGGAGGGCAACAATCCTGCCGGTCGAATATCCGCGCAGGAGCGGGAGGTGCTCAGACGGTGACAGAAGCACCGCCAAAGCCTCTGGTCTCCACCCCGGCGCTGCCTGCGGAACTCGACCCCCACGGCTCGCGGCCCGGTCGAGGCAGAGCCAGGGGCACAGCGGGCCGCACGCTGGTGATCATCGCCGCGACGCTGTCCGCCCTCGTCTTCGTGGTCTCCGTCGGCGGCTACACCGTGTACCGGTACTTCGACGGCCAGATCGCCCGCATCAAGCTGAACCTGGGTACTGACCGACCGGCGGCCGGCGTCGGCGGAGCCGTCAACTTCCTCATCGTCGGCTCTGACAGCAGGGCCGGGACCGGCACCGAGTTCGAGAGCGAGGGCGCCGTCGACGGCGAGCGCTCGGACACGACGATCGTCGCCCACCTCGCTCCGGACGGGACGACGACGCTGGTCTCCTTCCCGCGGGACACGCTCGTCGCGATCCCGGGCCACGGCAAGGGCAAGCTGAACTCGGCGATCACCACCGGCGGCCCGTCCCTGCTGATCAGGACCATCGAACGGCTGACCCAGCTGCGGATCGACCACTATGTCCAGGTCGACCTCGCCGGCTTCCGCCAGATCACCGACGCGATCGGTGGGGTGACGGTCTGCGTGCGCGCCCTGCCCGACGGCAGTACGGCCAACCTGCGCGACCCGTGGTCGCAGTGGCACGGGGTCGTCGGAGCCAACCATCTCAACGGTGAGCGGGCACTGGCGTTCGTCCGCGAGCGCCACGGCCTGCCGGACGGCGACTTCGACCGGATCCGTCGTCAGCAGCAGTTCATCAGCGCGGTGTTCGCGAAGGCCACCAGCACCGGCGTGCTCACCAACCCGGTGAAGCTGGAGTCGCTGCTGCAGGCCGCGTTCGGCTCGCTGACGGTCGACGACTCGACGACGATCGACGACCTGCAGAAGCTCGCGACCCGGATGCACGGGCTGCGGCCCGACCAGCTGCGGTTCGAGACGATTCCGGTCCGGCCGCCGACACCCGCGGAGGGAGCCAACGCGCTCGGCGAGCTCCCCGTCTACGGCTCGGTGCAGATCTACGACCAGCGGACCCTGGACGCCTTCCTGGCCCCGCTGCGGGGCATCCCGAGCCCGGCCAGCACCGAGCCAGCCGCGACCGGTGGTCAGGGCATCAGCGCGGGCCCGGTCTCACCACGGTCGGACTTCAAGGTGGACGTCTTCAACGCGACCGGCCTCGAAGGGACCGCGGGCCGCACGGCCAGCTCGCTGGCGACCGCCGGCTTCGTCGTCGGTGCCGCGCAGACCTGGTCTGGCAAGGCGCCCGCGACCACCCAGGTCCGCTACCCGCCCGGCGACGAGGCCGACGCCCGCGCGCTCGGGGCGGTCGTGCCCGGCGCCAGCTTCTCCGTCGACCCGACGCTGACCAGCGGCACCGTCTCGCTGGTCCTCGGCGAGGGCTTCAACGGCGTCAGCGACGTGACCACGTCGGCGGCCAGCCCGACCGGCGGCGCCGCGCAGTCCGCCCCGGCCCGCCCGGCCCCGGCCACCACCGCCGCCCAGCTCACCGGCGGCTGCACCTACTAACTGTTAAATGGTGCAGTTCGGCGGCGCTGGCGGGCCCTGCGGGGCCTGGGTCGTCGGGGCGGCGGCGGGGGTGGTGCCGCTGCCCGCGGCAGTCGGGGTGACCACTCCGGTGTACTGCGCGCCGAGGATCAGGTGGATGCCCTTGACGGACGCGTCCAGCCGGGCGATCGAGCCGGGAACCGCGGCCTGCACGGTCCACGCGGCCTGCTGCTGACCGGTGCCGTAGATCACCCGCGAGGTGGTGTAGGTGAGCGCGTCGGCGTTGCCCGCGGTCGTCGCCTGGAAGCCCTTGCCCACGAGCGCGGTCGTCACCTTGGACGCGAGACCCTTGGTCATCGACCCGTTGTAGACGGCGACGCTGACCTGCGCGGGCGGGACGGTGACGGGGCCGGGGGTCGCTCCCGGGTCGGGCGTCGAGGGCGCGGCCGTGTCGTCGAGGGTGACGCCGACGACGTGGCCGCCGAGCGGGACGACGATCCTGGCGAGGTCGACCGGGTTGTAGATCTGCACCGCGCCGAACGGGGCGAGCGTCCCGTCCTTGGGGTTGCCACCCTCGGCGACGGTCGGCGGGTGCGTCGGCAGGGTCTCCACGTGCATGGAGCCCGACGCCACGCCCTTCATCGACAGGGCCAGGCCCTTGAGGTCGGTGATGCTGGTGTTGTCGTCGAGGGTCAGCGCCGAGGTCGCCGCCGAGATCAACGACTCCAGCTTGATCGGGTTCGTCAGGATGTCACTGCTGGAGGCCTTGCGGAACACCGCGCCCATGAACTGCTGCTGGCGGTGGATCCGGTCCAGGTCGCCCTGCGTGGACAGCCCGTGGCGCTGGCGGACGAAGGCGAGCGCCTGGTCGCCGTTCACGTGGACGGTTCCGGGGCCGCCGAGCCAGCCGCTCATCGGGTCGTTCGTGTTGGTGCTGTACTTGTGATCCTCTTCGACGTACTCCCGGAAGCTCGACGGCAGCACGCAGACGTCGACGCCACCGATCGCGTTGGTGATCTGCTTGAAGCCCGCGAGGTCCATCGACACGTAGTGGTCGACCCGCATCCCGGTCAGGCCCTCGACCAGGCTCACCAGCAGGGTGGGCCCGCCGTCGGAGATCGCCGAGTTGAACTTGTCCCGGTGCGCCGCGTGGTGCTTGCCCTTCCCGTCGGTGTACGCCGGGATCGTGACGAGGGTGTCGCGCGGGAACGAGACCATCGTCGTGGACCCGTCCTTGGCCAGGTGGATCAGGATCGTCGAGTCCGACCGCTGGCCGAGCACCTGGGAGCCGCCGTACGCGTCGCCGGAGCCGGCCCGGCTGTCCGTGCCGACGAGCAGGTAGTTCGACACCCCGAACGTCTTGTCCGGCCGGTTGCCGCCCAGGTTCAGCGAGATGTGGTGCACGTTGCCGTTGGCGTAGGTGTACTGGGCCCAGCCGCCGACGCTGATCAGCAGCACGACGACCGAGACGAAGCCCAGCAGGATCCGCAGCGCCCGCCGGCCACCACCGCGTTCGCGCCGGCCTTGGCCGCCGTCCTCCCTGGGGCTGAGATGGGGCGGAAGCGTTGTCGGGTAGGACACGTCCCCGGTCTCCCCTCTCGGGCGCTACTGGGCAGAAAATGATGATAAGTGCTGACGTTCGGGTGATGCGTCACGGCGTGGGCCGAGGCTGACGCAATCGGTGCAGCGGCGGTGACACTCGCGTGGTCCTGGCCGCTACCACCGCCCAGAACCTCTATACACACCGCAAACACATGATTGCGACTATCCGTCGGGCAACCGACCAGACGGTAACAACAGGACCTGTGAACGGAACGGCGGGCCGGTCGCCGCACTCCCCCGACGGCCGGCGCGGCGGCCTCGGACGCCAAACCGACCGGCCCGGGGCCGTACCCCGTCTGCCCGGGATGACCTGCGAACACGTGCCCCCGGGCGGGGGTGGTGTAGGGCGGATTCCACCGGGGCGTCAACGACGTGACGTTGGGTACCAACAACGGGGCATGCGTCTGTTGTGACGAGGCTTGCGGCGCCGGGCGACAACGTCCAACCAGCGCGGAGCGTCCTAGACGGTGAGATCCAGACTGGGCGCGGGTTTCCGCGCGCATCCGCCCCGTGGGGAACGCGACGGCGGCGCCCGACAATCTCGATCAACGGAGATCGACGCGACGATCTCGGCGAGCCCAGCTGGTTGAGGGCCGCGCCGAGCGGACGACCCGCCAAGGAGGGCCGAACCGCCGGTGAGCAATACAGCGACGACATTTCGGCCGCACCCGGGCCAGCCATCTCGGCCACACCCGGGCAATTCACCCCGGCCAACCGACCGCCTGCCTCCGGAGCTCAGTCCCCGGAACCCGCGCAGGCGCCGGTCGGGGTTGCGACGGCTCTCGCTGGTCGGTTGCGCGCTGCTGTCCGTCCTGGTGCTCGCGGTCAGTGCCGGCGGCTGGTTCCTCTACAACCAGTTCAGCAGCAAGGTCACGCACGACTCGAGCTGGCACCCGGCCGGCAACCGCCCGGCCGAGGTCGCCGGCGACGAGAACATCCTGCTGCTCGGCGACGACAGCCGGGACGGCACCGGCAACGAGTACGGCGGCAAGCAGGTCGAGGGCATCCGGTCGGACACGACGATCATCGCCCACTTCGACAAGAACGGCACCGCGACGCTGCTGTCGTTCCCGCGCGACGAGCTGATCCCGGTGGTCCCCAAGGTCAAGGGCACGCCCGCCGACGGCAAGGACAAGCTGACCAACATCCTCACCTACGCGGGTGTGTCCGGCCTGACCTCGACGCTGGAGAGCCTGACCAGCCTGCACATCGACCACTACGTCGTCATCGACCTCGCCGGCTTCAAGCAGGTCGTGGATGCCGTCCACGGCGTCACGGTCTGTGTCACTACAATGCCGGATGGCAGTACGACCAACCTGAACGACAACTATTCGCAGTGGCACGGTCACCTAGGGGAGAACACGCTGAACGGTGACCAGGCGCTCGCCTTCGTCCGGACCCGCCACGCGCTGGGTGACGAACGGCTCCGGATTCTGCGCCAGCAGCAGTTCCTCTCCAAGCTGCTCGCCAAGACCACGACCGCCGGCACGCTGACCAACCCGGTGACCGTCACGCAGATGCTCGGCGCCGTCGGCGGCGCGCTGACCACCGACAGCGGCCTGAACCTGGTCGAGCTCGCCGACCGCGCCAGCAAGCTGGGCTCCGGCAAGGTCAGGTTCATCACCATCCCGACGCACGTGCCGCTGCCCAGCGAGGGCGCGAGCGATGACCAGGGCGCGATGGGCTATCACGGTGACGTGCTGCTGGTGAACTCCGACGAGATGCAGCAGATCCTCGCCCCGCTGCGCCCGGCGCCGCCGCAGAGCGCGGCCCTCGCGTCGGCGCCGGCGGTCCCGCCCAGCCAGGTGACGGTCGCGCGGATCGTGAACGCGTCCGGCCGCAACGGCCTGGCCGGTGAGACGAGGACCGGCCTGACCGCGCTCGGCTTCGGCGGCCTGATGACCGCCAGCACCGCCGCCACGAGCCAGGCCGCGACCGAGGTCCGCTACCCGCCGGGCCAGGAGGGCGCCGCCAAGGCGCTCGTGGCGAAGATCCCCGGCTCGCGGGCCGTCGCGGACGCGGCGCTCTCCACGACCGGCGTCACGATCGTCGTCGGTTCGTCGTTCACCGGCGTCACCGCCGCGTCGACGGCGGCCGGCACGACCGGAGCGACCGCCCCCGGTGCCACGGCGGGCGGCCCGGCGGCCGTCGCCCCCACCACCGCGGCGCCGGGCACCGGCGGTGTCCCGGCCAACACCGCGTGCACGCCGTGACGGACGGCGCTCCCCGCCTGACGCCGGTCCTCACGCTTCTCGGCCTCGACGGGCCGGTCGCCGGTCGCCCGGCCTATCCCGGGGTGGCGGCGGCGCTGGCGGCCCGGCTGCGCGCCGACGGGGCGAGCCCGCTGGTGACGTTCTACGACGACGCGACCGGCGAACGGGTCGAGCTGTCCGGGATCACGCTGGACAACTGGGTGGCGAAGACGGCGAACCTGCTGGTGGACACACTCGGCCTCGCCCCGGGCGACCGGGTCGGCGTGGATCTGCCTGCGCACTGGCTGACCGTCGTGATCCTGCTGGCCGCCTGGTCCGCCGGCTGCGAGGTGCTCGTCGCCCTCGGGCCGGAGCAGGAGGGTGGCGAGCAGGAGGGTGGCGCCGAGGACGACCCCGACGACGAGGCGACCGGCGACGTCCAGGCGCTGTTCGTCGCGGAGAGCCGGGTGGACGCGGCACTCGGGCTGGGCGCGGACGAGGTCGTCGCGCTGTCGCTGCGGCCGTTCGGCGCCCGGATGGCGCACCCGGTCGCCGGCGTGCTCGACTTCGCCGCCGAGGTGCCAGCCCACGGCGACCGGTTCGCGGCGCCTGCGCCACCGGCCGACCAGGCCGCGCTGCTGGCTCGGGCCGGCGAGGTCGCGGCGGCGGCCGGGATCGGCGCGGGTGACCGGGTGCTGTCCACCGCCGGCCCGGCGAGCGCGGAGGGCCTGCTGGGCAGCGTGCTCGCGCCACTGGTGGCCGGGGCCTCGGTGGTGCTGTGCCGCCATCTGGACGCCAACCTGGACGACGCGGCGCTCGCCCGGCGGATCACCCAGGAGAAGGTGACCATGGTCTGCGGAACCGTCCGTTCCGTGCCGGTGGGCGTCCGACAGCTCCGGCTGCCGGACGCGGCCCGGCCCTCGCCGACGGACTGACCCGGCCCGGCTTCTCGTCGACGGACTGAGGCGAGCGGGACCTACGAGCAGGTGCGCGGCCGCCTCAGTCGGGTACTCCACAGCGTGACAACTGGACAGACGGCGGGGCCCGGATTCTCCCGGTTCGCGCCAGGGATCCCCCGATCCGGCGAACGGTGCCGCAACGCGCGGTTGCCGTCCGTGGACGGCTCGGCGGACGGCGGCGACCGGCCGCCCCCGGGGCCCCGAGCCCAGTTACGGTCGATAAGGGCCGGTATCGGCCCACGCTGGCGGCCGGCACGGGCGCACCGACCGGGCGTGGCAGGCTACAGGGCGGCTGACCCAGATGGCAGCCGAGGCGGAAAGGCGGCGACAAGCGTGACCAGGTCCAGCGCGAGCACATCGAGCTCGGACGATCGGCCCGCCGTGCCGACCGCCGCCGCCGAGACGGGACCGCGGATCGCGGTCCTCGGTACCGGCTACCTGGGCGCCACCCACGCCGTCTGCATGGCGGAGCTGGGCTTCACCGTCATCGGCTACGACGTCGACGCGGCCAAGGTCGACCGGCTCGCCGCCGGCGAGGTGCCCATCTTCGAGCCGGGCCTCGAGGAGCTGCTGCGCAAGAACCTCGAGTCCGGCCGGCTGTCGTTCACGACCGACATCGACGGCATCGCCGGCTGGGCCGACGTGCACTTCGTCTGCGTCGGCACGCCGCAGCGGGCTGGTGACGGCGGCGCGGACCTGCGCTACGTCGACGCCGCCGTGGACCAGCTGATCGCGGCCGGGCTCGCGCCGGGCGCGCTGATCGTCGGCAAGTCCACCGTCCCAGCGGGCACGGCGGCCGGCCTCGCGGCCCGGATCAGCGCCGCGGCGCCCGATGTCGAGCTCGCCTGGAACCCGGAGTTCCTGCGCGAGGGCTTCGCCGTCGAGGACACCCTGCGGCCCGACCGGCTGGTGTTCGGCGTCGCGCCGGGCGGTGCCGCCGAGGCACGGCTGCGCGCGGTGTACACGGCGACTATCGAGGCGGGCACGCCGGTGGTCGTCACCGACTACGCCACCGCCGAGCTGGTCAAGGTCGCCGCGAACGCGTTCCTCGCCACCAAGATCTCGTTCATCAACGCGATGGCGGAGATCTGCGACGTGGCCGGCGCCGACGTGCTGGAGCTGGCCACCGCGATCGGCTACGACGCCAGGATCGGCAACCGGTTCCTGCGGCCCGGCATCGGCTTCGGCGGTGGCTGCCTGCCCAAGGACATCCGCGCCTTCCAGGCCAGGGCGACCGAGCTGGGCGCCGGGTCGTCGCTGGCGTTCCTCGCCGAGATCGACGCGGTGAACCTGCGGGCCAGGCAGCGGGCGGTGACGCTGACCCGCGCGGCGCTCGGCGGCGTGGTCGCCGGCCGGCGCCTAGGCGTGCTCGGCGCCGCGTTCAAGCCGAACTCCGACGACATCCGCGACTCGCCCGCGCTGGACATCGCGGCGGAGCTCGCCGCCGAGGGCGCGCAGGTCATCGTCTACGACCCGGCCGCGATCCCGAACGCGCGGCTGCGCTACCCGTCACTGACCTACGCGACCTCGGTGCGGGAGGCGGTGGCGGCCGCGGACGCGGTGCTGGTGCTCACCGAGTGGGCCGAGTTCCGCACGCTGGATCCGGCGGCCCTGCTGCCCCACGTCGCCGGCGCCGTGGTCGTCGACGGCCGGCACGCGCTCGACGAACAGCGCTGGCGCGAGGCGGGCTGGGCGTACCACAGCCTGGGCCGGCCGAGCCACGCCGGCAGCCAGCCGGCCGCGGACGACCTCAACGACGACGAGGCCGCGGCCTGAGCGGGGACACGGCCTCGTGAGCCTGGCTACCGCCGAGGCAGTGTCCGGGTTGCGACCCGGAATGCCGATTGTCACGCTGGAGTGGATTGCGCCGATGAGGCGCGTGGTCGAAGGTCCCGGGGCGGTCGGCCCGCCCGCCACCGGCCCGAGGGCCGTGTCACGACGCGCACCCGAGGGCACACCATCCGTCGATACCGCCCGTCACCCTGCCAAGGAGAACTGTTGCCTCCCGTCGTTGATCCGATCGTCTCCGTGTCGACCACCGCGGGTGCGCCAGTAGACCGCCGGGGGCAGTCGATGGACCGCCAGGAGGCGTCGGTAGTCTCGGCAGGTGGCAGAAATCAACCGAGGTTGCCTGTCGTGAAGCATCGGGCACGGCCCTCCCGGGTCCAGCTGCTCATCCGTGAGGTCGGCAAGTTCGGCGTCGTCGGCGCTGTCGCATATGTCGTCGACTTCGTCGTGTCGAACGTGTGTCACGTCCAGTTCCACATGGACTGGCTGCTCGCCAAGACGATTTCCACGGTCATTGCGGCAACGGTCGCGTACATCGGGAACCGCCAGTGGTCCTTCACCCACCGGGCGCGCAGCGGTGTTCGCCGTGAGTACACGATCTTCTTCATTCTCAATGTGATCGGCCTCGGCATCGCGCTCGGTTGCCTCGGCTTCGGCGAGTATGTGCTGCACCTGAAGGGCGCCATCGCCTTCAACGTGTTCGGCAACGTGTTGGGAACCGGGCTGGGCACGGTGTTCCGCTTCTGGGCCTACAAGCGCTGGGTCTTCCTGCACCCGGACCACCCGCGCGCGGTCTCGGGCCCTGACGCCCCGACTCCGGCCCGCGTCCCGGAGCCGGCCGGCCGCTGAGTCCCGGCCTTCGCGAACCCACCTGACGGCCGCGCAACCGTATTCGAAGCGAGTCCCGCCGTCGGTCCTCGATAGACCGACGGCACAGCGCGGCATTCGCCCGCCCCGAGCCATAACGGCGCCGACCGGACCAGCCGGCCGGCGCCGCCGCATGCCCGGGGCCGGGAATGCTCACGGCGGGAAACAACGGACGCCTGTCGGACCTGCGACCTCCCATGTCCGACAAGCGACCGGAAGATGCCCCAGCCGGGGCGACCTCCTAACATCGGACACCGGTCCGGGGTTGAGAAATCGACGAGCCCGGGGACCGTTCCGGGAGGGGAACCACAACCATGCAGCCATCGGACTACGAGCCGGACAACTCGGACGCCGAGACCCAGCTCGTCGGCGGCGCCGCGACGCCGGCTCAGCCGCCTTACCCGCCGGGCTCGGCCGGAGGCGGCGCTGGCCAGACGCCGCCACCACCTCCGGCTGGCCAGCAGCCCTATCCGCCGACCACCGCGTACCCGCCCGGCTATCCGGCGCCCCAGACGCCGACACCGGGCTCGTACGACCCGCAGCAGCAGTACCCGGCCCCGCCTGGCTACCCGGCCCAGGGCTACCCGCAGCAGCCGCAGGCTCAGCAGCCTTACGGCACGCCCGCGCCCGGCTACGACTACGGCCAGCAGGCCCAGCAGCCCGGGTACGACTACGGCCAGGCCCAGCAGCCGGGGTACCCCGGCTACGCGGCCCAGCAGCCCGGCTACGGCACCCCGGCACCTGGCTACGGCACCCCCGCGCCCGGCTATGGCGGCACTCCCGCGCCCGGCTACGACTACGGCCAGCAGGCCCAGCAGCCGGGGTACGGCCAGCCGCCGGGCTATGGCTCCGGCTACCCGGGCGCCCCGCAGCCTCCGCGCAACAACAACCGCCGCAACCTGATCATCGGTGCGGTGGCCGCCGCCCTCGTCGTGGTCATCCTGATCGTGGTGCTGGCGGTGAGCCTTTCCGGCGGCGGCGACAAGCCCACCCCCCGCCCGACGCCGTCGCCGACCCTCACGGTCGGGCCGACAACCGGCGTCCCGACGCCAGCGCCGACGACCGCGGTGCCGACGGTGACACCGACCGGGCTGAGCACCGACGAGCAGGCGCTGGTCGACCAGCTCGACCCGAGCTCGATGAAGAACTGCGACCCGGCGCCCGACCAGGAGAACGACGACGTCCAGGCGGCCGTGCTGTGCACAGCCGGCGACGACGGGCGCGGCGTCTACGCGTTCAGCTACGTCAACGACACCGGTCTCCAGCACGACACGAAGTTCTACGGCGACGCGATCACCGAGACCGGCGACTGCAAGGCCGGTAAGGACCAGGTCAGCACCTGGAACTACGAGAACCAGGAGACCGACGAGGGCGCGCTGCTGTGCGGCCACACCAGCGACGGCGCCGCCTACCTTCGCTGGTACTACAACGACAAGCTGCTCGGCTTCTTCGCCACGGACAAGGACGGCGTCGCCCTCTACACCTGGTGGCACGACTTCGAGCCCGTCCAGTAGTGCCCGGCCAGTAGTGCCGCTGCCTCCAGTGTGTGCCGTCGCCCGGCTCGACCCCCGGGCGACGGCGCACACTGGAGGCGTCTGATCGGCCGGCTCGGCCAGTCGCCAGGCCGGTGGCCGGCCGAACCAGGCCAGCCCCGGCCCTCGGCGGCGCCGGCTGACCCGCCGAGCTCCGTCCACGGCGGCGGCCCGTTCCCGGGCCCCGTCCCAGCCAGCAACCCTGTCCACGACCGTGCCGGCCGCGGGCGGACACCCGGGAGGAACGGTGGCGAGCCCGCCTGACAACGTGCCGCCTCGGCCTGACGGGACCGCGGGCGACGACGGCCCGTGGACGTCACTCGCCAGTTGGGCGGATGTCACCCCGCTGCCGTTCCGGGAACCGCCGGCCGCGCCGTCTCCCCCGGCGGCACCGCCAGCCCCGGCGGCGTCCCGCCCGGCGCCGGGCGCGCCGCCGCCCGGACGTCCCGCGCCGCCTAGACCGACGCCGGCTCGACCGGCTCCGCCGACGCCGTTCCCACCGATGGCGCCCCCGCGGCCCGCCGGCCCGCCGGGACGGACCCCGCCCGCGCCGGGCTGGGCCATCCCGCCGGGCGCGCAGGCACACCCCGCTCCTCGCCCGCCGTGGCCGCCGATGCCGGCGCCGCCCGGCTGGCCGGGATCGGCGCCGCCCCCGGGTGCGGTGGGCCCGGGCACGGCGCCGCTCGCCATGACCCCGTTTCCCGCCGCCGCCCCACGCTCCCAGCGCCGGCCACTGGTGGTCGCGCTGGTCGTGGCCGCCGGGGTACTGGTGGCCGCGGCCGTCATCGGCGGCCTGCTCGCGGTCGCGACACGCTCCGGCGGAGCCTCCGCGTCCCCGCTGGCCGCGGCCGCGCCCGCCGCGACGCCGGACCAGGGTTGGACCGACGCGCAGCGGGCCCTCGCGGCCCGGCTGGACCCGGCCGCCCTCGTCGACTGCCGGCCGAACCCGGCCCCGGCCGGCGCGGGTGTGACGGCCGCCCTCTTCTGCTCGACCACCGACACCCATCAGCAGATCGCCGTCTTCGGCTACCGCGACGACGCCAGCCTGACGGCCGACGTCACGGCCCGGGCTGGCGACGTGGCCGACGACGGCGACTGCGAGACCGGTGGGAGCGAGATCTTCACCTGGGACACCGGGCCGCACACCCAGGCCGGCGGCACGGTCATCTGCGACACCCATGCCGGCCAGCACTTCCTGTTCTGGACCTCGGACGAAGACCTGGTCTCGTTCCTCGGCTACGGCAGCGACCCACGGGCGCTCTTCCAGTGGTGGGAGCTGTTCCAGCCGTTCCCGGACTCGACTGGCGGCACCGCGGCCACGGCCCGCCCGGCCTGAGCCGGCCGCCAGCCCAGGCCCCAGGGCCCGCCGGTCGCCAGGTCCGTGCCGGCGGTCGATGGCAACGAACCGCAGCCGGTGAGCGTCGCACCGATCGGGAACGCGCAGGTACGCCCCGCGCGGGCGACGGCTGAACGGGAGGGACCGATGCGGCGTCGGACTGTCGTCGCGGTGGCGGCCGGTGGTGCGCTGGTGGTCGCGGCCGCCGTGACCTCCACCGTCGTCCTCACCGCCGGTGGCGGCGGCCCCGCCGCCGGCGGCTCCGGGCCGGCTGGCACCGCCAGCCAGGGCGCCCCGCCCGCCGCCAGCACGTCACCGCCGGACGGGCTGACGCCGGCCGAACGGGCGCTCGTCGGGACGCTCGGGCCGCTGAAGGTGCACGACTGCGTGCCGGCCCCGGCTGACCGGGTCACCGAGCCGCCGGGCCCGGGGCTCGGCCTCGGCCAGGGGGTCGACGCGGCGGTGCGCTGCGAGACGAACGTGTCGGCCAGCGAGCCGGGACCGGCCGAGGTCGTCGCGCGCCACTACCGGGACGCGGCCACCCTGAAGGCCGACGCCGACCGGCGGGCCGCCGCGATCGACGACGTCGGCAGCTGCTCGGCCGGCCAGCCGAGCACGGAGACCTGGGGCCGCTCGACCAGGCAGCTAGGCGTCTTCCTGTGCGACCGCGGCCCCACCGGGACGCCCGCCGGGAGCTTCGACATCTTCTGGACGGTGACAGCCGACCGGACCGCGCTGTCGGCGACCAGCACCGACGCGGCAGGCCTGATCGCCTGGTGGCGCGACTTCACCGCTCCGTAGCGCGTACGGCGGCGGCCGGGCAGTCAGGCGCTCGCGCGGCCCTGCAGGTCCTCACCGAGCTCGTAGAGGCGCAGGTGCACCTGCTCGACGTCGGGGACGCTGGTGAGGCTCAGCTGGCCGCGCTCACCGGCACTCTCGATCGTCAGCGTGCCCGAGCTGAACATGCGCTCGAACAGGGTCTGTCGGAAGCCGACGTCGTTGATCCGGCCCAGCGGAATGTCGTGGCCGGACCTGGTCAGGATGCCGTCCCGCAGCAGGACCCGCTCGGTAGTGATCACATACCGGGTGGTGACCCAGCGCAGCCAGGGCCGGATGCTCAGCCAGAACAGCGCCGCCACGGCGACGATCAGAATCAGGTACTGGAGCGGGTGCTGCACCGCGCCGCTCGGCGTGAAGAACACCCCGAGCACCGCGAGCAGAAGCACCACCACCGCGCAGGCCAACGGCCCCACCAGCCGGATCCAGTGTGGATGCAGGTCCAGCACGACCATCTCGTCGTCGGTCAGGATGTCCTCGGGAAAACCCACAGGACCGATGTTCGCACTTGCGGCGAAGCGGCCGGGCATGGGCCGCCGCGCACGATTCCGGCGGACGTCCGCCGTTCGGCTACGGTCTGGGCCGAGCGGGCGCCGTCAGCCCCGCGGCCCGGCTACCGGGCGCCGGGCGCCGGGCGCAGGTGAACGACGTCGGCGGCACTGAACGCGCGGCCGTTCACGACCAGCCGGCCGGTCGGGTCGACATCGGTGGCAACACCCACGACGGTCTCACCACCCGGCAGCTCGACCCGGACGTCCAGGCCCAGCGTCGCGCACACCTCCCGGTAGGCCGGGCGGGCGGCGCCCGGGTCCGCCTCGAACGCCGCCAGCGCCCGCGCGAGGTCGGTCAGCAGCGCGGCCAACAGCTCCGTGCGGGTCGCGGCCGGGCCGTCTTCCGCGTTCCGGGTCCCGATCCCGTCGGCGGCCAGCACGGCGAGGCTGGTGGCGCCCGGGGGCAGATCCGCGGCGGCGGTGTGGACGTTCAGACCGAAGCCGATGACCAGCCCGGGTGGCCCGGGTGGGCTCGGCACCAGCTCGACGAGGATGCCGGCCAGCTTCGCGCCCTCGACCTGGACATCGTTCGGCCATTTGAGCCAGGCCGGGACGCCGTACCGGGAGCGCAGCGTGCCGACGAGCGCCGTCCCCACGACCATGGGCACCCAGCCCAACATCGCCGCCGGCGCCGGACCTGGCCAGGCATCCGTGGCCGGCCGCGCCAGCAGCGAGACGGTCAGCCCCACCCCCGGCGGCGCCTCCCAGACCCGGTCCAGCCGCCCACGCCCGGCGCGCTGACGCTCGGCAGCGACCACAAGCCCCGCGGCCTCACCGGCCCGCGCCCGCGCGGCCACATCCGCATTCGTCGACCCAGTCTCAGCAACAACCTCAACCCGCAGCCCCACGGCCTCGCCGGCCGCAGCCAGCACAACGGCGTCCAGCGGGTCCTCGACACCACTCACGAACCCACTTTGCCACCACCACCTCCAGGCACCCGACACTCCGGTCCCGGTCCCGGCGTCGGTCCCGACAACCAACTCCGGCGTCCCCACCGAGCCCGAGCCGCCCAATCAAGAAACCAGCAACCAACCCCACCCAACATCACCCAGGAATCAACCCACCCAACCCAGCCAAGATCCCGACCCTGGACAAGCGCACACCTCCGCACTTCACCCATGCCCAGAACCACGGTGGCGAGGGCGCTTAGCGCCCGAAGCAGGCAAGACGGCCAGAGGCGCGAAGCGCCGTCTCTGGCCGGATGCCGTGAGACGGAGTGCACTGTTGCTCGCACCTGTGGCCGGCCTGGCCGTACGCTGCCGCGCATGGCACTTCCGGCGCCCTCGGCTGATCCCACGCCCGACCCGCACACAACCGCGGGCAAGCTCGCCCAGCTTCGTCGAGTGAACGACGATGCCGTCCACGCTGGCTCGCAGCGCGCGGTCGACGCGCAGCACGCCAAGGGCAAGATGACGGCCCGCGAGCGGATCGACGCTTTCCTGGACTCGGGCTCGTTCGTCGAGACCGACGCGTTCATGCGCCACCGCGCGCGCGACTTCGGGGTCGACAAGAACCGGCCCTACGGCGACGGCGTGGTCACCGGCTACGGGACGGTCGACGGGCGCCAGGTGTGCGTGTTCAGCCAGGACGCCACGGTCTTCGGCGGCAGCCTCGGCGAGGTCTTCGGCGAGAAGATCGTCAAGATCATGGACCTGGCCGTGCGGACCGGGTGCCCGGTCATCGGGATCAACGACTCCGGCGGCGCCCGCATCCAGGAGGGCGTGGTCGCGCTCGGCCTGTACGGCGAGATCTTCTACCGGAACGTGCTGGCCAGCGGCGTCGTCCCGCAGCTTTCGCTGATCATGGGCCCGTGCGCCGGCGGTGCCGTGTACTCACCGGCTATCACCGACTTCACGCTCATGGTCGACAAGACCAGCCACATGTTCATCACCGGTCCCGACGTCATCAAGGAAGTCACCGGCGAGGACGTCGGGATGGAGGAGCTCGGCGGCGCGCACACGCACAACTCGAAGAGCGGCGTCGCGCACTTCCAGGCCACCGACGAGACCGAGTGCTTCGAGCTCGCGAAGGCCCTGCTGTCGTACCTGCCGCCGAACAACATGGACGACGCGCCGATCTTCGACGAGGTCACCGACCTGGACGCCGAGGTCGATCCCGACCTCGACACGTTCATCCCGGACTCGGCGAACACCCCGTACGACATGCACAAGGTGATCGAGAAGATCCTCGACGACGGGGACTTCCTCGAGGTGCACGCGCAGTTCGCGATGAACATCATCGTCGGCTTCGGCCGGGTCGACGGCCGCTCGGTCGGCGTCGTCGCCAACCAGCCGATGCAGTTCGCCGGCACGCTGGACATCGACGCGTCCGAGAAGGCCGCGCGTTTCGTCCGCACCTGCGACGCGTTCAACATCCCGGTGCTCACGTTCGTCGACGTCCCGGGCTTCCTCCCCGGCACCTCGCAGGAGTGGACCGGCATCATCCGGCGCGGCGCGAAGCTGATCTACGCCTACGCCGAGGCCACCGTGCCGAAGGTCACCGTGATCACGCGCAAGGCCTACGGCGGCGCGTACGACGTCATGGGGTCCAAGCACCTGGGCGCCGACATCAACCTCGCCTGGCCGACGGCCGAGATCGCCGTCATGGGCGCCCGCGGCGCCGTCAACATCATCTACCGGCGTGAGCTGGCCGGGTCCGAGACGCCGGACGCCCGGCGCGCGGAGCTGATCGACGACTACAACGACCACTTCGCGACGCCGTACATCGCGGCCGAGCGCGGCTACCTCGACGCGGTGATCCAGCCGTCGGAGACCCGGCGCGAGGTCATCCGCGCGCTGCGGCTGCTGCGCAACAAGCGCCAGACCCTGCCGCCGAAGAAGCACGGCAACATCCCGCTGTGACCCAGGGGTCGGACCCAGAGATCTTCAAGGAGGTGCGCGTGGCGGAGAGCGAACCGGCCGAGCAGCGTCGGCCGCTGCTGAAGCTGGTGCGCGGCGACGCGACCCCGGAGGAGATCGCGGCGATCGTCGCGGTGCTGGCGGCGCACGCGGCCGCGAACACCGGGCCGGCGCCGCGGCCGGCCCGGTCGGTCTGGGCCGACCGTGGGTACGCGATGCGGGTCGGCACCGCGCCCGGCGCCAGTGGCTGGCGCACGGCCGGCCGGGTGGCCAGCATGCGTAGCGGGTGATGTTCCTCACCCAAGCCCGGTGCCAGCCGATCACGAGCGAGTCGTGGACAGGCCGAGGCGCTGGGCGCGGGTGAGTCGACGGGTTCCGGCCAGCGCTTGGCGGGCCCGAGCAGCGTGGTAGCAGGACTTTCCAGGTAGCAACCTCTGTGGCTTAGTCGCCCTAGACTCGGGCGGGCCGAACGAGGACGGGAGAAACGTGCGCAAGATCCTCATCGCCAACCGCGGCGAGATCGCCGTTCGGGTGGCGCGGGCCTGCAAGGACGCCGGCTACGCCAGCGTCGCGGTCTATGCGGAGCCCGATATCGACGCCCTGCACGTTCGCGTAGCCGATGAGGCGTACGCACTCGGCGGCTCCACCCCCGGTGACTCGTACCTGCGGATCGACAAGATCCTCGACGCGATCGCGAAGTCGGGGGCCGACGCGGTCCACCCGGGCTACGGCTTCCTGTCGGAGAACGCCGACTTCGCCGAGGCCGTCATCGCCGCCGGGCTGACCTGGATCGGCCCGACGCCGGACGCGATCCGCCGGCTGGGCGACAAGACCCAGGCCCGGCACATCGCGCTCGCCGTCGGCGCCCCGCTCGCGCCCGGCACCGCCGACCCGGTCGCCGGCGTCGACGAGGTCATCGCCTTCGCCGACGAGTACGGCCTGCCGGTCGCGATCAAGGCGGCGTTCGGCGGCGGCGGCCGTGGCCTGAAGGTCGCCTGGACGCGGGACGAGCTGCCCGAGCTGTTCGAGAGCGCGGTCCGCGAGGCCGTCGCGGCGTTCGGCCGGGGCGAGTGCTTCGTCGAGCGTTACCTCGACCAGCCGCGCCACGTCGAGACCCAGATCCTCGCCGACACCCACGGCAACGTGGTCGTCGTCGGCACCCGCGACTGCTCGCTGCAGCGGCGCTACCAGAAGCTGGTCGAGGAGGCGCCCGCGCCGTTCCTCACCGACGCGCAGCGCGCCTCGCTGTACGAGGCCTCCAAGAAGATCGCCAAGGAGGCCGGCTACATCGGTGCCGGCACCTGCGAGTTCCTGGTCGCCAAGGACGGGCTGATCAGCTTCCTCGAGGTCAACACCCGGCTGCAGGTCGAGCACCCGGTGACCGAGGAGACGACCGGCATCGACCTGGTGCGCGAGCAGTTCCGCATCGCCGAGGGCGAGGCGCTCGGCTTCACCGACCCGCCGGCGCGCGGCCACTCGATCGAGTTCCGGATCAACGGTGAGGACCCGGGCCGCAAGTTCCTGCCCGCGCCGGGCACCGTCACGAAGCTCGTGCTGCCGACCGGTCCCGGCGTGCGCATCGACGCCGGCATCGAGAGTGGCAGCGTCATCGGCGGGGCGTTCGACTCGCTGCTGGCCAAGGTCATCGTCACCGGCTCGACCCGGCAGCAGGCCCTTGATCGGGCTCGTCGGGTGCTGGACGAGCTGATCGTCGAGGGCATGGCGACGGCGCTGCCGTTCCACCGCGCGGTGGTCCGGGACCCGGCGTTCGCCCCGGCCTCCGCCGACGAGGCCTTCACGATCCACAACCGCTGGATCGAGACCGAGTTCAACAACACCATCCCCGCCTTCACCGGTGGCGCCGATGCCGAGGACGCCGAGGCGGGGCCGCGCGAGACGGTCGTCGTCGAGGTCGGTGGCAAGCGCCTGGAGGTCGTGCTGCCGGCCGGCCTCGGGGCGTCGAGCGGCGGCTCGGGCGGCGGCGGGCGCGGCGCGGCGCCGAAGCGCAAGGCCAGCGGCAAGAAGGCCGGCGCCGCCACCGGCAACTCGCTGACCAGCCCGATGCAGGGCACCATCGTCAAGGTCGGCGTCGCGGACGGCGACGTCGTGGCGGAAGGCGACCTGATCGTCGTCCTCGAGGCGATGAAGATGGAGCAGCCGATCACCGCGCACCGCGCCGGCACCGTCACCGGCCTGACCGCCACCGTCGGCGCCGTGGTCCCCAGTGGCACCGTCCTCTGCGAGATCAAGGACTGACCCCGCGAGATCAAGGACTGACCCCGGTCAGGCCCTGAGCACACCCCGAAGCCCCGGTTCCGCCCTCCCGGCGGGCCGGGGCTTCGCACTGCCCGGCCGGCACGCCGCCACCTTCGGGCCTTGATCGCCGTTTTGGCCCTCGGGTGGTTGCAGGAAGGCCCTGATCACGACCATGCGAGGGCCGAAACAGCGATCTACGGCGGCCAGGCGACGCCGCCGGACGGGGTGGTGGGGGGGTTCGTGCGGATGGCGCCGTCTTTGGCGGTGGCCGACGCGGGGTCGGGGAGTGCTGGGGCGCACGGTTCCGACGGCGACAGGGGTCCGTAGGCTCGGGGCATGGACGGTGGCAGGGACGCCGCGACGGCCGAAGGCGGCGCGACGATGACAGCGGACGCGAGCACGACGGCGTCTGCGCACGCCGGCACGGCGCCGCAGGCGACAGCGGACGCCGTCGCGACGACGCAGGCAGCGGAAGGCGCCGCGATGACGACGCAGGCGGGGGTGGACCCCGGCACGACGGCCCAGACCGCGGTGGCCGCTGGCAGCGCGCCGCAGCCGGGGGTAGACGCCAGCACGCCGATGCAGACGCCGCCCAAGCCGACCGAGTCGACCGAGTCGACGTCAGTGGACGGTGGCGCGGCGGTGACGCAGCCGCCGTTCGCGGGGCGCGTCTCGTACGTGTTCAGCGGGCGCATGCCGGCGCAGTACGCCGGATGGGTGTTCCAGGACCTGACCGCGCCGGGCTGGCGGTGGCGCCAGACGCTGCGGTCGGTGCTGATGATGCTGCCGTTCGCGATCATCCTCGCCGTGCTGCCGGGGCCGCCCGGTACCCGGGGCATGTTGGCCGGGTTCCTGCTGGTGGCCGCCGCGGCGATGGGCCTGATCCTGGCCGGCAGCTTCCGCAACCGGCGGCTGGTCCAGAACGGCTTCCCGCCGATCGTCCGGCCCGAGGAGGACGAGGACGAACCGGTCGCCAGGCCGGCCTCGGCAGCGCCCGTGGCGGCGCCCACAGCGGCCGAGGCGAGGGCCGCGGACGCGAGCGTCGCTGACGCCAAGGTGGCCGCCGCGAAGGCGGACAACGAGGCGGACGCGGGCGTCGCATCATCGACCGGTGTGCCCACGGCCGGGGGTGGCTATGACCCGGAGGACCCCGAGGGCATCAACGCCTGACGTTCAGGGCCCGAAGTTCACTGCCGGACCGTTCCCGGCCTGACGTGCAACGCCTGACCTGCGACGCCTGAGGTTCAGGCCCGAGGTTCAGGCTGTCGGGCGGGAGCGGAGCTCGGCGACGTAGTCGTCCGGCGCGCCGGCCTTCTCGGCGCCGTCGGCGATCGCGGTCAGATGCTCGGCGGACGGCAGTCCGCCCTCGTAGGCGTCGAGCACGTAGGTCCAGGCGAGCATGTCGCCGTCGAGGGTCTCCACGCGTACTCGGATGCGGGTGTAAAGACCGGTGTCGGCGCCTTCCCAGACGTCAAGCCGATCAAGGTCGTAACGGTCGAGGTCGAACAGCATCACGTAAACCCGCCCGGCGACATACGGGACGATGGTGGCGATCGCGCCGTCGACGCCGAGTTGTTCCCCGCCAAACGTAAGCCGCCAGCCCGTGAGCCAGCCGGTCCCGGTCACCGGCGAATGCGGAGCGCGCTCCTTCATCTTCGCCGGGTCAAGGTTGCTGGCATACGCTGCGTACAGGTTCATGTCGGCTCTCTCATCCCATCACCCGGGCCAGTCTGGCTCGGCGGCCGGTGTCGGCCGGGTCGCGAGCGGCGTAAGCACGCACGGGGGCGTGACGGCGAGGCCCGTTCGCCTCGCCATTATGCGACCGGCGGCCCGCTTGATCACACCGGCCATTCCGTAGACGCTGGCCACATTGGCTAAGCGTGGCGATGACGGGGAATGGGCGGGTGGAGTCCCGCTGGCCGGTGCGTTCGCCGCCGGTCGCCGGAAGCTCCCGCCGGGGTGTGGCCCCGCGTTGCTCGCCGGCGCGCTACCGGCGAGGACCGTTCGCGGCCCGCGGGCGGGGGCCGACGCTGCGCGCTGGCCCACTGACGGTGCCGCGCTGTCGGACGGCGTGACCTGGGCGGGCAGGATGGGGGCCGAGCGACATGCGAACGACGACGGCGGTGAGAACCACGTCAGGCGGGGCGACACAGCGGGCCCTCTGACACAGCGAGCCTGCTGACACGGCGGACCCTCTGACCCAGCGAGCCGTCGACACGGCAAGCCGCCGACAACAGCGAGCACAGCAATCGAGCACAGCGGCGACCGGGCACGCGCGACGCGACCGGGACCGCGCGGACAGGGCAGGGACACCGGCGTGGCTGGCAGCAGGAATGGCAAGGAGGGGGCCGTGAGCCGGATCGTCATTCTCGGCGGGGGGCCTGGCGGCTACGAGGCGGCGCTGGTCGCCGCGTCACTCGGGGCCGCCACCACGCTGGTCGACTCGGACGGCATCGGCGGCGCGTGCGTCCTTACCGACTGCGTGCCGTCCAAGACGCTCATCGCCACCTCGGAGACGATGACCTCGGTGGCCGCGGCCCCGGCGCTGGGCCTGGCCGGCCGGGGGGTGCCCGCGCGACCGGCCGGCACCTGGGAGGGCAGCGAGCCGCACCTGACCCCGCCGGAGGTGCTCAGCATCGAGGCGAAACGGGTCAACAACCGGGTTCGCGAGCTCGCCCACGCGCAGTCCAACGACATCGAGGCCCGGTTGCGACGGGAGAAGGTCACCGTCGTCCACGGCAAGGGCCGCCTGGTCGGGCCTCAGGCCGTCGAGACCGACCAGGGCGACGTCTTCATCGGCGACGTGGTGCTCATCGCCACCGGCGCCGCGCCGCGGGTGCTGCCCACGGCCGAGCCGGACGGCGAGCGGATCCTGACCTGGCAGCAGCTCTACGAGCTCCCGGAGGTGCCCGAACACCTGGTGGTGATCGGCTCCGGCGTCACGGGCGCCGAGTTCGCCGGCGCCTACCGGGCTCTCGGCGCCGCGGTGACGCTGGTGTCCTCGCGCGAGCGGGTGCTGCCGGGCGAGGACCCGGACGCCGCCATGGTGATCGAGGACGTGTTCCGCGGCCGGGGCATCGAGGTGCTCAACCGGTCCCGCGCGGCCTCGGTGCGCCGGATCGGCGACGGGGTGCTCGTCGAGCTGTCCGACGGCCGGACGGTGACCGGGTCGCACGCGCTGATGGCGGTCGGCTCGGTGCCGCGGACGAAGGGCATCGGGCTGACCGAGGTCGGCATCCGCCTCGGCTCCGGCGGCCACGTGGTCGTGGACCGGATGTCGCGGACGTCGGTGCCCGGGGTCTACGCCGCCGGCGACTGCACCGGCGTGCTGCCGCTGGCCTCCGTCGCGGCGATGCAGGGCCGGATCGCCATGCGGCACGCGCTCGGTGAGTCGGTGACGCCGCTGCGCCTGGGCACCGTGTCGTCGAACATCTTCACCGACCCGGAGATCGCGACCGTCGGCGTCACCCAGCGGATGAAGGACTCCGGCGCGATCGCCGCCGAGGTGGTCACGCTGCCGCTGGCGCGCAACCCGCGCGCGAAGATGCTCGGCATCTCGGACGGCTTCGTGAAGCTGTTCTGCCGGCCCGGCAGCGGCAGCGTGCTCGGCGGCGTGGTGGTCGCGCCGCGAGCGTCCGAGCTGATCTTGTCGATCTCGCTCGCGGTCGCCAACGGCCTGACCGCGGAGCAGCTGGCGAACACCTTCTCGATCTACCCGTCGCTGTCGGGCTCGATCACCGAGGTCGCCCGCATGATGCGCTCCGAAGACCTCTTCGCCGCCTTCGACGAGACCCTCTAAACACTCCCGACGACACGCATCCAAGATCCCGACCCTGGATGAACGCCTGCCCCGTAAGTCGTCCTCGCCCCGAACCACGTTGGGGAGGGCGCTCAGCGCCCGAACCAGGCGGAGCGGCCGAAGGCGCGCAAGCGCCGGTTCCGGCCGATCGCCTCAGGACAGGCGAGAGAAGGACTCCAGGGCCGCGCCGGCGAGGAGGCGGACGCCGATGCCGATGGCGCGTTCGTCGACGAGGTAGTCGCCCTGGTGCAGGTCGTAGGTCTCGCCGCCCGGCGTGCGGGTGCCCAGGCGGGCGAGCGCGCCCGGGACATGGGTGAGGTACCAGCCGAAGTCCTCGCCGCCGAGCGACTGGGCGACCGTGGTGGCCGCGCCGTGCCCGAACGCGGCGGTCACAGCGGCGTCGAAGGCGTCGACGAACTCGGCGGCGTTCACCACCGGCGGCACCCCCTGCCGGTAGTCCACGACGATGTCGGCGCCGAACGGCGCGACGATCTGGTGGGCGAGCTGCTCGATCAGCTCGGGGGCCGTCTCCCAGGTGTCCCGGGACAGCGTGCGCACCGTCCCGCGTACCTGCGCGGTGCGCGGAATCGCGTTCGGCACCGTGCCGGCCTGCACCTGGCCCCAGACCAGGGCGAGCGCGGAGCGCGGGTCGATCCGCCGGTTCAGCGCCGCCGGCAGCTGGGTGATCAGCGCGCCGAGCGCGTAGACCAGGTCGACGGTGTTCTGCGGTCGTGAGGTGTGCCCGCCCGGGCCAGCGAGGGTGATCTCCACGAGGTCGGCGGCCGAGGTGATCGGGCCGGGGCGCAGGCCGATCGTGCCAACGTCCAGCGCCGGGTCGCAGTGCACCGTGAGCGCGGCGCCGACGGGCTTGAGCACGCCGGCGTCGATGACCTCCAGGGCGCCGCCGGGCATGGTCTCCTCGGCGGGCTGGAAGAGCAGCCGCACGGTCCCGGGCAGCGGGCTGTGCCGGGCGTACTCGGCGAGCGCGAGGCCGGCGCCGAGGACGACGGTCGTGTGCACGTCGTGGCCGCAGGCGTGGCAGACGCCGGGAACGGTGGAGGCGTACGGCACGTCCTTGGCGTCCTGCAGCGGCAGCGCGTCCATGTCGGCGCGGAGCATGACGACCGGGCCTTCCACGTCGGCGGCCTCGTTGGGCCCGCCGGTGGCGATGTCGCACCAGACGCCCGGAATGTCGGCCAGCCGCTGGGGTCGCAGCCCGGCGGCGGTTAGCCGGTCGAGGATCCGCTCGGCCGTGCGGTGCTCCTGGCGGCCGAGCTCGGGGTGCATGTGCAGGTCCCGGCGGAAGTCGACGAGCTCGGTCTCGTGCCGGGCGAACCAGTCCCGGACGAACGAGCTGGCCCGCGTGGCGCCCCAGCCGGCCGTGACACGGCCGTCGGACGCCGCACTGGCGGACGTCGAGCCTACGGGCGACGAACTGACGGGCGACGAACTGACGGACGTCGAACTGGCGAGCGTCGAGCTGGCCGGTGTCGAGCTGGTGGGCCGCACGCTCTCCGCGGCCCCGTCGGCGTCCAGTGGGGGCCCCGCCCCGTCGGTCGCCACCGCAGCCTGTGCGCTCACGTTGTCCGACATCACGAAAACTTCGACCTTCCCCGGTGGACCCGACTGTTCGACAACGAACACCGGGATGGCCCACAAGGCCGAGCAGCGGGATCACCGCCGCGGTGGGGTCAAACCAGCGAGGTCACTCAGCTCATGAGTCACTGAGCTAGTTACTGAGCCGGTCGACCGATGTTCATCTCCCCTAGCAGGGTATCCACGACGTGGCTGAGATCGCCGCCGGCCCGCCGCGCGGCGGCCCGCTGCCGTTCATAGCTGGCGCCGACGGTCAGGATGTCCTGGATCGAGGTCAGCTCGGTCGCGCAGCCGAGCCGCCGGGCGACGGGCAGCAGGTCGTCGACCACGTCCGCCAGCTCGTCGCGGACCGGGCGGGTGGTGCCCCGGTCGTCTATCAGGATCTCCGCGTCGAGGCCGTACCTGGCCGCCCGCCACTTGTTCTCCTGGACCACCCAGCGTCGCGGCACCGGGAGCGTGTAGCCGCGGTCGAGCTGGATGTTCATCCGGTCGACAAGACACTGCGAGAGCGCCGCGACGGCACCGACCTCCTGCAGCGTCGGAAGTCCGTCGCAGATCCGCAGTTCGACGGTGCCGAAGTTCGGATGGGGACGGATGTCCCACCAGACCTCGCGGATCGTCTCGATCGTGCCCGACGTGATGAGCGTCTCCATGAAACGCTCGAACTGGCCCCAGTCCGCGAGCTGTTGCGGGAGGCCGGCCGTCGGGAGGCTCTCGAAGATCTTCGACCGGCTGGAGGCGAGACCGGTGTCCCGTCCCAGCCAGAATGGCGACGACGCGGACAGCGCCAGGAAATGCGGGATATAAGCCGTCAGCGCGTTGACGATCGGGAAAGCCTTTTCCCGGGACCGAACTCCGACATGCACATGAACACCGAAGATCAGCAAGCGGTGCGCAAGCCACTGCATCTGGTCGACCAGCCGGAAGTAGCGGTCGTTGGTGCTGATCTCCTGGGTGTTGTACTCGCTGATCGGATGGGTGCCGCTGCACATCAACCCGATTCCGCGCCGCTCGGCGAGGCCCCGCAGCACGTCGATGGTCCCGCTGAGATCCGCGAGCGCCTCCGGGACGGTGCCGCAGACCCCGGTGATCACCTCGATCGTCGACTCGAACAGCTCGTGCTTGGCCTTTTCGGCGTCCTCGTCGCCGACCTTGCCGGCGAACTCCTCGAGGATCTCGGTCGAGGCTCCGCGCAGCTGGCGGGTCTGGAGGTCGACCAGCTCCAGCTCCCACTCGATGCCAAGACTGGTGCGCGGCGACGACGAGAAGGGAATGTGCACCCTGGCTCCTCCAGCGGTGTCGGCGGCCGCGAGGCCAGTACCCATCCGGGGCTCAATGCCTATCCGGGCCCCGGCCGGACATCTGCCCACCCACGGACCGCCGACACGCATCGACCACAGGCGAGACCACTCCGCCCTGCCGGCGGACCACCCGCCAACATGCGGACGCGCGACGACGGTCAGACAAACTCCGGCGATCTAAGGTAGGTCGGTTCAGCCGGCGTTCGCGGCGATTTCGCCGAACGGGTGCCATACCTGGAGTAATGGCCGCGGCGCTAGCCCGTCGGGCCGCTCGCGGCCTGGCGGCCCGTGGCCTCTCGACGTTCCAGCGCGGCCACCCGGGCCTCCAGCTCGTCGATCCGATGCTGGAGCAGCTCCACCTGCGCCTCCGCGCCCATCCGGCGCTCCGCACTGCGGCGCAGCCGCGGGGACTCCTCAGCGCGCGCCGCGACCATCGCCAGCGGTACCAGGCGCTGCGGGCCGTGCGGGCCGTCGACCAGGCGGGACGGGATGAGATCCCCGCGGTACCAGGTCCGCAGCGCCGCGCGGGACACCCCCGTGCGCGAGGAAGCCTCCTGGAGGGTCACCCAGTCGGAGTCCTCCAGTCGGGAAGCGAGTTCCAGCTCGACGTCCCACTGGTCCAGACGATCGTCCCAGCTCAAGGCACCTCCCGGGGTCGACCCTACTATTAGCATGGTATTGACCGGGGTACCAAGCAGGGCGACGGTTGACGCATGTTCGAGCGATTCACCAGCCAAGCCCGCCACGTGGTCGTCCTCGCTCAGGAGGAAGCCCGCGAACTCGATCACAACTACATCGGCACCGAACACCTTCTGCTCGGGCTGCTCGCCGAGAAGGAGGGCATCGCGGCGCAGGCACTCGCGGAGGTCGGCCTGTCGCTCGAGATGACGCGGTCGCGCGTCGTCGCGGCCGTCGGCCGGGGCAAGAAACCGCTCAAGGGCCACATCCCGTTCACCCCCCGGGCCAAGAAGGTCCTGGAGAAGTCGCTACGGGAGGCGCTCGGCCTGCGGCACAACTACATCGGGACGGAACACGTCCTGCTCGGGCTGCTGGCCCTCGACGAGGGCCTGGCCGCGATCCTGCTGGCCGAGTGGAAGGTGGACAACCACGAACTACGCGCGCGGGTTCTCGGGCTGATCTCCGCCGCCGGCGCCGACCGGGCGGCCGGCATCGCGCCGGACCCGCGCCGACACCGCGCCACCGACGGAGACGGCGACCTCGGCCCGGAGGACGACCAGCCGCGCCGCACGGCGGCGGCAGCCGCCGCCCTCTCGGGCGCGACTGGCCTCGCCGGTCACGACCCGGTCGGTTCACACCACCTGGTGCTGGCCCTGCTCAGCGATCCCGACAGCGCGGCGGCCAGGACGCTGACAGACCTCGGTCTCGACCTCGCGGCCGCCCGCGACGCTCTGGCCCACGCCGACCTGACCGACACCTCCGACGAACTGCCGGAGGTGACCGGGCGGCGCGGAATGTCGCTACGCCTGACCGACTCGGCCGTCGTCGTGGAGGCAACCGACCTGCGGCTACTCGACCTGGCCCGGCTGGCCTTCGGCGCCCTGAGCAATCGCCGCGCCGCGTCGGCCCCGGATCCGACGGCCGAGGCCAGCATCGCCGCCACGGACGGCGACGCCGCAACCGAGTCGTCGCTGCGCGGGGACAATGCTGTCGCCAGCAGCCTGTCGGCGGTGTGGACGGCGTTGGCCGCCAGCCTGGTGGACATCCGGACGCGGTCCACGCCGACGGGGTCCGGGGCCACCTCGCCGGACGAAGCCGACGAGGCCGCCACCGCGGCGGACGACGACGAGCGCCCGACGGAGCTGTCGGTCAGGCCGGAGGCGGCGCCGCGACGACGCGGACGCCAAGCTCCTTGAGCTGCCGCTCGTCGACGCGGGTCGGGGCGCCGGTCAGCGGGTCCAGGCCCGACTGGGTCTTCGGGAACGCGATGACCTCGCGGATGTTCTCCTCGCCGGCGAGGCTCGCCACCAGCCGGTCGATCCCGAACGCGAAGCCACCGTGCGGCGGTGCGCCGTAACCGAACGGGGTGAGGAAGAAGCCGAACCGGCGGTCCGCCTCCTCCCGGCTGATCCCGATCAGGTCGAAGATCCGCTGCTGCAGCTCCGGCTCGTGGATTCGGATCGAGCCGGAGCCCAGCTCCCAGCCGTTGAGCACCAGGTCATACGCCCGGCTACGGACTGCCAGCGGGTCGCTCTCCAGCTTGTCCAGGTCGTCCGGGTGCGGCCGGGTGAACGGGTGATGGCCCGGCTTGGGCCGGCCCGTCTCCTTGTCGACGCCGACGAACTGCGGGAAGTCGACGACCCAGACGAAGCGGAAGCCACCCTCGCCGGCCGGCGGGCGTCCGAGGGAGTTGCGCAGCTGGCCAAGGACCTCGCAGGCGGTCGTCCACTCGTCGGCGACCAGCAGCAGCAGGTCGCCCTCGACCGCCGCGGTCTTCTCGACGATGCCGGCCAGCTCTTCCGGAGAGAGGAACTTGGCGACCGGTGACTCGAGGGCGCCGGCCGCCCCGACCCGCATCCAGACCAGGCCCTTCGCGCCGAGCTTCTTGGCGGTGTCGGTCAGCGTGTCCAGTGCCTTGCGGTTGTGCGACGCCGAGCCACCCGGCACCCGGATGCCCTTGACGGCCCCGGCACCCGCGAAGGCCTTGAAGCCGCTGCCGGCGAAGACCTCGGTCAGCTCGACCAGCTCCATGCCGAACCGCAGGTCCGGCTTGTCGACGCCGTACCGGTCCATCGCGTGCTGCCAGGTCATCGTCTCGACCGGGGGCACCGGGCCGCCGGTGATCGCCTCGGCCGCGGCCAGCACGGCGGAGGTGATCACGTCCAGCACGTCCTGCTGGTCGACGAAGCTCATCTCCAGGTCGAGCTGGGTGAACTCGTACTGCCGGTCGGCGCGCAGGTCCTCGTCGCGCAGGCAGCGGGCGAACTGGAAGTACCGGTCCGCGCCGCCGACCATCAGCAGTTGCTTGAACAGCTGCGGCGACTGCGGCAGCGCGTAGAAGCTGCCCGGGAACTGCCGGGACGGCACGATGAACTCCCGCGCGCCCTCTGGCGTCGACGGCATCAGCAACGGCGTCTCGACCTCGACGAACCCCAGCGGGCTCAGCGCGGTGCGGATCGCGGTCAGCACCGTGGAACGGATCCGCAGGTTGCGCTGCATCCGCTCGCGCCGCAGGTCCAGGTAGCGGAAGGCCAGCCGGGTCGACTCTTCGACGTTGTCCGCGCGGTCGTCGAGCGGGAAAGGCGGCGGCTTGGCGACCGACAGCACCTCGACCTTGCAGTCCCGCAGCTCGACCTGGCCGGTCGCGAGAGCCTCGTTGACGGTGCCTTCCGGCCGCTCGGTCACGAGGCCGGTGATCTTCAGGACATACTCAGAGCGGACGTCGACGGTCCCGTCCACGACGCACTGCACCACGCCCGAGTAGTCCCGCAGGTCGATGAACTGCAGCGACTGGCCATGCTGGCGCCGATGCGCCACCCAGCCGCACACCGTCACGGTCTCCCCGGCATCGGCGAGCCGCGGATCCCCACACCGGTGCGACCGCATCGCGGTCTGCCGCACCTGAACCGCCCCCGGCGCGCTGTGCCCGTCTGCCGTAACCATCGCCCTGCCGTCCCGTCCCAACCGTTTGATCTGCCCGAACGCCGCGCTCGTTCTGATCGAACGCCGCAGCCGATGGCTCCACGCGAACGCGACCACTGCCGCCACCCGAACACGGCCGTCGCCGCCCCAGAACCACGCGGCAGCGGGCGTCGTCCCGCACATCCGCCGGGACGGCGTGCTTGCGGGACGTCAGCTCGGCGCGCGGCCTGTCGCTTTCGCGATCTCCGCTCTAGCGGTCGCTCGCTCTAGGAGTGGACAACGGTCCACCTACCTAGTCCGTCACCCTACCGGGCGTCGGACCTTCGCTCCGTCACACCCAGGCGCGGCCGACCGGCGACGGCCCGCCTTCGCGACCCGCTCGACGGCCGCACGCCACCCATCACCAACAAGATCGCCGCTTCAGCCCTCTGGTGGTCGCTCTCGGGGAGTTCTCACGACCACTCCAGGGCCAACGGCGATCTTGGTGACGGCCGGGAGCCGTGACGGGGCGCTAGCGGCGCAGGGCCTTTATGAAGCGGCTTACCTCGGGGCGGATGCGGGCCGAGACGCGCAGGACCTGGGGGCCGCTGGGGGTGGCGAGCTGGACTCGGATGACGTCGCCGTGCTTCACGCCCTGGGAGGCGGTCACCTCGCGACGGTCCCAGCTGACGTCGAACCAGTCGCCCTCCCGGGGGAACGGCGCGAGGACGAGCAGCCGGCGGCTCGTCAGCACGATCCAGCGGGACAGGCCCAGCCGGTAGCCGATGAACCGCTCGGCCTTGGCGGTGATCCGCCCGCCGCCGGCCGGGTCGGTGAGCCGGCCGCGCAGCACCACCTCGGTGAACTCACCGGACTCCAGCGGAACCTCAGGCAGGCGAGTACGGCGCGGGATGGCCACGCCGCCAGTCTGCTCCACCAGAGCCGCCGAGCGACGCCCCGACTCGGACGCCGATCCTCCGGCCCGCCGAGTGCCGGGGCCGGGCGTGACGCCGGCCGCGTCGGCATCGTCACAGGCAGCCCTTGTCGCTAAAGTCGGCCCGTGACCGAGCTCCGAGACAAACCGGACGCCGTGGCCTCCGCCGCCCGCCTCGCCGCCGCGACCGGGATCGACCGGCACGACGTCGCGGTGGTGCTCGGATCGGGCTGGAAGCCGGCCGCGGAGACCCTGGCCACCCGCGGGAAGCTGCTCGCCGAGGTGTCCTTCGCCGAGCTGGGCGGGTTCCCGGAGACGACGGTGCCGGGGCATGTGCCCACGGTCCGCTCGGTCGAGGTCGGCGGCCGGCGGCTGCTGCTCTTCCTGGGCCGGGTGCACGCCTACGAGGGCCACGACCTGGCCCACGTCGTGCACGGGGTGCGGACGGCGTGCGCGGCGGGCGTCGAGACAGTGGTGCTGACCAACGCCGCCGGGGGGCTGCGGGCGGACATGTCCGTCGGCCAGCCGGTGCTGGTCAGCGACCACCTGAACCTGACCGGGCGTTCGCCGCTGGTCGGGCCGGCCTTCACCGACCTCACCGACGCCTACGCGCCGAAGCTGCGGGCGTTGGCCCGCGAGGTCGACCCGACCCTGGCCGAGGGTGTCTACGCGGCGCTGCCCGGACCGCACTTCGAGACGCCGGCCGAGATCCGGATGCTGCGGCTGCTGGGCGCGGACCTGGTCGGCATGTCGACCGTGCACGAGACCATCGCCGCCCGCAATGCCGGGGCGGCGGTGCTGGCGATCTCCCTGGTCACCAACCTGGCCGCGGGCATGACCGGCGAGCCGCTGGACCACCTCGAGGTCCTGGCCGCCGGAGAGGCCGCCGCCACCCGGATGGGCACCCTGCTGGCCGAGGTCGTCTCCCGCCTCTGATCCACATCAGTCCACCGGCGGCGGGAGCGGACGTGCGGGAAGACGACACGGGTCAGGCGTCGGCCGGCGAGGCGGTCCGGGCCTGGCTCGCGCACGACCCCGACGCCGCGGACCGGGCCGAGATCGAGGACCTGCTCGCGGCGGCGGCCGCCGGCGGGAAGACCGCGGTGGCCGAGCTCGCGGACCGGTTCGCCGGGTCGCTGACGTTCGGGACCGCCGGGCTGCGCGGTCCTCTGCGTGCCGGTCCGAACGGGATGAACACCGCTGTCGTGCGCCGCGCCGCCGCCGGCCTCGCGGCCTGGCTCGACGCCACGGACGCCACGGGGACCGGGCCGAAGACGGTGGTCGTCGGGTTCGACGCCCGGCATCGCAGCGAGTCCTTCGCCCGCGACAGCGCCCGGGTGTTCGCGGGCGCCGGCCTGCGCGCGCTGGTCCTGCCTGGGCCGGTGCCGACGCCCGTGCTGGCGTTCGCCGTCCGGCACCTCGTCGCCGAGGCGGGCGTGATGGTGACGGCCAGCCACAATCCGGCGACCGACAACGGTTACAAGGTCTATCTTGGCGGCCCGGTCGGCGCTCCCGGCCGCGGCGCGCAGCTCGTCGCGCCCGCCGACGAGCAGATCGAGGCCGCCATCGCCGCCGCTCCACCCGCCTCGGCGATCCCGCTGGCCGACACGTGGAGCCAGCTCGGCGACGAGATTGTGGCCGCCTACGTCGCCGCCGCGGCAGGCACACCGGCGGGTACGGCGCCGATCCCTGGGCCGGACCTTCGGATCGCGTACACACCGCTTCACGGGGTCGGGCTGGAGGTGCTGCGAAGGGTGTTCGCGACGGCCGGGCTGTCGGAGCTGGTCGTTGTCGCGGCGCAGGCCGAGCCCGACCCGGACTTCCCGACGGCACCGTTCCCGAACCCGGAGGAGCCCGGCGCCATGGACCTCGTCCTCGCCCTGGGCGGCGAGATCGGCGCGGACCTGGTGCTCGCGCACGACCCGGACGCTGACCGGCTCGCGGTCGCCGTCGGCCCTGGCCCGACTCGGGCTGACGAGGCCGAGCCGGGCGGCGCGCGGGTGCTGACCGGAGACGAGCTGGGCCTGCTGCTCGCCGACGAGGCACTGCGCCACTCCCCCGGACCGGTCGCGACGACGGTGGTCAGCGCCTCGGCCCTGGGCGTGCTCGCGGCCCGCCGTGGGGCTCCCTTCACCGAGACGCTCACCGGCTTCAAGTGGATCATGCGGGCGACCGAGGATCTGGCCTTCGGCTACGAGGAGGCCCTCGGCTACGCGGTCCGTCCCGATCTGGTCCGCGACAAGGACGGCATCACCGCGGCCGTCGCCGTCGCCCGGCTGGCCGCCGCCGAGGCAGCCCAGGGCCGTACCCTGCTCGACCGCCTGGACGACCTGTCCCGCGAGCTCGGCGTCACCGTGACGGCCCAGGTCTCGCTCCGCGTCCCGGACCTGGCCGCGAGTACCGCCCTGACCAGCCGACTGCGGGCCGCCCCACCCACGGCCATCGGCGGCCTGCGCGTCGAGTCCATCCGGGACCTCCAGCGCCCCACCGACACCGCCCTGCCACCGTCCGACGTCCTGATCTTCACCCTGGCCGCCCGCGCCCCCCCCCCCCGCCCCCCCCCCCCCCCCCCGCCCCCGGCCCCCCCCCTAACACGCCCCGGGGCGCCGGCCGGCCCGGCCGCCCTCCGCCCCAGCGGCACCGAGCCCAAACTAAAGATCTACCTGGAGGCCACCGCGCCGGTCGGCGCCGGCCTTGCCGCAGCCCGGGCAGCGGCCACCGCCCGCGTCAATCGCCTCGCAGCCTGGGCCAGCTCCCTGTGACGGCACGAGACCCCACGTGTCCAGACGAAACGCAACCCGGCTACTGACCCTGGACAGGCACCTACCCGCACATCTGCGCCGGCCACGAACCACGTTCGGGAAGGCGCCCCGGCGCCTGACCAGGCAGAGCCGGGGTCCCTGCCGGATCGGCGAAGCCGATATGGGAGGTCTGCAGAGGCGCGGAGCGCCGTCTCTGGCCGCTGCCCTAGACGGCGCCGAAGAGGCGGTCGCCCGCGTCGCCGAGGCCGGGGACGATGTAGGCGGTGTCGTTGAGGCCGTCGTCGATGGCGGCGGTGACGACGCGCAGGTCGAGGTCGCTGGCCTCCAGGGCGGCGATCCCCT
The DNA here is from genome assembly GCF_016786355.1 of Frankia sp. AgB1.9. Classification (GTDB taxonomy): domain Bacteria; phylum Actinomycetota; class Actinomycetes; order Frankiales; family Frankiaceae; genus Pseudofrankia. Next base: position 82,311 of record NZ_JADWYX010000032.1, read on the forward strand.
CCGGTGCCGAGACGACCGAGACGACGACGATGCCGCGAGCGCCACGGCTGGCGAGCAGGCGCAGCGCGTGCAGCGCGGAGCCGCCGGTGGCGAGCATCGGGTCGAGCAGCAGCACCGGGCGATCGGTGAGGTCGGCCGGGACGGACTCCAGGTAGACGGTCGGCTGGAAGGTCTCCTCGTCGCGGGCGAGGCCGATGAAGGCGCTCACGGCGGACGGGACGAAGGCGTGCGCGGCCGGCAGCATGCCCAGGCCCGCGCGCAGCACGGGGACGACGACCGGCTCGACGGCGAGGCGCGCGCCGGTCGTCTCGGCCAGCGGCGTACGCACCGTCACCGGCACGATCGGCAGGGTGCGGGCGGCCTCGTAGACCAGCATCATCGCGAGGTCATGGAGGGCCGCTCGGAACGTCGGCCTGGAAGTGTTCTCATCGCGCAGGATGGTGAGAGCGACCGCGGCGAGCGGATGGTCGAGGACATCTACCTGCACGAGAACCGCTCCCTGAAGGATGTGCCGCGCTGGCCGCGCGGCAGCCGGGCCGCGTACGCCGCGAGCCCGATGCACGTGTATCACCGCGTCCACGGACGTCAATCCACAGGGGCCTCGTCCCAGGCCGAACCACGCGGAAAGATGGGGGCATGACGACGGCAGCCGACGGACCCGACCAGCCCGCCAGCGGCAACGAACCACGTCACCCCGGCAACGCGGCGGACGGTGCTCGGGAGTTCCCGCCCGCGCTGCTGTACCCGCCGCTACCGCCGGTGCCGACCACCAGGGCCGGGCTGGCAGCGATGATCGACCACACCCTGCTGCGCCCCGACGCGACGTCCGACGACGTGCTCAAGGTCTGCGCGGAGGCGGCGAAGCTCGGCGTGGCCGCCGTCTGTGTGGCGCCGACGCACGTCTTCCTGGCGGCGGCCAGCGCCCGCAGCGAGACGAACGGCCGCATCGCGGCCGCGCTCGGATCCACCGATCGGCCCACGTCGAAGCCGGCGTACGCGGTCGCCTCGGTGGTCGGCTTCCCGCACGGCAACCACCTGACGGCGGTGAAGGTCGAGGAGACCAGGCGCGCCGTGGCCGACGGGGCGACCGAGATCGACATGGTGATCGACATCGCGAACGCGGTGGACGAGAACTGGGTCGCGATCGAGACCGAGATCCATGAGGTGCGGCTCGCGATGCCGACCGACGCCATTCTCAAGGTCATCCTGGAGACGACGATCCTGCCGGACGCGACGATCCGCTCGGCCTGCCGGGCGGCGCTCGCCGGTGGGGCGCAGTTCGTCAAGACGTCGACGGGCTTCCACCCCGGCGGTGGAGCGAGCCTTCGCGCCGTGCGGGCGATGCACTCCGCCGTCGGCGGGCGCCTCGGTATCAAGGCCTCCGGCGGTATCAAGACCGCGGCCCAGGCCCTGGCCTTCATCCAGGCCGGTGCCACTCGCCTCGGCCTGTCCGGCACGGCCGACGTCCTGGCCGAGATGCCGAAGGACGCGCCGTCCAGCTGATGACGGGGCTGACCAGCAGAGCGGCGCCGCCCCCACCCGGAATCGGCGGAGGCGGCGCGGCGGGTCCGGCACCGGCTGGGTCACGCGTCAGGCGTCGACCTCGGTGCGCAGAATGCGGTGCTTCCCGAGGCTGAGGCCGGCGAACGCGACGATCAGCCAGATCGGCCCCACCATGCCGGGGAAGCCTGCGATGGACAGGCCACAGGACATGAACGCCACCGCGACCGGCGGGATCAGGCTGACGAAGCCCAGCCACCGCGACACGAGGTGGTCACGCAGGCTGAGCCAGGCGACCGCGCCCGCAGCGACGACAACGCCCAGGTAGCCGATGAACGGGCCGAAGTCGTTGAGCATCAAGTAGACGAACTGCCCCTCCGTGTCGAACCCGTTCCCGTTCAGGCCGCCGGGCAGGTACAGGGCGAGCGCCAGCTTCCAGCCGTATCCGAGGCTCAGCGCCGCGGCGGACGCCGTGAGGCCGTCGGCCACGACCCGCGCGGCCACGGCGCCTCGCCCGTTCGGAACCGCCCGCGACCGCCACGACGCGGCCAGCACCAGCAGGACCGCCACGGCAAGGTAGCCGAGCGCACCGCCAAGCTGGAGCTGCCCTCGGGAGAGCTTCTCGAGCGCCCCAGCGCCGACGTGGTCGGTGCCCACGTTCGGGCTCGTGAACATCGTCGCGACGATGCCGAGCACTCCGGCGCCGACACCCAACCAGGTCCACCGCGACCGGGCCGGTGTCCCGGCGACGGTCTCGTGAACGCCCGGCGCGGTTGTCATCGTTGCCATGTCTGCTGTCCCTCCCTCGGCCGGCGGCAGGATGTCGCCGGCGTGTGGGACCACGGTCGGCCGCCCGCCGTCCCGCATTCGAGGGACAGCCGCCCCGAGTCGGCGACACCCACGCGACACCCGGCTGGCGGGGCGCGATCCTGAACGCATGCGGGCAGTTCCCTCGACACCGGGCGCCGGGCCCGACGCGGCGCCGGCTGCCGCGCCGGCCACGACCACGGCTGGGGTCGTCCTGTCCTCGGTGGTCGTCGTCGGCCTGGCGGCGCTGTCGATCGGCTGTGCGGTCGGCGCGGTTCTCCTGCACCGGTACGTCACGCTGCGGACCGACCAGCCGGTCGCGCTCGATCCGGCGGACCTGGTCCTCGCCGCCGCGTTCCCGCCGGTCGCGGCGCTGGTGCTGCTCTACCAGCCACGCAACCTGGTCGGCTGGCTGCTTCTCACGACCGCCCTGACCGGCCCCTACCTGCTGGCCGCGCAGTACGCCGCCGTCGCGCTGCTGCCCGGTAGGAGCGGGTTGCCGGGGCAGGGGGCCGCCACCTGGTTCGCGGTCTGGGGATACGTGCCGTACCTGGCCCTCTGGGGCCTGGTGCCCTCGCTGTTTCCGGACGGCCGGTTGCCCTCCGGACGCTGGCGCGTGCCCGTCGCCGCCACGGCGGTGGTGATCGGCTGTCACCTGGTCGCTCGGATGATCTGCCCGACGCCGCTCGACGTGTCGAGCGAGCTGCTGAATCCGTACGGCCTGCGATCGGCGCCCTGGCTGCGGTACGTCACCCTGGCCACGTCGGAGGCCGTCCTCTTCGGCGGCGGGCTGCTCGGGCTCGCCGCGGTGCTGACCAGGCTGCGGCGGTCGCGCGGCGTGGAACGGGCCAAACTGCAGTGGCTCGTCCTCGGGGTCGCCAGCCTGGTCGGGGCGAGCCTGATCGGCTTGATCCTGCAGGGCCCACAGGATCTGGCGGCCGGCATGGGCGTGGGGATGGTGCTGCTGGTGGCCGCGATCGGGGTCGGCGCGGTCCGCCACCGGCTGTTCGACATCGGCACGGCGCTCAGCCGCACGCTCGTCTACGGGCTGCTCACCACGTTCCTGCTGATCGCCTACGCCTGCGCCGTAGCCGGCGCGGGTGCGCTGGCCCCCGGTAGGCGGGTCGCCTACGGGGTTCTCGCCGTAGCGGCGCTGGTCGCCGCGGCGGCCCGCGACCAGGTACAGCGGCTCGTCGACCGGGTGCTGTTCGGCGTGACCCGTGACCCCTACGCGGTCCTCGCGGTCCTGCACGGCCGGCTCGATCTCGCGACCGGGCCGATGGACGCCCTTTCGCAGCTCGCCGACGGAGTGCGGGAGGCGCTCAAGGTGCCCTACGTGGCCGTCGAGAGCGCGGACGATCGACTCACGACCATCGAGTCGGGCCGACCTGTCGGCTGGCTGGAACGGCTGCCCGCACCGACCCGCGCGGGAGGCGTGGCCGGCACGCTCCTGGTGGGCCGCCGCCACCGAGCCGACCAGTTCACCGCGGCGGAACGGGCGATGTTCGCCGACATCGCCAGGCGAGCCGGGGATCTGCTGGACGCGGCGGCGACCCAGCACGACCTTCGGCGCAGCAGGGAGCGCGTCGTCGCCGCGCGGGAGGAGGAACGGCGCCGGCTGCGCCGTGACCTGCACGACGGCGTCGGGCCCCAGCTGGCCGCGATGGCCATGCAGCTCGACAGCATCGCCGACGGCCTGGCAGAACGGTCGGACCCGGCCGCGGAGCGCGCCGCCCTCGTGCGGGACCGCCTGCGAGCGACGGTTCGCGATATCCGTCACATCGTGGAGGACCTGCGGCCCCCGGCTCTTGACGAGGGCGGCCTGTCCGTCGCGCTGGCGCAGGTCATCGCGCCCTTCACGCCCGTCGTGGCGCTGGATGCACCAGCCGACCTGGCCGTGCTCGGGCTACCGGCCGCGACGGAGGTGGCGGCGTTCCGGATCGTCGCGGAGGCGGTAACGAACGCGGTCCGCCACTCAAGGTGCGACACCTGCGTGGTGCGGGTCCGCGCCGAGCCGCCCTGGTTGGTGGTCGAGGTAGCGGACGACGGCGCCGGCCTGGCCGGCGACGCCGTCGCGGGGATAGGCCTGCGCAGCATCCGCGAGCGAGCCAGCGAGGTCGGCGGGCGGTTGGAGGTCCTCAGTTCGAGCGATGGCGCCGATGGCGGCGGCACCCTCGTACGGGCTCGGCTGCCACTGGAGGAAGGGAGCACGCCGTGACCCCCATGCGCATCGTGATCGCCGACGACCACGAGCTGTTCCGCGACGGGTTGCGCGGTCTGCTGGTCGAGCTGGGCGCGACGGTCGTGGCCGAGGCCGCGGACGGCAACGCGGCCCTGGCCGCGACGCTGCGCCACGCGCCCGATGTGGTGTTCATGGATCTGCGCATGCCGGGCCTGAGCGGCATCGAGGCGACCGCGCGCATCGGCGAGGTGGCACCCCAGACCGCCGTCCTCGTGCTGACGATGAGCGAGGACACCGCCTCGCTGCAGGCGGCGCTACAGGCGGGCGCGCGCGGCTACCTGCTCAAGGAGTCATCGAAGACGGACGTGGCGCGGGCGCTGGAGGCCGTGACGCGAGGCGAGCTCGTCATCGGCCCCGGGATCGCGGACAAGGTGCGCCACGCCGTCGGCAGGCTGTCGCCACGCGTGTTCCCCCAGTTGACCGAGGCCGAGGCGCGAATGCTGGATCTGCTCGCGGACGGGCTGGGTAACGGGCAGCTCGCCGCCCGGCTGCACCTCTCCGAGAAGACGGTCCGCAACCGGGTCTCCACGATCCTCGCGAAGCTCGGCGCCGGAAGTCGCACGGAGGCGGTCGTGCGGGCCCGCGACGCGGGCTTCGGCTCCGACTCAGCCGGCTGACGGGCCAGCAACGGCCTCACGGGCGACGCAGTCGGCCAGGTGGTCGTTGACGAGCCCGCAGGCCTGCATCATCGCGTACGCCGTGGTCGGACCGATGAAGACGAGGCCACGCTTGCGCAGCGCCTTCGACAGGGCGACGGACTCCGGCGTCGTCGCGGTGAGGTCGGACAGCGCGCGGGGCGCGGGGCGGGCGGCCAGGTCCGGCTGGAAGGACCAGACCACGTCCTCCAGCGGCTCGTCGAGCGCCAGGATCGCGCGGGCGTTGACGATCGTGGCCTCGATCTTGCGACGGTTCCGGACGATCGAGGCGTCCGTGAGCAGCCGCTCGGCGTCGGCGGGGCCGAACGCGGCGACCGCGGCCGGGTCGAAGCCCGCGAACGCCCGCCGGAACCCCTCGCGCTTGCGCAGGATCGTCAGCCACGACAGGCCCGACTGGAACGCCTCCAGGCTGAGCCGTTCGAACAGCCCGACGGTGTCCCGGACCGGCCGCCCCCACTCCTCGTCGTGGTACGCGAGGTAGTCGGGCGTCGACACCCCCCACGGGCATCGCATCAGCCCGTCCGGCCCGGCCACCGGCCCGCCGGGCCCGGGCGGCCCACCCGAACCCGTCGCCAGTCCGTCGGCGACCGCCGGCGTCGGCAGCGTCTCAGTCATCGCGTCACCTTTCCGTCAGCCACTTGCGGGTATCGCGGCGCCGGTCAGGCACCGGGCGCGCTCGCGGCCAGCGTGTCGAAGCCGGGCTTGATGACGTCGTCGATCAGGTCGAGGCGCTGGTCGAACGGGAGGAACGCCGACTTCATCGCGTTGAGGGTGAACCAGCGGATGTCCGACCAGCCGTAACCGAACGTCTCCACCAGCGTCGCGAACTCGCTGGAGAGGGTGACGTCGCTCATCAGCCGGTTGTCGGTGTTCACGGTGACGCGGAAGCGCAGGTCGCGCAGCAGGCCGATCGGGTGCGTCGCGATGCTGCGGGCCGCGCCGGTGTGGACGTTCGACGACGGGCACATCTCCAGCGGGACCCGGGTGTCGCGGACGTAGTTCGCCAGCGGACCCAGCGACGCCTGGCCCTCCACGTCGACGGAGATGTCATCGACGATGCGGACCCCGTGGCCGAGGCGGTCCGCGTTGCACCACTGCACGGCCTCCCAGATCGAGGGCAGGCCGAACGCCTCGCCGGCGTGGATCGTGAAGTGGCCGTTGGCGCGCTGGATGTACTGGAACGCGTCGAGGTGGCGGGTGGGCGGGTTGCCCGCCTCGGCACCGGCGATGTCGAAGCCGACGACCCCCTGGTCGCGCCAGCGGACCGCGAGCTCCGCGATCTCCAGCGACCGGGCCTGGTGGCGCATCGCCGTGCACAGCACCCGGGCGTGCAGGCCGGTGCCCTCGGAGCCCGCGCGCAGCCCGTCGAGCACCGCCTCGACGATCGCGTCCAGCGACAGCCCGTTCTCGGTGTGCAGCTCGGGGGCGAACCGGATCTCGGCGTAGACGATGCCGTCGGCCGCCAGGTCCTCGGCGCACTCGCGGGCGACCCGGGCCAGTGCCTCGGGCGTCTGCATCACCGCGACGGTGTGGCTGAATGTCTCCAGGTAGCGCACGAGGGAGCCGCTATGGGCGCCACCGCGGAACCAGCCGCCGAGCTTGGTGATGTCGGTCGTCGGCAGCGCCGTGTACCCGCACTCGTCGGCCAGCTCCACCACCGTCGCCGGCCGCAGCCCGCCATCCAGATGATCGTGCAGAAGCACCTTCGGCGCGAGCCGGATCTGGTCCAACGTCAGCGATGCCATCGCCACCTCCCCATCCCCCGTCGCCGTCGGTTCGAGGCTAGGGCACGGGACTGACAATCCGAGCGGCCGATCCGCCGACGCGCCCGGTGCGCGACAGTCGGACAATCAGGACGGCGTACGGCCGCGGCCGGGGAGCACACCTCACCGGGCGCCGGTGATCGGGCTCGACCGAGTGGGTATGCAGGACCGGGCCCACTCGGGCGTTGGCCGGGGGACGAACGAGAGAGGTACCACGAGATGGCAGGCGAAGGCCGGTCAGCAATGGGATCTGGCCTGCCAGCGGGCTCCTCGGGGCACGCCCCCGGAACGGTCGTCGGCCGGCGCTACCGGCTCGAGGCGGTCATCGGCGTCGGCGGCATGGGCGTGGTGCACCGCGCCACGGACCAGATCATGCGGCGGACCGTGGCGGTCAAGGAAGTGCGGATGCCGACCGGCAGCCCGGCCGCGAACGCGGACGCCCGGGAGCGGGTGCTGCGCGAGGCGCGTTCCGCCGGCCGGATCCATCACCCGGGCGCGGTCGGCGTGCTGGACGTCATCGACGACGGCGAGCTGCCGTGGATCGTGATGGAGCTCGTCGAGGGCGAGCCGCTGTCGGCCAGGATCGAGCGCGAGGGCGGCCTGCCGGTCGACGAGGTCGCCCAGATCGGGATCTCACTGGCCTACGCGCTGGACGCGGCGCACCGCCTCGGGGTCGTGCACCGCGACGTCAAGCCCAGCAACGTCCTGCTCACCCAGGACGGGCAGGCCAGGCTCACCGACTTCGGGATCGCGGTGAGCAACGGCGACCCGCGGCTGACCAGGACGGGCGAGGTCGTCGGCTCGCCCGCCTACCTGGCGCCGGAGCGGGCGCACGGCGAGCCGGGCGGACCGGAGTGCGACGTCTGGGGGCTCGGCGCCACGCTGTACGCGGCCGTCGAGGGCGAGCCGCCGTTCGGTGGCGCCACCCCGCTGGACATCCTGACCTCAGTCGTCGAGGGCCTGATCCGGCCGCCCCGGCACGCGGGCAGGCTCGGTCCCCTCCTGGACGGGATGCTGTCCCAGCGGGAGCTGGACCGCCCGACGCTCACCAGCGTGCGGACCCGGCTGCGTGACCTGGCCGGCGAGACGCCAGGGCGCCCGTCGGCGGCCAGCCAGACCAGGACGACGCCCCGACCGACCGGCCCGCCGCCCAGGCGGCCAGCGACCTCGTCACCCGGCCGCGCCCCGTCCGCACCGCCGGCGACGCCACGGGCCGCGACGGCCCGGCCCGCGACAGCCCGGCCGGCCACACCACCGCCTCCGCCAGCCGCGTCCCGGCCAGCCACGCCCGCGACCCCTCGCCCAGCCACACCCAGCCCGGCCACCCCGGTCACACCCCAGCCGGTGAAGCCGACCACCGCCGAGCCCGTCACGGCATCGGCGGCCGGGGCCCCCCCCGCCCGGCCCGGCCGACCCCCGGCCCCCGCGGCGGCGCCGCGCGGGGGCGGGGGGGGCGCGGGGGGGGGG
>NZ_JADWYX010000273.1 GCF_016786355.1 Frankia sp. AgB1.9
CTAGTGGTGTGTCGCTGAAGTGGTTTGACGGTTGTGTCGGTGAGAATCGGGTTATGCGGGCAGCGCCTCTGGGGCTTCGTGACGGTGATCGTGACCGGTTGGAGGGTCTGGTTCGGGCTTCATCGGGGCGGGCGGGGCTGGCGCAGCGCGCACGGATTGTGCTGCTGGCCGCGGACGGGGTGAACAACACGGAGATCGCCGAGCGGGTCGGGGTGTCGCGTCCGACGGTGATCGCCTGGCGGGGCCGGTATGAGGACGGCGGCCTGGCCGCGTTGGACGACCGGGAGCGGCCGGGACGACCGCGCACGGTCGATCGGCGCGAGGTCGTCGCGGCGACGCTGAAGGCGCCACCGAAGAAGCTCGGGGTGACGCACTGGTCATCGCGGCTTCTGGCGGGACATCTTCGGGTCGATCACGCCACGGTGGCCCGAGCGTGGAAGGAGTACGGCATCCAGCCGTGGCGCTCGGAGACGTTCAAGTTCTCCACCGACCCGGAGCTCGTCGCGAAGGTCACCGATGTCGTCGGGCTCTATCTCGAACCGCCGCAGAACGCCGTCGTTCTCTGCGTCGACGAGAAGTCCCAGGTCCAGGCACTGGACCGGACCGCGCCGATGCTGCCCCTGGCACCGAACCTGCCCGAGCGGCGCACCCACGACTACGTCCGCCACGGGACCACCACCCTGTTCGCCGCGCTCGACGTGGCAACCGGGAAGGTCACGACCCGCTGCCAGCCCCGCCACCGCCACCAGGAGTTCCTGACCTTCCTGCGCCAGGTCGCCCGCGCCTACCCCACCGACGAACTACACCTGATCATGGACAACTACGCCACCCACAAGAAAACCGACGTCCGCGACTGGCTCGCCGCCAACCCCCGTATCCACGTCCACTTCACCCCGACATCGGCGTCCTGGATGAACCTCGTCGAGGTCTGGTTCGGGATCATCGAACGACAAGCCATCCGCCGCGGCAGCTTCACCTCCGTCACCGACCTCACCCGCAAGATCCGCGCCTTCGTCGACGGCTGGAACGACCGCGCCCACCCCTTCACCTGGACCAAGACCGCCGACCAGATCCTCACGAAAGCCAACCGTCAACACACTTCAGAGACACGCCACTAG
>NZ_JADWYX010000274.1 GCF_016786355.1 Frankia sp. AgB1.9
GTGCTGCTGCGCTCGTCGGAGGTACTGCTCTCGGCGGCCGGCGAGCGGACGATCCGCGGGCTGCGCGACCTTGTCGTGGGCCGGCGCGCCCCCCCCCCCCCGGGGGGGGGGGGGGGGGCCCCCCCCCCCCCGGCGCCCCGGACCTGCCCGGCGGGCCGCGGCTGGGGCCCGCGGCCACGATCCGGGAAGCCGCCGACGCCGTTCGCCTGCCGGTCGGCCGGACGGTAGCGGCGGCGCTGAACGGTGCCCCGGTGACCGACGTCACGACACCTCTAGTGGCGGGCGACGAGGTCTCCTTCCTGGTCGCCGGCTAGCCGGGCGACGGGCCCAGCTGCCCGCCGCGCCGGACGGCATTGGCCACCGGCGCGACGGGGGCAGGGCGCGCCGTCGATGGACAGTCAGGCGTCGCGCAACCGCAGCACCAGACCGCCGGCCAGGAGGGCTGCCGCCGCCCAGGCGGCCAGCACCCCGAGGCCGGCCCAGGGACCGATCGGCAGGGCGGACAGGTCGCGGGTCGCCTGAATCGTCAGACCGGAGGTCATCGGGCTGAGCTGGCTCAGGTGCCGGTGCCACGAGGGGTCGCTGACGGACGCGGCGACGATCGGGAAGAGGTAGAGCAGGCCGAGCGTGATCCCGATCGAGGCCGCGGTGTCCCGGACCGCCGTGCCGATGCCCAACGCGAGTAGCCCGATCAGCCCCAGGTACAGGACCGATCCGACGGCGGCGCGCAGGACCGGGCCGTCGGTGAGCGACAGCACCGGGAACCCCCGGGCCGGGGTGAGGCCGTGGGCGGGGAGCAACAGCCGCCCGGCCAGCAGCGATCCGAGGACCGCGACGCCCCCGCCGACCAGCACGGGAGCTGTAATCGTGACGGCCTTCGCCGCCAGCAGCGTGAGCCGGCCGGGAACCGCTGTCAGCGTCACCCGGATCATGCCCGTGCCGTACTCGGCGCTGACGGCCGTCGCCGCGAGGACGGCGACGACGGCCTGGCCGAGCTGGACGCCGGTGAGGCTGAGCTTGACGGCGTCGACGGAGCAGTCGCCGTTCGGCCGGCAGTGGGTGGCGGCCGCCGCGGCCGTGCTGACCGCGATGGTCAGCACGGC
>NZ_JADWYX010000275.1 GCF_016786355.1 Frankia sp. AgB1.9
GCAGGCTGTGGCTCGTCGAGCTCGGGCGGTTCCACCGCCGGTGCGACCGGTGCGGCCACGAACAAGACGATCACTGTCGGTGTCATTGCCGACATGACCGGTGCCGCGGCCTCCGGCAACAAGTCTGTTGTCGAAGGCGTCAAGGCCGGGACGTACTACGCGTCCCGCAACGGGTACACGATCAAGTACATCGTCGGTGACACCGCGACGAACCCGGCGACCGCGCTTGCGGTCGCGCAGAAGTTCGTCACGCAGGACCACGTCTTCGCGGTCCTCGCCAACTCCTCTCTTTTGTTCGCGGCCGCGCCCTACCTGACCGCGCACAACGTGCCGGTCATCGGCGCCGCCGAGGACGGTCCCGAGTGGATCACGTCGAAGAACATGTACTCGATCTTCGGCGCGCTCCAGACCACCAAGGTCGCGACGACCATGGGCAAGTTCTTCAAGATGCAGGGCGTCACCAACCTCGGCGTCGCCGCCTACTCCCTCCCGATCGCCTCCGAGTCCGGCGCCGCCGCCGCGGCCTCGGCCGAGGCTGCTGGGATCAAGGTCGGCTACCTGAACGCGAAGGTCACCCTCGGCTCCGACGTCGCGCCGATCGTGCTCGCGATGAAGAACGCCAAGGTCGACGGAATCGTCATGCAGATGGACCCGGACACGGCGTTCGGAATCATCAAGGGCCTGCGTGACCAGGGCGTCAACCTGAAGGCCGCGCTGCTGCCCACCGGCTACGGCGGTGACCTGCTCCAGGCCGGTCCGGGCGCGCTCGCCGCGGCCCAGAACGTCTACTTCCTCTCCGGCTACGAGCTGATGGAGATGGGGACGCCCGCGACCAAGTCGTTCGCGGCCGACCTGAAGAGCGCGGGCGTCAACGGCGTCCCCGCCTACGGCATGTACAACGGGTACATCTCGGTCGGCCTGCTCGTCCAGGGCCTCAAGGCCGCCGGAACGAACCCGACCTCGGCCTCGCTCCTGACGGCCCTCTCCGGTATCCGTGACTTCACTGCCCTTGGCCTCTACGGCAGCCACAAGCTCGACATCAACGACCGCGAGAACATCGTGGCCGGCGCCGACAACTGCCAGTGGATCGC
>NZ_JADWYX010000276.1 GCF_016786355.1 Frankia sp. AgB1.9
TGTGTCGTGGACGATCGCGGCGTCGACGACGTGCTTCGCGGCCCCGACGGGGCACTCGCCGCCATGCCGGCCGGCGGCATAGTCATGGTCCACAGCACGACCCACCCCGACACCTGCCGCCGTCTGGACGACGACTTTCCGCACCTACACGTCCTCGACGCCCCCGTCAGCGGCGGCGGAGCGCGGGCCGCCGCCGGACAGCTGCTCGTCATGGTCGGCGGAGACGCCGAAACGCTCGACCGCGCCCGGCCAATCCTTGACACGTTCGCGTATCCCCTGATCCACCTTGGTCCGCTCGGTGCCGGGCAGGCCGCGAAGCTCCTGAACAACGCGCTGTTCGCCGCGACCCTCGCGCTGGCGGCCGATGCGCACGCGGTCGGGCGCGACCACGGCCTCGACCCCGCGTCCCTCGCCGCCGTCCTCGCCCACGGCAGCGGACGCAGCTACGCCGCCGAGCTGGTCGCCGCTCTGGGATACGGACTGTCGGCGTTGGCATCCAGCGCCGGGCCGCTTCTCACGAAGGACGTCGGCATCCTCGCTGACGTCCTCACCCCGCCCACTCCACTGCTGATCACCGTCGCCCACGCCGCGCTCGACGCCATGGACCTCGAGCGCGGCCGTCGAAAGGACCTCCCGTGACGACAGACGAGATCTACCGGACCGTGATGACCGTCGACCCGCCCACGGGCGACTCCCCGTTCGAGGCGGCCAGTCGGGAGTTCCTGTTCGGACAGATCTGGAATCGTCCCGGCCTGAGCATCCGCGACCGGCGTCTGGTCGCACTGGCCTGCGTCGCGGCAGCCGACGCGACCAAGCCGATCGACGACCATGTCTACGCCGCGCTCCGCAGCCGTGACCTGACCGTCGAACAGCTCAACGAGGTCACGCTGCACTTCGCGGTCTACTGCGGCTGGCCGAAAGCCAGCCAGCTGGAAACGACCGTCCGCACCCAGTGGCACCGCCTCCATGCCGAACGGGGCGAGCAGGCCCCGCCGTGGCCGGTCCGCTCGGTCGACGACCTGGGACCCGAAAGCCCCGAGCAGCGCGTCCGCGAAGGCCAGCAGGAGTTCGCCGACGTCAACCTGATAC
>NZ_JADWYX010000033.1 GCF_016786355.1 Frankia sp. AgB1.9
TCGTTGTCGCCCGGCAGTGCCATCTGTTCGCCCGTCGATCTGGCGGCCTCGCCGCGGCGCCGCCGACCGTCGGCGCCCCCCCCCCCCCCCCCCGCCCCCCCCCGCCCGCCGGGGGCGGGGGCGGGGGGGGCACCGGCCGCGGCGCCGGCGGGGGGCGTGCCTACTTCAGCAGCGGGTCGCGGGGCAGGCCGAGGATGCGTTCGGCGATCTGGTTACGGGTGATCTCGGACGTGCCGCCGGCGATCGTCATGGCGCGCCAGGACAGCGCCGAGCGGCCGGCCATCGTGCCGGGGCCTTCCAGGAACGCGGCGTCCGGCCCGGCGAACGCGAGGGCGAGGTAGGCGGCATCACCGATGTGCTCGGCCAGGGCCAGCTTGGTGATGTTGCCCTCCGGGCCCGGCTCGCCGCCGGACACGGCCCGCACCGCGGAGCGAAGGTTGAGCTGGCGCAGCGCGAGGCCGGTGGCGAGGAACTGTCCCACCCACTCCGCCGCGCCGGGGAACGCGTCGGGCTGGGCCTTGTAGAGCTCGATGGGGTCGCCGGGCGCGGGCGCGCCGACCCCGCCGCCGATGCTGACCCGCTCGTTGCCGAGGGTGGCGCGGGCGACCTTCCAGCCCTGGTTGGGCTCGCCGACGACGTCCGCGTCCGGCACGAACACGTCGGTCAGGAAGACCTCGTTGAAGCCGCTGTCGCCGGTGGTCTGGCGCAGCGGGCGGACCTCGACGCCGGGGGCGCTCATGTCGATGATCATCACGGTGACGCCGGCGTGCTTGGCGGCGGAGAAGTCGGTGCGCACGGTCGCCAGGCCGCGCCGGCAGTACTGGGCACCGCTGGTCCAGACCTTCTGGCCGTTGATGACCCAGCCGCCGTCCACCTTCTCGGCTCGGGTGCGCACGGCGGCCGCGTCGGAGCCGGCGGCGGGCTCGGAGAACAGCTGGCACCAGATCTCCTCCCGGGTCAGCGCCCTGCGGACGTACCGGGAGATCTGGTCGGGGGTGCCGTGCTGGACGAGGGTGAGGATGTTCCAGCTGGTGATGCCGTAGTTCGGGCGTCGCACGCCCGCCGCGGCGAACTCCTCGTCGATGACGAGCTGCAGGCCGGCCGGCGCCTCGATGCCCCACGGCTTCGGCCAGTGCGGCTGGACGTAGCCGGTGTCGATGAGCCGTTCGAGCTGCTCCTGCTCTGGCAGCGCGGCGAGCTCCTGGGCCAGCGCGCGGACCCCGGCGCGGGCGGCCTCGACCTCGTCCGGCAGGTCCAGCGACGCGGCCCGGACGCCGCCGGCGGCGGACAGCCTGGTCAGGTCGGCGGCCGCGGCGCGCGGGCCGAGCACCGCCGTCAGCGTCGTCGCGCGGCGTAGCAGCAGATGGGCGTCGTGCTCCCAGGTGAAGCCGATGCCGCCGTGGACCTGGGTGCTGAGCGAGGCGTTGCCGGCGAACGCGGGCAGCGCGAGGGCCGCGGCGCTCGCGGCGGCCAGCGACAGCTCCTGCGCGCTCGCGCCGTCGGTGGCGGCGCGAGCGGCGTCCCACACCGCGGCGGTCGCGAGCTCGGCGGCCACCAGCATGTTCGCCAGGTGGTGCTTGATCGCCTGGAACGAGCCGATCGGCCGGCCGAACTGCTCGCGGACCTTGGCGTAGGCGGTGGCGACCTCGGCCGTCTCCAGCGCGCCGCCGACGGCCTCCGCGCCGTAGACCACCCGAGCCAGCGCGAGCGCGGTCGCGGCGGCCCCGGGGAGGACCTCCGTCGGGGTGACGCCGTCGAGGGTCAGGCGAGCGGAACGGCGGCCCGGGTCCAGGGCCTGCGGGACTGTGACGGTCAGGCCGGTGGCGGTCGCCGGCACGACGACGACGTCCTCCCCCGCGACCAGGACGAACAGCGACGCGAGCCCGCCGCCGAGCACCACGCCCGCGTCGCCGGAGACGGTCCCGCCGGCGAGGGCGAGGTCGCCGAGCAGGCCGACGGCCGCGGTGGTGTCGCCGGCGGCGAGGCCGGGCAGCAGGCGGGCCAGCTGGTCGGGCGAGCCGGCGGCCGCGAGGACGGCCGAGGCGGCGACGGTGGGCACGAACGGCCCGGGCGCGACGGCCCGGCCGAGCTCCTCGACGACGACGACCAGCTCGTTCAGCCCGGCCCCGCCACCGCCGTGCTCCTCCGGCAGGTGGACGCCGAGCAGCCCCAGGTCGGCGAACGGCTTCCAGAACGCGGGCAACGGCTCGTCGTCCGCTTCGAGTAACGCGCGACCGGCGGCGCGTGCCTCGTGCGACGTGAGGAACGCCCGCGTCGTGCGGGCCAGCTCGCGGTGCTCCTCGCTGATGGCGATCGCCATGACCAGACCTCCCGGCTTGTCGAGCTAGAACATAGTTCTAGCCGGCGGCTCGGCGCTCGCTCATTCGCCGACCAGCTGCCAGCTGGGCGGCTCACCGTCGAGCTCGCGCAGGACGCCACGCTTCTGCAGTGCGCGCAGGTGAGCCATACCCTCGGCCAGCGCGGCGCGCTTCATGAATCCCTCGACCTCGTGCCACGGGCGTGACCAGGTCATCCGCTGGCAGATCTCCCAGGCCGTGACCGCTCCGCCGCGGATCGCCGTCACGATCTCACGGAACCGCTGCTCGTGGTGGCCACGCAGCTCAGCGAGCCGCCGGGACAGGTCCGGGATGCGGTACTCGTGCGCCGGCAGCACCTCGTCGGCCGGGTACTGCTCGACCTTGTCCAGCGAACGCAGGAAGTCACCCAGCGGGTCGGCGCTCTCGGCCGCGGCGAACGGGATGTTCGGCGTGATCCGGGGCAGCACGTGGTCGCCGGCGAGCAGCAGCCGGTTGGCCGGCTCCCAGAAGCACAGGTGGCCGGGCGAGTGACCGGGCGTCCAGATGGCGCGCAGGTCCCAGCCCGGGACGTCCGGGCGCTCGCCGTCCTCGATCAGCACGTCCGGCAGCGCGGGCTTGGCGATGGCGGACCGGGGCGGCAGGGCCGCGGTCATCGCGGCGATGTCGGCGGCGGGGACGCCACCCCGGGTGAGCAGCCGGTTCATGCCGGCGAGCAGGTCGGCCGGCTCGCCGGTGAAGAACCGCAGCGCTGCCTCGTCGGCCGGGTGCAGCGCGACCCAGGCGCCGGACTCGGTCCGCACCCGGTCGGCCAGGCCGTAGTGGTCGTGGTGCATGTGCGTCGCCAGGACGCCGCGGATGTCGCTGACCCGGTAGCCGGCGAGCGCGAGGCCGGCGCTCAGTGCGTCGTAGGCCTCCTCCGTGTCCCAGCCGGCGTCGACGATGTAGCCACCGTTGTCGGTCTCGAACAGGTAGACGAAGACGTGGCGCAGACCGAGGGACGGCAGCGGTACCGGGATGCTCCACAGGCCCGGCCGCAGCCGTTCGACCGGCGGCAGCTCCACACTCGGTGGCTGGGTCAGCGAGGTCATCCGGTCCTCCGGGCGGTCACGGCGGACCGGCCGCCTGGCCCGGCTCGCCCCCGAGCCCTGCCCTGGCTCCGGCGCGCCCCGCGCCGGCGGGCGCCCGCTGGTGCGGGAGCCCCGGCCGGTTGATTGTTGATCCTTGGTAACTAATCTGCACCGTACTCTCGCGAAATCTCCCGGGGCTAGAGAACCGGAGTACTACCCTCCGCAACGTTGACCAGCGCGAATCGGTCCGAATCGACTCGTAGCGGGCCAACTGGTTGCGGCGAGCGGCAGGCCGGCGGTACGACGGAAGTGCGCGTGCTGAGCCGGCCGGCACCGACCTGCCAGCCCTACCGTGCCCGCCAACCCGACCGTGCCCGCCAACCCCGATGAGGAGGGGAATGTCCGACGAGGTGCTCGTCGAGACCGGTGGCGGGATCATGACGATCACGTTCAACCGGCCGCGGGCCAGGAACGCGATCACCCGGGCGCTCAGCGTGGGTGTCGGGGCGGCACTCGACGAGTTCGACGCCCGCGCCGATCTGACCGTCGCGGTCCTCACCGGCGCGGGCGGGACGTTCTGCTCGGGCATGGATCTGCGCGCGTTCGTCCGCGGCGAGAGCCCGATGCTGCCCAAGGGCCTGGCCGGGATCACCGGCGAGCCGCCGCGCAAGCCGGTGATCGCCGCCGTCGAGGGCTACGCGCTGGCCGGTGGCTTCGAGATCGCGCTCGCCTGCGACCTGATCACCGCGGCCGACGACGCGTCGTTCGGCCTGCCGGAGCCGAAACGCGGGCTCATCGCCGGCGGCGGCGGCCTCTACCGGCTGCCGCGGCGCATCCCGTACAACGTCGCGGTGCAGCTCTGTCTCACCGGGGGTTTCCTCTCCGCCGTGGACGCGCACCGGTACGGGCTGGTCAACACACTCACGCCGCCAGGCGGAGCGCTGGAGGCCGCGAAGGCACTGGCCACCGAGATCGCGGCCAACGCTCCCAAGGCGGTCGAACGCACCAAGGCGATCGTCACCGCCTCGGCGGACTGGCCGACCGACCGGTGGGTCGAGCTGCAGGCACCGATCTTCGAGGCGGCCATGCGCTCGAAGGACGCGATCGAGGGCTCCCTCGCGTTCACCGAGAAGCGCGCTCCCGTCTGGACCGGTGAATGAGCCGCGTCTCACGGCGACCGCTGTCCTCCGCCCGCCGGCCTGGCCTCAACTAGCGTGGAGCGCACGCCATGACGACCACAGAGCCCACTCCCCTGCCATCGGCCGCCCCGCCGGCCGCTCGGACGGCCTATTTCCGGGCCGCCGACGACGGCACCTACCTGCCGAACGACGTCGCCGCCGGCGTCTGGGCGCCGAACTCGATCAGCGGCCGGATCCTCGGCGGCCTGGTGGCGCACGTCGTCGAGCGGGAGCAGGCGCGACCGGGCTACCGGCTGGCCCGGCTGACCTGCGACATGTTCCGCACCCTCCCGTTCGCGCCGGTGTCCCTCACGACCCGCGCGGTCCGCGAGGGCGGGCGGATCCGCGTGGCTGACGTGCTGCTTGAGCACGACGGGTCCCTGTTCGGCCGGGCGACCGCCGTCTTCCTGCGGCCGGGGTCCAACCCGCCTGGGGAGATCTGGCAGCCCGACCGTGGCGTCTGGCAGGCGCCCGACCCCGCCTCCCCGAACCCGAACCCGAACCCGATCAACCCCCGGATCGACGGCCGGCCGATGCTGCCCGGCGTGGTGCCACCCGACACCCCGCTCGGCCCGCACCGGATCGTCCAGCGCGGCGGCATGTGGGTGCGGGAGCTGAGCCTGATCGTCGAGGACCGGCCGATGACCGGGGTGGTCCGGGCCGCGATGCTGGCCGACATGACCAGCCCGATGACCCATCAGGGCACCGGCGGCATCCAGCACATCAACACCGACTGGACGCTGACGCTGGTCCGGGAGCCCGTCGGGGAGTTCCTCGGGGTTCTCGCCGAGGACCAGTTCGGCGCCGACGGCATCTCCTTCGGCCGGGCGACGATCCACGACGCCGCCGGCCTGCTCGGCTCCTGCACCATCACCGCCCTCGCGAACCCGGGCCGCGCCGACCCAAACCGCTTCCCCCGCAACAGCTGACCAGCCGGCCAGGACCATCTGGCCGGATCGCCGCGCGCGCCGCCGCGCCGCCGCGCCGCCGCGCCGCCGCGCCGGGCCTTGATCGCCGTTTGGGCCCTGGGGCGGTCGTGGAAACGTCCTCGTCACGACCACCCCAGGGCCCAAACCGCGATCAAGGCCACGCGGAAGGCGGCGCTAGACCGTCGCGGGTTCGCCCACCACCGGCGGTCCCGAATGCCGCCGGGATGGTTCAGCTCGCGGTTCGGATTTCGTCGATGACGTTGGTCAGCTCGGCCAGGGCGACCTCGGTGGCGGTGGAGCGGTCGCGGGTGCGTAGCTCGGCGATGCCCTCGGCGGCGCGGCGGCCGAGGACGACCTGGAACGGGGCGCCGACGAGGTCCGCGTCGGCGAACTTGACGCCGGCCGACGCGCCGGACCGGTCGTCCACGAGCACCTCCAGACCGACCCCGGCAAGCGTGTCCGCGACGGAGCGGACCGAGTCCTCGTCGATCCTGCGGCCGAGCGGGATCACCTGGACGTCATAGGGCGCGAGCTCCGCCGGCCAGCGGATGCCGTGCTCGTCGTGGTGCTGCTCGATCACGACGGACATCAACCGGCTGATCCCGATCCCGTAGCAGCCCATCAGCGCCGGGCGCTCGACACCGGTCGCGTCGAGGAACGTCGCCCCCAGCGGCACCGAATATCTCGCGCCGAGCTGGAAGATATGACCGATCTCGACCGCTCGCTCAAGCGTCAGCGGACCAGAGCCGTCCGGCGACGGGTCACCGGCGCGGACGTTGACCACGTCGGCGACCAGGTCCGCCTCGAAGTCCCGGCCCAGGTTGGCGCCGGTGAGGTGGTAGCCGGGCTCGTTCGCGCCGATGGTCCAGTCCCGCCCGGCCGCGACATGATGGTCCGCGAGAATCCGGCTGACCCGTGACGCGAGGCCGTGCGGCCCGACATACCCACGTACCAGGCCCAGGTGTGCTTCGAAGTCGGCCGCGTCCAGCAGGGCCGGCGTCGCTCCGAGCACCCGGGTCAGCTTCAGCTCGTTGACCTCCCGGTCGCCGGGGCACAGCACGGCCAAGACCTCGCTGCCCTTAGCCGCCTCACTGCCCCGAGCCGCGGGAACCTTGTACAACAGGCATTTGAGGACCTGGCCGGGCGGCGTTCCCAGAAACGCGGCGACATCGTCGACGGTCTGCGCACCGGGCGTGTGGACCCGGGTGAGCGGCTGGGTGCCGGGCTCGACCGGCGTCGGCACAGCAGCCGAGGCCGTCTCCAGGTTGGCCGCGTACGTGCCATTCGGGGCGAACGCGACGAGGTCCTCGCCTATCTCGGTCGGCGCCATGAACTCCTGGTTGCGGCCACCGCCCATCTCGCCCGCCTGCGCCTCGACGGCCCGGAACCGAAGGCCGCACCGGGTGAAGACCCTTTCGTAGGCGGCGTACATCTCCCGATAGGTCTCGCGCAGCGAATCCTCGTCGGCGTGGAAGGTGTACGCGTCCTTCATGACGAAATCCCGGGAACGGACCAGCCCGGACCGGGGTCGCAGCTCGTCCCGGTATTTCGTCTGGATCTGGAAGACGCGCAACGGCAGGTCCCGGTGACCGCCGAGCTCGTTCGCGACCAGGCTGGTAACCAGCTCCTCGTGCGTCGGGCCGAGGCAGAACTCCGTGCCCTTGCGGTCGATCACGCGGAACATCAGGTCGCCGTAGTCGGCCCACCGGCCGCTGCGTTCCCACAGCTCGCGGGGCATCAGCGCCGGCATGAGCAGCTCCTGGCAGCCGGCGGCGGCCATCTCCTGCCGCACGACCGCCTCGATCCGGCGCAGCACCCGAAGCCCGAGCGGCAGGTAGCTGTAGATCCCGGAGGCAGCCTTGCGGACATAACCGCCGCGCACCAGCAGCCGGTGGTTGGCGGTCTCCGCGTCCGCCGGGTCTTCGCGCAGCGTCCGGATGAACGTGCGCGAAAGGAGGTCAACGCGGGAAATAGAAGCCTGAGCGGGCATGGGAGGAGACTCCATCGTTGCGGTGAGGCGCCATCGACGGACGACGCTTCGAGGGTGGCCACCGGACTGCGCGCGTCGTCACCCGACGCGTCGCCAGACGTCGCCGCCGGGCCACCCACGCAGGACGGCCCGGCTACAGCGGTCGGCGCTCCACCCTGACAACCCGCACTGAAGATCTCCCTGTCTCAACACCGCTGGCGGCTTGACGCACACTCGCGGTTCTTCAACGGTACCCGGCCAACCCTCGGCCCCGGCGCCGAACTCAGCCGGCCCTCATAGACCGATGGCTATGACACTGCCCACTCAGACAGCTCAAGCGCCATCGCCACCCATCTCTCGACAACCTCCCGGCCCTTGCAGGCGGGTCATGCTGTCAATGAGTGCTAGCATGCGGCGCATGGCTCGCGTGATCACGCTCCGGCTGTCAGACGAGGCCTACGAGACCGTGAAGCGGTATTCGGAATCCGCGCAGACCTCGATGAACGCCTGGATCGAAGGCGTTTTGGACGCCGAGGACATGCGGCGACGCTGCGCGGCCCACGGCGCCTGGGTGCGAGCCGACCCATCGGTGTCGGCCTCCGCTCTTGCCTTCGCCGCGACCAACCAGCGCGCACTCGCCGACGCGGGGCTCCCGAACGTCGCGGTCCCCGCCGAGTGACGCCACCGCGACGGGGTGAGATCTGGGCGACGAGCGGGGGGCCGACCTCGCAGCGGGTGTTGGTCATCAGTTCCACCGTCTACAACGAGATCGCCGACGAGCCGACTGTGCTCGTCGCGCTGGTTGTGGGAAACGCGACCGCCGAAGGGTTCTGCGTGTCCCTCGGTGAGGACCTGTGGGCGGTGATGGGTCTCGTGACCTTTGTCCTCAAGGCCTCCCTGACCACCTGTGAACGCCACGTCGATGTCCAGACGCTGACCGACGTCAACAACATGCTCTTCAAGATCCTCGCTACTCCCGACCGGTGAGCTGCCCCATCGCGCTCGCGGCCGCGACCTGCGAGGGGCCGCGGCTCGCGGAGGTCGCCGGAAGCCTCGCCCCGCGGGGCTCGCGCGCGATCTTGGCAGGGGCGGGAGGTGGTGTGACGTAGGCGCTTGCGGCTCGCAGCACTGGCGCGGGTGGTTAATGGGCGCTAACCTGGCCGCATGTTAGCGGCCACTAACCTGTCTCACCCGTTTGGGCCGGCGGCTGGGACGGTGCTCACGAGCAGCGTCGACGCGGACTCGGCGGAGGGCAAGGCGAACGCGGCCCGGCATGCGGAGCTGGTCGCCCAGCTGCGAGCCAAGCTCGACGGGGCGCGTAGCGGCCCGGAGTCGGCTGTGCGCCGGCATGTCGAGCGCGGCAAGCTGCTCCCCCGCGACCGGGTCGACGGGCTGCTCGACCGGGGCAGCCCGTTCCTGGAGCTGTCGCCGCTCGCCGCCGACGGGATGTACGACGGTGACGCGCCGGGGGCCGGGATCATCACCGGGATCGGGCGGGTCGCCGGCCGGGAGTGCGTGATCGTCGCCAACGACGCCACCGTCAAGGGCGGCACGTACTACCCGATGACGGTCAAGAAGCACCTGCGCGCGCAGGAGGTGGCCCTGCACAACCGGCTGCCCTGCGTCTACCTGGTCGACTCGGGCGGGGCCTTCCTGCCGCTGCAGGACGACGTCTTCCCGGACCGGGAGCACTTCGGCCGGATCTTCTTCAACCAGGCGACCATGTCGCGCCGCGACATCCCGCAGATCGCGGCCGTGCTCGGCTCGTGCACGGCCGGCGGCGCGTACGTACCGGCGATGAGCGACGAGGCCGTGATCGTCCGCGACCAGGGCACGATCTTCCTCGGCGGCCCGCCGCTGGTGAAGGCCGCGACCGGCGAGGTCGTCTCCGCCGAGGAGCTGGGTGGCGGCCTGCTGCACTCACGGACGTCCGGTGTGACCGACCATCTGGCCGAGGACGACGCGGACGCGCTGCGGATCGTCCGCCAGATCGTCGGCGCCCTTGGGCCGCGCGCGGCCCGGCCGTGGGACGTCGTCCCGACCGAGCCGCCGGCCGTCGACCCGGAGACGCTCTACGCCGCCGTGCCGACCGACGCGAAGATCCCGTATGACGTCCGCGAGGTGATCGCGAGGCTGGTCGACGGGAGTCGGTTCGCGGAGTTCAAGGCGGAGTACGGCTCGACGCTCGTCTGCGGGACGGCCCACATCCACGGGCATCCGGTCGGGATCATCGCGAACAACGGGGTGCTGTTCTCCGAGTCCGCGCTCAAGGGTGCGCACTTCATCGAACTGTGCGACGCCCGGTCGATTCCACTGCTGTTCCTGCAGAACATCACCGGGTTCATGGTCGGCCGGGAGTACGAGGCCGGCGGGATCGCCAAGCACGGGGCGAAGATGGTGATGGCCGTCGCCTGTGCCCGGGTCTCGAAGTTCACCGTGGTGATCGGCGGTTCGTTCGGCGCGGGCAACTACTCGATGTGCGGGCGGGCGTACTCGCCCCGGTTCCTGTGGATGTGGCCGAACGCCCGGATCTCGGTGATGGGCGGCGACCAGGCCGCGGCCGTGCTGGCCACGATCCGCCGTGACCAGTTGGAGGCGAAGGGCCAGGACTGGCCGGTGGACGCCGAGGAGTCGTTCCGCCGGCCGATCCGCGAGCAGTACGACGCCCAGGGCAGCCCATACCACTCGACCGCCCGGCTCTGGGACGACGGCGTCATCGACCCGGCCGACACCCGGACCGTCGTCGGGCTCGCCCTTTCCGTCGCCGCCAACGCCCCGATCGAAGATCGTGGCTACGGCGTCTTCCGAATGTAAGCAGCCGGAAGTAAGCAGGAGGAGAAACGCACTCGATGTTCGACACCGTGCTCGTCGCGAACCGGGGGGAGATCGCCGTCCGGGTCATCCGGACCCTGCGGGAGCTGGGAATCCGGTCGGTCGCGGTCTACTCGGACGCGGACGCCGGCGCCCGGCACGTTCGGGAGGCGGACGTCGCGGTCCGGATCGGGCCGGCGCCCGCCCGCGAGTCGTACCTGAACACGACCGCCGTGCTCGCCGCCGCCTGGGCGACGGGG
The DNA here is from genome assembly GCF_016786355.1 of Frankia sp. AgB1.9. Taxonomy (GTDB): domain Bacteria; phylum Actinomycetota; class Actinomycetes; order Frankiales; family Frankiaceae; genus Pseudofrankia. Next base: position 10,533 of record NZ_JADWYX010000033.1, read on the forward strand.
GCGCAGGCGATCCACCCCGGCTACGGCTTCCTGTCGGAGAACGCGGCGTTCGCGGCGGCCTGCGCCGAGCAGGGGATCGTCTTCGTCGGGCCGCCGGCGCACGCCGTCGAGGTGATGGGCGACAAGATCACCGCAAAGAAGGCGATGGTGGCGGCCGGGGTGCCGGTCGTGCCCGGCCGGGCCGAGCCCGGCCTGGACGCGGCGGCGCTGGCCGAGGCGGCCGAGGAGATCGGGTTCCCGGTGCTGCTCAAGCCGTCCGCCGGTGGCGGCGGCAAGGGCATGCGGATCGTGCGCGTGGCGGCCGAGATGGCCGACGCGGTGGCCTCGGCCCGCCGGGAGGCCGCCAACGCGTTCGGCGACGACACGCTCTTCCTGGAGCGCTACGTCGACAGTCCGCGCCACATCGAGGTCCAGGTCCTCGCCGACGCCCACGGCAACGTCATCCACCTCGGTGAGCGCGAGTGCTCGTTGCAGCGACGCCACCAGAAGATCATCGAAGAGGCGCCGTCGGCGCTGCTCACGGCGCTCCCCGACGGCGCGGCCGTGCGGGAGCGGATCGGCCAGGCCGCCGTCACCGCGGCGGCCGCGGTCGGCTACGTCGGCGCCGGGACCGTCGAGTTCATCGTCGCGGGCGACGAGCCGGAGACCTTCTACTTCCTGGAGATGAACACCCGCCTGCAGGTCGAGCACCCGGTGACCGAGCTCGTCACCGGCCTCGACCTGGTCGCCGAGCAGCTGCGGGTCGCCGCCGGCGAGCCGCTGCGGGTACGCCAGCAGGACGTGACGCTGACCGGGCACGCGGTCGAGGCCCGCGTCTACGCGGAGGACCCGGGCCGCGGCTTCCTGCCGACCGGCGGCGAGATCCTCGCCCTGACCGAGCCGGCGGGTGAGGGGGTCCGGGTCGACTCGGGCGTCGCCGCCGGCACGGTCGTCGGCTCGGACTACGACCCGATGCTGTCGAAGGTGATCGCCTGGGCCCCGGAGCGGGCCGGCGCGCTGCGCCGCCTGGACGCGGCGCTCGCGCACACCGTGCTGCTCGGCGTCACGACGAACATCGGCTTCCTGCGGACGCTGCTCGCGAACCGGGACGTGCGCGCCGGCCGGCTGGACACCGGCCTGGTGGAGCGTCATCTCGCCGAGCTGACGGCCGCCCCGGCGCCGCAGGGCTCGGCCGAGAACACCTCGGCCCAAGGAACCTCGACCCAAGACACCTCGACCCAGGCAAGCGCGGCCGAAGGCGGCGGGGTCGGGCCGACGGCGGACGCGCTCGCCGTCTACGCGCTGGCCCAGCTGCTGCGGCTGGAGCCGGCCGGTCCGGTCGTCGACCCGTGGGACGTGCCGTCCGGCTGGCGGGTCGGCGAGGACACCTGGCTGCGCTGGACACTCGACCTGGGTGCCGGCGCCCGGCCCCGCGTCGAGGTACGGGGCACACCCGCGGCGGCGGCGGTGCGGATCGACGGGCGGGCGCCGATCGCCGCGGCCGCCAGCCGCGTCGAGGGCCCCGCCGGTACCGAGCTGCTCGTCACCCTGGACGGCGTCACGTCGCGCTGGCGGCTCGCCGACGGCCCGGACGGCGCGCTGTGGGGCGGTGCCGGCGGCGCCGCCTGGCCGCTCGGCGAGTGGGTCCGCGAGCCGGGCTCCGTGGCGGCCGCGGCCGGCGACGGGCAGGCGCGCAGCCCGATGCCAGGCACCGTGATCGCGGTCGACGTCGCGGCCGGGGACTCCGTCGCCGCCGGCCAGCGGCTCGCGGTCGTGGAGGCGATGAAGATGGAGCACGCGATCACGGCACCGGTCGCCGGACTGGTGAAGGACGTGCTGGTCGCCGTCGGCGCCCGGGTCGCCCTGGACGCGCTGCTCGCCGTCGTCGAGCCGGCCGCCGACGCGACCTGACCAGCCGAGAACTGACCGCCCGAGAACGGCGCGACACCACCGACAAGCACTCACCGACAAGCACTGCCGAAAAGCACGGAGGAGCGGACCGATGCCTGACACCCGGCTCACGGACGAGCAGGAGGCGCTGCGCAGGACCGTCGAGGAGTTCGCTCGGGAGGTCGTCGCGCCGGTCGCCGCCCATCACGACGAGACGAAGACGTTCCCCTACGCGGTCATCGACCAGATGGCCGACCTCGGGCTGTTCGGGCTGCCGTTCCCCGAGGAGTGGGGCGGCCAGGGCGGTGACTACTTCCTGCTGTGCCTGGCGATCGAGGAGCTGGCCCGGGCCGACTCGTCGGTCGCGATCACGCTGGAGGCCGGGGTCGGGCTCGGCGCGATGCCGATCTACCGGTTCGGCTCCGAGGAGCAGCGCAAGGAGTGGCTGCCACTGCTGGCCAGCGGCAAGGCGCTCGGCGCGTTCGGGCTGACCGAGCCGGGCGCGGGCTCGGACGCGGGCGGGACGCGGACCACGGCGAAGCTCGACGGCGACGAGTGGGTGATCAACGGCTCGAAGGCGTTCATCACCAACTCGGGCACCGACATCACCAAGGTCGTCACCGTCACCGCCGTCACGGGCCGTTCGGCGGCCGGCAAGCCGGCGATCTCCACGATCATCGTCCCGGTGCCGACGCCCGGCTTCACCGCCGAGCCGCCGTACTCGAAGGTCGGCTGGCACGCCTCGGACACCCACCCACTGAGCTTCGTCGACGCGCGGGTGCCGGCGGCGAACCTGCTCGGCGAGGAGGGACGCGGCTACGCGAACTTCCTGCGCATCCTGGACGAGGGCCGGATCGCGATCTCGGCCCTGTCGGTCGGCCTCGCGCAGGCGTGCGTCGACGAGTCGGTGAAGTACGCCAAGGAGCGCGAGGCGTTCGGCGTCCCGATCGGGAAGTACCAGGCGATCCAGTTCAAGATCGCCGAGATGGAGGCGCGGGCGCACGTCGCCAGGACGGCCTACTACGACGCCGCCGCCCGGATGCTCGCCGGCCTGCCGTTCAAGAAGGAGGCCGCGATCGCGAAGCTGTTCTCCTCGGAGGCCGCCGTCACGAACGCGCGCGAGGCGACGCAGATCTTCGGCGGCTACGGGTTCATGAACGAGTATCCGGTCGCCAGGCACTGGCGCGACGCGAAGATCCTGGAGATCGGCGAGGGCACCTCCGAGGTCCAGAAGATGCTCATCGCCCGCCACCTCGGGCTCTGACGCCGCCCGGCGGTCACGGATCCGCCACGCTGACGCGGCCCCGGCCGTCCCGCTTGGCCTGGTAGAGGGCCGCGTCGGCGAGGTCGACGAGCTTCGCCACCGAGCCGTCGGGGCCCGGGACGACGGACGCGGCTCCGACGCTCACGGTGACGATGGCCTCCTGGGCCGACGGGTGCGGCTCGGCGAGCTCTGCGACGGCGTGGCACAGCCGCCCGGCCAGCCGGGTCGCGGTGTCCCGGTCCGCGTCCGGCATCACGATCGCGAACTCCTCGCCGCCATAGCGGGCGGCCAGCTCGGTGTCGCGCACGTTCGCCAGCAGGCAGGCGGCCACTCGCTGCAGGCACCGGTCCCCGGCGGTGTGGCCGAAGCGGTCGTTGTAGCCCTTGAAGTGATCGACGTCGATCATGGCGAGGCCCAGCGGGGTGCGCTGCTGCTCGGACCGGCCCCATTCGGAGCCGAGGACGTCCTCCAGCCGGCGGCGGTTGGCCAGGCCGGTCAGCGGGTCGGTGACCGAGAGCTGTTCGAGCCGCTGGTTGGCGGCGGCGAGCTGGCGGGTCCGTTCGGTCACCTTGCGCTCCAGCGACGCGTAGACGAGCGCGTTGTCCAGCGAGACCGTCAGCTGGCCGGCGATCAGCATGATCCCCTCCAGGCGCTCGGTCGAGAACGCGCCGCGGATCATCCGGTTCTCCAGCAGCAGCATGGCCCGCAGCTCGCCGCGGATGAGGATCGGCACCGCGGACAGGGAGCAGCGGTCGAGGCCGGCGAAGTAGGGGTCGCGGCGGAACCGGTCGTCCTGGGTGGCGTCGGCGACGGCGACCGGCTCGTGGGTCCGCTCGGCGTACCGGACGACCGAGGACGGGACCAGGCCGCGCCGGCCGGCCGCCTCCAGTGGGACCACGGTGCCGGCGCCGTCCGGCACCGACCAGCGGTGCCGGTCCTCGTCGCGCAGCAGCAGGTGGACGCCGGTCGCGCCGGTCATCTCCGACAGGATGCGCTCGACCCGGGCCCGCAGGCCCGCGATGCCGGTCTCGGAGCTGAGCGCCTGGGAGGCGGCGACGACGCCGAGCAGGTCGATGGTGCCCGTCGCGAGGGTGGAGCGCCGGCCCATCACCTCCTCGTCCGGCCCGCCGGCCAGCTGCGCACCGGCCGGCTCGGGGCACAGCGTCGGGTTCACCCAGTCGAGCTGGCTGGCCTTCGCGGTCGCGCCCCACTGCCCGTAGCGGTGCCGGGCGGCGGCGAGCAGCGATCGGCCCGCCTCGTACATGCCGTGGGCCAGGTAGAACCGCGCGGAGCGTTCGAGGATCAGGGCCTGGTGCCAGGGTCGGCACCGCGCCTGGCTGTCATGCTGGGCCAGGTCGAACGTGTACGCGGCCTGCTGGAAGTCGCCCCCGGCCCAGGCCCGCTCCGCCTCGACCAGGCGCAGCAGGTGCTGGAAGTTGGCCGGCGCGTCGGCGGCCCGGGCGGTCAGCCAGGCCACCAGGTCCGCGAGCTCCACCAGCGCGGCGTCCCGCTCGCCGGCCTCCGTCGCCCTGGCCCGCGCCGCCAGCGCCAGGGCACGCAGCACCCGGGCGATCGCCATCGAGTAGTTGGACCCGGTGGTGGAGCAGAACGGGAGCGCCGCCGCGGTGTGCCGGGCCAGGTCGGCGGGCTGGTCGAGGATGGCGGCGGCGATCGCCCGGGCGATGTGCATGTGGGCGACGGCCTGCGGGTTGCCCGCCAGCAGGGTCTCCCGGGTCAGCTCGTCGACCGTCGACTCGGCGACCTCGCCGCGCAGCACGCTGGCCAGCTGCCGGCACGACTGGAACGTCTCCTCGGCGTGGGGGTTGCCCGTCCGCGCGGCGAGGGCGAGGGCCTCGTCGACCTGCGCCGCGAAGTCCTCGAGTGCCGGCGCGCAGTCCAGCAGGTTGTAAAGCAGCCCGAAGTAGTTCCAGCAGGCGTTCTGCAGGTGCCCGACCCGGATCAGGCCCGCCAGCACCCGCCGAGCCTCGGCCAGGTTGTCCTCCAGCGCGTCGAACCAGTGCCCGGCGCTCACGGCGTAGAGGAAACGGGCGTCCCAGAGCTCCGCCTCCCAGCCTTCCGCCTCGTCGGCACCGGCCCGCGCGACGTCGAGAATCCGTCGCATCACCCGGCCGGCGGTCTCGTAGTCAGCTCGACGCGTGATCAGCGCCCCGGCGATGTGGCCGGCTGGTACCAGCAGCCTCGGGTCCGGCCCGTCCCGCGCCCAGATCCGCAGTACGTTCACGGCCAGCCAGACCATCATCGGCTGGTCGTAGAAGAAGGCCGTGGGCATCAGCCGGTTGACGATCCCGACCGCGCGCTGCCACGCGTCGTCGCCGTCGCCCGACCCGCGCACGTCGGCGGACTCGTCGGTCTGGTCGATCCAGCGGTAGATCTCGGCGAACCCGCGGTCGATCTCCTCGTCGAGGTGGGCGGGATCCGGGACGGCCACGCCGAGGCGACGCAGCTGGCCGAGCCCGAGGGACATCGCCTCCCGGCCGCGGCTGCGGTTGGTGAGGCTCATGACCTGCACGGCGGTGGCGGCCGAGCGCTGGGCCGGACAGGCGCTGAGCCGGCAGATCGCCTGGAACTCGGCGTCGGCCTCCTCCAGCCGGCCCTGGCAGTACAGGGCGGCGTGCCGCTCGGTGCGCAGCCCGATCAGGCCCTCCACGTCGGCCGGGTCGGCCAGCGGCACCGCGGCGGTCAGGAACCGTTCGGCCAGCAGGTAGTCGCCCAACACGACCGCCTCGACGGCCGCCTGCCGGAACAGCTCACCCATCCTCCGTCGCTCGTCGGCTTCGTGCACCGCGTCGGCCACCCGCAGGTACTGCTGCGCCGCCGCGTCGACGAACTCGGGCCGGCGGGCCAGCCGCCTGGCCAGCGCGAGCTCCGTGTCGCGCCGCGCAGGCCCGGACACGCCGCCGAGCACCGACTCGCGCACCCGGTCGTGGTAGAAGCGGACGCTCTTTCTGTCCTCGGCCGCTGGCACCACCAGGCCGCCGGCCAGCGCGGGGGCGAGCCTCCGGCGGACGTCGTCGGGCGGCAGGCCGACCGCGACCGCCAGCAGGTCAAGTCGCATCTCGCCGGCAAGGCAGGCCATCGCCACCAGCAGCTCGCGAGTGGCGGGGGGCAGCGTCGCGACGTGAGCGGTCAGCAGCGCGTCGACGTCGAACAGCTCCGAGCGGCGGCGGCGTAGCGCGGCCCGATCCCACCGCCAGGTTCCGTCGTCCGCGGACAGCATCCCGTCGTGGCGCAGCGCGTTGATCAGCTCGACCGTGGCGTAGGGGTTGCCGCGAGTGGACGTCGCGACGAGCTGGGCCAGCTCGACGGCGGACGCCGGCGGCAGGTTCAGCAGGTCGGTCAGCATCGCGGCCTGGCCGGCCGGCGCCAGCCCGCCCAGCCGCAGCCGCCGCGGTCGCACCCGCTGCGCCTCCCAGGCGGCCAGCAACGGCGTCAGCGGATGCGGCGGGTCCAGGGCGTCCTCTCGGTAGGCACAGACCAGCAGCAGTCCCTCGATCGTCTCCGCGCCGCTGAACACCTGGTCGACCAGGCCCAGCGGTGTCCGGCCGGCCCACTGCAGGTCGTCGACGAAGAACACCAGCGGCCGGTCCAGGCGCGCCACGGCGCGCAGGACCCCGAGGGCGCAGCCCTCCGCGCGTGCCTGCGTGGTCATCGGGTCGCCTGCCTGCGCGCGCACGCTCAGCAGGGCGCCCAGCTCGGGCACGACGGCGGCGGCGAGCCCGGCGGTGGCGCCCAGCCGGGTCAGCAGCCGGTCCCGCAGCTGCGTCAACGCGGCCTCGGGCTCGGCCAGCAGCAGCCGGCTCAGCCCCCGGAACGCGTTGCGCACACCGTCGTACTCCTGGTCTCGGCGGTACTGGTCGAACTTGCCGGCGACGAACCAGCCGCCGTGCGCGGCGACGATCGGGCGCAGCTCGTCGGCCAACGACGTCTTGCCGACGCCGGAGACGCCACTGAGCAGCACCCCGCTGCACCGGCCCGCCATGACGTCGTCGAACGCCTGACGCAGGTCGCCGATCTCCTCGTCGCGCCCGACCAGGCGGGACGGCGTCAGTGGCCGCGCCGGGACGTCATGCCGGCCCGGACGAGCCACCCGGCCGCCACTGCGCAGCTCGGCCAGATCGTGCTCCAGCCCGTCCGCGCTCTGGTACCGGTCGTCGGGCTCCTTCTCCAGCAGGTGCAGGAGAATGCCGGACAGCTCGGGCGACACCTTCGGGTTCAGCGCCGACGGCGGCGTAGGCGCCCGAGTGCGATGGTCGTGCAGGACGCGCACCGGGTCGCCTGAGCCGAACGGCGGGGCGCCGGTCGCCAGCTCGTACAGCGTCGCGCCGAGGGCGTACAGGTCGGCCCGCTGGTCGACCGGGCGCCCGGTCCGGCCGGTCAGCTCCGGCGCCAGATACGGCACGGTGCCGACGATCTCGCGGTGCCCCGAGAACATCGGCGGAGCTGACCGGACCTCGGAGGCCTCGACGACCCCCGCGAGCGCGAAGTCGATCAGGTAAGGCGTGTCTCCGGCGGCGAGGCCATCCGCGGTACGTCGCCTCGCGGTGCTCGGGTCCGTCGTCACGATGACGTTCGTCGGGTTCACGTCCCGGTGCACCACTCCCCTGCGGTGCATCCCCGCCAGGGTCTGAGCCAGCCGCTCGGCCAGCGTGAGCAGCTCGGCCGGGTCCAGCGGCAGGGTCCGTTCGGACAGTGGAGCCCCGCCGACGTCCACCAACAGGATCGCGTCCGGCGGCGCCTGAGAGCCGTCCCGCGCCAGCTGCGAGATCCCCGGCAGGCCGGCCAGGCGGTCGAGGATCTCCCGCTCATGCCGCAGCCGCCCCGGCGCGTCCGGCCCGAGCGGCTCCTTGCGGATCACCGGTCCTGTCGGGAGGACGAGGCGGGAGATCCGGGTGCGCTCCGTCTCGTGGAGCAGCACGGTCTCAGGGAGCAGTACGGTCCGCGCCGTGCCCCGTGGCGCTGCTGCCCGCGCCGGTGTGGACGGCGGATCACGGCCCGGCGCTATGCCTCCCATCCGCCGGGCCTCAGCCCACGCCACGCACAGTTCATCCCTCCAGCCTGCCCGTCACTGCGGCGCCGCCAACCTCCTGGCGCCGCGGGGCCCGGTCAGGCGCCCCCGCTCGGACTTGCCTGCGCAGACGCCGATCATCCGGCTCGGCTGGGCAATCCACTGCATCTTGATCGAGAACTGCGCAGGGACAAAAGGGAGGAATTGGGGTATCGCGCGCCGTTTTGTCTGCGCAGTCAGTGATCAAGGCGCCTCATTGGGGCGTGAGACCGCCTTGATCACTGACTGGGCAGGGGAACTGGTTGGTCCCCGCCGCGTTTTCATACTCAGCCAGCGATCACTCGACGCCGGCAGCCCCTCAGCGCGCTGATCGACAGCGGGGAAGGGACTGGCGTCTCTTCCCCTATTTGCGTCTTCCGTACAGATGCCCCCAGCTACAACCCCGCGAGCGTCGGAACGCAATCATGAGCTGGCGCGACCGTAGCCAACCGTATTGGGACCGGCGCTAGGGTCTGACCGGAGGGCGAGCGTCGGGGTGGTGCGGTGACGATCGAGGTTCGGGGCAGCCGGGTCGTGTACGAGAACCGGTGGATGCGGGTGCGCGAGGACGCGATCGTCCGCGCCGACGGCAGCTCGGGCAGCTACGGCGTCGTCGAAAAGCCCGACTTCGCGCTGGTTGTGCCCGTGGACGTCGACGGGCTGTGGCTGGTGGAGCAGTACCGCTATCCGGTCGGTGGCCGGTTCTGGGAGTTCCCGCAGGGATCCTGGGAGGACCAGCCGGACGTCGACCCACGCGAGCTGGCGGCGGCGGAGCTGCGCGAGGAGACCGGGCTGCGTGCGGGGCGTCTCGACCACGTCGGGCGGCTCTTCGCGGCCTATGGGTACTCCACGCAGGGGTGCCAGGTCTGGGTCGCGTCCGAGCTGTCCGCGGGGCCGCGCGAGCTGTTGGTCGAGGAACAGGACCTGGTCGCCCGGCACGTCGGATTCGACGAATGGGCGGAGCTTCTCGCCGCGGGGACCATCCAGGACGTGAACACGCTCGCGGCGTGGGCCCTGCTGTGCGCACGCCCGCCCGAGGGGCTCGCCCTGCCCGACACCGCGCGGTTGGGCGGATCGGGCGACATTCGCCGTTAGCCTGCGGATCGTGCGAGTGCGCCGTATCGACGTCCGGGACGTCGGCTGGGAGATCGACCAGCCGTCGTACCGCGTCCACTTCTGGACCCGACCCGCGCACTCGAACGCCGCGCCGACCGCCACCGAGTTCGAGATCACCGACACCGACGTCGCGGACGTCCTCGGCTGGGCTCAGCGCACCGCCGGCAACCGAACTTTCGCCCTCTACGCCGTCTGCGACCTGGGCGACACCAAAGGCCTGGTCAGGTTGACGGGCGCGGACCCGACGCGGGCGTCCGGCCCGCGGGCCACGCACTCGATTGGCCCCCGCTGACGTCACTCGCCGCCTGGGTAGGACCTCCGGGCGCTTCGCTTCCGGGAACGCATGAATCTACGATTCGGCGGCGTTCACCCCCGGGAGGTCGGCAAATCGGGCCTTTGCGTCCCAGCTGACGATGGTTCGGCCAGTCTCGGCAGCGTGCGCGGCAACGATCAGGTCATGTTTCCCCCGCGGTCGGCCACTCTTGCGCGACCAGGCCATCAGCCGTGCGTGATGCGCGGCGGTGCCGTTCGTGTAGGCAAGCACGTCCAGAGCCGATGTAATGGCCGCCAACGACCGGGACCGGTGCGCCGCCCGTTCTGCACTGTCGGCCAGCTCGATGCCGACCCGATATTCCGCCACCGTGACTGCGGCGACCGCTACTTCGTCATCGTCCCATGCGAACTGATCGACAGTTCCCCGCTCGAAGGCGACCAGCAGGTTCGTATCGAGGATCAGGCGCCGGCCCATGGATCACCTTCATAAGGTAGGAGTGAGTCGACCGCCGCGGCGATGGTCTCTTCAAACGCGTCGTCCGGAGGGGTGGTACCCGCGAGGGCAGCCCGCAGATCTGCCCCGGTCCGGCGACGCGCCGGCCCGATCTCGGCGATCCGACGGTTCCCACGCGTGATCGTGATGGTCTCACCGGCTTCGACTGCGTCAAGCAGGTCGGAGAACCTTCGCGAAGCCTCAGTGGCCGTCATCGTTCTCATGAGAGCGAGTGTAATCTGACAATCAGATTCGCCGCCGGTACGGCCTTGATCGTCGAGAACGGTTAGCAGTTCATCAAGGAACGCCGACGGCATCCGACCGGCAATGCCACATTTGTTCTGCGCATCGGAGCATGGAAGGTCAGGGACCGCCTCGCGCAACAGTGCGGCGGCACACCGGATCCGCCATCTCGCGTCCGGCCCAGAGCGCCGCCCGAGCCGGTCAGAGCCAGTCATCGCCATCCCCCAGTTCATCGGTACGGGACAAACTGTTTCCCATTCACGGTCCGCAGGCGCCGTCCACGACTCGGAACCTGCCGGGTCAGACCGTGTCGACTAAGACCCTGTCTGGTCAGACAGTACCAGATGGGGATCATCTGCGCAGGCGAGCCCGGGAGCCCGGGTCGGGGGTCGGATGACGCCCCCGCGGCTCAGACCGGCTGCGCGGCGGGCGCCCGGCCGGCGATGTCGGCGGTGAGGGCTGTGGTGGCGGCACGCAGGGCGGCGCCGACGCGGTCGGCCTCGGCGCCGGTGATGTCAGCCGCGAAGCCGCGCAGCGACAGGAGCAGGGTGACCTCGCCGTGGGCGTCGAACACGGGGGCCGACACGGAGTCGACACGGTAGGTGGCGGCTGGATCCAGGTCGCCGGCGACGAAGTCGGTGGGGTGCGGGAGGTGGGCGGCCAGGTCCCGGAGGAGGGCGGGGAGCTGGGCGCGCAGGTTGGCGGCGGCCGCGGCGCCGACCTGGCGGCGGATGCGCTCGTCAAGAGAAGCCGCGAGCTCGACGGAGTAGCCGCAGGCCCGGATGACCGGAAGGATCTCGTCGCGGTACTGCGCGCGGTCGGCGTCGTCCTGCCCTGCATCGTCGTGCGCGGCCCGGTCCAGCCAGGCGTCGACGACGGCGTCCGGCTGCCAGGCCATGAAGGTGGCGCCGAGCGGCGGGTGGAACGGGATGCGGTCGCCGACCCGCAGCGTCGCGACCGGGCGCGGGCCGTGTGGGTCGACGACGAGGTGCGCGACGGTCGCGTACTCGGCGGCCGGGACGAGGGCGACGACGGACAGGCCGAGGCGGCGGTGCAGGTCGGCCATCAGCGCCCGCCCGGCGGCGAGCGCGTCGGTGCCCGCGGCGGCGGCCTGGCCGGCGGCGATCAGGCCGGGGCCCAGCGCGTAGGTGCGCCGGGTCGGGTGGCGTCGCAGCCAGCCGGCGCGTTCCAGGGCGGCGAGTGTCGGGTAGCAGGTCGCCGGCGTCGCGCCGAGCCGCCGCGCGATCTCCGACTGGCTCAGCCCACCCGCGGCGCCGGCGAGCATTTCCACGACCGCGACGACCCGGTCGGTCTGCGGCGACGGACGGGACGACATGGTCCGCACTCTAGCCGCGTCTTTTGCATAGTGCGAATATTGACATGCCTGGTGCAAAGAGGTTCCCTGATCGGGCGGCGGACAGGGCCCGTCGTCACGCCGATGCGGCCGGCCGAGCCGGAGGGACATCCCCATGCCCAACCCCGAAAGCACGCCAGACACCAGCGCGTACGTCGTCATCTCGTCCGACTCCCACGCGGGATTACCCACCGAGCAGTACCGGGACTATCTGGAGAAGGAGTTCCACCCGGCGTTCGACGAGTTCCTCGCCGGCCGACCGGCCGCGGTCGAGGAAATCCGCCGCAGGGGCGTGACCGACGAGAAGTTCGCGCAGAAATGGTTCACCGAGAACGCGGAGCGGCTGGAGGGCGGCTGGGAGGCGGAGCGGCGCAACAAGGAGATGGACGCCGACGGTATCTGCGCCGAGATCATCTTCCCGGACGCGGACGCCGTCGAAAGCCGCACCTGCGCGCCGTTCGGCACCGGGCTCGGGCTTTCCGGTGACCTCGACCCGGTACTCGGCCTGGCCGGTGCCCGGGCGCACAACCGCTGGCTCTCAGAGCTGTGCGCCGACTCGCCACAACGCCGCCGCGGGGTCGCGCTGGTGCAGATCACCGCGCCGCTGGACGACGTGCTGGCCGAGATCCGCCGGGCCTACGAGTCGGGCCTGCGGGCGGTGATGATCCCGGCGATGTGGATGAACCAGGCCCCGTACCACGACCGGCGCTACGACCCGGTCTGGGAGCTGTGCCAGGACCTGGAGCTGCCGGTGCTCACCCATTCCGGCCCGGCGGACAAGGAGAGCTACGGCGACCACCTCGGCATTTACGTCACCGAGGTGACCTGGTGGCCGGCCCGCCCGATGTGGTTCCTGCTCTGGTCGGGCGTGTTCGAACGATTCCCCCGGCTGCGGTTCGGCGTCGCCGAGGCGGGCTGCTGGTGGGTGGCGAACCTGCTGTGGTTCTGGGACCGGCTGTACCTCGGTTCGAAGGGCGCGGAGAAGCTCGGCTCCCTCGGCGACCTGACGATGGCCCCGAGCGACTACTTCGACCGGAACATCTTCATCTGCTCGTCGAACACAAAGCGGCGCGAGATCGGGATGCGCTACGAGATCGGCGTCGACAACATGCTCTGGGGAAACGACTTCCCGCACCCCGAGGGCACCTGGCCTCGATCGCGCGAATGGCTGAGGAAGACCTTCCACGACGTGCCGGTCGACGAGACCCGCCGCATGCTCGGCGCGGCCGCGGCCGAGGTCTTCGGGTTCGACCTCGACGAGCTGCGGCCCATCGCCGACCGGCTCGCGGTCACCCCGGAAAGCCTCGGCCAGAACGACGACGACGCCAATATCGCCAGCTGGGCCCGCGCGAAATCCGCGGGCCGGCACTGGCTGACCGGCGACGACCTGCCGATGGGGGTCGCCGAATGAGCGGGAACGGTCCAGCGCCCGACGACCGGTACGTCGTCATCTCCGCCGACTGCCACGGCGGCGGCAGCATTCTCGACTACCGCCCCTACCTGGAGAAGCGTTACCTCGACGACTTCGACGCCTGGTCCCGCGACTACGTCAACCCGTACTCGGACCTGGAAGGCGACCTGGGCCCGCGAAACTGGGACTCGTCGCGGCGGCTGGCCGACCTGGAGGCCGACGGCATCGTCGCCGAGGTGATCTACCCGAACACCGTGCCGCCGTTCTACCCGAACAGCTCCCTGGTGGAGCAGCCGCCGGCGCCGAACTCCGGCGACCTGGACCGGCGCTGGGCCGGCCTGCGGGCACACAACCGGTGGCTGGCCGACTTCTGCGCGGCCGCGCCTGGCCGGCGCGCCGGGATCGCCCAGATCATGCTGCACGACGTGGCCGCGGCGGTCGCCGAGGTGCGGTGGGCCAAGGAGAACGGGCTGACCGGCGGGGTGCTGCTGCCGGGGGCCCCGCCCGGGTCGGGGGTGCCGGCGCTCTACGACCCCGAGTACTACGAGCCGCTGTGGGCGGTCTGCGCCGAGTTGGACCTGCCGGTCAACCACCACGCCGGCTCGGCCGCCCCGCCGGCCGGCGAGCGCGCCGAGGACAAGGTGATCCTCCTGCTGGAGGTCACCTGGTGGGCCCACCGGGCGTTCTCCCACCTGCTGGTCGGCGGGGTGTTCGAGCGGCATCCGGGACTACGGCTGATCCTGGCCGAGCAGGGCACCGCCTGGATCCCGGAGGAGCTGGCCCGGCTCGACTACTTCTTCGACCGGATGGGGACCGACCGGTCCGGCTCGCAGGAGGCCATCTGGGGCCAGCAGCTCGTCGGGCGGATGTCGCTGAAGCCGAGCGAGTTCTTCGCCCGCCAGGTGTCGATCGGCGCGAGCTTCATCCGGGGCCACGAGCTGCCGGCCGCCAGCCGGGTCGGCTTCGGCAAGATCATGTGGGGCAGCGACTACCCGCACCGGGAGGGCAGCCACCCGTTCTCGCGGGAGGCGCTGCGGGCCGCGTTCGCGGGCGTCGACCCGGTCGACGTCGAGCGGATGCTGGCGACGAACGCCGCCGCGACGTACGGCTTCGACCTCGACGCGCTGCGGCCGGTCGCCGACCGGTTCGGCCCGACCGTCGCCGAGATCGCCGAGCCGCTGAAGCCCGCGTCCCTGCCGGCGGAGGCGGAGAAGTGCCCAGCCCTGATCGGCTACGGCGCCCCCGCGAGCTGATCCACCCCGTTCCGTTCCCAGGACCATCACGCTCCCCAGGAGGAGACGCCGTGGCGACCCGCATCCGATATGGCGCCCGTACCCCCGAGCAGCTGCGCAACCGTGAGGTCGAGGCGACCTCCGTCGACACCTGGGCGACCTCGCTGGTCGCGATCTACGAGACCGACCCCGCCCTCGTCGCGGCCGTCTTACCCCCGCCGCTCGTGGCCTCCGTCCCCGAGCACGTCCGAGTGACGATCGCGCGGGTCGACATCCGCGACCTGCCGCCGTTCGGCGCCGGCACGTTCGCCGTGGGCGCGACTCACGACGGGATCGCCGGCGACTACGCGCTGACGATGCCGATGTCGACCGAACAGTCCGTCGTCGGCGGTCGGGAGACGTTCGGCGAACCGAAGAAGATCGCCGACGTCCGCCTGGACCTTTCCGGCGGCCTCGCGGTCGGCAGCCGGCTGACCGGCTCGTTCACCCGGCTTGGCGTCACCTATGTCGAGATCGCCGGGATACTCGTCGAGGAGCTGCCGCTACCCGCCGACCGGGTCCGGACCAGCTTCTACCTGAAGTTCCAGCCGGCCCCCGACGGCAAGGGCTTCGACGACGACCCCGGGCTGGTGCACGTCCAGCGCCGGGAGAAGACCCGCGCACTGTTCAAGGTCGACGGCGAGGTCATCCTGCGCGAGTCCCGGTTCGACCCGGTCGCGGATCTGCCGGTCCGGCGCCTCGTCGGCATCGAGATCGCCGAGCGCTCCAGCCTCCAGACAGGCGCGATCGTGCGCCGTCTGCCGCAGGAGGACGTCATCCCGTTCGCGCACCAGCGTTACGACAACCTTTCCCCTGTCGGAGAGGAGTAGGTCTGTTCCCGCTTGCCCGGTGCTCTGCGAATGTGACCCGGTACGCGTGGGTGACCAGGTGTACCGGGTCAGGCAGGCACCGACCGACGGGGTGGGCGGACAGTGGCAGAGGAACGGCAGGCACCGGACGGGCTGAGCACGGAGATTCCGCACATCGCCCGGGTGTACGACTACTGGCTCGGCGGCAAGAACAACTTCGCCGCCGACCGGGCGCTGGCCGAACGGGTGCTGGCCGCCGATCCTGCCGTCCGCCTCAGCGTCCGGGCGAACCGGGCGTTCCTGCGCCGTGCGGTGACCTTCCTGGCCGGCGAGGCTGGCATCCGGCAGTTCCTCGACATCGGCACCGGGCTTCCGTCCTCGGACAACACCCACGAGGTTGCCCAGCGGGTCGCGCCCGAGAGCCGCGTCGTTTACGTCGACAACGACCCGATCGTTCTGGTCCATGCCAGGGCGCTGCTGACCGCCAGCGTCGCCGGCACGACCGCCTACCTGCAGGCCGACGCGCGCGAGCCCGAGAAGATCATCGAGGCCGCCGCGGCGACCCTCGACCTCAGCCAGCCGGTCGCGATCATGCTGATCGCGATCCTGCACTCCATCTCCGACGGCGACAAGCCCGGTCAGCTCGTCCGCGCGCTGGTCGACGCCGTGCCGTCCGGCAGCTACGTCGCCCTCACCCACATCACGCTCGACCTGCGCTCGGAGCACGAGGGGGTCGCCGAGCAGCTCGACAACTCCCCCATCAAGGTCTTCTGGCGGACCCGCGCGGAGGTCACCGGTTTCCTGGACGGCCTGGAGATCCTGGAGCCCGGAGTGGTGTCGACCTCCCAGTGGCGGCCCGAACCCGGCGCCGACACGACCCCGATGCCGCTCTGGTCCGCGATCGCCCGTAAGCCCTGACACCACCCGGCCGGAGCCCTGACACCACCCGGCCGGCGGCCGGACGGGCCCGGCCGCCTGGCAGGATCGGCGCCATGGCGACGGTGGTCTCGTTCCACGCCCATCCGGACGACGAGGCGCTCTGGACCGGAGGAACGCTGGCCCTGCTGGCCGCGGCCGGCCACCGCGTGATCATCGTGGTCGCCACGGACGGGGACATGGGCGATGGGCCGGCGGCCGGGGCTCGGCTGGCGGAGCTCGCCGCGAGCGCCACGGTGCTGGGCGTCGCGCGGGTCGAGTACCTGGGCTACGCCGACAGCGGGCACGGGCCGCTGCTCTACCCGGACCCGGCAGACCGGCGGCGGTTCGCCCGGGTCGACCTCGACGAGGCGGCCGGGAAGCTGGCCGCCCTGCTGCGGGCCGAGGCGGCCGAGGTCCTGATCAGCTACGACGCCCAGGGCGGCTACGGGCATCGCGACCATGTCCGCGTCCACCAGGTCGGTGCCCGCGCGGCCACGCTGGCCGGCGGCGTGCGGGTGCTGGAGGCGACCCTCCCCCGCGAGCCCGTCGAGCGGGCCATGCGCCTCGGCCGGCTCGGCGCATCCCTGCGACCGGCCCGGCCCCGCGGCGCGGCCTCGGGTCGGCAGCCGGTTGGGCCGCCGGCCAGCGAACCAGACCCGGCCTACTCGCCGAACCCGCCGATGTTCACGCCGCGCCGGGAGATCGCTTACCGGGTCGACGTCCGTCGCCACGCCCGAGCGAAACGCGCCTCGCTCGCCGTCCACGCCTCCCAGCTCACCGGCCGGTCCGCGCCCGCCAGGCTGCGTCGCGCGGCCGTCCAGCTGCCCGTCCCGCTGTTCGCCCTGCTCGGCGGTCGCGAGTACTTCAACGACCCGGCCGCCACCGGCGCCGCGTTCCTCGACGTCTTCCCGCCGGTCGACCCGGCGTCGCCGCGCGGCGGGTGAGGCGCCCGGCCTGGGCTGTCGGTGGCCGGGCCTACCGTGGGCTTATGTGCAGGAACATCACGGAGCTGCGCGGGCTGGAACCGCCGGCGACCGACGAGGAGATCGCCGCGGCGGCGTTGCAGTTCGTCCGCAAGGTCAGCGGTCTGCGGCAGCCACCACCGGGCGCGGCCGAGGCGTTCGACACGGCGGCGGCCGAGGTAACGGCGTCAATCCACCGGCTGCTGAAGGCGCTGCCGGCCCGGCGCCAGCCACCCGCCACAGTCCCGCCCCTGCGCCGCCCGGAGGTCCGCGCCCGGCTCGGGCTCTGACGCCCGGTCCGAAAGGACCGGGACGGCGGACGCTGGCGCGTCTCGCGTGCGATCGTGGAGCCTGTGTGATGGGCGCCACACCTGGCGCGGCGGACGGGAGGCCACGGCGATGGTGGCGACGACCGGTCGGTCCTTCGCGGCGGACGCGGGCTCGGGCGACGAGCGGTGGGCGCCGGACCCGGCGCTGGCGGCGGCGCGGGCCTATACCTGGGTGACGCAGCTCGTCCGGCACGCCCAGCAGGTGCCCGACCAGGCCGCCCTGCGGTTCGACGGGCGGACCGTCACCTGGAGCGAGCTGGCCGACCGGGCGTCGCGGGTGGCCTCGGCGTTGACCCGGCGCGGGGTCAGGCCGGGTGACCGGGTCGCGACACTGATGCTCAACCACGTCGAGCACGTCACGGCGTTGCTCGGGGCCATTTGGGCTGGGGCGATCGCGGTGCCGGTGAACTTCCGCCTGGTCGGGGCCGAGGTCGCCTGGATCCTGGACAACAGCGCGGCCACGGCCCTCGTCGTCGACGCGGCGACCGCGCCGGTGGCCGCGGCGGCCCGCGAGCAGGTGCCTGTCGAGGTGTGCCTGGTGGTCGGCGGCGACCCGACCCGCGCCGGAACAGGAGCCGAGGACTTCGAGGCGGCCGTCGCGGCGGAGCCGGAACTGCCGGACGCTGCGGGGGCCGCGGGTGTCGCCGGCGGGCGCTTCCCGTACGCCCAGGTCCAGGAGACGGACACGTTCCTGCTGATGTACACGTCGGGGACGACCGGCCATCCCAAGGGCGCCATGCTGACGCATCTCAACCTGCTGATGCAGGCGATCACCGCGCTGCGCTCCTACCAGCTGTCCGGCCCGGACATGGCGGTCCTGGTGGCCGCGCCACTGTTCCACATCGCGGGTGTCGGGGCGCTGGCGCCGGCGATGCTGACGGGCGGCCGGGCGGTCATCGCGCCGACCGGGGCTTTCGACCCCGAGGCGGTCATCCGGCTGATCGCCACCGAACGGGTGACCAGCGCGTTCCTGGTGCCGACGCAGTGGCAGGCGGTCTGCGCGGTGCCGGGGGTTCGCGACCTCGACCTGGCGCTGCGCTCGATGTCCTGGGGCGCGTCACCGGCGCCGGCGTCCACGTTGGAGGCCATGGCGTCGACGTTCCCCGCGGTCGCCAACATCGCCGTTTTCGGCCAGACCGAGATGTCTCCCGTCACCTGTGTTCTCGACGGCGTGGACGCGCCGCGCAAGCTCGGTTCGATCGGGAAACCGGTGTCGACGGTCGCGGTCCGGATCGTCGACGAGGAGATGCGTGACGTCCCGCGCGGCGAGGTCGGGGAGATCGTCTACCGCGGTCCCGGGCTGATGGCGGGCTACTGGCGCGACCCCGAGGCGACCGCGGCGGCCTACGCCGGCGGCTGGTTCCATTCCGGCGACCTCGTCCGCGAGGACGACGAGGGCTTCCTCTACGTGGTGGACCGCAAGAAGGACATGATCATCTCGGGCGGCGAGAACATCTACTGCGCCGAGGTGGAGAGCGCGATCGCCGGCCATCCCAAGGTCCGCGACGTGGCGCTCATCGGCGTCCCCCACCCCCGCTGGGTCGAGACCCCGCTCGCGGTCATCGAGCCCGCCGACCCGGCCGACCCACCGACCCTCGACGAGATCCTGGCCTGGACCAAGGACCGTCTCGCCTCCTACAAGAAGCCGACCGCCATCCAGCTCGTCGACCTCCTCCCGCGCAACGCCAGTGGCAAGATCCGCAAGGTCGACCTCCGAGCCCGCTTCGCCCGGCGGCCCGCGAACTCGGCCGGCTGACGCGCTACCGGGCCGGCCTGCGCCGCGGCAGCACCCAGCCGCGCGCACCGGAGCCGCCGGCGGCCGCCGGGGCGGGCGCCAGCGCCACCGCGGGGTCCGGGGCCACGACGACCGGCTCGGCGGAGGCCGCCTGGCCGCGGGTGGACGTAGCCAGGACGGAGCCGGCGAGGACCAGGGCGAAGCCGGCGCCGATGGTCCAGGTCAGGGGCTCGCCGAGGATCACCGCGCCGGCGGCGACCGCGACGGCAGGGTTGACGTAGGTGATGACGACCGAGCGGGCGCTGCCGACCTCGCGGATGAGCGCGAAGAACAGGACGAACGCCGTGGCGGTGCAGACCAGGCCGAGGCCGACGAGCGCGCCCAGCACCCGGCCGCTGGGCATGGCGTGCGGCCAGGTCGCGATCGCGGGACCGACGTAGACGAGCGCCGCGAGCGACACACACGCGGTCGTCATCGGTAGCGGCGGGACGTCACCGAGCTTCCTGGCCGCGATCATCGGGGCGATCGTGTAGCAGACCGCGCAGATCAGCACCTCGGCAACCGGCCAGACACCCACATGGCTGATCCCGGGAACCGCGAGCACGGTCACGCCGCCGGTACCGACCGCGAGCCCCAGCCACCGAACCCGGGTCACCGGCTCAGCGCCACCGGCGAGTCGGTTCAGCAGCACGGCGACGACGGGCGTCGCCGCGATCAGCAGACCGGTCAACGAGCTGGACAACCGCCGCTCGGCGTCCGACAGCAGAATCCACGGGCCGACGATCTCGATGCACGCGAACGCCACGATCGGCTTCCAGTGCCGGCGTACCTGCGCCAGCCCGGCCCGGTCGCGCAGCGCCACCGGCAGCAGCACCACCGCCCCGACAGCCGTACGCGCGAGCACGACGACCGGCCCCGACACGTCCTCGACCGCGACCTTGATCAGGAGATAGGGAATCCCCCAGATCACACCCATCGCGGCGAACAACAACCAACCCCGCCGGCTCACCAGCGACCTCCTGTCGACCGAGCCACATCGATCACCTCATCCGCTCCTTCGCGCCGACCCGGTGGTCGGGGTCGCGCGGGAGCTACGAGCCGGACGTCTTCTGGGTGGAGCGGCGGGCGCGGTAGGCGGCAACGGCCTCGCGGTTGCCGCAGGTGGTGGAGCAGAACCGGCGGGAGCGGTTGCGAGAGAGGTCGATGACCAGGCCGTCGCAACCGTCGGCGGCACAGACGGCCAGCCGGGACAGCTCGTCGGAGCGGATCATGTCGACCATCGCCATCGCGGTCTCGACCATGATCCGGTCGGTGAACGGCGCGTCGGGGGAGATGGCGTGCACGTGCCAGTCGAAGCCGCCGTGGCGAACGAGCAACGGGACGGCGTGGGCGTCGGCGAGCAGCCGGTTGACCAGCTCGGCGGCGTCGTCGCGGTCGCTGGTGAGCAGCCGGCGCAGGTCGGCCCGCAGGGCCCGGACCGCCGCGAGCTCGGCCTCGTCGTGGTCCCGCCGGCCCGTGTAGTGGAACTCGTCGAAGAAGTCGTCGAGCTGTTCGAAGGTCTCCAGCGTGCCCGGCGGTTCGGCTGAGTTGACCAGCCACACCGCGGCAAGCAGCGACGCCTCGGTGTCATGAGCGAACAGCATGTTGACATATTACACTTCCGCCCCATACCGTCACGAGCCACGGGGTCCTTGACACATGACACAAACACACGACACAAAGGCGGCGGCGCGTGGGTGGCGAGACGGGTACGACCCAGGGCTCAGGTCTGACCCGTGGGCCCGCCGCGGGGACGGCGCTGGCGCTGCTGGCGGCCGGGTCGTTCGGGCTGTCGGGGGCGCTTGCGCGCGGCCTCCTGGACTCCGGCTGGACGGCCGGAGCGGCGGTCACGGCACGGGTGTCGCTGGCCGCCCTGGCGCTGCTGGGACCGGCCCTGGTCGCGCTGCGGCGGCGCTGGTGGCTGCTCCGGCGCAACGCCGGGCTGATCGTCGCCTACGGGCTTGTCGCGGTCGCCGGGTGCCAGCTGTGCTACTTCAACGCGGTCACGCACATGGAGGTCTCGTCCGCGCTGTTGTTGGAGTACACCTCGCCGGTGGCCGTGGTGCTGTGGCTGTGGGCCCGGCATGGCCAGCGGCCGGGTCTGCGCACCGTCCTGGGCGCCGTACTGTGCGCGCTCGGGCTGGTCGGGGTTCTCGACCTGATCGCCGGCGCGCAGGTCAGCCTCATCGGGGTGCTGTGGGCGGCCGGAGCGATGGTCGGCGCGGCGATCTACTTCGTCCTGTCGGCGGCCGACGACACCGGGCTGCCACCGATCGTCCTGGCGGCCGGCGGACTGGTCGTCGGCGCTCTCGGGCTGCTGACCGCCGGGGCCGTCGGCGTCGTGCCCATGGCGGTGTCGACGGCACCGGTGACCTATCAGGGCACGACGATGCCGTGGTGGCTGCCGATCACGCTTCTCGGGCTGGTGACCTGCGCGCTCGCCTACTGGGCCGGGATCGCCGCCAGCCGGCTGCTCGGGCCGCGCCTGGCGTC
Source organism: Frankia sp. AgB1.9 (assembly GCF_016786355.1). Lineage (GTDB taxonomy): Bacteria > Actinomycetota > Actinomycetes > Frankiales > Frankiaceae > Pseudofrankia. The sequence goes on from NZ_JADWYX010000033.1 coordinate 32,177, forward strand.
GTTCGTCTCGCTTTTCGAGGTGCTCTCGGCGCTCGCGTTCGCCTGGCTGCTGCTCGGCGAGCTACCTCGACCGATCCAGCTGATCGGCGGCCTCCTCGTCCTGGCCGGCGTCATGACCGTCAGGTCCGGCGAATCGACCATCGCGGCCGACGAGCACCCGGAGGCCGTCGCCACCGGGCTGGCAGCCAGCCCCGGCGGGCACCCGCGGCACGACCGGCGCCGGGCAGCCCACGTCGCGGCCGCCCGGCGCGCGGCCGCCCGGCGCGCGGCCGCCCGTGCCCGGCGGGCGTATGCCGGCTCGATCCGCGGGCCGCGCTCGGTCCGGGGGCTGGCGGACGGCGCCGGCCGCTCTGGTCAGGCGAAATCGGACGGGCTGAACGCCTTGGGCTCGACCAGGACCAGCCAGTTGCCGGAGACGTCGCGGATGACCGCCTCGACCCCGTAGGGACGGTCGGACGGCTCCTGGACGAACTCGACGCCCTTGGCGCTCAGCTCCTCGAAGGTCTTCCGGCAGTCGTCGACCTTGAGGCCGAGGCCGCCGAGCTGGCCCTTGCCGAGCTGGCGGCGGTAGAAGTCGGCGGCCTCCGCGTCGAGTGGCGGGCCGGGGACCATCAGGGTGATCGTCAGCTCCGGCTGGCTCGGATGGCCGACCTCCAGCCAGCGGAAGCCCTCCCCCATGGTCACGTCGGTGCGGACCTCGAAGCCGAGCGCGTTGACGTAGAAGTCGCGGGCCTTCTCCTGGTCGAGGCAGTAGACGGTCACCAGCGAGATGTTCGTGATCATGAGTTCAGCCTAGGCCGGCCGCGCGGGCCTGGTCTTCTCCGAGATTGCGCGGGTCCGCGAACCCGCAGGTCATAGCGCGGGGCCGCCGGCAGCACCGCCGGCCGGGGTGCCGCCGGCGGTGCCGCGCAGGTCCATGGAGCCGCGCATGAACAGGTAACAACCGGGGACGTGCGGGGCGCCGCGGGTGGCCCAACGGTCCCGGTAGGCGGTCGGGCTCTCTCCTACGAGCTGTGTGAAGCGCGCGGAGAACGAGCCGAGGCTGGCGAAGCCGACCATCATGCAGATCTCGGTGACGGTCAGGTTGGCGTGGCGCAGCAGATCCTGGGCGCGCTCGATCCGTCGGCGGGTGAGGTAGCGGATCGGGGTCTCGTCGTAGGTGGCCTCGAAGCAGCGGACCAGGTGGTACTTCGACACCGCCGCGACCCTGGCCAGCTCGTCGAGGTCCAGCGGTTCCCGGTAGTGCCGGTCGATGTGGTCCCGCACCCGCCGCAGATGCGGCAACAGCTCCAGGGGCACCACGGTTCAGTCCGGGGAGCCGAAGTCGCGGACGGCGCGGTCGATGCGGCGGTCCGGGACGATCCAGCTCAGGGCGACGAGAACATAGAAGCCGATCGCGAGCACCACGCCCAGCTTGTCGTGGGTGCCGACGAAAAGCGCGGACAGGATGCCTGCGGAGTAGAACAGCGGTGACAGCTTGCCTTTGAGATCGCGGCCGACAGCCTGTCTGAGCTGGGATTCAGGACCCTGACCCCGGATGATCACACGTTGCAGGACGAAATAGGCGACCGCCGCGGCCAGCAGGTTCACGCCGTAGATGACGACCGGGGTGCGGGCGTAGTCGGTCTCGTCCATCCACGCCGTGGTGAACGGGAGAAGCGAGAGCCAGAACAGCAGCCCGAGGTTCGCCCAGAGGACTCCGCCGGTGACCTGGCGGACCAGCTGGAACATGTGGTGATGATTGTTCCAATAGATTCCGACATAGACGAAGCTGAGCACGTAGCTGAGCAGGGCCTTGCCCGCGGTGTGCCGAAGGTCCGCGAAGGTGTGCCCCTCCGGGACCTTCAGCTCCAGGACCATGATCGTGATGATGATGGCCAGCACGCCATCGCTGAAGGCCTCCAGGCGGCTCGTTCTCACCGGCCGACCGTCCCGGGGCCGCCGATCTTCGGGCCCGCCGCCGCCCCGCTCCCAGGTGTCCGCATATCGCTATAAGAGCATCCCGCGCGCTGGACGCTCAGCAAGGGCCCTGGTCAGGACCGAGCTCGGATCAGACGGGTGAGGGCCCGCTACCTGTCGCCGCCGCCTCAGCTGGCTTTCGCGTCCACGCGGCGGTGGAGGTGCGGACCCGGACCCCCGTGGCGACGACCACGAGCAGCAGGCCGATCGCGACCAGTAGCTCCCATTCCCCGCGCCCGTGCTCGATCAGCATCGCGCCGGACAACGCGCCGATGAACAGGCAGACGACCGAGAGGGCCCGCCGGCCGATCTGGCGCCTCCCGTGCCCGTTGGCCGAGTCCGCCATGATCCCGGTGATCGTCCGGGTCATCACGGTTGTCGTCAGGCCGGGGACGTCCAACATAAGGACCGTCGCGTTCTGAATACCCATGCCGACGGCGAGCAGGCTGATCATCGCTGTCGCCGCCCCGTCCGAGTACGGGCGAGCCAGGACGACGTCGAGGACGAACGCGACCACGACGAGAACCGTCTGGACGCTGACCGCCAGGAGCAGCTGGCGGCCGCGGTGCGTGCCGTGGAGGTGCGCGATCCGGCCGCCCGCCAGGGCGCCCGCCACGAACGCGCTGAACGCGAGCAGCGAGGCCCACCAGACGAACTCGCGTGATCCGCCGAGCGAGAACGCGAGAAAGACGACGTTGCCGGTCATGTTCGCCACGAAGACATGCCGCAGCTCCAGGTAGCTGAACGCGTCGACCAGCCCGGTCACGAAGGTCAGGACCACCAGCAGCGCTGGCAGCGGACCGGACGGGTCGTCCCGCGCTGGCACGACCGTGCGCCACGCGTCCACCAGGTTCTGTCGCATCCGGCCCCCTCCAGCGAGGCCCGGCCCTCGAGCGCCGGACTCCCCTACGAGAGCACGGATCCGACCCGTGGACCTGTCGGGCCGGCGAGGGCCGCGTCTCTCGGCCGGCCGACACCTGGCGCCGGGCGATGCGAGGATCGGACCTCGGCATTGCCGTCGAACCGAGCCGGAGGTTCAGGAATGAAGGTCTTAGCAAGCGGGCTGCGTTTCCCCGAGGGGCCGATCGCCCTCGCGGACGGCTCGGTCCTCGTCGTCGAGATCGAGGGCGGCGCGTTAACCCGCGTCGCGGCGGATGGCACGGTCACGCCGCTGCACTGCGGCGGCGGTCCCAACGGCGCGGCCGCCGGCCCGGACGGAGCGATCTACGTCTGCAACGACGGTGGCCTGGCCTTCACCACCAAGGACGGCATACGGTTTCCCGTCGACCACGCCGAAGGCAACGAGGGCGGCTACGTCCAGCGGGTCGACCTGGCGACCGGCGACGTGGAGGTGGTGTTCACCCACGTCGACGGAAACCGTATCGGAAATCTCAACGACATCGTTTTCGACGCGACCGGCTCCTGCTATCTCGTCGACACCACCCACGGCGCCTTATACTACGCGGACCCCATTGACGGGACGATCGAAGTCGCCGAGAAAGACCTTTCCTACCCCAACGGTATGGGCCTTTCTCCCGACGGCACGAGGCTCTATGTCTCGGAGACCTATTCGGGCCGCGTTCTCGCCTGGAACGTGACGGCGCCGGGCACTCTCGCCGCGAAGACCGAGCTGTTCTCCACCGGCGGCGAGCACCACTGGGACGGCCTCGCGATCGACGGCGCCGGCAACGTGTGCGTCGCGAACCTCGGGAAGTCGGGCATCACGGTCCTCAGCCCACAGGGCGAGGTCCTGCGGGAGTTCGTGACCCCGGAGTACGACCCGTTCGTGACGAACATCTGTTTCGGCGGCCCCGCCGGTGACACGGCGTTCCTCTGCTCGGCGGGCCGCGGCATTCTCTACACCTTCCCATGGCCCTGGCCTGGCCTGCCGCTGCACTTCGCCTGCTGAGCCACAACCAGCACACACGGCCGTTGCGAGGCCCTTGCGACCGGGCTGTGCCGGCGCTGTGATGTCGGAATCCGGACCGCCCCGGCGCGGCGGGCCGGCTGCCCGACGGTCATCGCGACCTGCGCCGGGGCTACTTGACAGGGTGATCCGCCAGCCGCCAGGATCGAATGTATGTTCGATCTCCTCGGGGCCCGCTCTCGCACTCACGTTCGCGTCGTTCGCGAAGGTCGGCTCGTGCCGTACCAGCGGATCCCGGCGCGGATCGACACCGACTCGCGCCCGCCGGAGGCTCCAGCTCCCGCCACTCTGCCACCGAGCGTGGCGCGGCTGGCGGCCCGGACGAGACTGTCCGCCGAGCTGCTCGCCGCCATCATCGCGGTCGACGGGCGGACGCGCGCGACTCTCGACGACATGGAGCGCGCGGACGCGCTCGCGGACGTGCTCCTGGCCCGCCGCCGGCAGCGCGCCGGCCGGCAGCGCCCCGAGCCCGCGGGGGGCGCGGCCACGGCAGACGGGATCACCGCCGCGCACGCCTGAAAGGCGCGATACCCCGGCCCCCGAAGAGAACGAACTCAGTGCTCCAGCGATTGTCCGTCGACTGACCGTCGCGCACGGAAGCGGACGGCGAACTCGTTGACCTCCACCTCGACGTCGACGAAACCAGCCGATGCCAGTCGCCCGGCGAGCTCCGCCGGGGCGATCGGGACGCAGACATCGTCGTGGTGGAGGGTCCGGAAGTCGGGGCTGTCGAGGCTGTCCTCGCCGACGAACAGGCCGCCGGGACGAAGGAGGCGCCGGACCTCGGCGAACAGGGCGTCCTGCCGCTCGACGGTCGGAACGTGGTGCAGCATCGTGAGGCACACCGCCGCGCTGAACCGGCCGCCAGGAAGCCCGGTGGCGGTCGCGTCGGCGGACACCACGTCGACGTTTCCCCCCGCCAGTCTGCCGGCGAGCGCGTCCGCGAGGTCCCGGTCCACCTCCACCGCGGTCAGCCTCCCGGTCAGGGTGCGCAGCACGTCGGTGGTCAGCCCGGGTCCCGGACCGACCTCCAGCACGTCGTCACCGAGGTCGACCCCGTCCAGCACCCAGGGAATGATCCAGCGTCGTACGGTTTCCGCCCATTCCGCGCTGGAGCAGAGCGCCAGATGTTCCGCATTCATCGTTATTCGGCCTCCGGGTCGTACTGCATCGCGCCGACCGCGTTGCCCGCTGGATCGCCAAAGAAGATCAGATGCCCGACTCCGCTGATGGTGAACCGGTCCATCAGGATTGTTCCGCCTGCGGCGCGAACCGCTCGCGCGACCGCATCGACATCCTCGACGGCGAACGTGCATTCAAGGCCCGTCGTGACCTGCCCCGGCACCAGTGCTCGTCGTTGCTGGAGTGCTCCCTGGACACCGGGCTCATCATCCGGGCCAGTCTGAATCTTGTAGAAACCCGGCGGCCCCCAGGCGGTGAACCGCCAGCCGAACACCGTCTCGTAGAAGGCGCGGCTGGCCGGAACGTCATCGGCGTTGATCGCGAAATGGGAAAGGTTTGTCGGCACGGCCTCATGCTGGCACCGCGCCACGGTGTCGCGACACCTAGACTCCGACAAGTTATGTCGATTTCCCGCCATGACCGGGCCGAACCAGCCGTGCGGGGCTACGCGGTCACCCATCCCCCCGGCGTGGCGGCGCTACCGATCCAGGCCGGCTGGGACCAGCTCCTCTACACCGCCTCCGGCGCCATGACGATCTCCACGCCGGCCGGCTCCTGGTTCATCCCGCCGCACCGGGCCCTGTGGATCCCGGACGGCGCTCAGGCCACGGTGCGCAACCGCTCACCCGCCGCCGTCCGCAACCTGTACTTCGCCACTCCCCTCGGCGTCGCCCCGCCCAGGGCTCAGGCGGTCGCGGTCCCCGAACGATTCGGCCGAGAGTTGCTGCTGCACGCGGTCCGACGCTGCCCCCTCGACCTCGGCGACCCGGTTCAGGCGGCGCTGCTGACCGTGCTCGTCGATCAGCTGCGCGGGCTGCCGGAGGCCTCCGTCTGGCTCCCGTGGCCCGCCGACCCGCGTGCGTCCGACCTGGCCACGGCGCTGCTCGCCGACCCCGCCGCCGAGCTGACGCCCCTCGCCCACCGGGTCGGGGCCAGCCGCCGCACCCTGGAACGCGCGTTCGGTGCCGAGACCGGCCTGAGCCTCGGCGCCTGGCGCCGCAGAGCCCGCATCCTGAGCTCGCTCGACACCCTCGCGGCGGGCGGCTCCGTCACCCAGGCCGCCGTCGAAGCCGGCTACGCCACGCCGTCCGCCTACGTCGCCGCCTTCAAGCAGGAGCTCGGCCAGACCCCGCGCCATTTCCTCAACGGATAGTCGCCTCACGACCGTCAGCCGGGAGGACCGCTTTCCTCCCGGCCGCCATGGAGGTAGTCCTCGAAGGTGGGGCGCCGGTCTCTTTGGCGTGACCACAGAACGGCGGCTACCAGCGCGGCAGGGGCCATGGCGAGCCGTGACGTTCGTCGGGCCAGTCGCCGGAGAGCTGTGAACAGTTCCCGGAGGGCCTGCCACGGGTGTCCCAGGGCCACGACGGCCACCAGGAACGCCGCGCCGCCGCGGCTCATCCCGCCGAAGTCGTCCGACTCGGGTCGCGCCTTCTCCTTGGTCACGACGCGAGACCGAACGTGAAGCGGGGCAGGCCGTCGTCGCGGGTCAAGAGGGTCCTTCCGTCGGCACGCGAAATCAGGAGAAGACGAGCAGGGCGCCGGTGCCCGCTCCCACGTCCAGCGCACGCATCCCGCGCCGTCGCGCCAGGTGCCGTCCGACGGCGGCCTTCCACCCAGCCAGGCCTCCGTCCGGCACGTGGCGGGAGGCTCGAAAGGCCGACGCGGCGACGTCGTCATACGCAATGAGAGCCATGGCCCCTCCGGATGCTCGTCCCACCGGCATTGTCGCGCGCGTGGCACCAGCGCCGGGTCCGGCATGGTCGCCCGTTCGTTTGATCGCTGTTTTGGCCCTCGAATGGTCACAAAATCGCGGCGGTTACAGCCACCCGAGGGCCAAAACAGCGATCTTGCTGGTCTCGGGACGAGGTCGTCTTGTTCGATGCGCCCCCTGGCCAGGCCCGAACTCGGGTTCGTCGTGTAGTGCCCGAAGCAGGCCGCCTCCGGAGACCGGTCAGGACGCGGGGATGGGCGTGCCGGCCTTTGCCAACGGGGCGGCCAGCGATACCGACAGCTGCACGGTGCCGTGCGACACCTGCGGCGCGAACAGCGCTGATCCAGCTACTACCTGCAGGATCAGATGGCTGTCCGGCGCTACGTGCCAGGCGACCGCGGCCATCGTGACGGTCACGCTGTGCTGCTGTCCGTCCAGGCGCAGCTTGACGGGGGTGGCCTGGTTGCCGACCACGAGGTGCCGGTCGGTATCGACGAGCTGGGCGTACGCGACGGTGTCGGCCGGGTCCGCGGTGCCCTGGTAGGTGACGGTCAGCTTCGGCGCGCCGAGGATCTCGCCGGCGGCGGCCGGCGGTGGGATCGCTGACTCCACGGCCGTTCCGGCGGCGGCCGGACCGGCGGCGGTCGCGGACCCGGTCGTCACGCTCGGGTCGAGGGTGAGGGTGCCCTGCCCGGTCGCGGTGAGGGACCCGGCGCTCGCGGGCGGGTAGCTGGCGAGTCCGTACCAGGTGCCGGTGTCGTCGACGTACTCGAACCCCGGGCCGGTAGCCGTGCCGGTCCGCTGTTTGAGGTACCGGTCCAGCCAGCTGAGCGTGAGCTGCTCGGTGTGGTCGGCCGGGCCTGGGTTGGTCAGGCATTCCCCGTGCCCGCCGCAGAACCAGGCCATCTTCACCGGAACCTTGCCGTGCAGCGCCTGGTAGTTCTTGATGCCCTGCGCCAGCGGGAAGAGCGTGTCCACGGTGCCCTGGAGGATCAGCGTCGGCACGTGGATCTTCGCCAGCAGCAGGTCGGGGCCGTGGTCGGCGAACCAGGCCAGCGTGTCCGGCGAGAGGGGGGTGTTGGTGCGGCTCGCCTGGCAGGAGTCGAGGACATGCGAGTCGAGGCGGTTCTTGCCGCTCTGGCCGATCTGGCAGAGCAGGCCGTCCCAACCGGCCTTGTTGACGGTGTCCGGGTAGAGGCTCTCGGTCAGGGAATGCCAGGCGATCGCCGGGACGATGGCGTCGACGCGTCGGTCCGACGCCGCGGCGATGAACTGGATGCCCCCGCCGTAGCTTCCGCCGACCATGCCGACGCGGGGATCGCCGGTCGCGTCGAGCTGCGCCTCTGGCTGCCGGGCGAGCCAGGTGACGAGCGCGGTCAGGTCGCGGCCCTCGAACGGCGTGTAGTCGGTGTGCGCGGTGCCGCCGGACCCACCGAAACCACGCGGGTCCCAGGTCACGACGTTGTAACCGGCGGCCACCAGCGGCGCGATGCTGCCGGTGGCGGCCTTCGCGTCGGTCTCGCCTGGCTGTCCCCAGCCGGGGCCGTCCAGCACGGTGGGGGCGCGCCCGCCGGCCCGCAGCCCGACGGCCGGGAAGAAGTGCGTCACGATCCTGGTGCCGTCGAACGACGTCACCGTCGTGGACCGGGCCTCGACCGCCGGGCCCGTGCCCGCGACGGCCGGCGCGACTCCGGCCGCGGCCCGCGCCGCCGGCCGGTCCGATGTGCCGCCACCGCCGCAGGAGCACAGGGCCAGCAACGCGACGATCGCCCCGGAGATCAACACCGGAAGCCGCCAGCGGTTCATCATCATCCGCACCCCTGCCGGCACCCGCGCGCAGACGGCCGGAACCAGCCGAAACGCCGGACTACATGAGAAATGAAGCCCGGTGAGGTTAACGCCGCAGCCCACACTCATGCCACTGGCCGTTGGGCCCGTTGTCGATCAGAAGTGGTAAGCGCGGTGACGGTCGAGGACCGCCGCGAAGGTCTGCGGTGGTGGGCTGTGCCGGTATGGCTAGAGGTCGATGACGATCTTGCCGTGGACGTGCCGGCCGGCCTGGAGCTCGACCGCCGCGCGGATCTCCTCCACCGGGAATCGTGCCGCGATGGGCACACGGAGCTGACCCGCCGCGACCAGGCCAGCGATCTCCTCGATGGCGCCGGGGGCGGCGTTGGCGCCGTTCGCCGGTGTGATCCCGTCGACCTGTGCGGCGATGGTGGTGATGCGCTCGTCGGGCACGCCAAGTTCCCGTGCCACCTGCAGCGTCTCCGTGCCGTACAGGTCGATCGCCGCGGTGACGCCCGCGGGAGCCAAGGCACGGACCCGGTCGGCCAGGCCGTCGCCATAGGCGACCGGCTCGGCCCCGAGGGCGCGCAGGGCATCGGCCGACGTCGCCGATCCCGTCCCGATCACTCGTGCGCCCGCGAGGCGAGCGAGCTGGACGGCGAACACGCCGACCCCGCCGCCCGCGCCGCCGATGAGCACCGTGTCGCCCGGGCCCGGGTTGACGACGGCGAGGGCGGCCGCGGCCGTGCACCCCGCTATGGCAAGGGTCGCGGCGGTGCGGTCGTCGACTCCGTCGGGGGTCCGGTGCGCGTCGCCGCCCGCCGCGATGGTCCCTGTCACGTCGATCACGACGTAGTCGGCGACCGCGCGGGAGAGCGCGCCGCCGAACACTCGGTCGCCGAGGGCGAACTCGGTGACGCCGTCACCGGCCTGGTCCACGACCCCTGCGTAGTCAGTTCCGAATCCGGACGGCAGGGTCAGGCCGAATCGAGCGGCGGTGTCCGCGTCGGAGGTGATGATCCAGTCCATCGGGTTCAGTCCAGCCGCGGTGACCCGCACGCGGATCTGTCCGGAGGCGGCCTGCGGCGCGGGTACCTCGCGCAGGTTCAGGACCTCACGGCCGCCGAATGACTCGAGCCGGACCGCTCGGCTCGTAGTCGCCGACGTGTTGACGTTCGGTTCTTGCATGCTCACCCGTCTCCTTGGCGGCGAAGGACGGAACCAAAACGGACTATGCTCCGCTTGCGCAAGGCACCGTAACACAATCGGAGCGTGTTCCGTTTTGACAGAGTCAGACAGCCGCGTACTGCGTGCGGACGCGACGCGCAACCGCGGCCAACTCCTCGAAGCAGCGACCCGCGTGTTCGTCTCCGCCGACGGCACCGAGCCGTCCATGCGCGCGATCGCCCGCGAAGCCGGAGTCGGCATCGCCACGCTCTACCGGCACTTCCCCACCCGCGAGTCTCTCGTCGACGCGGTCTACCGCGATCAGGTCGCGCGGCTCACCGCCGGCGCGCGCGAACTGCTCACCCAACTTCCCCCGCCCGCGGCGCTGCGACGCTGGATGGACCTGTTCGGGGACTGGATCGCGACCAAGAACGGCATGCTCGACACGCTGCTCGCGATGATCGACTCGGGCGAGATCGCCCATGCCCAGACCAGGGCCGAGCTGCTCGCAGCCATCGACGCCATCCTCGACGCCGGCCGTGCGACGGGCGAGCTCCGCACCGATGTCACCGCCGAAGACATCGCTGCCAGCCTCATCGGCATCTTCACCGTGGCCCCCCGGCCCGACGCCGCCAGGGCAAGCCGCCTGCTGAACCTCCTGATGGACGGTCTGCGGCCTACGCCCTGAGGTGCTCATCCAGCCGCGAAGGCGCGGCTAACGGACGACGTCGAGGATCTGCTTCTGGATGCCGTTGGGGTAGGCCTCGGACTCGACGAGCTTGAGCATGGTCTTGTCCTTGTCGGCCGCGCTGAACAGCCGCTGGCCGGCGCCGAGGAGCACGGGGAACACCAGCAGGTGGTAGCGGTCGACCAGCCCGGTGTCGGCCAGGCTCTTTCCCAGAGTGGCGCTGCCGTGGACGGCGATCGGGCCGCCCTCGGTCTCCTTCAGCGCGGCCACCTCGTCGACGGACCGCAGGATCGTCGCGGGCCAGCGCGCGTCGTCCTCGGTGAGGGTGGTGGAGACGACGTAGCGCGGCATCGCGTTGTAGCCGGCGAACTCGGTCATGGTGGGCCAGACGGGGGCGAACGCCTCGTAGCTGGCGCGTCCCAGCAGCAGCGCGGTGGTCTCCTCCTGCTCCCGGCCCTTGATCTCGTAGGCGGCGGGGTCGAAGTCGATGTCCTTGAAGGTCCAGCCGGTGTTCCGGTAGCCGGACTCGCCGCCTGGTGCCTCCATGACGCCGTCGACGGAAACGAAGGCGGTCACGATCAGTGTGCGCATCGGGGTTCTCCTCTGCTCGTCGTCCAGGATGTCCCCATCGTGTCGCCGACAAAAAAATTTGTCAAGGAGGCGCAGACTGTCGGCAAGAGTCGGCAGAGTAGTCGATCGTGTGCTGTGGGTCCCGAGCAGCAGAAGTCGAACCGCCGGCGCAGGCCCGTGCGGTCTCATGCTCGGAGCGCGGGCGGGCGGGGCGACGTGCCCGACGGGCGGGCCACCGCGTCGCGTGTGAGTATGCAGTGGTTTTCTGTGCGTGGCGGCAGAGGAGCCCAGATGGAGATAAGGCCGCAGGCGGTCGCCATTCCCAAGGAAACCGACCAGCTGGAGCAGGGGAAATACGGCCCCATCTTCCCGAAGACGCCGGCATGCTACGGGTTCACCATCATCGCCAGGGTAAAGCCCGGCCGGGCCGAGGCGATACGAGCGCACGGCCGCACCCTCGCCGGCGCACTCGCCGGAAATCCTCATCTTCTCGCGCCGCTGAAGCTCCACTACCTACGCTGGGTGCTCTTCGACGACGACACGCGTTTCATGTACCAGGGAATCTTCGACACCGACTTCGACAAGTACACCGAGGACGCGGTCGCGCTTTTCAGCAGGGCAGGAGTGGATACGACCTTCGAGAACCTCGAAGGATTCCCCGAGGACTGGCGGACGAACCCCGAGGCCTTCGTTCGTTTCGTGCGCGCACACCACTGCCCGAGCTTCATCGAGTACGGCGAGTACCCGTACGTGACGGCCGACGAGATCAAGAAGGCGCTGCGGGTCAAGAGCGCGCTGTCCGAGATGCTCGACCAGATGCAGTGATCCTCTCCACTGTCGCCTCAGGACAGGCCTATCGGAGACCGCGATGAGCGAACCGCGCACGGCCCGCACCTACAACCAGAACCATGCCCGCCGCGCCTACGCTCCAGGCCGGCGACGGGTCAGTATCTACGTGTCGTGGAGCTACCCGGCCGAGGCGGGCCGGAACCCAACCGAACTCGACAACCGTTTTTCCACGATGACCGAGGTCCGGCGGGTGGCGTGGCCGGCCTACGAGGAACCGCGGTGGTCGGACCCATTCCAGTTCCAGCAGGGCATCGCGGGGGCGCTGGAGCTGTTCTTCTGGGCCTGGGTGCCCTTCCAGGAATATGTGAAGGAGGTCACCGGGTATGCCGTGCCGCTGTATCAGCGGGTCGATCACGCGGGATTCCGGACCGTGCTGGACGAGCGCGTGCTGGCGGACACCGACACCCTTTTCGTGTTCGGGCTGGACCACACGGTCACCGGGCAGGAGGCCGAGCAGGGGGAGATCGCGGCGCTGCGACATTTCCTGAGCCGCGAGGACGCCTGCCTGATCCTCGGACCCCACCACGACGTCGGCGCCTCCGACGACCTCGCCGTGCGGGACATCGAGTACCGCCATCACGGGGATCTCCTGGTTCCCCGCCAACAGCGGTTCGCCGGCTACGTCCGAAGCCTGATGCGAGGTCTCGGGGTGCCCGTCGAGAACCGCTACGGGCTTCGCCCCGCCGTCCGCGACGGCAAGCAGCCCGCCCCGTTGTCCACGGCCCGGGACCTCGACCCCAAGGGATGGCTGGACGGCGTGAGCCACTTCAATTTCCACCAGCATCTGCCGCACTACGCCGTCACGACCGACCAGCCGGGCGTCGTCCACGTCCTGGCCAGCCAGCCGATCGACACGAGGCAGCCGCATCCGTTCATCGAGGCCGGTGCGACCGAGTTCAACACGTTCCTGTGGATGCCACCGGCCGGCGATCGGGCCGGGGATGTGCTGCTGGCCGATTCCACAGTCTTCAGCTCGTTGTTCGGCGGCGACGAAAGCCTACGTCGCTTCTGGCGCAACCTCGTCTCCGCGTAACGGCGAGAGGAGCGGAGACGATGAGCGGAAAAACGCCGATCGCACTGCAACTCGACGACATTCAACGCGCGGTCCTCAGCCCCCGGCCGACCCCCTACGCGGCGACCTACCTCGCTTTCCGGGTCGACGACCCGGCGCACGGCCGGGAACTCATGCGCCGCGCGAGCGCGGTGGTCACCTCGGCCGCCGAGCCGGTCAGCCCCCTCGGGAGTACCTGGGTCAGCGTCGCGCTGACCTGCCACGGGCTGCGGGCGCTCGGCGTTCCGGAACCCGCGCTGGAAACCTTTGCCTGGGAGTTCCGCCAGGGCATGGCCGCCCGGGCCAAGGCGCTCGGCGACGTCGGGGAGAGCGGCCCCGAGAACTGGGATGCCCCGCTGGGCACGTCCGCCGTCCATGTCGTGCTCCTGGCGGTCGCGCCGGACGCCACCCAGCTGGAGGCGGCCATCGACCGCGCCCGGCCCGCCTACGAACAACTGGCCGGCGTCACCGCGATCTGGCGACAGGACTGTCACACCCTGCCCACCGAGGTGGAGCATTTCGGCTATCGCGACGGCATCAGCCAGCCCGGCATCGAGGGCAGCGGCATCGCCGGGTCGAACCCACTGCAGGAGCCGTCGAAAGCCGGCGAGTTCGTGCTCGGCTATCCCGACGAGCTCGGCGGCGTCCAGTCCCCGCAGCCAGCCGAGCTCGGACACAACGGCAGCTATGTCGCCATCCGCAAACTTCACCAACGGGTCGGCGCGTTCCGCCGCTACCTGCGCGACAACGCCACCAGCCCCGACGACGAGGAGCTCCTGGCCGCGAAGATCATGGGCCGGTGGCGAAGCGGCGCTCCTCTCGCGCTCAGCCCGCACCACGACGACCCCGCCCTCGGCGCCGACCCGGACCGCCGCAACGCCTTCCTTTACCAGCGCGATGATCCCGCGGGATTCACCACTCCCGGCGGCTGCCACATCCGCCGGGCAAATCCTCGCGACGCCACGGTGGCCGGCGAGCCACGGCTGCACCGCATGATCAGGCGCGGCGGTGTCTACGGCCCACCGCTACCGGACGGAGTCCTCGAGGACGACGGGACCGACCGCGGCCTGATGTTCACGTTCGTCGGCGCCCATCTGGGGCGCCAGTTCGAGTTCGTCCAGACCCAGTGGATGAACGACGGTGTCTTCTTCGGCGCGAACGACGCCCGTGACCCCGTCACCGGAAACCACGACGGCACCGGCACCGGCACGATCCCCCGACGACCAGTGCGCCGACGCCTGTCCGGGCTGCCTCGGTTCGTCGTGACCCGCGGCGGCGAGTACTGCTTCCTACCAGGCCTGAACGCACTGCGCTGGCTGGGCGACCTGACCGACTGACAGCGCGGCACGCGGCCCGCCACTCCGCGACCGCCGCGCCACCCGGGTGGGGAGCCTCATGGACGCCCTGCATCTGCTCTTCAATGCCATCACAGTGGTCTTCATCGCTGCGACCATGTTCGCCGCCGGTCTCGGGGCCACCGTGCCGGCGCTGCGCGCCATCGTCACCGACATTCCGCTGCTGCTACTGGCCCTGCTCGCCAACATGATCATCGTTCCGCTGCTCGGCTGGGGCATCGGTGAGCTGCTCGGCCTCCCAGAGGCGCCGTTCATCGCGCTCGTCCTGGTCAGCTCCTCCCCGGGCGGACCGTTCGGGGCGAAACTCGCCATGGTCCAGGCCGGTGACGTCCCCGCGGGCGCGGCAACCCAGGTGCTGCTCGCCACGGCCGGCAGCCTCACCTTCGCGCCGACCGTCAACATCATCCTCACGACCGCCGACCTCGGCACCGGCGTCTCCCTCGACGTCCGCACGCTGGTCCGGACGGTCGCTCTCCTACAGCTCGTCCCGTTCGCGGTCGGCCTGCTACTGCGCCAGTACGCGACCTCCACGGCGCGGTCCTGGCACCCCACGGCCACCATGATCTCGAACGTGACGTTTCTGCTCGTCCTGGTCGGCATGCTGGTCGGCAACTGGCAGGACGTCGTCGCGCTGCTCGGCTCACGCACCCTGCTCGCCGGGTTCGTCCTCTCGGCCGCCGCGTTCGCCGCCGGCACGCTGCTGGCCACTGGTCCGCCCGCGCGCCGAACCACCCTCGGAGGCGTCACCGCCGTTCGCAACGCAGGGCCGGCCCTGGCCGCGATCGGCCTCGCCTTCCACAACGAACCCGCCATACTCGGCGGGCTCGCCGCCGTCCTGCTCAGCGGCCTCGCCGCGGCCCTACCAATCGCCGCCGTGCTTCACGGCCGGCGAACCACCGCCACCGCCGCCAACCGGCACTCCCACGACGGTCCCCAGCCCGGTGCGTGACCGCTCTGCGACGTGATCGTCACGCTGGTCGCCGGTCCCACGGCGGCCGCCGCGCTCGAACCCGGCGGCGAAGAAGGCGGTGTCGAACCAGGTCGGGAAGTCGCGGGCCAGCGGGGCCGGGCCGTGCATCTCGGCGGAGCCGGCGTCGAGCAGAGCGCGGAACGGCGTGCGCCCGAGCAGCCATCGGTGCATCTCACGGGTGCTCGCGGTCACCCGCAGATGCACGTCCCCGCGTGGTTCCTCCGAGCAGACGGTCATCCCCGGGCGTTCGACGTCGAGCCAGCCCTCGGCGCTGCCGGGGCCGGTCAACGTGATGTGCACGAGGGTTCGCCGCGGTGGCAGCCGGTCGGCGACCGCGTGCTGGTGCAGGCGCCAGATCAGCGACAGCCCGTCGCAGTCCTCGTCCTCCGGGTCGTCGAAGACCCACTCGGCGGCCCACTGCCCCATCGCCCAGATGATCGGCGTGATCGACCAGCCGGCCTCGGTCAGCACGTACCGGCCAGGACGGCCGCGTTCGGCGGCCTCCCGGCGGACCAAACCGTGGCGTTCCAACGCGCGCAGGCGCTGTGCCAGCAGGGTACGACTCATCCGGGGCAGGCCACGGTGGATGTCGTTGAATCCCTCGGCGCCGACCATGAGCTCGCGGATCACCAGCGGCGTCCACCGGTCGCCGAGGATCTCCACGCCACGCGCGATGGGGCAGTAATCGGAGTGGATCGGCACCCGGCCATCGCATCACGCCAGGCCGGGCGTCTGGCCGCACAGTCGTCCACCGGACCTGACGGCCGAGCGACACCCCAAGTACAGGAACGCGACTAGTTGGCCGGCCTGCTCCCGGCGGAATGTCGTTTCAGGCCCAGTCAGGAACACGGCCAGCTCGCGGAACCACCAACCCGGCCCGAGCCAGCCCGAGCCGGCCCTACGAAGGAGATATGCGATGACCGTCAGCCCGACAACGACGTCCGGTCCGGATCTGGCCGCCGTGAAGGCGAAGCAGCAGAAGACCTGGTCCAGCGGCGACTACTCCGTGATCGGCAGCCGGATCGTGCTGCAGAGCGAGCTGCTGGTCGACGCCGCCGACCTGCGCCCCGGCTGGAGCGTGCTGGATGTCGCCTGCGGCGCCGGCAACGCGGCGATCGCCGCGGCCCGCTCCGACGCCCGGGTCATCGGCGTCGACTACGTGCCCGAGCTGCTGGCCCGGGCGCGCGAGCGGGCCGCGGCCGAGGCACTCGCGGTCGACTTCCAGACCGGCGACGCGGAGGCTCTCCCGTTCCCGGCGGAGTCGTTCGACGCCGTCCTCTCGGTCTTCGGGGCGATGTTCGCGCCCGACCACGCCCGGACCGCCGACGAGATGATCCGGGTGACCCGGCCCGGCGGCGTGATCGGCCTAGCCTCCTGGACGCCGGAGGGTTTCATCGGCGAGATGTTCCGGACGATCTCCAGCCACGTGCCGGCGCCGAAGGGCGTCGCGTCCCCGCTGCTGTGGGGCACCGCGGACCATCTGGCCGAGCTGTTCGGGCCCGCCGCCGCCGAGATCAGGTCGGTCGAGCGGACCTGCGTGTTCCGGTTCGCCTCGCCCGAGGACTTCGCCGGGACTTTCCGCGCCTGGTACGGCCCGACTCTCAAGGCGTTCGAGGCGCTCGACGACGCCGGCCGGACCGCGCTCGCCGCCGACCTGGCCGGCCTCGCCCGCCGGTGGAGCCGCAACCCCGACGGCCAGACCGTCGCGCTGCCCTCCACCTACCTGGAAACGATCATCACGCTGCGCAGCGCCGACGCCTGAGGCGCCGGCTGGACGGGCGGCCCCCACGCGGGGCCGCCCGAACGACCTCATCGAAGGACCATCATGTTTCCCCTGCACACCGAGATCGCCCTGCGCCTGGCCCATGAGCATGCCGCCGAGGAGCGGCGGCGGGCCGCGCGCCACCGACTCGCCCGCGAGGCCCGGGTCGGACCGGGCCGGCTCGCGGCCCTGGCCGGCATCCTGCGCCAGCGAAGCGGTCGACAGCCGGCCGACGAGACGCCACGGCCCCGGACCGAGTCGGTCCTGGAGCAGACACCGCCAGGCGCCGGAACGGCTGGCCCGGTGACCCCGTCGTACCCCGCCGACCACCTCATGATCCAGCCGATCGGGCGGCCGAGAACCCCGTCGGTCCCGAGCGCCGAGGCCGGTGCCCAGCGGCTGGAGTCCAGGCCATGACCGGCGCGTTGCGGCCGCTCGTCATCATGGTGCTGGTGGTCACCGAGGTCGGCCTGTGGCAATGGCGGGTGATCCTCACCGGCCGCGGCGCCAAGGGTTTCCCGACCGTGCTGGGAGTCGTCGGCGCCATCCTGCAGATCACCGCCATCGCGCAGGTCGTCGCCTATGTCCGGGACCCCCTGACGGTCGCCGCCTACGCCCTCGGGGTCGGCGGCGGCGTCCTGATCGGGGTGATCGTCGGGACCCGGTTCACCCCGGAGGCGGTCAGCGTCAACGTCCTCACCCGCCAGCCCCGGCTCGACGGTCAGCTCCAGGACCGAGGCTGGCCGGTGACGTCGTACGAAGGTCACTCCGCGACCGGCAACGTGCATCTCCTGCAGATCGTGGTCGATCCTCGATCCTGCGGCGCACTGCTCGCCGACGTCACCGAACTGGCCCCGCAGGCGTTCTGGACCACGGAAAAGGTCCAGTCCGGCCCTAGCCGCCCCCGCCCGGCCGAGCGTTTCAGCACCCGGCCGACCCCCCGGCGACGTCTCACGACCGTCACCGTCGGCCAGGCCTAGGGCGAAAACAGCGATCCTGCTGGGCCGGGGGTGACCGGCGCCAGGTGCGGGCCGGTCACTCTCCGGGACGGGGGGTGGCGGTCAGGCCCTCGATGAGGGTGTCGATCGCCCAGGTGCGGCGGGCCTCGTGGTCTCCGCCCACCAGGGCGGCGGCGCCGAGCCTGCTGAGGATGGGGTGGCGCCGGCTGTCGGCGCCGGCGAACTCCGCCGTCAGGTCGTCGAGCTGCTGGCCCTGGTCCGGTTCGGCCCGGGTGCCGAACTCGGCGGCCATCGCGGTGGCCTGCTGCAGCAGGATGTCGACGCCCCAGGCGGCCCTGGGTTCCGGCACGCCGCCGGCGACGAGCAGCCTGATGACGAGCTCGACGAGGTCGAGGTAGTGCGGTCCTCTCGGCCAGGTGGTGACAGCGGACCGCGCGAGACCGGGCTGGCTCATCAACAGGTCGACGTAGTCGATGAGCACCGTTCGTAGTCGTACCCGCCAGTCGTCTCGCCCGTCCCAGGAGACGTCCAGATCGGCGAGAAGCCGGCCCAGCAGCAGCGAATACAGCTCGGTGTTGCCGGCCACGTAGACGTAAAGCGATGCCGGCCCGGTGTCGAGATCGGCGGCCAGCCGGCGCAGCGTCAGCTTCTCGAAGCCATCGCGCTCCAGCACCTTCATCGCGGCGTCCACGATCCCGTCCCGGGTCAGCGCGGGCTTGGCGGGACGCTCGCGGCGGCTGCGGGGGGTGCCTGGCATGACGTCATCCTAGCGGGAACGAACTTGTTCGTAACGAACATGTTCGTTACTCTCGAACCCATGACCGATCTCGCCTCCCCCGCCGTTCCGGCCACCCCCGCCGTTCCGACCGCCTTGACCGCCGCGCGGCACCGCGTCTGGCCGATCCTTCTCGTCGTCCTGCTCGCCGACGCCCTCGACCTGATCGACGCGACGATCACCAACGTGGCTGCGCCCTCGATCGTGCGCGACCTCGGCGGCGGGTCCGCCCTGGTGAAATGGCTCGGCGCCTCCTACGCGCTAGCCCTCGGCTCACTGCTCGTGCTGGGGGGCCGCCTCGGTGACCGGCTCGGGCAGCGCCGGATGCTCCTCGTCGGCATGGCCGGCTTCGTCGTGGCGTCGGCGGTCGCGGGCCTCGCGCTCGACCCGGCGATGCTGGTCGTCGCGCGCGCCGGCCAAGGGGCCTTCGGGGCACTGCTGATCCCACAGGGAATGGCGATCATGACGAAGACCTTCCCGCGCGACACCCTCGCCAAGGCATTCGGCGCGTTCGGCCCGATGCTCGGGATCTTCGCGGTAGGCGGTCCGATCCTCGCTGGCTTCCTCATCGACGCCAACCTGTTCGGACTGGGCTGGCGGTCCATGTTCCTGATCAACATCGTGCTGGGCGGCGCTGGCCTCATCCTGGCGGCGCGGGTGCTGCCACACCTGGAGCCCGACCCGTCGGCCCGCATCGACCTGCTCGGAGCGCTCCTGCTGGTCATCGCGATGTTCGGAGTGCTGTACGGCCTGATCACCGGCTCGTCGGACGGCTGGCACACGATCCCGATCGCGTCACTCTCGGTGGGCCTCTGCCTTTTCGGAGCCTTCGCGGTCCGCCAGGCGACCACGGCCGAACCGCTCATCAAGCCCACGCTGTTCCGCAGCCGCGGCTTCGTCTCCGGGCTCGTCGTCGGCCTGCTCGTCTTCGCCGCGTTCAACGGCCTGATGTACGTGATCTCGCTCTTCTTCCAGCTCGGCCTGGGCTACTCCCCCAGCCGGACCTCACTGGCCCTCCTGCCGCTGACCATCGGGATCATCATCGCCGCCGGCTCCTGCATGGCCCTGATCACCAGACTCGGACGAACCCTTGTCCTCGCCGGACTGCTGCTCACCGCCGCCGGAGCAGCCCTCATGCTGTGGGTGGTCGCCTCCGCCGGGCTCAATGCCACCTGGTGGCAGCTCGCCCTGGCCACCCTCGTGATCGGCCTCGGCGCCGGGACCTGCTTCAGTTCGATCTTCGATACGGCCCTCGGCGACATCGACCACGACGAGGCCGGCGCAGCCAGCGGGTCGATCAGCGCGGTCCAGCAGCTGGCGGCCGGCATCGGATCGGCGACCGTCACCTCGATCTACTTCGCCGCGGTGGCCACCGGCCAGACCCACGCGGTCATCCGCGGCGTCGCGGTCGTCCTCGGGCTGTGCGTCGTCTGCCTCGCCGCTGTTCCCCTTCTCCCCCGCAAAGCCGCGGCGCTGGAGCACTGAGCCGAGACCACCGGGGGCCGTGGTTCGTTCGGCCGGCCGGGTAAGAATCGGAAGACGGAATCGTTCGAGGGAGCCGCCGGTGCCTGAAGGAGACACCGTCCTGCAGGCAGCCCGCCGGCTGCACCACGCGCTGGCCGGTCAGGTCCTGTCCGTCAGCGACTTCCGGGTGCCGCGGTACGCGACCGCCGACCTGGCGGGCAGCACGGTGCTCGAGGTGGTGCCTCGCGGCAAGCACCTGCTGATGCGTTGTTCCGGCGGCATCACGGTGCATTCCCACCTCCGGATGGAAGGCTCCTGGCGCACCTTTGCCGCCGGCGAGCCCTGGCGTGGCGGTCCCGGCTGGCAGATCCGGGTGGTGCTCGGCAATGTCCGGCACGTCGCGGTCGGCTATCGGCTGCCCGTGCTCGACATCCTGCGGACCGGGGACGAATCGAAGGTCGTGGGCCAGCTCGGCCCTGACGTGCTCGGTCCGGACTGGGACCTCGCCCGGGTGACGGCCAACGCGCTGGCCCATCCGGAACGAGAAATCGGCTCGGTCCTGCTGGATCAGACCGTGCTGGCGGGCCTCGGAAACGTCTATCGGATCGAGGCGTGTTTCATCGCGGGAGTCTCACCGTGGACCCGGGTCGGCGACGTTCCCGAACTCGACACCTTCGTCGATCGAGCCCGCCAGCTGATCGTGCTCAACGCGGAACGATCCGTGCGGGTGACGACCGGGTCGGCCCGGCCGGGCGAGCAGCTCTGGGTGTACGGCCGTGGCCGCCGGCCGTGCCGTCGGTGCGGTACGGCCATTCGGGTGGCCGAGCAGGCTCCATCCGACGCGCCCGAGGAAGGCCGCGTCACCTATTGGTGTCCGCGCTGCCAACGCGGGCCCGCCCCGGTGGGCTCGGCGAGCTATTCGTCGAGGCCACGCGGGTAGGCGCAATCCTCTCGGTGCGGGCCGCAAGCACGCCTTCGTCAGCCGGATGCCACTCGCGCCGGAAGCGCCCTGGCGTAGCCGCCGACCACGACGTCGACCGATTTCTCGTTCGCGGGCAGCGGTCCGAACAAAGCCCACTGGACGAGGGTGCCGCCGGCGGGAACAGTGTCGGCGCCGGTGCCGTTGGCGAGCAGTCCCCACCAGGACGGCGTGAACGCGCAGGGCCGCAGCCGGCCGCCGGTTTCCGTCGCGAGACTCAGCTCGCCGCCGTCGTCGGCGCGGATGCCGTCCGGGCCGATGCGGTTCGGGTCGTTGTAGTAGCCCAGATCCTTGTCGGCGGTGCCGGAGTTGTGAATCGCGACCTGGGCGAGGGTGAATCCGGAACGGGCCGTGACGCTTTGCACCGCGGGGGCGAGCGGGGACCCGTCGAGTGAGACATTGGGCGCCTCACTGGCGGGTGGCGGCTGCGACGTGTCGCCCGCCGCGGCGTCGACCGTCAGCTCGACCCGCCGGTTCTGCGCGCGGCCGTCGGGGTTGTCGCTGCCGTCCTGATGGGTGTTGGGCGCGACCGGACTGGTCTCGCCGAAGCCCACGGCCTGGTAGGTGAAGTCCGGGCCGAGCGTCGCGGATATCGCCTGTTGCACGGCGGACGACCGTGCCTGCGACAGTTTCTGGTTGTCGGCGTCGGTGCCGATGGAGTCGGTGTATCCGGCGATCGTGACGGTGCCGGCGGTGGCCGTGATCTGGTGAGCCAGCGCGTCGATCGCGTGGGCCGCGGACGGGGACAGGGCGGAGCTGCCGAAGGCGAACAGGACGTCGCTGGGCAGGCGGAACGACGTCTGGGCTGGGGCGGCCGCGGCCGGGTCTGTTTCGGTCGCGCAGACCAGCGGCGCGACCGGTGGGTCCAGCTCATCCGGCGGCGCGCTCGGAACGTGTAGGACGGGGTCGTCCTTGAGCACCACCGAACCCTGGGCCTGGATCGGCACCTCGACCGGGGTGAATCCGTCGACCAGCACCAGCATCGAGGTGGCCTCGGTCGGCGGGGCCGGAAAGACCAGGGTGACCGTCTCGGTCTGGCCGGCCGCGATGTCCTTCTCCGTGGTCGCGCTCGCGCGGGGCTCGTCAGGACCGGAGCCGTCGATTTCCGGGTTGGCCTGTGGGGTGCGCTGGGTGGCATATCCAGTGCCGCGCGGCAGGTCGACGAGGAACGCGATCACATGGGTGAGTGGATCCGTGCCGAGGTCGGCTGGGCTGATGCTCTCCGTGCCCTGATTGGCGAACTCGAACTGCAACGCGAGGTCGGTCGTACCAAGCCGGACCAGCCGCAGGTCGCGCGCGGCGACCCGCACCCCGGTGGACACCGAGGCGTCCTGCGCGGCCGTGTGCGGTGGCACGGCGCGGATGGGTGTCGGCCCAGCTGTCGACGTCGCGGCCCGTGCGGGCGGCCCTACGCCGCTACCTGCGTCGGAACCAGCGCATCCCGCCGACGCGAGAGCAAGCAGCGCGACGACTGTCGCGACGACGCCCCTTCGACTGGGGGTGGCCCTCACCGGGTGCCTCGGCTCGCCAGGGCCACGTCGATTCCCGCCCGCTGGTGCGCGGTCTCGCGCCGATGCCTGGGCTTTCCGACCAGGCGGTAGAGGACGCGCACGGGCGGCGGGAGGTGGCCGAGGAATACCCGCGCCTCGTCGGGGCTGGCCTCCTCCAGAATGTGGGCGAGAAAGACCAGTGAGCGTGACCGGGGCATCGACGCCATGCCGCGCCGGCCGAGCTCGGCCCATTCCGGCGGGCTCAGCCGTTCGGCCGCGACCGGAAGCAGCTGTTCTTCCTCTTCGGCCAGGTGGGCGGCGAGCTGGGACGAGATCTCGTCGAAGAGCGCCGCCAGCTCGACGGTGGCGCTCGTCGTCGGTGCCTGTGCCCACGCGGGCAGGGCCAGTTCGACGGCGTCCAGCAGGGCGCTGATCTGGGCGTGGTCAGTTTCCATGCGCCGCAGCGGGCCGGCCTGAGATGGGGCGCGCTCGTGCAGCTTTGGCCAGAGCAGCTCGTCCTCGCCCTGGTGGTGATGGTGCAGTGCCGACACCATCTCACGGGCGTGGTCGTGCACAATCCGTACCCGCCGACCGTCGTCGGCGAAGACGCCGGTGACCATTCTCGGTAGCAGGCCGAACTCGCGCCTGAAAGCACGATGCACGACCACCATATCATGAGTGTTGACCGCCATTTTGCGTCTCTTTTCTGGGATTCCCGGGCAGAGTGACACCGAGCCATCGGAGGGCCTCATGGTCGGGTTTTTCATGATCGCCGTTTAAGCCCTGGGGTGGTCGTAGAAACGCGCCCGTCACGACCATTCCGGGGCCAAAACCGCGATCAAGGCGATGGGCCGACCTTGGCGGTCACGGCGCTAGCCCACGTCGCAATGCTGCTGGAGATAGTTCGACACGTTCACGAGCCGGGCTTCGGTCGCGGGCGAATCGACCTCCTCGAGGGTGGCGGGGTCAGGTGTGGCGCCGAGAAGGGCGTGTTCGAGCTTGACGAACAGGGTGAAGTCGGGCGCGATCTCCGCTGGCGCGCGCGCCGCCAGCGCGTCCAGATCCGGAAGCAGCGAGGGGTCGATCCCCGCCGACCCGTCACTGAGGTTGAGCTTCTGCTCGAGGCCGATTTTTCGAGCGCCGGCGCAGAACTCCGCGACGCTGCCGTCGACGGAAACAGGAGCGGAATCGGTGGACGACAGACCGCCCAGGGCCGATGTCGGGGTGCCTGGCCCGGCCGAGGAATAGCCCGAATCCCGCACCGTCGTTGACGACGAGCCGCCGCAGGCGGCTAGGGACACGCAGAGCGCCGCCGCGACAATGATGTGACGCGCCTTCATGACGGTGAATCTCCCTTCTCAAGAGAAAAGAATGGACACGGCCTTCGACTGGCGCCCGCCCGCCGGCCATCGCGATAGGTCGGAACAACTGCGGTGCACCAGCCGAGCGATGCCCTGGATGAACCGAGGCGTGTAGGCCTGTTCAGTGGAAAATACTATCGCAGATATAGTATTGCCATGACAGTATTTAGGTGTCGGCCACCGGACTCAGCCGGCAGCCGCGGGGAGGTCAGTCGCCGCTGAGCGACCGGAGCACGCGGACCTCGACGGAGTCGGTGCGCACGCCCGCCGCGGCGGTCTGCTGCTGAACTCCCAGGCGGGAGCGCCACGCCGCGGCCGCTTCCGCGGAGGAGAACGGGATGATCACCATCACCTGGCCGGCCTCCTCGTCCTCGATCAGGACGATGGGGTCGCCGCCACCGGCGGCCCGGCGGGCCGGCGTGCTTGCCGAGAAGTTCTCGAACCACGGCGGGATGTCGGCCACGGTCTGGCGGACCACGAGGTAGCTGGGCGAGTCCCCCGGGTTCGGGGTGGCGGGCCGGTGGCCGACGGTGGCGGATGCGCTCATGACTTGTCGTCTCCAGGGATTGGGGGTCAGTCAGGACCGGATCCAAGATGGCACACGTGTGTCATGATGGCAAACGTGTAGCATTTTGGCATGGCAGCTGAGAGCCCCGCCCTGTCCAACCAGCGGCGTCGCACCCGGGCGGCGCTGCTCCAAGCCGCCGGCCGCCTGCTCACCCAGGGCGTCACGCCGACCGTCGCGCAGGTCGCCGACGAGGCCCTGGTCAGCCGGCGGACGGCCTACCGCTACTTCCCGACCGCCGACCAGCTGCTCGCCGACGCGGCGCTGGAGCTGACGGCCGGCGAGATCACCAGCCGGATCACCGCGACCGACCCGCTCGACCGCGTCGACGAGCTCGTCTCCACGGTCAACGAGATGACGCTTCGCAACGAGCAGTCGCTGCGCACCCTCGTGCGGACCACGCTCGACGCGCCGCGAGACGCCGACGGTCCGCGCCGTGGCCTACGCCGCATGGCGTGGATCGAACAGGTTCTCGAGCCCGTGCGGGCCCAGCTGTCGCCGACGGCGTTTCGGCGAGTCACGGCGGCGCTGGCACTGACGGTCGGCATCGAGGCACGGCTCTCGCTGGTCGACGTCGCCGGGCTGACCGACGGCGAGGCCGACCTGGTCAGCCGCTGGGTGGCGCGGATCATCGTCGCGGCGGCGCTCGCCGATCCCGGCGACGCCACGCTGGCACGGGAATCCTGAAGGTCAGCAATCCCGAAGGTCAGCAATCCTGAAGGTCAGGGAACCCCAAGGTCAGGGATCCGGACGGGTCAGGGGGCCGCGACCGGCGGCAGCCGGGGGAAGGCGGCGATGGCGTCGAGGAACCTGCCGATCTCCCGGTCGCTGCCCTGGACGCGGACGCCTGGATGACCGACGGTGCGCGCCGGATGGAGGGTGGCGAAGTAGGCGGCCAGGTCCCGCCTGTCGCCGATCAGCTCGACATCCGGGTTCGGGCCCGCGCCGCTCGTCAGCGTCCAGCGACCGTCCCGCCCGGTGATGGTGTAGACGTCGTCGTGGTCGAGCGTCCGAAAGACCCAGCTGACCGGGCCCACATCGAGCGCCCAGCGGTCCAGGAACAGGCGCACGCCGTTGAGCAGGTGCTCCGGATGGGCCGGTTCACCGGGCGCGGGAGGCGCGGCGAGATGGCGCAGACCCCAGAGCGACAGTTCCTCCAGCGCGGGCGCGAGGTCCAGCCCGACCGGCGTGAGGCTGTACCAGACCTCGCGGCGGCCAGGCTCCCGGTCGACCAGGACGAGGCCGTCCGACTCAAGATCGCGCAGTCGTTGCGTCAGGGTCCGCGGGGTGATGCCGCCGAGCCGGTCCATCAGGTCGGTGAAGCGCTTAGGGCCGGTCAGCAGGTCACGCACGACGAGCAGGGCCCAGCGATCCCCCAACCGCTCGAGGGCCTTCGCGAGCATGCAGAAGTGCGCGTATCCGGAGCGCGGCGTGGTCGGCACTCGTCGAGTCTAATCCTGTCGTGAAGATACTATCTTTATGATACTTTTCTCGGCATGGCGAACAAGACTCGACGGATCTTCCGAGGCACTCACGAAGCCGAGAACGCCCGGCGGGCGTACGAGGCCTCGTTGACCGTCCAGCGGCCGCGCGGCCGGGTCGGGGCCGAATGGCTGCGCGAGCTGTGCCTGCGCGCCGGCGCCGACGACGTCGGTTTCGTCGACGTCGACCGGGCCGGCCTGGGCGGGGAGTCCGCCAACGCCCGCCGGCTCTTCCCCGCCACCAAGGCACTGATCTGCCTGGTCGGGATCTCCAACCGGGACGCGATCCGGTCGACCTCGCGCGCGACGGCGAACAACGCCTGGCACCGCACCGGGGAGAAGCTCGAAGGCGCGGCGGCGACCATCTGCACGCTCCTGGCCGAGGCCGGTGTCCGCGCGGTGTCGACCAACATCGGCTTCCCGATGGACGTGCAGGCCCCACCCGGCGAGGTCACCTGGGGCATCGCGCAGAAGGTCGTGGCCGTCGAGGCGGGCATGGGCCATATGGGCATCAACCGCAACGTCATCCATCCGAAGTTCGGGAACTTCCTGCTGCTCGACACGGTCCTGATCGACGCCGAGATCGACGCCTACAACCAGCCGCTGGACTACAACCCATGCCTGGGCTGCAATCTCTGTGTCGCGGCCTGCCCGGTCGGGGCGATCAGCAACGTCGGCGAGTTCGACTTCTTCGCCTGCCTCGGGCACAACTACCGTGAGTTCCCGTTCAGCGCCGCCGACTGGGTCGAGGCCGTGGCCGCCGGCGACGCGAGCGCCTACCGCGCGAAGTTCCGGGACGACGAGACCCAGTCGATGCTGCAGTCCCTGGCGTTCGAGCCGGCCTACAAGTCCGCCTACTGCATGGCGGTCTGCCCGGCCGGCGAAGACGTGATCGGCCCCTACCTCGCCGACAAGGCGCGCTTTCGCAACGACGTCCTGCTTCCGCTTCGCGGGCGCCCCGAACCGGTCTACGTGCAGTCAGGCACCCACGCGGAGCTGACGGCCACGCGCAACCCCGTCAAACGGGTGCGTTACCTCGACTTCAAGCCTGACGTCTCGACCGTCGCCAACTTCGCCCTCGGGCTGCGACACATGTTCACCGCGAACGCCACGCGGCCGGAAAAGCTCCGAGTCGCGTTCCACTTCCCTGACGGGACGCTGCTGGCCAGCCTCGACAAGGGGAAGCTCACGACGGGGCCGCTCGACAACGCACCCGTCGACGCGACCGTGGTCTGCGACGCGCCTGACTACATCAGGATCCTGCACAGCCCGATCGCGGGCCGTCCCGAGTACACCGCTCCGAAGAGCTACCTCGTCACCGGCGACCCGGCAGCGCTCCAGGGCCTGCTCGCCTGCCTCGACTGACCCGTCGGCCACGACGAGTTGGACGACCGGCTCCGCGCCGACCGCCCCGCCTGCGTCTCACGCCCGCGGCCTCGTCCTTCGGCGGTCGTGTTGCGGGTTGCCGGATAGCAAACAGGACTGGTGAGTCAGGTGCGTTATGGGCAACGATGGCCCGGTGACCGACGACATCGTGGCAGCACCGCCTGCTTCTCCCCTGCTCCTGGCCACCGGCCGGTACGCCGGTGATCCAGAGGTGGCGGCCAACTGGGATCAGCGGTACGCCGAGCGGGAGCAGCTCTGGAGCGGCCAGGCCAACGGCGCGCTGGTGGCCGAGGTCGCCGGGCTCACGCCGGGGCGGGTGCTGGACGTCGGCTGCGGCGAGGGCGCGGACGCGGTGTGGCTCGCGGGCCGCGGCTGGGACGTGACCGCCCTCGAGGTCTCGGGTGTCGCGCTGGCCCGGGCGGCCCGGCACGCGACCGACGCCGGTGTCACCGTGCGCTGGGTGCACGCCGAGCTGGCCCACGCGACGCTGACGCCCGCGTCCTTCGACCTGGTCTCCGCCCAGTACCCGGCCTTGTCGCGCACGCCTGACGCCGCGGCCGAGCGGGCGTTGCTCGCCGCGGTCGCTCCCGGCGGCGTGCTGCTGCTCGTGCACCACGCCGGCATGGAGAACCAGCATCGGCACGACGACGGCTTCGACCCGGCCGACTACGTCTGGCCCGCCATGGTCGCCGCCCTCCTCGACGAGGACTGGACGGTGGAGCTCCACGAGGAGCGGCCACGCATCGCCCCGGACGGCGGCGCAGGCGCGCATCATGCCGACGACGAGGTTCTCCGCGCCCGCCGCCTGCGCTGAGCCACCGCCGCACGCGGCGAGAGGCAAGATGGCCGGGAGCCAGCGCCCAGACCGACGGGAGGGGGACGAGGATGCAGGTCCTGAAAAGGATCCTGCGGCGCTACTCGTCCCAACCGCTGTCGGCGCGGCGGGCGATGCGGGTCATGGTCGCCGCCACCACCCTGACGGTCCTGGTCGGCGGGGTCGCCATCCGGCTCCTTGACGCGCGAAGCTTCCCCAACATCGGGGTTGGCATGTGGTGGGCGCTGCAGACCGTGACGACGGTCGGCTACGGAGACGTGGTGCCGAGGACGGCGGTGGGCCGGTTCATCGGTTCGCTGATCATGCTGGAGTCGATCGCGTTCCTCGCCATCGTGACTGCCTGGGTCACGTCCAGCTTCGTCCGGCGCGCTCAGGTCGAACGAGCACCGGCGGCGACCCTCACCCACCTCACGGCCGGCGAGGAACCGCCGAGCCCGGACACCGCCGCCCTGCTCCGAACGATCGACGCCCGACTGCGCCGCATCGAGCGTGCCCTCGACGCGGGCGCCGACGAGCCTCCCCCACCCGTCTAACCGGGCCAGCCGGCTGTCCGAGCTCCGGCGTGGGACGTCACCGGCTCCACCGAGTCCCGCCTCAGGTCGTCCGTGCGCACCTTTGGACGACCTGAGGTGGGACTGGGCCTCTCCGCGTGGCCTGCCTCGTCGAGCCGGATTGGTTAGAAGACGGGTCCGATGTCCTGGGTGACGATTCGGGCCATGCTGTGTTCGGCGAGGGCGGCGATGGTCATGGAGGGGTTGCAGGCGCCGGTGGAGCCGGGGATGCGGGCGCCGTCGAGGACGTAGAGGCCGCGTTGGCCCAGGACACGGCCGTAGAGGTCGACCGCCGAGCCCATCGGGACGCCGCCCAACGCGTGCCAGGTCGAGTTCTGGCTGGCATTGGTGTCGATCATGCTGCCGCCGCCGGCCTTGGCGAGGTTGTTCACCTTCGTGGCGATCAGCGACTGGAGGGCGGAGTCGGCACCGGTCGGCCAGGTCAGGACGGCGTCGTCCGTCGTCGCGTCGTAGGCCCAGGTTCCCGCTCCGGGGACGATGCCGAAGCCGACGACGGTCATCACGCGCTGGCCCTGGAGGGCGGCGGGCGGCGCGCCCGCATGGATGATTTTCAACGGGATCGGGCTGAGCGGGTCGCTTCCACCGACGCAGGCGGGGCCACCCTGGACGCTGCCCGGGTCCTGCGACATCCCGATCCACTCGTAGATGCGGTCGCCGTTGTTGCCCCACTGGGTGCCGATCGCGGCGGGCAGGTTCGGGATGAGTTGCTTGCCCTTGGCCTTGACGAGCAGCCGGGTCGTGCCCGGCGAGCCGGCGTTGAGGAACACGGCGTTCGCGGTGATCGTCTTGTGTTCCTGGACGTTGCCGGCGGTGTCGATGCGGTCGACGGACAGCGTCCACTTGCCAGCGGTCAGGGCGATGTCACGGACGATGTGCAGCGTCTGGACCGTCACCTTGCCGGTGGCCTCGGCGGCGGCGAGGTAGGTGACGTCGATCGAGTGTTTCCCGCCGTTGTTGACGCCGAAGGCGATGTCGCTGTTGGTGTAGGCCGCGTTGTACGTCCCGGCCAGCTCACCGCGCACGAAGCTCCAGTCGATCGGGAGCGGCACCTTGAAGTACTGCAGGCCGGCCTGCGGGGCGAAGTTCTGGAAGATCCTGGAGGAGGCGTACGGGCTGGTGGCGAGGATGTCGGCGGGGATGGTGGAGACCCCGAGCATCGACGCGACCGTCGGGTACCACTTCGAGTTCAGCTCGCTGTAGAGACCGGCCGCCAGCGGCATCGACCGCACGAACTCGGTCAGGCTCGGTTGCAGCGTCATCCCGTGGTACATGATCGATCCGCCGCCGACGCAGGCCCCGCAGTTGACGGTCATGTTGTTGCCGTTGATGACCTCGAGAACGCCCGTGTAGGGCGCCCAGAGCGGGACGGCCGGAGCGCCCGGCAGGGGTGCGTACGGCGACAGCCACGCCGACCGGTTGTCGAGGTTGGCCAGCGTCGCGAAGGTGTTCGAGTTCGGCCCGGTCGGCCACCGCAGGCCCCGCTCCAGCACCAACGTCGGGACGCCGGCCTGGCCGAGCCGCAGCGCCGTCACCCCACCGCCGAACCCCGTCCCGACCACTACGGCCCTGGCGGTCACCTGCGTCGTCGGCACCGTCGCCGCGCGCGCCGGCGTCGCGCTGCCCACCAGCCCGCCGAACGCGGCCACACCGGCGCCCGCCGCGGCCCCACCGATGAACTTCCGGCGGTTGAAGCCGCCCGGTGCCGCGGGCTCGGCCGGCTCGGATAACTCCGGAGTTACCTCATCGGACATGCTCTGCCTCCCACTCTCGTGCGTGGCGGTGTTCAGGTTCGCTGGGCCGGCACCATGCGCGCGGGTCCGTGCCACGAAGCGCGCGAAGTCCCGGACGGCGGCCGAAGACGAGTCGTGCGCGGCGGTCCACCCGCGTTCCGCGCATCCGAGAAGCACCTGAGCCGTCGGACTACCCGACGGTGCGCTCATCGGCGTTGATGCCTGGAGGCGCGCCCGAGCGCGTCGGCTCCGGCGACCGGCACGGCCAATTCCAGCCGGTGCGTCAGCCACCTGGCAGAGCGAACGTCTACGGCGCTTCCGACAAGACTGTCGGGCACCAGGGTCCCGTGTTCCTTTTTCGGTCCGGGACGTGGCGCGGCCGTCCGGCGTGAGGTGTGCCCAGCGACCTTCCGCCGTTATGGATAACACCCCTCCGACGACACGGTCAAGAGATGCGGACGCCGGTGGAAGCGCCCTTGTCGGACGCGTGGAGTGCCCAATGAGAATGTCGACGAGTCCACTATGTGAAAGCGATTATTTTCTTGCGGTCGCTCAGATCCTGGGCGTTCGCCCAGCCTGAGCGAACGCCCAAACATTGGGCGCCCGCCCAGCCCGCACACTCGTCAGGAGTCTGTGCATTCGCCCAAAATTAATGAGTGCCCACTCATATTTCGGCGGACACACCAGGACAAGAGGGACGTCAGCGAGGGGCGCCCGCCAGCCCGACAGCGACAGCGACCTGGGACTGGAGTTGAGCGCCCAGCCCAGATCCGCGCTGGTAGCGGCAGTGCGGCGCGCCACGTGGGAACCAAAGGCGAGGAGTCAACTTCAGAAGGTGATCGATCGCCGGCCCGTTGGGCGCGATCATCCGGCCCGCCCATGAGCGCTACGTCAGTAAGCACTTACTTGCGCCGGGATGCCCCTTCCCATACTGTCTGTCCTCACCGGGGGAAACGGTTGGCGGTGAGAGGTTTCGAGGGTCAGGAACTACGACGGCCACGGCGGGTTGTTTCCAGGAAGATTTCTGGGGCAGGCGCCTTTCACGTCGGATGGTCTATGACTCGCGGTGCCTACGTCGGGCCAGTCAACGCATTCGGCGCAGACACGGGGTGGCGTCTGGCGCCCACTAACTGACGCGGTTCGTCGGTCTTCTTGGCACTGATAACTTCATGACGCGATCCCGCCGCCAGAGCGATGTCTACTGGCGCGGGCGATCCGCGATTCGGGTTTTGTGGGCTGGCGCCCCACCCGTGAGTCCGCCGCCGCGACGGCGGATGACAGCACGCCGCGATCCGCGACATCAATCAATCACCTCGATCGACGTTCAGGTGGCGAGCACCGCGCCGGATGCCGCGCCCACCTCGGGCTGCCCGCGCATCCCTGATCTCCCGTCCGGCGCCCGCGTCGATGCGGCCGGTCGAGAACTCGATGACCTGCCGGATCGCCGCTGCCATCGCTCGTTTCCAGCCGGCACGACCGGCCCCCATGGACACCTCGGGAAGTGATCTGTGAAGGACAGCACCACGCGGGACGCGGCCGTCGAGGTCGACGCGCAGGCAAGGCCGCGCCGCCCAGCCGGACGGCGCGACGAGGTCATCGGGGTGAGCCCGCTGGGTGAGCCGGACCCCCGGCTGGTCGCGGCGATCAGCGGCGCCGGCGCCCTCGGCGTACTGGATCTGGGGGCGGACCCCGCGAACGTCGCGCCGGCGCTGCGCCGCACGGCGCGGCTCACCCGGTCGCCGTTCGGCGTGCGCGTCTCGCACCTGGACGCGGTGGACCCCGACGAGCTGGCCCGCCACCGCGCCGACGTCGACACCGTCCTGCTCGCCGGTGCCACGCTGGCGCGGGGTGCCGCCCGCCGAATCCTGGACGCCCTGCCCGACGCCCGCGTGCTGGCCGAGGTGACCAGCGCGGCCGAGGCCGCGCTCGCCGTCGCCGCCGGCGCCGACGGCCTGCTGGCCCGGGGCGCCGAGACCGGCGGACGGGTCGGCGAGCTCAGCTCGTTCGTCCTGCTGCAGCGGTT
Organism: Frankia sp. AgB1.9; assembly: GCF_016786355.1. GTDB lineage: Bacteria > Actinomycetota > Actinomycetes > Frankiales > Frankiaceae > Pseudofrankia. The sequence continues at coordinate 64,779 of NZ_JADWYX010000033.1, forward strand.
GCTCGCCGACGACGGGCAGCGCGCCGACGACGGGGCCGTCGTCCCTGTCTGGTGCTGGGGCGGGATCGGCGTGCACACGGCGGTCGCCGCGGTGACGGGCGGCGCCGCCGGAGTCGTTCTCGACGTCCAGCTCGGCCTGCTCCCCGAGGCCACCGTGACCGAGGCGACCGGCGCGACGCTGCGGCGGCTGGACGGCTCGGAGACGGTGGTGGCCAGCGGATATCGGGTCTACCAGTCCCCGGCCACGCGCCGGGCGGGCGAGGACGTCGAGGCCTGGCCGGCGGCGGCGGTCGCCGCAGCGTTGGGCGCCACCGCGTTGGGCGCGCGGGATCCCGAGCGTCAGTTGCTCCCCGTCGGACAGGACGCCTTTCTCGCCGCCGGGTTCGCCGCTCGGTTCGGGACCACGGCGCGCGCGGTGCAGGCGATCCGCGCCGCTCTGGACGCCGCGGCGGACCCGGCGGTGCTCGCGGCCGCCGACGCCCTGCTCGCCGACGACTCGGCCTTGTGCGCCTCGTGGGGAACCACGCGGCCGATCGCGCAGGGACCGATGACGCGGGTCAGTGACCAGGCCGGCTTCGCGCGCGGTGTCGCCGACGACGGCGCGCTGCCGTTTCTCGCGCTGGCCCTGGCCGACGCGGCGCAGTCCCGGAAGCTGATGGTCGAGACCCGGGACCTGGTGGGTGAGCGACCGTGGGGCGTCGGCCTGCTCGGCTTCGCCCCTGAGGAACTTCGCGCCGCCCAACTGGCGGTCGTGCGCGAGATCCGACCGTCCTGCGTGATCGTCGCCGGTGGCCGGCCCTCGCAGGCGGCGGACCTCGAACGGGTCGGCATCCCGACGTTCCTGCACGTGCCGTCGCCGACGTTGCTGCGCCAGTTTCTCGACGCCGGTGCCCGGCGATTCGTCTTCGAGGGCTCCGAATGCGGTGGCCACACCGGCCCGCGCGCGAGTTTCCCGCTGTGGGAGGCGCAGCTCGACGTGCTGCTCGACCACCTTGCCAGGACCACACAGGGCACCTCCGCCGACGGAGACGGGGATGGCCCATCGGGCGCCGGCGGTCTCCAGGTCCTTTTCGCCGGTGGCGTGCACGATGCCCGCTCGGCGGCGATGGTCGCGGCGTTGGCGAGCCCACTGGCCGCTCGCGGCGTCGGCGTCGGCCTGTTGATGGGGACCGCCTACCTGTTCACCCGCGAGGCCGTCGAGCACGGCGCCATTCAGGAGGAGTTCCAGCGCCAGGCGGTCGCCGCCGACCAGACAGCCCTGCTCCAGACCGCGCCGGGGCACGTCACCCGCTGCCTGGCGAGCCCCTTCGTCGACCGGTTCCATGCCGCCCGCGACGACCTGCGCGCCCGTGGCGTCCCCGACGAGCAGGCCTGGGAGACGCTCGAACAGCTCAACGTCGGCCGCCTGCGCGTGGCCAGCAAGGGGCTGGAACGACGTGGGGACGAGCTGACCGCGGTCGACCAGGAACGACAGCGTGCCGAGGGCCTGTTCATGGCCGGCCAGGTCGCCGTGCTGCGCTCGGCGACCACGACGGTCCGCCAGCTGCATGACAGCGTCACCGAGGACGCGCGCCGTCACCTGCGCGACCAGCCCCAGCGGCGAAGCGACGGCGACGGCCCGCGCGCCACCCCGCCCGCGGCGGAGACCACGCCGCTGGACATCGCCGTCGTCGGCATGGCGTGCGTGCTGCCCGGTGCCTCGGACCTGGCCACCTTCTGGGCCAACGTCGTCGCCGGCCGGGACGCCATCTCGCCGGTGCCGCCCGAGCGCTGGGACGTCGGCGTCTACGCCGAGGACGGCAGCGGCCCGACCGGGGAGAAGTCCCGCTCGACGTGGGGCGGCTTCCTGGACCGCATCCCGTTCGACCCGCTGCGCTATGGCATCCCGCCGGCCGCGCTGTCCAGCATCGAACCGGTCCAGGCACTCGCGCTCGAAACGGCCCGACGCGCGCTGGAGGACGCCCGTCTCGCCCCCGACCGCGTCGACCACAGCCGCACCGGCGTGGTCTTCGGCACCGAACCGAACAGCGACCTGTCCGCCGCGATCACCCTGCGGGCGCTGCTGCCGGCCTACTACGGCCAGGTGCCGCCTGAGCTGGACGACGTGCTGCCCCGGATCACGCCCGAGACCTTCACCGGGATTCTCGGCAACATCGTCGCCAGCCGGATCTCCAACCGGCTCGACCTCGGTGGGCCGGCCTATGTCGTGGACGCGGCCTGCGCCTCGTCGCTGGCCGCGTTGGACCTGGCGTGCAAGGAGCTGCGGTTCGGCAGCGCCGACGTGATGCTCTGCGGCGGGGCCGACCTGCACAACGGCGTCCTGGACTACCTGCTCTTCTCCTCGGTCGGCGCACTGTCGCCGACCGGGCGGGCCCGTCCCTTCGCCGCCGACGCGGACGGGACGACCCTCGGCGAGGGCGTCGCCTGCGTCGTCCTCAAACGGCTCGCCGACGCCGAACGCGACGGCGACCGGGTCTACGCCGTGATCAAGGGCCTGGGCTCGGCCAGCGACGGCCGGTCCCTGGGGCTGACCGCCCCTCGGCCGGAGGGCCAGGAGCTCGCGCTCGAACGCGCCTACCGCAACGCCGGCGTCTCACCGGCCGAGGTCGGCCTCCTCGAGGCACACGGCACCGGCACCGTCGTCGGCGACCGCACCGAGCTCGGCGCTCTGACCAGGGTGTTCACCGAGGCCGGTGCCCGCCACGGTGGCTGCGCGCTCGGGTCGGTCAAGTCCCAGATCGGCCACACGAAGACCGCCGCCGGCCTCGCGGCCCTGGTCAAGGCCTCACTGGCGCTGCACCACGGCGTCCTGCCACCGACGCTGCATGTCCAGACCCCGAACCCGGCCTGGGAACCCGACGTCAGCCCGTTCGTGTTCGCCGCGACCGCGCGGCCGTGGTCGCGGCCCGCCGCCGAGCGCGTCGCCGGCGTCAGCGCGTTCGGCTTCGGCGGAGCGAACTACCATGCCGTCCTCGCCGGTCATGCCGGCGCCGTCGACGGCCGGCACGCGCTCGACCGGTGGCCGGCGGAGCTGTTCGTCTTCCGCGGCGCCACTCGCGCCGCCGCGTTGGCCGCGGTCGCCGAGCTGCGGGCGCTGCTGATCGCGAACGACGCCGCGGGCCGGCCGTGGCCGCTGCGCGACCTCGCCGCGACCAACGCCCGGCGGGCCCGGCCCCCGAGGGGACCCGTCCAGCTCGCGGTCGTCGCCCGGGACCTCGACGATCTGGCCCACCTGCTGACCCGGGCCGTCGACGGCGACATCGACCCACGGGCGGGGCTGTTCGTCGTCGACGGCCCCGCGTCGGAGACCAGCCCGGACATCGCCGCCGTCACGGGCGATGTGGCGGTGCTGTTCCCGGGGCAGGGCAGCCAACGGCCGAGCATGCTGGCCGAGCTGTTCGTCGCCTTCCCCGAGCTGCGGGAGTACCTGCGGCTCGGCGAACGCTGGCAGGACGCGCTCTTCCCGCCGTCGACGTTCGAAGGCGGGTCCGCGTCGGACGACGCCGAGCCGGCCGACGTGCCGCTTCGGGACACCCGGGTCGCGCAGCCGGTGCTCGGAATCGCCGGCCTCGGCATGTTCCACCTGCTGTCGCGGCTCGGACTCGCCCCGGACATGGTCGCCGGCCACAGCTACGGCGAGCTCGTCGCGCTGTGCGCCGCGGGTGCCTTCGCTCCGGAGACCCTGTTGGAGCTCTCCCGCCTCCGCGGCGAGGCGATCGTCGCGGCGATCACTCCCCCCGACCCACCCGCGAGCGGCGACCCCCGCCCGGACCAGGGCGCGATGGCGGCGGTGCGCGCGACGCCGTCGGACGCGGACCGAATCCTGGCCGATCCGCGGGTCAACGGCCCGGTCGTGATCGCCAACCACAACGCGCCGGACCAGATCGTGATCTCGGGGCCGACGGTCGCGGTCGAGACGGCGGTCCGGCTGCTGCGGGACGCCGGCCACAGTTCCGTCCCGCTGTCCGTGGCCTGCGCGTTCCACAGCCCGTTGATCGCCGACGCCGGCGTCTCGTTCGCCCGGGCCCTCGCCGCCGCCCGGCTGACCATGCCACGGCTGCCGGTCTGGGCGAACCGCACCGCCTCCCCGTACGCGGCGACGGACGGCGCCGCCGACCGAGGCGACGCCGTGCGCGCCGAGCTCGCCGCGCAGGTGGCGGCTCCGGTGCGGTTCGTCGAGCAGATCGAGGCGATGTACGCGGCCGGCGCGCGGGTCTTCGTCGAGGCCGGCCCCGGCCGGGTGCTGACCGGCCTGGTCGATGCCATCCTCGGCGACCGGCCGCATCGGGCGGTCGCGTGCGACGGCCGACGCGGCGGGCTGACCGGCTTCCTGGACGCGGTCGCGGCCCTCCTCGTGGCCGGGGTGCCGCTCGGCACCGGCTGGCTGCTCGACGGCCGCGACGCCGTCGACCACGCGTCGTCGGTGCCGATCGCGCCACCGCGGTGGAGCGTGGACGGGCGCAGCATCTGCCGCGCGGACGGCGAGCCGCTGTCCGGAGGCCTTCCGTCGGCCAGGCGGATACGCCAGACAGCCGCGACGGTGGCCGGGAACCCGGACGGCGTCCCGGCGCCGCGCCAAAGCCCTTCGGTCGCGCTCAGGGCCGACCAGCCTGTCGCCACGGGTGCCGCGCCGGCCGGTTGGCCCTCGTTCGACCAGGTCGCGGGTCAGACCCAGCCCGCGAACCGGGAGGCGCTGGTCAGCGAGTTCCTGCGAACCTCGCGGGACAACCTGGCCGCGCAGCGCGACGTGCTGCTGTCCTACCTGGGCGCCGGGCGCGACCAGGTCGCGGCGCCGGTCGTGACAGCACGCCAGCCGGCCGCCGACGTCCTGCTGGCCGAGCGGGCCGGCGCCGCCGCCCACGGCGGCCTTCCCGCCGACCTGCTCGCCGGCCCACCGTTCGCCGCCGCACTCCCTGCCGACGCGCCCACTGGCGTCACGTCCACCGGCGCCACGTCTATCGGCGCCACGTCTATCGGCGCCACGTCTATCGGCGCCACGGCAGCGCCGCCGTCCCAGGCGCCGGTAGACGTGACGACGCAGGTGCTCGACCTCATCGCCGAGAGCACGGGCTACCCGACCGACATGATCGACGCCGACCTGGACCTCGAGACCGACCTGTCGGTCAACTCGCTGAAACGCACCGAGCTCGCCGGCCTCCTCGTCGACCGGTTCGAGCTGACCGACGCAGGCGGCGTCGACGAGCTCAGCCGCCTGCGGACGGTCCGGGGCATCGTCCGCTGGCTCGGCGAACACACCGGCGGCGGCCAGCCCCGTCCCACCCCACCGAGCGAACTTTCCGTCCCGGAGGTCCCGGCCGGCACGGCGGAGGTCCTGGCCGGCCGGGCCCGGCAGACCCAGGGCGCCCGTGGCCACAGCCCGAAGCGGTTCATCCTCGCCCGACGGCACAGCCCACTCGCCACCCGCGAGGTCGACCTGACGGGCACAACCTGGGCGGTGATCGGCCGCACGGTCAACGTTCCGGGCCGCGAAGCGGTGCTGCGCCGGCTCGCGGAACTCGGCGCCGAGGCGCGCTTCCACCTGGTCGACGAGCTGGCACAGGTCGAGCAGTCGGACCTCACCGGCGGCATCTACCTGGCCGCCGCGGCCGGTAGCGACACCCCGGACCTGCCCGAGGCGTTCGGCGCGGTGCGCGCGGTACTGCGCGGCGGACCTCGCTGGCTGCTGGCGGTCACACCGCCCGACGCCCCGTCGGCCGCCGGCCTGCGAGGCCTGTTCCGCACCCTGGGCCGCGAGTATCCCGACACCTTGATCAAGCTGGTGGAGACCGACGCTCAGGCAGGCTCCACCCTGGCCGACCTGGTCACGGCCGAGCTGGCCGAACCTCCGGGCGGACCCGTCGTCGTCGTCCACCGCGACGGCGCCCGCCTGACCGAGGAGCTGACCGCCACTCCCACCGGCCCGCTCGCGACGGCAGGGGCTGGTCCGGCCGGCGACGGGGCCGCCGAAGCCGCGGCCCTCGGCCTGGGCCGGGACTCCGTCGTCGTCGTGGTCGGCGGGGCCCGCGGGATCACCGCCGGATTCAGCGTCCTGCTGGCCGGCGCCGCGCGTTGCCACCTCGAACTGGCCGGCCGCACCCCCGATACCGGCGGCGACGAGGACCCCCGGCTGGCGGGCGCCCTCGACCGCAGGGCCCTCCTCGGCGCCGTCCAGGCGCTCGGCGACACGACCCCGCGCGACGCGAGCCGCGCCGTGGAGCGGGTCCTCGCCCAGCGGGAGATCCGTGCCACGCTGGACGCCGTCGCGGCCCGCGGTGGCGACGCGCGCTACCACTCGCTCGACGTGCTGGACACCGAGGCGGTCCACCACTTCGTCAAGCAGGTGTTCGCCCTGCACGGCAGGATCGACGCCGTCGTCTACGCGGCCGGTGTCATCGAGGACCGCCTCGTCGCCGACAAGGACCTGGAGTCCTTCCGCCGCGTGTTCGACACGAAGGTGGCCGGGGCGCGGGCCATGCTCGCGGCCCTCGACGAGCTGCCCACACCGCCCCACACCCTGGTGTTCTTCGGCAGCATCGCCGGCGTCCTCGGTAGCCGTGGGCAGAGCGACTACGCCGCGGCGAACGACGCACTGGAGACCCTCGGCGCGGACTGGGCCCGACGGACCGGATCTCGGGCCCTGACCGCGCACTGGGGCCCGTGGGCACCGGACGAGAGCCACCCCGGCATGGTCAGCGCCAGCCTGGAGTGGGACTTCGCCCGGCGCGGGGTCGACCTGATCGACCCGGAGGAAGGCCACCACTGCCTGCTGCGCGAGCTCGCCTGGGGACCCAGGGACCTGCGTGGCGTCGTCTACACGGCAGCCGGCTGGTAGCCGATGACCACCCACTCCACCGCGGGCTGGCGCCCCGCGCCGGTCGCCATCGTCGGCATGGCGGTGCTCCTGCCCGGGGCACCCGACCTGGCGACGTACTGGCAGAACCTGATCAGCGGCTCCGACGCGATCACCGAGGTGCCGCCCGGCCGTTGGGACCCGGCGTTCTACGACCCGCTCGGCGCCTCGGGGCCCGCCCGCGCCGACCGGATCTACTGCCGGCGCGGCGGGTTCGTCGACGAGCTCGCCTGGATCGACCCGTTGCGTTTCGGCATCCCGCCCCGCGACGTGCCCAGCATCGAACCGGACCAGCTCCTCGCGCTGCGCGTCGCCGCCGCCGCGATCGACGACGCCGGGGGCGCCGCCGCGCTGGGAGACCCCCGCCGGGTCGGTGTGATCCTCGGCCGCGGCGGCTACCTCGGTCCGGGTCTCGCGCGTCTCGACCAGCGGCTGCGCACCGCCCGCCAGCTGGTCGAGACCCTCGGGACGCTGCTCCCTGGACTCGGCTCCGACGACCTCGAGAAGGTCCGGACCGCCTTCACCGACCAGCTCGGCCCCGAGACACCCGACGCGGCCATGGGCGTCGTGCCGAATCTGGCCGCGGCCCGGATCGCGGGGCGCCTCGACCTCGGCGGACCCGCGTTCACCGTCGACGCGGCCTGCGCCTCCTCGCTGATCGCCGTCGACAGCGCGGTGACCGAGCTCGCCTCGGGCCGTTGTGACGCGGTGCTGGCCGGCGGGGTCCACCACTGCCACGACATCACCCTCTGGAGCGTGTTCGCCCAGATCCGCGCGCTGTCGAAGTCGCAGCGCAGCCGGCCGTTCGACCGGAACGCCGACGGCCTCCTGATCGGCGAGGGCACCGGCGTCGTCGTCCTGAAACGCCTGGCGGACGCGCGGCGCGACGGAAACCGGATCTACGCGGTGATCCGCGGGACCGGCGTGTCCAGCGACGGCCGGGCGGGCGGCCTGATCAGCCCGGACCCGGACGGTCAGCAGGCCGCGATCGAACGCGCCTGGCACGCCGCAGGACTCGACCCACGCACACCCGGCGCCGTCGGCCTGATCGAGGCCCACGGCACGGCGACGCCGTCCGGCGACACGGCCGAGCTGACGACCCTCGCCCGGGTCTTCGGCCCAGGCTCCGGCGACCCGGCCGACACCGGCGCGCTCGGCTCGGTCAAGGCGATGATCGGCCACACGATGGCGGCCGCCGGCGTCGCGGGCCTGGTCAAGGCCGCCCTGGCGCTGCACAACCGGGTACTGCTGCCCGCGGTGAACTGCGAGGACCCCCATCCCACGGTCGCCGAGACCCGGTTCCGGCTGTTGCCGGCCGCCGTCCCCTGGGAGTCCAGCGGCCCGCGCCGGGCCGGCGTCAACGCGTTCGGCTTCGGCGGCACCAACGCCCACGTGCTGCTGGAGGAGGCTCCACCGGCCACCGCGGCGACCCGCGCGGTGCTCGCCCCCCAAAGACCGGGGAAGGCGGCCACGTCGCTCGCCTCACCAGACGAGGTGGTGCCTGCCACGGCCGAGCACCGAAGCGCACCAGTGGCGGCCGCCGCCGAACCCGAGCTGGTGCTGCGCCTCGCGGCGTCGACCCCGGACGAGCTGGGCGTCCTGCTGGAGGTCGACGACGCCGCGCTGCGCAACCCCGCGACCGGACCGCCCGCGGACGCCGCCGTCGGCGCGCGGCTCGGCCTGGTGAACCCCACCGGACGACGGCTGGCCGCCGCGCGCCACGCCGTCGGCGGGATGCGCCTGGGTGCCTGGGAGGCGTGGCGAGGCCGCGGCGAGGTCTGGGCGAGCGCCCAACCGCTGCTCGCCGGGCCGGCACCCGGGCGCACCGCGTTCGTGTTCCCGGGGTTGGAGGCCGAGTTCTCCCCCCAGCTCGACGACGTCGTCCAGCACTTCGGCATCGCCCTGAGCGCCGACCTGTCCAACGCCGACCTCGGCCGCCACGGCACGAGCGTGCTGCTGGTCAGCCGCGTCCTGGACCGGGTGCTGCGCCGGCTGCGCATCGAGCCGGACGCACTGGCCGGGCACAGCATCGGCGAATGGAGCGCGATGTTCGCCGCCGGCATGTTCGACGACGACGCCGTCGACGCCGACATCTTCGCCGCCGACCCCTACGAGGGCGCCGTCCCCGACGTCGAGTACGCCTCGCTGGCCTGCTCGGCCGACCAGGCCAGGGAGTACCTGCGCGGCCACCCGGGCATCGTCCTGTCCCACGACAACGCGCCGTCGAGCACCGTCGTCTGCGGCCCGCCCGCCGCGGTAGCCGACCTGGCGGCCGCGCTGCGCCGCAAGAACATCGTCGTGCAGATCATGCCGTTCCGGTCCGGCTTCCACACGCCGATGCTGCGGCCCCACCTCGCGGCGCTGCGGGCCAGGACCGACCGGCTCCAGCTGCGCCGCCCCGCCCAGGTCCCGCTGTGGTCGGCGACCACGGCCACGCCCTACCCGGCCGGCCTGGCCGAGGTCCGCGAGCTGTTCGTCCGCCACCTGGTCGAACCGGTGCTCTTCCGCCAGACCATCCAGGCGATGTACGCCGCCGGCACCCGGGTGTTCATCCAGGTCGGGCCGGGCCGGCTCGGCGGCCTCATCGACGGCGTGCTGGAGGACGCACCCCATCTGACCATCGCGGCGAACTCGGCGCACCGCGACGGGCTCGGCCAGCTGCGCCGGCTGGCCGTCGCGCTCTGGGTCGAGAACGCCGACCCGGACTTCGCCGTGCTCGACGCTCCCGGTGTGTCTGGCGGCGGCCTTGATACCGGCCACACGACAGCCGCGGAGCCCGCTCAGCGCGAGTCTCCCGTGCGGCTCGACCTGGGCGCGGCCTCCATCGTCCTCGACCCGGCGAGTCTTCCCCGGCTGGACCTGACCGGCAGCGGCCTCCGGACTCCCGGCACCGTCGCCGGGCGTCCGAGGGCCGAGCAGGGCCCGAGCTGGCCGTTGTCCGGCGATCATCCGCTCGTCGCCACGGCGGCCCAGGACCCGCTCGCCCAGGAGCTCGTCGCACTGTTGACCGAGACCGCCGACACGGCCGCGACCCTGTTGGCCTCGCCCGGCCAGGCCCACCGCCACGAGCGGGAGCCGGCCACCCAGGCGACGACCACCGACGTGATCCACGCGGCGGCGGTCTCGAAGCCCCCCGGCCTGGAGCTGCGGGCGGAGCCTGGCGGGACGGGCTGGTCGGCGACGCTGCACGTCTCGACGGCGGCCATGCCGTATCTGCTCGACCATGCCCTGACACCCCAGCCGCCGGACTGGCCGGACCTCGCCGACCGACGGCCGGTGGTGGCCGCGACGACCACCGTCGCGCTGATGGCCGACTACGCCCGGGCGGCCTGCGGCCGGATCGCCGTCGGCGTCCACGACGTGCGTTTCGACCACTGGCTGACGGCGGAACCGGCCACCGACGTGGCTGTCACCGTGCGGCCGGAGGGGCCGGACCGCTACCGGGTCACCTTCGCCGGTTACGCCAGCGGCCTGGTCCGGGTGGCGGACGCCTACCCCGCCGGGCGCCCGCCACGCTGGCCGGTCGACACCGAAGCCGAGCAGCCGCCGGCCATGACCGGCCGCGACCTCTACCGCGAACGGTGGATGTTCCACGGTCCCGCCTTCCAGGGCGTGACCAGCCTCCTCGGCCACGGGCCCGCGCACGTCCGCGCCGTGCTCACGGCCTCCCGGACGCCAGGGGCGCTCCTCGACGCCGCCGGCCAGCTGCTCGGCTACTGGGTGCGCCTGCGCGAGACGGACCGCTACGTGATGTTCCCGGTGCGGATCGGTGGCATCGAGTTCCTCGGTCCCGACCCGGCGCCCGGTAGCCCAGTCACGTGCCACGCCTGGGTGCGGCAGTTCGACGACCAGTGGGTCGAGGCGTACCTGCAGCTCGTCGAGGGCAACCAGGTCTGGGCCGTCGTCTACGGCTGGGTCAACCGCCGTTTCGACCTGCCCGTCCAGCTCGACGAGGCGTTCCGCTGGCCGGAGCTGCATCCGTTCGCCGAGCGCCGCGCCGACGGCTGGATGGTGGCGACCGAGCGGTGGTCCGACCTCGCCGTCCGCGAGATGGTGCTCAGCCGCTACCTCGGCGCGACGGAACGCGCGCAGTACGACGCCACTCCCCCGACGCTGCGGCGTGAATGGCTGCTGCGGCGGATCGCCGTGAAGGACGCCGTCCGCGCCCAGCTCTGGGGGCCGCACCGTCAGGCGATCTTCCCGGCCCAGCTGCGGGTGTCGGACCCGTTCGGCACCGCCGACCGGCCGGCCGGGGCACACCGACGCGACGTCGCGGGCCCCGTGGTGGTCTCCGGTGCCCACGGCTATGCGCTGCCACCGTTCGAGATCCACGTCGCGAGCCAGCCGGATCGCGCGGCGGCGGTCGCCCGGCCGCTGCCGGCGCGGACCGAACCCACCGCGCCGGACAGCTACCGCCACGACCAACACCAGCTGGAACCGAGAGGAATCGAAGCATGACCGCAGACGACGACCAGACCAGCGCCGTCCTGACCGAGACCAACAACCTGATCAACGAGATCGTCCAGAAGTACGGGTCACCGCCCGTGAACGTCACGATGGACACGCTGTTCCACAGCGAGCTGGAGCTGGAGAGCATCGACCTGGTCACCCTCGGGGTGATGCTCGCGGCGCGGTACGGGGACCAGGTGAGCATGGCGGAGTTCCTCTCCGACAAGGAGCTCGCGGACGTCATCGGCCTGCGCGTCGGCCAGGTCGTCGACTACGTCGTGTCCCGCCTCGATGTCGCGACGGCCGTCGACTGAGCATGCCGACCATCCACGTCAACGGCGCAGACATCCACTACCTGCACACGTCAGGCCGGGGGTCGGACGACCCGGCACCGACGCTCGTGTGCATCCACGGTCTCGGGACCGACAGCCTCGCGAGCTTCTACCTGACCCTGGCCGCCCCGCTGGCCGCCGCCGGCGTCGACCTGCTGTTCTACGACCTGCGGGGCCACGGCAACAGCGCCCGACCCGCCAGCGGCTACCAGGTCGGCGACTTCGTGGCCGACCTCGACGGGCTTCTCGGTGCGCTCGGCGTCCGGGCGCCGGTGCACCTGATCGGCAACAGCTTCGGGGGCACGATCGCCTTCGGGTTCGCCGCCGCGTACCCCGAGATGGTCGCCAGCCTGGTCTGCATCGAGTCCGAGCCGCCGACCGAGACGTGGGCGGCGCGGGTGGGCGAGGTGTTGGCGAACACCAAGCGCGAGCTGTCCACCGACGAGGCCTACCAGTGGATCGCGGTGCAGTTCGGTGACCATCACGCCCGGCTCTCCCGGCAGGCCTACCGGCGGCTGGAGGCGACCTCGATGGTCGAGGAGATCCCGACCGGGCCGATGCTCGACCTGACCGACCTCAGCCAGATCACCGTCCCGGTGCTGAGCATCATCGGCAGCGACGGGTTCCAGGCCGACGATCCCTATCTCCTCGAGAGCCTGCTGCCCGACTGCCGGACCGTCGTGATCCCGGACCAGGACCACTCGGTGCTCGTCGAGGCCCATCGGCAGGTCCGGGAGCTGCTCCTCGACTGGATCTTCTCGCACCACACCATCGCGGTGGCGCCGGGAGGGCAGGCATGAGCAGCTTCCTGCTCGTCGTCCCGCCGCTCACCGGGCACATCACGCCGCTGGTCGCGGTGGCCGACGAGCTGCGGGCCCGGGGCCACCGCGTCGCCTGGTCGGGTGAACCGTCGCTGATCCGCGCACTCGCCGGACCGGAGGCCGAGGTGCATCCCGCCCTCGGCCCGCCGCTCGGCGCCGACCGAGGCCTCGGGCTTCGCGGCTACGCGGCCGCCCAGTTCCTCTGGGAGGACTTCCTCGTCCCGCTCGCCGAGGCCACCCACGAGTCGGTCGCCGACGCGGCCAAGCGCGTCGACGCCGACCTCCTGATCTGCGACATGCAGGCGCTGGCCGGCCCCCTCGCCGCCGCCCGGCTGGGGATTCCCTGGGTCACCTCGGCCAGCACCTCCGGCTCGTTGCGGGACCCGTTCGCCGCGACGCCCAGGGTCCGGCGCTGGCTGGACGACCTGTTCGCGGGCCTGATCGCCCGGCGCTGCCCGCGGCCCGCGACGCTGACGCCCGCGGCGCTCGAACGCTCCCCGTTTCTCGTTCTGGCCTTCACCACGGAGGCACTCGCCGGGCCGGCGCAGGTGTCCGGCCCGCCGACCGCCTGGGTGGGCCCCGCGCTGCGCCGGCCGGCGGCCGGGCCGGACGACCAGTTCCCCTGGGCCTGGCTGGACCCGGCGGCGGCACTCGTCGTCGTGACCCTGGGTACCGTCAACGGTCCCGTCGGCGGGTCCTTCCTGCGGACCTGCGTGGACGCGGTGGGTCAGCTGCGCGGCGCGCAGGCTGCGGTCGCCGACCCGTCGGGAGCGCTGACGGCGGTCCCGGACAACGTGCTCGTCCGACCGCGCCTGCCGATGATTCGCCTCCTGTCGCACGCGGCCGCCGTCGTGTGCCACGGCGGGCACAACACGGTGTGCGAGGCACTCGCGCACGACGTGCCGCTGGTCGTCGCGCCGATCCGCGCCGACCAGCCGATCGTCGCCCAGCAGGTGGCCGACGCCGGTGCGGGGATCCGGCTGCACTTCGGCCGTGCGACGGCCGACCTCGTCGCCGGCGCGCTCATCGACGTCCTGGGCCGGGCCCGCTACCGCCAGGCCGCCGAAGCCGTCGGTGCCTCGCTGCGGGCCGCGGGCGGCGCGGTCGCCGCCGCGGACCACGTCGAGAGAGTCGTCAGGGAAACCGGCCGGCGCGGATGAGCGCGAGCGAGCTCGCCGGTCCAGCTCCCCGGCACCGGCCACACAACCGGCTGCGGCTGATCCTCTGGTACACCGCCGGCTTCCGGGCCAGGCTGGCGCTCGGCAGCGTGCTGACGCTCGCGGGCACTGCGCTGTCGCTGTCCCAGCCGATCGTCGCGCAGCGCATCCTGAACCGTCTCGCCCGACACCAGCCGACCGGCGCGCTGCTGCTCATCCTGGCCGGGGCCGTCGTGCTCGGGACCGCGGTCGGGGGTGTCGGCTACTTCTTCGTCGAGTCGGTCGGCGAGTCCCTCGTCCGCACGGTGCGCCGGCTGCTGGTGACCCGCATCCTGCGGATGCGCCCGGCGGTCGCCGATCGGATCCCGCCCGCGGACCTCCTGTCCCGGCTGGTCGCCGACACGACCCTGCTGCGCCAGGTGACGACCCAGGCGATGGTCGCCTCCGTCACCGCGGTGCTCGCCCTGCTCGGTTCGCTCGTCCTGATGGGCCTGATCGACTACGTGCTGCTCGCGGTCACGCTGAGCGCTGTCGTGACGATGAGCGTCTCGGTGCGGTGGGCCGCGGCCAGGATCGGGGCGGCCACCGGCAAGGCGCAGGAAGCCGTGGCCTACCTGGCCATGCTGCTCGACCGCGACCTCGGGGCCTTCCAGACCGTCAAGGCGGCCGGAGCCGAAGCCCACGAGATCGGCCTGCTGACCGACGCGGCCGACACCGCGTGGCGGCGCGGCCTGCGCGTCGCCGGCTGGCAGGCGGCCAGCGGAGCGTCCGCGGGCCTGCTGATGCAGACCTCGTTCCTCGCCGTGCTCGGCGTCGGCGGTGCCCGGGTCGCCGCCGGACGGCTGCCGCTCGCCGACCTGATCGCCTACCTGCTGTACATGTTCTTCCTGACCCAGCCCGTCACGACGCTGGTCGGCGCCTGGGGCCAGCTCAAGGTCGGCGGAGCCGCGGCCGAACGCATCCAGGAGGTGCTGAGGCTCGCCGCCGAGCCCGAGCCCGCGACCGCGGCGGCGACCGTCGGCACGGTGGACGGTCGGGCCCTCGCCGCCCTGGCGGCCAGGACGAGAACCCGGTTCGGCGAACGCGGTCACGGGCCCTTCCCGAGCGGCGGGAACGGGACCGTTCGTCCGCGCGCCGACCCAGGCCGGGCCGGTCTCAGCGCGACCGTGGCCTTCGAACACGTCGTGTTCGGCTACCGGCCCGACCTGCCGCTGGTGCACCAGGGCGTGACGTTCACCGTTCCGCCGGGCGGCACGACCGCCGTCGTCGGACCGTCCGGTGCGGGCAAGTCGAGCCTGTTCGCCCTCCTCGAACGCTTCCACGAGGTCACCTCGGGCCGGGTGCTCCTCGACGGCCGGGACGTCCGCGACTGGCCGCTCGCCGAGCTGCGCCGGGCGATCGGCTACGTCGAACAGGACTCACCCGTGCTCGCCGGCACGCTGCGCGACAACCTCACGCTCGGCCTGTCCGAGGTCACCGACGAGCGGCTCTGGGAGGTCGTGGCCCTCGCGCGGCTGGAAGACCTGGTCCAGACCCTGCCGGGCGGGCTCGACGGTTGGATCGGCCATCGTGGCGGCACCCTGTCCGGTGGCCAGCGCCAGCGCATCGCGATCGGCCGGGCATTCCTGCGCCGGCCCCGGCTGCTCCTGCTCGACGAGGCGACCTCGGCGCTGGACGCGGTCAACGAGGCCGCGCTGCGCACCACCCTGGAGACGGCGGCCAAGACCACCACGGTGATCGTCGTCGCCCACCGGTTGTCGACGGTCGTCAACGCGCGTCAGATCGTCGTCCTGGAGGCGGGCCGGGTGCGGGCCGTCGGCACCCACAGCGAGCTGCTCGACGCCGACCCCACCTATCGCGAGCTCGCGACCAACCAGCTCCTCGCCGCCAGCCCCTGACGACGTGAGCCGTGGCGCCGGCGCCTGCTCGTCCAACGTGGCGCCGAAACCGCTGGCATGTTCATCGCCGTCCCGCGGGGAAAGACTTCGGGAGCCTGTGTCGGATCGGGGCGGAGGCGTTCGTAGTAGTGGTGAGAGGCCGCCCACGAGGGGCGCCGCGCGACACGGGAGTGATCCGAGATGCAGTACCTGGTTTCCGTGATCTTTGACGACAGCGTCCTGGCCTCGCCTGACGAGGAGGCCGCGATCGACGTGTTCAACGCAGGGCTGGTCGCCGACGGCCACTGGGTCTTCGCCGGCGGCCTCGGCGGGCCCGACACCGCCACCGTGATCGACAACCGGGGCGACGAGGCGCTGATCGCCGACGGGCCCTTCGTGGAGACGAAGGAGTTCCTCGCCGGCTTCTGGATCATCGAGGCCGCCGATCTCGACGTGGCGCTCAGGCTGGCGACCGCGGGGTCGAAGGCCTGCAACCGGAAGGTCGAGGTCCGGCCGTTCCTGTGAACCGAGCCTTCGTCCCGGAGGCGATCGCCCGGGCCCATCGCGAGGAGTGGGCCCGGGTGATCGCCGCCCTGACCAGGCGTTTCGGTGACCTCGACCTCGCCGAGGAGGCGGCGGCCGAGGCGTTCGCGACCGCCGTCGAGCGCTGGCCGGCCGACGGCGTGCCGCCCAATCCCGGCGCCTGGCTGACCACGACCGGGAGCCGCAGGGCCATCGACCGGATTCGGCGCGAGAGCAAGCGCGACGTCAAGCAGCAGGAGGCTGCGCTGTTGTACGACGACGACCCACCCGAGCCGCTCGGTGCCGTCGACGACGACCGGCTCAGACTGATCTTCACCTGCTGTCACCCGGCGCTCGCGATCGAGGCCCGGGTGGCGCTGACGCTGCGCCTGGTCGCCGGCCTGACCGTGCCCGAGATCGCCCGCGCCTTCCTGGTCGGGGAGACCGCCATGGGACAGCGGATCACCCGTGCGAAGGCCAAGATCAAGGCGGCTCGGATTCCCTACCGGGCACCGGCCGCAGCGGATCTCCCCACTCGTGTCTCCGGCGTGCTGGCCGTCCTCTACTTCGTCTTCAACGAGGGCTACCTGGCGACCGGCGCCGGCACCGATCCCGTGCGCCAGGACCTGACCGCCGAGGCCATCCGGCTCGCTCGGCTGATCCGCGCCCTCCTGCCGGCCGACGGCGAGGTGGCCGGTCTGCTGGCGCTGATGCTGCTGACCGAGGCCCGCCGCGACGCCCGGTTCTCGGCGAGCGGCGAGCTGGTCACCCTTGACGAGCAGGATCGCGGGGCCTGGGACGCGGCGCTGATCGCCGAGGGTCATCGGCTGGTGCGCGAGCGCCTCGTGGCCGCCGCAGCCGGGGTCGCTCCGGGCCGCTACCAGATCCTGGCGGCGATCAACGCCGTGCACACCAGCGCCCGCGACATGCGCGACACCGACTGGTCGCAGGTCGTGGCCCTGTATGACCAGCTCGTCCGCCTGGATCCCTCGCCGGTCGTCGCCCTCAACCGAGCCGTCGCGGTCGCGGAGCTCGACGGCCCGCGGGTGGCGCTGGCGGCCGTCGACCGCCTCGAAGGCAAGCTGGCCGGCTACCACGCCTACCACGCGGCCCGCGCCGACCTGCTGCGCCGACTGGGCCAGAGCCAGGAGTCCCGCGGCGCCTACGACAGAGCTATCGAGCTGGCCGGCAACACCGCCGAGACCGCCTCCCTGAGACGCCGCCGCGACCAGCTCGGGCAGCGCCCCTGACCTGGTGACCGGCTGGTGGCGGTCACCGACGAGGTGGCGGCTGCCCGACGCGCTCGTCGAAGGCGGTGCGAGCGTCGTTCACCTCGTCGATGTGGGTGTAGGCCCAGATCCGCAGCTCGGCGATCCGCGAGGACAGGCCGCGTCCGAGCGGGGTCAGGCAGTAGTCGACTCGGGGTGGGATGACCGCGTGGACGGTGCGTTCGACCAGGCCGTCCCGTTCGAGGCCGCGGACCGTCTGGGTGAGCATCTTCTGGCTGATGCCGTCGACGGTTCGGCGCAGTTCCTGGAACCGCAGCGTGCCACCCTCCAGTGCGTAGAGCACCAGCAGGCTCCACCTGTCTCCGATGCGGTCGACGATCTGGCGGGTCGGGCAGGCGGCGGCGAGGACGTCGTAGCGTCCGTCCGCCGAGGCCGCAGCCGAGACCATCGGTCTCCTCATTGGTTTCGAAAAGGTTCCTACGGCACCATTTGCTGCCTACTGTCGGAACGAGCCTAGCTGCGCCAATCTCGAAGGACCCACCTGCGAGGAGTGCGCCAACCATGTCCTGGTTCGTCGATGACGCGGACGTCGCCACGACCGCGGCGGTCTGCCGGTCCCGAGCGATCGGGGCCGGCGTCGACCCGTTCCGCTATGACAGCCTCACCGCCGGTCTCGCCACGCTGCGGGACTGGCTGCCCGCCTTCGTCGCGGCCGCGGAGCAGGACGCCGGGACCGCCGAGGCCGCCGAGCGGGCTCGGCGCCCCGCCACCGCCCGCCAGGCGTGGCGGGCGGCGGCAGCGGCGGCCCACCTCGCGCACACGCTGCCCAACCCCGATCTGAAGGCGGCCGTCGCCGCGGACCGGCAGGCGGTCGACGCGCTGCGCCGTTACGCCGCGCTGTGGGGACCGGTGCACGACCTGGCGCCGGGAACGGACGGGCCACGGTTCGAAGGTGAGCTGCGACTGCCGGCAGGCAACGTCAACGGCCTGGCGGCAGGCACTGTCAACGGCCTGCCGGCAGGCACTGCCAACGCCCTGCCGCCGGTGGCCGTCATCGTCCCGGGTCTCGACTCCGGGCGTGCCGAGTTCCTCGACCTCGCCGACGCCCTGCTCGACCGCGGTGTCGCCGTCGCCGCCATCGACGGGCCCGGCCAGGGCGCGCTCGCGGACGAGCCGCCCCAGCCGGCCTACGAGCAGGTCACCAGCGCGGTGATCGACCGTCTGACCGCCGGCGGAGTGATCGATCCCGCCCGGGTCGTGCTCATCGGTCTCAGTCTCGGCGGGTTGTACGCGATGCGGTCAGCGGCCGCCGATCCCCGCATCCGCGCGGTCGCGACGGTCAGCGGGCCCTATCCGATGCCGGCGTGGGACACACTGCCCCCGTTCGCCGTCGACACCCTGACGATCCGATGCGGCAGCGCGGACCACGCCCAGGGCGTGGTCGCCGCGCTCGCGCAGCCAGGCCTGCTCGCCGCCATCCACCAGCCCCTGCTCGTCGTCTCCGGCGGCGCGGACGAACTCCCGTCACCGGCCCAGGCCCGGCACATCGCCACCACCGCGCCCGCCGGAGAGCTACTGCTCGTTCCGGACGGCGACCACCTGCTCGGCAACACCCGCTGGCAGTGGCTGGACCGCACCGCCGACTGGCTGGCCGAACAGGCGAGAACCGGGCGATGACGGGTCCGCGCCGACGGGGGCGCGGTGCGCGAGGTCTCGGCCGACTCCACTTTCCAGGACGTGCTGTTCTATAAAGTTCTAGGACAGTCTCTTCTGTAACCTCAGCACGGGCCCAGCCCGTCGGAGATCCAGATCCTGCGAGACGAGGAGTACAGGTGGCTACAGGAACGGCGATCACCTACGGGCCGTGGGGTGTCGTGGCCGGCGGGTCCGACGGCGTCGGGGCCGCGTTCGCCCACGAGCTGGCTTCCCGGGGACTGAACGTCGTGCTGGTGGCGCGGCGAGTCCCCGTACTGGCGGCGTTCGCCGCGGAGATCCGCGCGAAGCACGGCGTCGAGGTCCGCACGCTGGCCCTCGACCTCAGCGCCCCGGGCGCGCTGGCGGAGCTCGCGGAGGCGACCGCCGACGTCGAGGTCGGCCTCTTCGTCTACAACGCCGGCGGCGACGACTTCAGCACGCCCTTCCTCGACAAGGACCTCGCCACCCATCTGGCCCTGGTCCACCGCAACTGCGACAGCGTGCTCGAAGCGGCCTACCGCTTCGGCGGGCCGATGGTGGCCCGCGGGCGCGGTGGCGTGGTGCTCGTGACCTCGGGCGCGGCCTGGGCGGGTGGCGCCACGCTCGCCACCTACGGCGCCACCAAGGCCTTCGACCTCATCCTCGCCGAGGCGCTGTGGGCGGAATGGCGCTCCAGCGGGGTCGACGTCCTGGGCCTCGTGCTCGGCAAGACCGACACCCCGTCGATGCGCCGGGTCTTCGACGCCAAGGGCGAGCCCTACGGCGAGACGGCCGATCCCGCCGATGTCGCGCGCGAGGCGATCGACCACCTCGCCGACGGGCCTACCTGGATCTTCGGCAGCCCCGCCCCCACCGGCGGCTCTCCGTTCGGTGGGGCCCCCCGCCGCGACGCCGTACTCGCGATGAGCCGGGGCTTCTCCGTCAGCCGCGCGGACGATCCGGCCGGCTCCACCAACACCTGACGGCCAGACCGGACGAGCCCGTGCCATAACCGAGAATCTCCGCCAGTCACGACTGTCCACCGAACTCGACGGCGGCCCGAAACACGTACGGGACCGGCATATGGCGACGTTCAACATCGCATTGCGGCCGGTCGTGGGCGGCCCTAGGGTGCAGATATGCCGGCTGGCCGCCGCGGGTGGCGAAGTCCGGTCTGTTAGGGAGCGCACGTGGTGGAGCCGCGCCGCCGCGCCGATGTACGTGCGTCACAAACCGTCGCGTGCAACCGGGCGGAACCCGCGGTGCTTCATCGCGGGTTCCGCCCGGGGACAGAACGAGGGATGGTGGGGTAATGGATCTGACGGAGACTTGCCACTCGGGAATGGATTTCGCCGAGCTGGCGGCCGAGTATGTCGAGCTGCTACCTGAACGCATTACGTTGATGTTGTTCCAGAACGGACAGTCCGTGGGTACCGGGAACAACTCTCCGGTCAACTCGCCGGGCAGCAACAACGTCGTCACCGGTAACAGCTCGATGGTGCAGACGGTCGGCAACTACGGAGCGTTCATCAACTCCATCGCCAGCGGCGATACCTTCCTCAACCAGTGGTGACCGCCGCGCAGGCGGTTCCGCCTGCACGCGCGGGCATCCCCTTCATCCGAGCCGTCTCTCCCGTCGATCTTCGACTGCCGGCCGGCCGAATTCATCGCGCCCCGCGGCGCATTGAATGATCCTGATCCTTTTTCTCGCGGCGACGACACGCCCGCGAAAATGTTTTGAATAGCTTCCCGGTGCGACTAGCGTCTCCGCTCAAGGGTATTCGTGGAGGCACTGTACGGGGGAGACGCAAGATGAGTGACGCGGGCGTGAGTCGGTGGGGCGATCAGATGGAGCTGTCCGAGGAGCGCGCGGAGCTGCTTCCCGATCGGACCACCCTCGCCGCGATCGGGACCAACAGATACGGGTTCACCCCCACCAATGCCGTGGTCGACTCACCTACGTCGAGCAACATCCCCATCGGCTCGCCCGCGTCAAACAACGCGGTCGTCAACTCCGTTTCGCAGCCGCAGGTCAGCGGCGGCTACATGCCGGTCGTGATCACTTTCATGCCGACATTCAACTTCATCGTCCAGGGGTCGAGCCCGGAAAGCCTCGGCGTCGGGCACCACGCCGGCGACGGTCTCGCGGACAGCGCCGCCGGCAAGGATGTCCCCGGAGCCGGCTCGTCCGCGGACGGCGGCCAGTGGATGGATTTTCTCCGCCGGTTGTTCGGAATGTGAGTTCTGCCTAGCCGGACAGGCACCGGATCCGGGCGCGGCCGGCCGGGTAGATAACCCAGGCGCCGAGAGGACGTTCGATGACCGAGCCCGCGCGCCCGCGGACGCCGGCCCGCCCGGCCCCCGGTCCCACCCGGCAGTCGCAGGGCACCCTGATACCCGGCCAGCAGCTGGACGACGCGTCGGTCGACGTCGACCCGGGCCCCGCCGAGTCGAGCGGGGGCGAGCTGCCCTCCCGGCCGACCCGAGCCGACGGCCTGGCACTGCTCGGCGAGTTCGCCGGATCGGGCCTCGCGCGTCCGGTCTTCCTGGCGCGTCGCGCCGACGGTCAGGTGGTGGCGCTCACCGAGCTGCTCGCGCGCGTTCTCGAAGCGGCGGACGGCAGCCGCGACGTCGCCGCGATCGCCGAGCACGCCGGGGACCGCTGCGCCCGCCAGGTCAGCGGCGCCGACATCGCGTACCTGCTGGCCCACCGGCTCATGCCCCTCGGCCTGATCGCCGCCCCGAACGGCGTCACGCCCGCGCCACGGGCGAGGTCGCTCCTCCAGCTCACCGGCCGGCGGACCCTGCTGCCCGCGTCGGTCGTGTACCGGATCAGCGGGGCGCTCGCGGTGCTGTTCCGTCCGGCGGCCATGGCCGTACTACTGGGCGGCCTGGTGGCCGGCGATGTCTGGCTGTTCGGCCGGCACAGCGCGCGTGACAGCGCCGCCGCGGTGCTGGCCACCCCGTCGATGATCCTGACGCTGGTCGGCGTAACGCTCGTCAGCGCGCTGTTTCACGAATGCGGTCACGCGGCGGCCTGCCGCTACGGCGGCGCGCGGCCGGGTGTGATCGGTGTCGGCATGTACCTCGTCTGGCCGGCCTTCTTCACCGACGTCACCGACTCCTACCGGTTGCGCCGCTGGGGGCGGCTGCGCACCGACCTGGGGGGCATCTACTTCAACGGGATCTTCGCGCTGCTCTTGGTGGGGACGTTCGCCGTCACCCGGGCCGAGGTGCTCGTGACGGCCGCGGTCCTCGTCCACCTGGACGCCTTTCGGCAGCTCGCGCCCTTCGTCCGGCTGGACGGCTACTACATCGTCAGCGACCTCGTCGGGGTGCCCGACCTGTTCGACCGGATGGGTCCAGCCGTGCGGTCGGCCCTGCGCGGGGCGGCGCTCGCGATCCCGTTCCGGCGGCGAACCCGGCCATCCGCCGGACCGGCGCAGGATCCGCGGATGGCCGGTCTGACCAGACGAGCCCAGCTCATGGTGACCGCCTGGGCGCTGTGCGCGGCGCCGGTAATTGTCGTGAACCTCGTCATGCTGGTGGTCTACGCGCCCTTCGTGCTGCCCCGGACAGCCTCGGCGGTAAGCGGCGAGTTCGGCCAGGCGAGCCGAGCCCTGGCCAACGGAGATCTGATCAGGGCGCTCGCCGGGGCCGTCAGCACGCTGTTGGTCGCGATGCCGGCGGCCGGGATGCTCTACCTGCTCATCCGCATCGGCCGCCGGGTGGTAGGAGTCGCGGTGGCGCTCCTGACGAGGCTGCGGCTCGCCGGTGGTAGCGCGACGCCCAACGATGACCTTGCCGCCGGTGCCGTCGGGGCCGCGCTGCCCCACGAGTAGGCGGACCCACGGGACGTCGGCGATTGACGGCCTTGACGAGGAAGTGATTGGCCACTACCTTCGAGCCATGGCTGCGACAGGGACGAGACAGACGGCGGACGAGCGTCGCGTGTCCGTCCTCGCGGCGGCCGTCTCCGAGTTCGCCCGGGGCGGGCTGGAGGGCACGTCGACCGAGACGATCGCCGCGGCGGTCGGGATTTCCCAGCCCTATCTGTTCCGGTTGTTCGGCTCGAAGAAGGGCCTGTTCCTGGCCGCGGTGAAGGAGACCTTCGCCCGGACGGTAGCGGCCTTCGAGAGCGCGGCGGGAGAGCTGTCCGGCGAGGAGGCTCTGACCGCCATGGCCAATGCCTACAACGGCCTGCTCGCCGAGCCCAGCTACCTGCTGATGCAGATGCAGGCCTACGCGGCCTGCGCCGACCTGGACATCCGGGCCGTGACCCGGCGGGGCTTCCGCGATCTGTGGTACACCGTCGAACGCCTGGCCGGGGTGGACCCGGACGTCCTACGCGCGTTCTTCGCCATGGGGATGCTCTGCAACGTCACGGCCGCCATGGACCTTCCCGCTGTGGACGAGCGTTGGGCCCAGCTGATCTGCCCTTCCGACGAGAACAGCTCGGGCATCAAGGCGAGCAAGGAGGCCGTCGCGCGCGGCTTCGGCGGCCCGGCCACCGAAGCTGATCACGATGCCGATGGTTGATCCCGTCGGCGCCTGAGATCCTCTTTTTTTGCCCCGACTAGGAAGTGGCCAGTCACTACTTTCGTGGTGCTCGGCTGGCCGACGGCTCGTGCCGACCGCGACAGTTCGCTCCGTCTCGACGGAGAGTTCTGAGGGGTCGCACGGCCAGTTTTTTGCCCATGCAAGGAAGTGGTCAGTCACTACCTCGGAAGGACTCAGATGGCCACCGACCGGAACCGGCTCACCTGGACCATCATCATCACGTGCATCGCCGCGTTCATGACCTCCCTGGACAACCTGGTGGTCACGATGGCGCTGCCGTCGATCCGGGAACACCTGCACGCCAGCCTGGCCGGGCTGGAATGGACCGTGAACGCGTACACCCTGTCCTTCGCCGTCCTGCTGCTGCCCGCCGCGGCGCTGGGTGACCGACTCGGCCGGCGTCGCGTCTTCGCCGCCGGCCTGGCCATCTTCACCGTGGCCAGTGCCTGCGCCGCGCTGGCCCCTGACGTCGGCGTGCTCATCGCCGCCCGGGCCGTACAGGGCGTGGGCGGGGCGATCGTGCTGCCGTTGTCGATGACCCTGCTGTCGGCGGCGGTTCCCGCCGAACGCCGCGGGGCTGCCCTGGGTATCTGGGGCGGCGTTTCCGGCCTGGCCATCGCCCTCGGACCGCTCGTCGGCGGAGCCATCACCGAGGGCGCCGCCTGGCAGTGGATCTTCTGGCTGAACGTCCCCCTCGGCCTCGCCGCGATCCCGCTGGCGTTCGCCCGGCTCACCGAGAGCCGCGAGGCCTCCAGCCGGCTGGACACTCCCGGCACCGTCCTGGTCAGCCTCGGTCTGTTCGGAGTCGTGCTCGGCCTCGTCCGCGGCCAGGACCACGGCTGGACCAGCGCCGGCGTCCTCGGCGCGATCGTGGCCGGCGCGGTCGGGCTGGCCGCCTTCGTCGCCTGGGAGATCCGGTCCGAGCGATCCGGCGGACGGCCGATGCTGCCGGTCAGCCTGTTCCGCCGCCGCGGGTTCGCCGCCGTCAACGCCGTCTCGGTCTTCTTCTCCTTCGGCATGTTCGGCTCGATCTTCCTGCTCTCCCAGTACCTGCAGAACGTCATGGGCTACTCGCCGCTCGGTGCCGGACTGCGCACCCTGCCCTGGACGGTCATGCCGCTGATCGTGGCCCCGATCGCCGGCCCGCTGTCCGACCGCATCGGCGGGCGGCCACTCATGATCACCGGGCTGACTCTGATGACCGGCGGTCTGCTGTGGATGCGCGCCGTTATCGCCCCCGACGCGACATTCCTGACACTGGTGCCCTCCTTCATCATCGCCGGGATCGGGATGGCCCTGTTCTTCATCCCCGTCGCCAACGTGGTCATGGGCTCGGTACCTCCCGAGTACGAGGGGGTGGCGTCCGGGACCAACAACGCCGTCCGCGAGGCCGGCGGGGTGTTCGGCATCGCGGTCCTCGCCTCGGTCTTCGCCGCGGCCGGCGGCTACACCAACGCGGTCGACTTCACCCACGGACTGCGCGCCGCCCTCGTCGTCGGCGCCGCCGTGACCGCCGCCGGAGCACTCGGCTCCCTGCTCGTCCCCCGCCGCCGGCCGACCACCGAGTCCGTCGACGCCCCCGCCACCGAACCGGCACTCCGGATTGATCTGGAGCCCGCCAGCTCCTGACCGTTCCGCCACCAGAGCACCGTTCGACCATCTCGACGGGCGGCCCGCCCGGAAGAACGCGGACTCAGCCTCGCCCCCCCGGCAGTCCCGGGGCGGGGGGGGGGGGGGGGGTCGCGGCCGCCCCCCGGGGGGCCCGGTTTG
>NZ_JADWYX010000034.1:0-88573 GCF_016786355.1 Frankia sp. AgB1.9
AGCTCCCGGAACATCCCGGTCGCCCGGTGAACGATCTCGACGTCCGGAGCGCCGACCGGCCGTCGACCAGCGCCCCGCGGCCGCGCGGGGCCCGGGGGCCGCCGGCGCGGGCGGGCGGGGGCGGGGACTCGGGCCGAGCCGTGGAGGGGATGGCTGCCGACACGCCGTCGGCGCGGGTGCGCCTCGTTTCGGCTCGGTGGGCAGGGAGGCGGCTCGCTTCGTTCGGCGCGGATGCAAGCCGGCGAGCGCCGGCTCGGCGCAGCGTCGCCAGCTCCCGAAGGGTGTACCGGCCGCGCAGCTCGTGCGCGGCGGCGGCCAAGGGGTCGTGATCGGTGGCGAGCCGTTCAGTACGCGAGCGCTCAAGCCGGTCGGCGAGCCGGTCCAGCTGGTCGCCCGCTTCGGTGATGGGTGGCAGCCAGGACTCGTCGTCGTCACGGTCGTCGAGGTCGGCGCGGTGCAGCACGTAGGCGGCGACGTCGGTGCGGGCGCGCGAGAGCATGACGTACAACCCGGCACGGCTCGTGTCATCGGCGACGACGGCGCGGGCGGTCTCCATCGTCGCGCCCTGCGCCTTCGCCGCGGTGATCGCGTAGGCGTGGCCGAGGCCTCCGTCACGGCCGTCGTCGAAGCGGTGGGTCAGGTACTCCCACGGCACCTGGACCGTGCCCTTGCTCGGGAAGTACACCGTGACGGACTGCGTCTCCGGGTTCTCGGGGTCGGCATGGACGGCGGTGATCACCCCGACCGTGCCAGTGCGGATGTAGGCCGATTGTCGGCGACCGTCGGGTACGAGGGTGTGGCCGCCCTGGGTCAAGGTGATGACCTCGTCGCAGCCTGGAACTCCCGGCCGGCCGTGCGCAGCACTGGGCCGGTCAGCGTGCCGTCGACGGTGAGGCGTTCGCGGGCCGCCCGGTTGAGTGTCTCGACGTCCCGGTGCTTCTCGGCCATCATCCGGACCTTCGCCGGCCGAGCCGGCCTGGCTCCGCCGGCGCCGGTGCGGGCGTGCCCTTGGCGTTCGGCGTACCAGTCGTCGACAGCGCGTTCGAGGAGCGCGTCGGCGTTGTCGGCCAGGTGTAGGCGGCCGTCGGCGGCGAGGCGTTGCAAGGCGGCGCGGGTCGCTGGGGCGCTGTCCGCGCCGGCCGCGCCGAGTGGTGCGCGCGCCGCCGAGTCGGCGGGGGTGCGCAGCGCGCCGAGCGCGGCGCGGACCGGCGCGAGGTCCGGGCCGGCCTGGCGGTGGACCGTGGCCAGCGCCGGGATGTCGGGCGTGTGGGCAGCCAGGTGGGTGAACCAGCCGCCGGCGCCGACGGAGCCGAGCTGGGCGGGGTCGCCGAGCAGGATGACGACCGTGCCGGTTCGGGCGGCGTAGCGCAGCAGCCGTTCGGCTTCGCGAGTGCCGATCTGGGTGGCCTCGTCGATGATTAGCACCGAGCCGGGTGGCCATACGTCGGCCGGGTCGTCGGTGTGGTCGAGCAGCGTGAGCCAGCCGGCGACGACGCGGGCGGAGATTCCGATCCGGTCGGCGAGTTCCTCGGCCTGTCGGCCGCCGTGCGCGGTGGCGAACACCCGTCGGCCGGCCGCGTGCAGGATCGCGGTGAGGGCACGCATCGCCTCCGTCTTGCCGGTTCCCGCCGGTCCGACGGCGGGGCGGACCAGGTCCTGGCTGGCCAGCAGCCGGCGCACCAGCTCGACCTGCTCGGCCGACAGCTCGGGCGCGTCGCGCTGATCTGCGCTGGACTCACCGCGGTCCGTGCCGCCTCCGCCGACCGGTGTGGCCGTGGCGGTGATGGCTGCAAGGTTCTGGTCGAGGCGTGCCGGGTCGACCAGCCGGCGAGGAACCGCGCCGGTCGCGACCTGGCCTTGGCGGCAGAGGGCGAACAGGGTGTCTTCGGCTCGCAGAAGATCTTCGACGGTGTACGGGGGTTCGGGCTCGTTGCGGCGGCGATGGCCAGGACCGGTGACGGTGGTGTGCAGGACCACGACCCGCGGGTCGGCGAGGAACCGGTCGGTCAGCCGCTCGATCGCCTCGGCGTCCAGCCGGTCAGCGGCCCAGGCGGCGATGCGCTGCACGATGTCGCGGCGCAGGAACGTCGTGGCCCGCTCGGTCAGCCCGAGCGGGCCTGCGAGCAGGTCGTGCAGGTCAGCCAAGTCCCGCTCGTCCGGCGGCCGTGGGCGATGCTCGGTCGACGTGGCGAGCGCACAGACTCCGACAGGGGTCCAGCCGGCGGCCGTCAGCCGTTCGACCTGCAACGCCTGCACGGCGTCGTCGGCTAGGACTCTCTTCGGTGCCCGCGAACCTCGCTGGGCCGCGGCCGCGGTCGCCCCCGACGGTTCGAAGCCGTCGGCGACGAGCTGGGCGAACTCCTCCATCACCTCGCCATGCCGCGTCGAGAACGCGGACAGCAGCTCGGCCGGGAACGCCGCGAGCTCCGCGACCCCGCTCCGGACCGGTCCCCACTGCACGCCCCGCCGCACGGACAGCTCGTGGCGCAGGACCGCAGCGCCGAGGTAGCCGGCCGTCTTGACGTGGCCGAGCAGCACCTCCCCGTCGATCGCCCGCCAGTCCCATCCGCCCGCCCGCCGAGACCGGCCACCAGCCGATCCCGCCTCCTCCCGGGCGGCTTCGGCGAGGTCGGGGTTGTCGGGCTCGGTGGGGACGGCGACGGCATTGATGATGATGTGGGTGTGCAGGTGGGCCTCTGTGCTGCGAGAGACGTCATGCAGATAGGAGGCGACAGCCAGGCCCATTGCCTGCCGGCTCACCCCACCGACCATCCCGAACGCCGCATGGCGCTCCAGATAGCCGATGACCGCGTCGACCGCAGCGTCCACCGAGGCCGCGACGTCCGCGCGCAGCGCCTCATCCCCGAACGCCCACAGCAGGCTCACCGACTTCGGCGCCGCACACACCACGTCGTAGCCGAGCACCGTCGCCGGCGGCGTGCGCTGCGCCGACCAGCCATCCAGCTCGTCGCGGCGCACCCGCCAACGGCCGTCCGCCCCACGCTCGCCGACGAGCTCATCGGCCTTCGGCGACTCTCCCGGCCGGGAGCCGGACGCGGACGCACTGCCGGCGCCGACCGCGGTCGCCGCGTCGGAGTCCGCCTGGTGTCGCTTGTCGTTGGTCGCTTCGTTGCCTGGATCGGCGCTGCCAGCCCGGGCGGCGGCGGCTTCGGCCGCGCGGCGGACGAGCCGACGTAGGTAGGTCGCGCGCACCCCGACAAACGTCGACGCCTCCGCCAACGTCAGCTGCTCCGCGCCGCGCGGCTCAGCTGGGCCGGCGCCGTTCTTGAGCCGGCCGGCACCACCGGCCACGTCGGCTGTCCTTCCAGCCGTGGCCCCGCTGCTGGCGTCATCGGCAGTGGCGACGCGCGAGACCCGGCCGGCTGAGCCCTTCCCGACCGCGGCCAGCAGCGGCCGGCCGGTCACGGCATGCTCACCACGCAGCAGCCGGGCCAGGGCCTCGCTCGGCACGTCGCCGCGCAGACCCACCAGATCGGCGCCCAACCCGCGGGCTCGGCCGCGGGCTTGGCCCCGGCCGTCGTAGCCGGCCAATCCGGCGCCGCTCTCCGGCTGCCCGCCCTGCACATATGCGACCACCGCCACCGCGGCGTCAGCGATCGCGCCAGGATTGCGAGCCCGTACCCGCAGGACCTTCGCCGTCGCGATCACGGTGTCGCTCGCAACCCGGCGTGCCGTCGATCGGCCCGGCGACGGCCGGCCAAGGGGTGGAGGTGGTGGGGCATCCGGGTCTCCGAGCGCCGAGGACCGGTCGCCCCGGCCAGGGCCGGCCCGCAGGGACACCGGACCGGCCCTGCATGCTCCCTGGCGCTATCACTGCCAGGGACACCACGAACGTCACCGCGAACGACACCACGCTCGACACGGTCATCGCGCCAACCCGCCGATGGCACGACCGAGTACGGCTGAGCATCACAACGGCCCTCAGCGAGGACCTCACGGCCGTCATCGCGTCAAACTCGGTCACCACGCGGGACATCGCGATGGAAGGCCGCCGCGTCAGCCTGCCCAATTGATCTGTCCTGCCGCCGTGTCTGCCGAGCTGGGGTGTCTGCCTCACCACTGGATCCCAAGGCCGTACAGGAACGCGACCAGCAGCGCGGCTGCCGCTCCGACACCAATCCCGACGAGCAGGTAGCTGCGTAGCCAGGATGGCGGGCGTTCGCCGCGCATCTCTACCGAGTAGCCGGGTGTGCGAGGCAGATAGAGGACCGTGAGCTGGTAGCCGATCGGCAGCGCCCGCTTGGCGATGATCTCGTGCGTCCCGCCATCGGCATCGGCGTAGACGCAGACGGTCTCAGTCCGCCGGACGTCGAGCGCGGGTATGCCGTTGCGCCGGACGACCACCTCCCGGCGACTCCGAGCGACAGCGACGGTCCGGACGCCGTGGCGCAGGAAATGCCTGTAGGAGCCCACGTCCATGGCGCCGAGCAGGCTGAAGGCGAGGACGATCGCGCCGAACACGACCAGCGGTACCCAGATCACCGCGTCACACCTCACCGTCAGCGACGACCGTCGGCCTGACCACTGGAATACAGGTCGGTCGAATACCCGACTCTGCCAGTCCGGTCGGTGCCAGGTGAAATGGCCCATGACACTGATCCAGTGAGAACGGCCGGATCTCACGAGACCAGATAGCCGCGGGCCCGTCAGGGAGTGGGCTGTGGATAACTAACGCGGCTCGGACCATTCGTATATATCGTGGCGGTATGAACGAACGAACGGATGTGGTCGATCGGCGAACGGTCTGTGGCTACCCGGGCTGCGGCGAGCCGGCCGCGCCGCCGCCGGCGACCGGCGGGCCGGCGCCCCGGTACTGCGTCCGGCCGGACCACACCGCGCAGACGGCGTTCCGCGCGCGCCGCGCCCGCAAGCCCGCCGTCGCGCAGCCCGACCCGGCCGAGGCCGGCGAACGGCCGGCGAGCCTCGCGGGCGCGTCTCTGCGGGTCACTGTCGACCGGCTCGCCGAATTGCTGGCCGAGTTCGAGGCCGCCTCCGGGGCGGCACGAGAACTGCTGGGAACCGCGACCGACCCGGAAGCCGTGACCGCCGAACTCGCAGCCGTGCGCGCCGAGGCGTTGAAGACCGTTGCCGACGCGGAAGTGAGCCTGGCTGCGGAACAGCAGGCCCGGCTGACCGCCGAGGACGCCGCGACCGAGATGCAGGCCGAGCTGGAGCGTGCCCGCGCAGACGCCGCCGAAGCTCGACAGGAGGCTGCCACGGCAGCCGCGCAGGCCGCACAGCAATCACAACGCGCACAGTCGGCCGATGACCGCGCCGCGGAAGCCGTCCGCAGCGCGCAAGTCGCCGACGGCGCACGCACCGCCGCTGAGGCCGGTCGCGACCAGGCGCAGCGCGCGGCCGAGGCCGCCGTCCACCGCGCCGAGATCGGCGAGACGGAGGCCGCGCACCTGCGGACCGACCTCGACCGGGCCATGGAACGAGTCACGGCCACCGAAGCCGGCCGCGACCGCGCGCACCGGGCACGCATGGACGCCGACCGCCAACTCGCCGTGGCCCGCGAAGACGAGACGGCCGCGCGCCAGGCCGCCGAACTCGCCCAGCTGCGCGCCACCACGACCGAGGAGTTGCTTGCCGCCGCCCGCGAGACCTCCGCCGCGCAGCAGGCCCGAGCCGACCAGGCCGTCGCACACCTGAACGCCGCCCGAGCCGAGGCACGCGACGCCATCGACCGCGCCGCCCACGCCGACGCCGCCCGCCAAGCCGCCGAACAGGCCCGGGACGACGCCCTCAATCAGCTTGCGACGATCAGATGGCGGACAGGCCAGGAGGTTGCCGGCGGGTCACCACCCGCACCGACCTCCTGATCACCCCATCCCAATCCGGTTAGTGGAGCTTCCGTCGCGGCTGTTATGCCGGAGCGGGCGAGGGACGCGGAGGCGCCTGTCGGGGACATGACGAGACGAGTACCTGTTCCGTCTCCGTGGGCTTTGGGACGCTGGGTGTATGGGGAGCGGGGGCTCTACGATGGAGCGGCTGTTTATCAGCGTGGCGGGGCCGGATCGGCCGTGGGCGAGGTGGATCGCGCAACGGTTGATGGCGGCCGGGTACGAGGTCGAGTACGACGAATGGTCCTGGCCGGCCGGAAGCAGTTTCGTCGGTCGGATGGAACAGGCATTGGCAGGCGCCGACCGGATGGTGGCGGTACTAGCGCCCGAGTATTTCGCGGTGGACACGTACGGGCGGGCGGAGCGGGAAGCGGCGCTGATCCGGGCTCACGAGCGTGACGGTTTCCTGGTTCCGGTTTTGGTGGAACGCTGTGTCCTACCGCCGCTGGTCAGCCTACTTTCCTATATTGATCTGGTTGGCTGTGACGAGACGCAGGCCGCCGAACGACTGCTGTCTGGGCTCGGAGGTCCTCATGCACCGACGGATCCGGTGGTCTGGCCCGGTGCCGCCTCGGTTCCGGTCCCGGCGGCATTGGATCCTGCGCCGTTCCCCGGTACCGGAGACCCGCCAGCCACTCCTCCTCCTGGCTCCACCTCCATTGGCGGGGCCACCGATGGTCCAGGGGGCATCAACTCGTGGTGGGGTCGGCGAACCAGCCGCGAGAGAACCGCGCTCGTCGGTGGAGTGCCCGCGACGCTGGTCGCCCTCGCGATCGGCATCCTCACGCTCGTAAACACCATTGGCGACTCGTCGGCCTCACAGACCGGGCCGCAGTCAACCGGAACAACCGGGGTCAGGCAAACATCAGCGCCCGTGACCACGACAGCACCAGCCTGCCACCAACTCTCCACACGGGCCGACCTCACGCCGGGTGGGAGCGGCCCTTCCGCGTCGGACGCGGCTGTTGCCGATGCCTCCTACGACCTCAGCGTTGGCCCGCAGTTGCAGATTGCGCTGGCTGGTCGCATCACAGGCCACGTCAACGACGGCGAGAGCGTCTACCTCGCCCGCAACGCCGATCCCAACACGTACGACTCGACACCGAAACACTATCCTGGAATAACCGGGGTCTTCCTTAGTCCCGAACCTATCGCCACGACCAGCGCCGGATGCTGGTCGCAGCCGGTACGTGACCTCGGTTACCGCTGCGCGACCGGCATCAAGGGGTACTACTACTTCGTCCTCATGACTAACACCGACGCGCAGCGGCTGGCACAGGAGCGCACTGCCAGCGCATCTATCCAGGCTAACGGGTTTCCGCATGACGAGATCCTCGCCGCTTCCAATATCGCCGTCTTGGCCTCGTTCGCCGTTCCCACGCCCCAGATCAAAAACTGCTGAGGTCAGCGACACCCGCCAGATCCAGCGAAGGATCTAATCCGTGGCCGGCGTGTATTTCGCCAGCACCTGCTCGATCCTCTCGACGAGGAGGAAGTCGAGTTCGGTGATTTTCTGGCCGGCGGTGTAGGTGGTGAGGCTGAAATGCAGGGTCTCCCAGCGCAGGTCGATGTCGGGGTGGTGCTGGAGTTCCTGGGCGGGGATCATGACGTCGTTGAGGGCTTTGACGGAGGTGTAGTAGTCCAGGCGGAACGTCTTGTGGATCTCTTCGCGGTCGGGCGCCTTCTCCCAGCCGTCGAGCTGGGCGAGCCGGCGGGCGACTTCATCGGCTGGCAGCGGGTCTCGCAGTCCCATTTCTGAGCTCCTCCTACAGGGTCGCGAGCAGTTGCTTGGCCTCGCGTCCTGGCTGGGTGTCGTGCCAGGGCGTGAGCTGGTGCCAGACGTCGTGAAGTTCCTGGCGTAGTCGGGCCGAGCCGGTCTCGCGGCGATCGTGACGGCGTCGTCGATCGCGCCGACTGCCTCGCCCGACTGCCCGGCCTGGGCGTAGGACAAAGCGAGCCGGGCCTGGTAGACGCCCGCGTCGCGGCGGGCACCCGGCGGCAAGGCGCCGATGACCTGCTCCCACAGCGTCCGTGCCTCGGTGCCGAGGCCGAGGCGGTTGTAACAGGTGGCGCGTTGGGCCTCCAGATAGTTCGGAGTCCGGCGGCAGGCGTTGTACCAGGGGTATTCGTCGTCGACCCGGGCCAGCAGCGCGGTCGCCTGGTCGAGGGCGGTGTCGGTCGCGGTGCGGTCGCCGAGCAGGGCATGGCCGTGGGCGGACTGCTGGAGGGCCTGGACGCGGACCTTCGCGCAGAGCACCGCCTCGTCGGCGAGTGCCGCGCCTGTCAGGTCGAGCGTTCCCGCGCCGTCGCGCTGGTCGGTGCAGATCATCGCCTTGTTCACCAGGGCGTGGCGGATGAGCTGGGCGTCGCCGACCCGGTGCGACAGTTCCAAGGTTTCATTGGCCCACTGCGCCGCGGTGGCGAAGTCACCGGCGTCCTGGTGCAGCCAGGTCAGCAGGCCGGTGTAAGCGGCGCTGGTACGCAATAGGTCCTGGCGAGTCGCGCCGCGGGAGGCGCCGACCAGCTGACGGGTCAGCTCCTGTTGGACCAGGACGGACGGGATGACGGCGCGAGGGCCGTAGACGGCTTCGGCGGCGTAGAAGCTGTCGATCTGGCCGGTCAGGTGGTCGACGACCTGTCCCGCGACCTGCCCCGGCGATTCCACCGGTACGGCCTTCCCACCGACGAGGAGCCCCGCACCGCTGCCCGCGAGGAACGTCCGCCGGTCGACCGCCACGATGATCACCTCTCCTACCTCGGCGAGGACCCGGTAAGGACCTGCCCCGCCGTCCGCCGCCGCAACGCCGCGGAGTTCCGTGTCGGATCCCCTGGAGCGCGGTGGATCGGCGGGCTGTCGCTGGCGCGGTTCGCCGGGGCGGTCGAACCAGAGGAGGTCGGCGGGGATGCCGAGGATCTGGCTGTAGCGGACCAGCTTGCTCAGTTCCTCTGGTGCGCGGCCGTTCTCGATGCGGCTCAGCTGCGCCTAGGTGAGTCCGAGCCAGCCGGCGACGAGCTCCTGCGGCAGGGCTTGGCCGTGCCACGGGTGGTAGCGATAGGCGTAGATCACGCGGCCCATGTGCCAAGTCGCGAGGGCCTCCCGTATCTCGGCCGCCTGCCAGAAATCATTCGGGACGTCGGGCGGGTGGCCGCGATCGCTGGTCGCCGGGCTCTGACAGGCGCTGCAGGTCGCCGCCCGGTTGTCGGCTGCGAGGCGGTGGCCGCAGCGGGAACAGTGGCGGCGCGGGCGGTCGCTGGTCATGCCAGGCCGTCTCCCCGGGGTTGCTGGCTGGGCCGGTCAACAGGTGGACGCTAGCACTCATCGAGCTAACGCGACGCAACCTGCGCGCCAACCAGGCCGTGACCTTGAGGTGGGACCGCGCGCATGCGCCTTCGTGACGCCATTGAGCAGACGATCCGGGCGTGGGACGCCTACGAGCGCGACCGCGGAACATCGCCGATCGTCGACTACGACTGCGCCCCCGCTCCCGCAGCTGACGCTGCGTCGAGCCGCCTGGAGGTGCTCGGTCGCCTGACCGACCTACATGCCGAAGCCGAGCGGAACGGTGACCAGGCGTGTGTTGACCAGGTGCGCGCGCACCTTGCCTATCTCGGCGCCCTGCTCGGTGAACGCGCCCCGCTGACCGACTACGTCGCCGCGACGCAGGGATGCCCCACCGCCGGATGGTCCGAGGACTACATCACCGAGATCGGCGACCGCGCCCGCCATGCGCTGGGTGATCTCGACCTCGGCTGGGATGCGGCCACCGCCGAACGCCTCGACGAGATCGAGGGGCCAGTCGACGGAGCCGACGCACCCGAGCTGATCCGTGCCGCCGCCGGCGAGATGGAATCGAAGGTCCGTGCGCTGACCGGTACGAGCACGCCTTACAACCTAACGATCGAGACTGCCGAGGTCGACGCCTACTGGGCGTACTGGCTCGACGGTGCCGGCCCAGACGTGCGGCTACGGTTCAACCTGCGCAACGCCGCCTTCACCAAGGTCCGGATTCGCCAGTTCGCCCAACACGAGATCCTCGGACACGCGCTCCAGTACGCGACCTACGCCGCCCAAGGCAACGTCACCTGGCCCCGCCTGCTCGCCGTCCACCTTCCCCATCAGGTGCTGTGCGAGGGACTTGCCCAGGCCATGCCCCTGTTCATCGCGCCCGACGACGCGGCCCTGATCGCGCGCGTCCGCCTCGACCACTACCTCCAGCTCGTCCGCACCGAGCTACACCGCGCCATCAACACCGGCGCCACCGCCACCGACTGCGCCGCCCACGCCCGATCCCGCGTGCCGTTCTGGACCGACAACGCCATCGGCGACATGCTTACCGACCGCTCAGCCGACCCGCAGCTACGCAGCTACCTCTGGGCGTACCCCGCGGGCATCGACTGGTTCGTCAACCTCGCCGACAACGCTGACGCCGACACTGTGGGGAAGGTCTTCCGTGCCGCATACACCCAGCCCCTCACCCCACACGACCTCACCAGCCTCTGGCCGAGTGGCCCGAGTATCGGCGGACCCGGCGCCCCTGTTCGTCTACGGAAGCCTCCTGGTCCCTGACGTCCTGCGCGTCCTCATCGACCGCGACCCCACCCGCGAACACGCCCAGGCCCACGGCTGGCGTGTCATCACGTTGCCGGAACGCGTCTACCCCGCGCTCATCCCAGAGCCGCAGGCCACGGCCGCGGGGCACCTTCTGACCGGCCTCACGCCTACCGAGTGGGAGACCCTCGACGCGTTCGAAGCCGACATCTACACCCTCGACCGGCTGGCCCTCACCGACGGCGGACACGGCTGGGCCTACACCTGCACCGACTCACCAGAACTCGCTGACCAGGCCACGTGGAGCCCCGACGGTTTCGCCCGAGAGCACCTCACGGCCTACGTCGAACGCTGCACCGCCTGGCGCACCCGCTACGAACAGGCCCGCTAGCCGGCTCCAAAGCTCGCGCTCTGCCGAATTGCCCGATTTGAGATCAAGCACGGCGCCGCGCAACGGCTGCGCGCGGCGCTGGCACGCCGTGCTCGCCGGCGCGTCGCGTCGAAATCCGACAGCGAGTATTCAAACACTTACCAACCTCGGATATCATATCCCGACTATCGTATGAAACCCAGCTCCGTGTGAATAAGGAACGTACCCTGTCCGCCACCGCAGCGCCGCAGCCAGTACTGCAGGTACCGCAACTCAGAACATCGACAACGCCTCGCCTGCTGCAACCTGACCGACTAGATAGCCGCACAATACCGGCAGATGAGTCCCGTTTACGGAAGACATGAGGCCATGCAACTTCTCTCGCTGATCATCAGCCTAGTATCAGTCCTCGTCGCGGTAGTGGTCGCGGTGTGGGGTTTCAGGTCATCGAGCCGCTCCGAGCGCTTGCGTATGTTTTTTGATCTACAAGAACGCTACCTATCCGAGCCGGTTCGCGTCGGCCGCCGCCTAATTCACACAGCCATCGCTGGTAACGATCACGTGATAATCACAGACATTCCTCGCGAGACTCTATCTTCTATCGGCTATACGCTCGCCGTAATGAACACAATCGCTATCTGTACTGAGGTTGGATACGTTGACGAGGCATTGATTGCGCGCAGCATGGGGCGCTCATTCGCGACCGCCGTCTACGCCGCCTTACCATATATCGATCATGTGGAGTCCGTCCGTGGTTTTCGTCCCTATCCTTACGCCGAACGATTTGCCGCTCGGCTACGCGCGTAAGAGAGACGTCTGCGGTCAGCTTTAGTACGGAATATCCGTGGCCGTCCGCCAGCGTAAAGCCCTAGTTGTGCCGCTACGCAACAGTATCATTCCGCGCTCACAAACACCGATCGACCCGTCAGGCCGACATTCGGTCTTCAAGACTCTGATATAAGTGGTCGGACTACCGCGGTCCTGATTCTTTCAGAGTTTTGTTCAACTTCCGATTGGAGTTTCAAAAACTCTTCCCGCACAATGCCCTTATAGCTCGGCACGCTCGCCTCAAGCCATTCCATTGCCTCCGATTCAGTATGATTTTCCATCATATCTTCCATCTCATCAAACTCTTCTTCAGTCAAAAGATCGACTATCCGCTCCCCCACGCGTACCTCAAGCGTCTCATAAAGATAGTCAAGCAAGGATCGTCGATCGGAAGATGGTAGATCATCAATCCCAGCGTGAATCAAGATATCCCCAACGTTCAACATGCTGTCTTTACGGTTAGCCAACTTTATGGACGGCGACCCCGATGAAGGCGTCGATCTAATCTTCATCAAATCCCGAAAGGCAAGGTCCGCGTTAGCTAGCGGGGAGTGCAGCGCACGAGCTACCTTCTGCAAGGCAGCTCGACGCGCCTCATCGCCGGCCTCGTCATCGTCCGTGACCTTGGAACGAGCGCCCTCTCTTTGTCTACTAAGCCACGAATCCAGGAAGTCTGAGTGGCGGGGCAAATGATCTTGCGGCGAGGTCGGTGGCGTGCGGACCGGACCATTACGTGAACGCCTCGCATCATTGCTCTCTTGAACTGCCGCCTTCGTTCTCGCCTCCCTTAGCTCGTCCTCCGCGCGTAGTTCTTGCCGAGACCGCCAAATCCGCTTCTCGATCATGAGGCGTCGGACGGCGACCCGATCGATCGGGAGACCAGTGTCGGAGTCCGCATTAGGTGGCTGCAGGGTGAACGTGTGAGCGTCGCCATCCTGAAGGATCTGAGCCACAGCTTGAAACGCGCCAGGGCTGCGCAGCTGCGCCGGAGCCACATCGAGCTCTTCCGAAAGGACCTTTGCGTCTCGCTGCGAGACACCAAAAACCATACGATTTCCGACGTTACCCAAGATCGCCGAAAGAAGATTATCCGATGTTGAACCAGTAAATCGAGAAAAGGCGTGCAGTTGGGCAGTGTTTTGGTGCGCCAGCACCAGAGCGAGCCCAAATTTCCTGGCCTCAGCTACCAATTCGTCGAAGCCTGTCACCGCAAACGCTTGGAATTCATCTACATACATGTGAACAGTGCTCGAGCGACGACCGTCTTGCCGCCACCGCGCATAGACGGCATTCCGAACACGTTCCTGGACGAAGGAACCGAGAAAGGCCGCGGCAGGGCGGCTCATTTCCCACTCGGGGAGCTTTACCAGCAGAATCCCACTGTCAGCGATGCAGTCAGCGATTGAGATCGTTGAAGCCCCACCAGATAGAACCTGTCCCAAGACGCCGTCCTGTTGCATCTCGCTGAATTTCGACAGCGCCCAGTGCAGGACCTCACCGATTGCCGTATCAGGCTGCTGCTCGAAAATTGCCCATCTTTCCTTTAGGTCGGAATCAGTTAGAAGGTTTCTGATCCAGGTCCTTCGCTCCTTACTACGAAGAACTCGCACCAAATCGATCACGCCGGGCGGCTTAATCGGATACCGATCGTTAGTGATTGACTCAAGGGTGAGACGAACGATCTCCTCGAAGCGAGGACCGTAGAATTCATGGTAGGATTGACGAATGAGGAGCTGAATGAATTCCGAGATTGCGAGTTCTAGGTCCGCCTTCCCTTTCACGTCCAAGTCGAGCGGGTTCAGGACAGGAAGATAGTCAGGATCGCCAAAATCTAGAAGCAGGACTTCGTCCTCACGCCCTGCTGTGTGCCCGAGAAGATAATCAACGAGGTCGCCGTGGGGGTCTATTACGACGACGCATCGGCCCTCACGAATATCCTGCCTTGCCATGAGTTTGAGCATATTTGTCTTACCCGAGCCCGTACGCCCGACGATATATGTATGGCGTCGCCTAGCGTTATCATCCAATCGTACGTCGACTCGTTGATCGCTCCGGCCTTGTGTCGATCTAGCGGTCCCCAAACCGATCCCGTCTACGGGGAGAGAGATTGCCGGGAGCGGAATCGACTGTGGTACTCGGTCTACTAGTCCTCGACCTTCCATCCTGCCATGAGGCGGGTGGAAGATCCTAAGTGCTTCCGCTGGGGTAAGCACGACGCTCGTTGACGGCACTGCACTCCCAGGCAAGAGTGTCGATCGAGCTGCCTCAGCATCTATGATTTCGAATGGCACGCCTTTGAACAACCAAAGGCCGATGCCACGTAGCACCGAGCTTCCGAGTTTTTCGTCAGACCCGACATGAATCTGAATTGAGAGACTCGCTGGGTCGACGCTCTCGCTTCCTGCGCGCGCGAGAAACGACGCGGCGTCGCGATCCTGCGAGGTGAAGAAGCCTGTCTCAATAGCGGGAGTAACGAGCGTTGCAACTCGCTCTTCCTCAGGCACTCGCCGGCAGGTCATCTGGACTGTAACCTGAGGTCTCAACGCGCGCAGATAGTCAATGAGCTCACCCCAGTCTTCTTGGACGAGCGGCACGCCTTGCGTCCGTGGCCTGAATTCTACGATGAAAGGCGAATCCAAAACACCGTGGGTCGGAGTCGAAGAAATTTCCCAGCTCGGGCTAAATGCTACACCTAGTTGTTGGCCTACCCCTTCAGAAAGGTCATCGATAACACCCGGATCGGTACTTTCGGTTACTCCCAAAACGTCGAAGAAAGGGATCAAATTCCCACTCGTCTGTCGCGCGGTCGAGAGTCTATAGACAACACGGACACTCAGATCGTCGACGGACGCCAGCGTTCTGAGAACGCCTAGTTGGCGTGGAAGACTTTGTACCGCGTTTTCGACGCTGTAGCGCCCCAGACGTGCCGAGTAGAATGTGGTAAATTCTGCCGTCTCTCCGACTGTTTGGCTACCCAGCCGAGTTGGAGGCGTGATCCGCTGGTACCTGGAACGGATATGCGGCTCAAGTGTGCGGCGTATACGGTTTACTTCGTCAATCAGAGTTCCGAGACCGTCTACGTCAGCGCTTCCAAGCAATGGATGCCAATGTTCATATAGCTTGCTTAGAGCCGCATAGCGTAACTCGTCTTCGGACTCGACGTTAGACAAAATAAGATGCGTCTTGAGAAGTGAAAACTCTGACTCCAGAATGAGTTGCGCCTTCTGACGTTTCCGGAGTACTTTGATCGAATCAAGCAAGATCGTCGAGTGACGCATTTCGGCGAGGCGCTTTTCCGCGGTAGCAAGGAATTCGCTATAACGACCGCTGTTGTATTGGTCGAGCGACCAGCTTTTCATCGGTCCAGCTAGGCCACTCGCCGTGCCTGAGGAGTCGCTTGCGCCGGACTCGTCATAGACAATAGCGGCACGGAGATGAATCCGGTTCGACGGAGTCTTGGTGGCCGTTGGCTTACTTGCGAAGCCTGCGTAGTCGGCCGCTACAATAGCCTCCCCGGGAGGCAGGGGCTCAGTTCCCAGGTCGTAATCAACAAATATGCCCGCAACGTCAGGAGCAATAACTGAACTTCCGCCCCGGGCGGAATGATTTGCGAATACGGTCGCGAAATTGCGTGGTCGTTTGAGAAAGTCTTCGGTCGGACGAGTCAGGGCGCTGACAAGGACGACGTCGGGCGCACGATCAGCGCCGTCAAAGTCTCGGCGAGAGTTGACATAGTCCATGCAGATTGCGAGGCCGAGCTCGTACGCGCGCCGCCCCTTTCTGAACTCTGTCCGCACGGGCCCGCTGCCTCGAGTGATGTTCTCGCCGGCGGCCGGGTCTCTCTTTGCCACTAGAAGAAGTGCGACGTCGGAGACGAAGACTGCGCAGTTACAGCCGACCATCTCTTCGGCACCTACGAAACCTTGCGACTCAAGTTCTGTCGCGTCGCGGTCACGGAGCTGTCCAACGCCTGCAAAAATAGCTAACCGGTTGCGGTAGCCTATCAGTACCTTCACTAGGTCTGTAGAGACCGAGCACTCAGGAAAGACGGCAATGTCGATCGTGTGGTCGGCGCAAAATTCAAGAGTCTGCTTCAATTTGAGCTCGGAAGACCGTATTCGATCTCGGCTAGCAGATGCCAGCGCGTCGTCGGTCTGCTGCTCGAACTCATCACCAAGATCGAGGTCTGTGAGGGCCGTGTCGCCCGCGCCCCCAGACACGAAATCCGATGTTAGAAGTGGCTCGTCTGGAAGCCAGTATTCACCTTGCCGCGTGCGAATGTTAGGGACGTACGTCCATTGCACCGCGGCGAGGCGAAGGATGTGATCAGTCGTGCCGCTCGTCGGGTCCAACGGTTCAGCCACGGCGCCCTCCGGCGTTATAACAAGATCGTGATCCCCACGGCCCCGTCGGAGTGAGCTTGCGCTCGATGGATGACCGGACCGGAGATCACAGTGTATGACCCGGCTCTCCGCCAGCTTGCGACTGGTTGCGGTCTTGTGGAACTCGCGCCAGATTTAGCTCGATGGTGGTCCCAGCATCAGTGCCCTATGCGGGGAGTCGTGGCCCGTGGGAAAGTAGGCGGTTTGGCCACCCGATCAACCGCACCGTGCGTCCCCTCTGCCCGGAGATGTCTCGACCCTGACGACTGTTCCCGCTGCCATGGCGGATCAGGCGCTTCTTCGACCTCGACACGCCTGGTCAGCGGCTTGGCCGGAAGGCCAGACGTGCTGACGGGCGTCCGCGGACAGCGGTGGACTTCAGTGAACACAGAGGATAGGCAACCGACCGTGTGGACCGAGTGACTATGCGTGAACAGCGCACCTAAGGGGCCGGCAGCGCACTCTTCTGCCTGGCTGTCACCGGTACATGGCGCTTCCTACTGCTGTTCATCGAGAGGAAAGCTGGATCTCGTCGGTTCGTCGGCCAGGTGGTTCGAGAGGAAGGTCGCCTCGGTCCAGTATCGGTAGGTGGCCCAGCTCGCTGCCCACGCAATCGTGTTCGGCACTTTCGGGGGTAACCGAGACGATGGCCGACCGACGTCCGCCAATTCAGCGCGCCTCGGCTGGCAGTCACGTTCGGTAACGTCGCCCGGTGAGGACCAGGGAGGGGCTCCTGGAAGCGGTGGCAGCCACGCTGGCAGCCAGGCCGATGGACATCTGCGGACGAGCGGGGAAGCTCATGGAAGCACGACCGCCGTTGACCTGCGTCCGTGGACGCCGGTGGACGTCCATGGACAGCCGGCCGAAGATCTCATAATCCTCCGGTCGTGGGTTCGAGCCCCACCCGCCCCACCACGGAGAGTAAATAGCCTCTGACCTGGGCAAATAAGCTGCACCTACCCGCCGCGACGGGCGACTGCTACCTAAACGCACAGCTAGGTCGCATG
Source organism: Frankia sp. AgB1.9 (assembly GCF_016786355.1). GTDB lineage: Bacteria > Actinomycetota > Actinomycetes > Frankiales > Frankiaceae > Pseudofrankia. The sequence continues at coordinate 17,004 of NZ_JADWYX010000034.1, forward strand.
ATCATTCGGTTCGTACGGAAAATTGGTCTCCGCTCGACCGCACGCTTTGGTTGCTGTACGTGACATCGGACCGCCCGCTGGCGCCGCGGAGCACGCCGTCGACGCGGGCCCGATGTAGCAGGTCGTGTCGATGTGCCTGGCAGGCGTCTACGGCTGACCACGGTGTGATCTGTCGAGATCGCGGCGCTCCCGACGTCGCCCGCCCAGAAGGGACCGGTGCGCACGGTGTGTCGCCACGTTCGCTGGGTCGAGGTCATCGTGCGATCAGCGAGTGTTTCTCGTGCGGGTCCCGCCGACGCGATCTGACCTCTCAACGCCTCGCGGATCGTCTCGATCGGTTCGGCGCCACGCTGGTCATGGCTGTGGGGCGAGCGGGAGTGCAAGTAGCTGTTCGGACCGGGTGCCGATGTGGAAGGTCTCGGCCGGCGTGAAGCCTTGCTGCTCGTAGTAGCGCACGAGTCGTCCGTCGCCGCCGACGCGGCAGTCAGCCCGTACTTGTTCGGCGCCGTCGGAGGTCGCCTCACGGACGACCGCGGCGAGAGCTGCCGCGCGACCCCACGGCCGGCATACGACCGGGAAGTCACGAACGCTTCGAGGCAGAACTCAGGCCGGTCCGCGGCCGACACGTATCCCGGCGCGGGGCCAACCGCGAGGGCCAACAACCCTCCCGTCGACATGCGCGACCCGGGCCGCACCCCGATCGAGCCAGGCACGCAGGCGGTCCACGACGTCAGGACGAGCCGAGAAAGAGGTGGCACCCCACTGACCCACAAGCCATCGCACTGCCCCGTCGAAAAGGTCGACCCAACCGACGAGGTCCGCGGCGGTGCCCCTACGAACCGGACTGCCGCCGGCTCCCACAGGTGATGGCGCAGGACGATCTCCAAGATTCGACACGTTGGAGATCAAGGCGTCCCCGGTCAGTCGATCAGGGCCAGGTGAAGGCGGCGGAGCAGCCCTGGCGGGCGGCGAACTCGGGGTAGAGCCCGTTCTGGTCGAGACCGTGTCCGAATGGGGTCACGCACATCTTCCAGTGCTCGCCGGGCGACGGCCGCATCGACGCTTCGAACTGCTCGATGTTGATGAGCTGCGCCGACAGGTTGGGGTTAGGGTATGGGGCGCCGCTCGGCGTCGCATTACTGGTCGCGTCCTGCGGGTACTCCGTGATGATGAAACCAGCGACCATCGGATCGGCCGGGTTCTCCCAGGAGACGCACACCTCCACCGAATTTATTGGCGTTATCTGCACGTCGGCGATGGGAGCCGTTGATGGCTTCTGCGCTGTCGTCCCGCTCGGGCAGCGCGCTGAGCCGTCATTCGTGTTCGAACGAGCAGGAACAGCCGCGAGCACCCCGAATAATATGGCCCCGGCGAGGCTGATAACCGCTATCGTCCAGAGGACCCGGGCGGGCAGGCTCGGGGGTGTCAACCATCCTGCGACTGCTCCGAAAACGGCGCCGAAGAAAAGGCCGGCAGCGACGTACCAGAGATTCAACGCAGTCCTGCCAGGTCGGGGAGCATCGCCTCGGTCCGTCGGCGATCCTGCTCGTCCATCGCGACCTCCTCGGTCATGACTCCCATTATCCCACTAAGATCAGCGGGCCGGCCAAACGGACCCGCCAGGCTCGGACCCGCGTCGAGCGGACCGGTCGGCTGACCGTGAGCGTGGGGCCCGCGAGGCGAAGTGGCGTCGAGGTCGCGGGCTCGGGCGGACCGAACCGTCCGCCTGGCAGAGTTGACATTGCGGGCTGTCGGCCTGCTCTCACTGCGATCAGCCGCGCCAGCGCCGACACAGCCTACGGTCGTTGCGTCGCGATCATCGGCGCCCTTCCGACCTCAGCGACAACCGGCCAGTCAGTGTGATGTCGTCGGGCCTCGGCGGTCCGTCGACGTGACTGCCAAGATCAGTGGCTGGCGGCCCGAGCCATGACCAGTTCCTGGACCATCTGCCCCGCCTGCTCGACACCAGCTATCCCGAGCCTGACCTGGTGCGGCTGGGCAACCATCCCGAGGTCGGAATCTGCCTGCCCTGCGCGCACTACCTGCACCAGCAGGCCATCTACGCGGCCTGCTCGACACGATGGGAGTGTCCGAGCCGATACGACTACAGCAGATCGACGACGACCGCACCGCGCAGACGGAGAAGTTCCTCGGCTCCCCGACGCTACGAATCAACGGCCGAGACGTCGACCCAACCGCCGAGCGCGCCACCGGCTACGGCTTGCAATGCCGCGTCTACCGGACGGCAGACGGCCTGCAAGGCAGCCCGCCCGACCACCACGTCCTGGTCGCCCTGCGCGCCGCCACCGCCGACTCACGGGCCGACAACCAGTAGCCAACGTCGGACGTGCCGGCGAAGCGGCCACCCGCGACGACGGAGGCGCCAAGCTCCGCGCGCGCGAGGATCGCCGCCTTCCCGTCGATCAAGCAGCCTCCCGAGGCTCACCGCTGGCCAGGCCGATAGCGCGATCGATCTGGGTGTGGATTTCGCTGCCCGGCTGTGCGGCCGGAGCGGATGTTCAGCCGCCGAGTCGGGAAGATCCGGATCGGGCGGCGTGGCGGGCCGTTCGTGGATCGCGCCTGCTCACACCGTCGCCGGCTCGGGGGTCGCGGTCGCCGGGTTCGGGTGGCGTGTGGGGTCGGCTGGGTGGTGGGGGTGGTAACGGCGCAGGCGTAGTGCGTTGGTGACGACGGAGACGCTGGAGAACGCCATCGCGAGCCCGGCGAGGAGCGGGTTGAGGAGCCCGGCGGCGGCGAGTGGCAGTGCGGCGATGTTGTAGGCGAACGCCCAGGCGAGGTTCTGCTTGATGGTGCGCAGCGTCGCTCGGGACAGCTGGATCGCGTCGGCGGCGGCCCGTAGGTCGCCGGAGATGAGGGTCAGGTCGCTGGCTTCCATGGCGACGTCGGTGCCGGTGCCGATCGCCATGCCCAGGTCGGCCTGGGCGAGGGCGGGGGCGTCGTTGACACCGTCGCCGACCATCGCGACGACCCGTCCCTCGGCCTGAAGCTGGCGGACGACGTTGGCTTTGTCGGCGGGTAGGACCTCGGCGATGACCTCGTCGATGCCGACCTCCGCGGCGACCGCCCGCGCCGTCGTGTGGTTGTCGCCGGTGAGCAGCACCGGCCGCAGCCCGAGCGCCCGCAGCGACGCGATGGCGTCGGCCGAGGTGGGTTTGACCGTATCGGCGACGACCATCACGCCGCGGACCGCGCCATCCCAGGCGACGAGTACGGCGGTGCGGCCAGCTGCCTCGGCCGTCTGACGGGCTGCGTCGAGGTCGGCGGGGACGGTGAGGCTCCAGGCGGCCATCAGTGAGGGGCGGCCGACCTGCATGCCGTGGCCATCGACGACGCCCTCGACGCCGAGGCCTTCCCGGTTGGCGAAGCCGTCCAGTGGGGGCAGCGTGCCGAGTTCGGTGCGGGCGGCGCGGGCGATGGCCCGCGCGATCGGGTGTTCGGAGGCGTCCTCCACCGCCCCGGCCAGGCGCAGCACCTCCCCGCGGGTCTGGCCGTCGGCGAGGGCGATGTCGACGAGGCTCATCCGGCCGGTGGTGACGGTGCCGGTCTTGTCGAGCACGATCGTGTCGACCCGGCGGGTGGACTCCAGGATTTCCGGGCCCTTGATCAGCAGCCCGAGCTGCGCTCCACGACCGGTGCCGACCAGGAGTGCCGTCGGTGTCGCGAGCCCCAGCGCACAGGGGCAGGCGATGATCAGGACCGCGACCGCAGCGGTGAACGCGAACGTCGTGTCCGCGCCGACGGCGAGCCAGAAGGCCAGGGTGGCCAGGGCCAGGACGATGACGACCGGGACGAACACGCCGGAGACGCGGTCGGCGAGTCGCTGCACGGGCGCCTTGCCGGTCTGGGCGGCGGTGACAAGCCTGGCGATCTGCGCGAGCGCGGTGTCGGCGCCGACCTTGGTGGCGCGCACGACCAGCCGGCCGCCGACGTTGACGGCGCCACCCGTGACCTCGTCGCCCGGCCGCTTTTCCACCGGAATCGACTCGCCCGTCAGCAGCGACTGGTCGACGGCGCTGGTGCCGGACTCGACAAGGCCGTCGGCGGCGACCTTCTCGCCGGGGCGGACGACGAACCGGTCGCCGGCCGCCAGCCGCTCCACCGGGATGCGACGCTCGGCGCCGGCCGCGTCGAGGACGGCGACATCCTTGGCGCCGAGCTCCAGCAGCGCGGTCAGCGCGGCGCCGGCGCGGCGCTTGGCCCGCACCTCGAAGTACCGGCCGGCGAGGATGAACACGGTCACCGCGGCGGCGACCTCCAGGTAGATCTCCTCACCACCCGCGCCCCGCTCGGGAATGAGCTCGAAATGCATCCGCATGCCGGGCTTCCCGGCGTCCCCCAGGAACAGTGCGTACAGCGACCAGCCGAACGCGGCCAGCACCCCGACACTGATCAGCGTGTCCATCGTCGCCGTCGCGTGCCTGAGGTTCGCCCAGGCGGCCCGGTGGAACGGCCACGCGCCCCAGACCGCGACCGGCGCCGCCAGCGTGAGGGACAGCCACTGCCAGTCCTCGAACTGCAACGGCGCAATCATGGCCAACGCGAGAACCGGCAGCATCAGCGTCAGTGAAATCAGCAGCCGTTGCCGTAGCGACGCGGTTTCGGCGGCCTCGCCATCGTCGGTGCTGGCCGCCGAGGGTTTCGGCGCCGCGGACGGCAGGACGGCCCGGTAGCCGGCGGCCTCGACGACGGCGACGAGCTCGGTCGGCCCGACCGTTGCGGCGTCGTAGTCGACGCTGGCCCTCTCGGTCGCGTAGTTCACCGTCGCGGTGACACCGGCGAGCTTGTTGAGCTTGCGTTCGATGCGGTTGGCGCACGACGCACAGGTCATCCCGCTGACCGGAAGCTCGACGTGCGCTGTGGCCGACCCGGGAGCCATCGTCACAGCACTGCCCCCGAAACCTCGTAGCCAGCCGCAGCTACCGCTGCACGTACCGCGTCGTCGTCGAAGCTGTCACCGGAGACGGTCATCCGGCCGGACGCCAGATCGACCTCCACGGCGCCGACGCCGGACACCTCCCCGACCTCCTCGCGCACCGAGGCCACGCAGTGGCCGCAGGTCATGCCCCGCACTGTGTAGTCGCGGGTCTGACCGGCCTCGCTCGGCACCGTCATCCTGATCTCCTTCATACCTGGTGGGGGTATCTGTGGAGCGAAGGTACCATACGGGGGGAGGGTATAGTCGGGCCTCGACTGCCGATGAGGAGAACTGCGATGTCGACCAGCGAGACCGCCCCAGCCAGCACCCCGGCGCGGGGCTACAGCGCCACGAAAGAGGGGCTGCTGGCGCGGCTGAAGCGGATCGAGGGGCAGGTCCGCGGCGTGCTGGGCATGGTCGCCGACGATCGCTACTGCATCGACGTGCTGACCCAGATCAGCGCCATTCAGGCCGCTCTCGACAAGGTCGCCCTCGGCCTGCTCGACGATCACGCTCGCCACTGCGTGATGGGCGCCGATGGTGCCGACCGGGTCGACAAGACCGACGAGCTCATGGCCTCCGTCGCACGGCTGATGCGACGCGGCTGACAGCGGCCAGCCCGACCCGCGGAGGCGGCAACTGATGGCTCTTCTAGCCGCACTCGGTCACGCGCTAGAGCTGGCGTTCGCGATGACGTGGGAGATCACCTGGGCGCTTGTCCTCGGGTTCTTCCTGTCCGCCGCGGTCCAGGCCCTGGTCCGTCGACAGACCATCACCGGCCTGCTCGGCGACGACCGGCCCAGGACCCTGACCGTCGCGGCTGGGCTGGGCGCGGCGTCGTCGTCGTGCTCCTACGCGGCGGTGGCCCTGGCGCGCTCGCTGTTTCGCAAGGGCGCGAACTTCACCGCCGCGATGGCCTTCGAGATCGCCTCGACGAACCTGGTGATCGAGCTGGGCATCATCCTGGCGCTGCTGCTCGGCTGGCAGTTCACCCTCGGCGAGTTCGTCGGCGGCCCGATCATGATCGTCGCCCTGGCGGCGTTGTTCCGTCTGTTCCTCCGGCCGGCGCTGGTCGCCCAGGCCCGCCGGCAGGCGGACCGCGGGCTGGCCGGGTCGATGGAGGGCCACGCCGCGATGGACATGAGCGTCCAGGAGCAGGGCTCGTTCTGGCGGCGGCTCTCGTCGCCCGGGGGACGCACCGCGGTCAGCCACATCTTCGTCATGGAATGGGCGGCGGTGCTGCGAGACATCGTGATCGGCCTGCTCATCGCCGGCGCGATCGGCGCCTGGGTGCCCGACAGCTTCTGGCAGCACTTCTTCCTGACCGACCATCCGCTGCTGGCCAAGATCTGGGGCCCGCTCGTCGGCCCGCTCGTCGCGGTCGTCAGCTTCGTCTGCTCGATCGGCAATGTGCCATTGGCCGCGGTGCTGTGGAACGGCGGGATCAGCTTCGGCGGGGTCGCGAGCTTCATCTTCGCTGACCTGCTGATCCTCCCGATCCTGACGATCTACCGGAGGTACTACGGCGTCCGCATGACGGCATTCCTGGCCGTCACCTTCTACGCCTCCATGGTCATCGCGGGCTACCTCGTCGAGATCCTCTTCGGCGTCGCCGGTCTCATCCCGTCGGGACGTCACGCGAGGGTCGAGATGGCGCACCTGTCGTGGAACTACACGACGTTCCTCAACATCGCGTTCCTGGCGCTCGCCGCCGCCCTCGTCGTGCGTTTCGTGCGTACCGGCGGGACGGCCATGCTCGCGATGATGGGCGGCGGCCCCAACGACATGGCCGGCCACGATCACGACGCGCAGCACAAGGGTCACGAGAGCGGTGGGCACCAGGCCGGCCCGGCGGCGCACGAGAGCAGTGCCGACAATCCCGACGCCGGTGACGAAGACCGCGCTGGGCGGTAGGCGCCGACGGAACGGCCCGGTGGTGGCCGCGCCCGCTCTACAGGTCAGTCCCAGTCCTTCCCGGGCGCCGATCGTCTCCACCCGGTGGGTGAGCGCCGTCTTGCGAGCGCGAGGTCCTCGACCTGATGGCCCGCGGCCTGTCCAACCGCGAGATCGCGCGACAGCCGGTCGTCGAGGAGTCCACCGTCCGCACTCACGCCAAGCGGGTCCTGGCCGAGCACGGCCTCCGCGACCGCATCCAGGCCGTGACCTTCGTCTACGAGAACGGCCTCGACGAGCCCGGCAAGACCTGACGACCGATCATCACCGCACTGTTATCTACTACGCGCGACCGTAAGGGCGGCGCCCGCCAACGTCGGTACCGCGAAATGGACCACCTCTATCTACTACACGCCATAGTGGTTTAAGGTGACCTGGCACGCGACGCTGGACCCCGTCAGTCCCGCCCCCAAGTCCAGCGTCTCCAACCATCGCGGCCAGGCGGGACCGCCGTGCCAGCGCTGGGCTGGCCTCGCGGCGCTCGGCGGCTTCGGCTCCCGGAAGAGCCGACGCCGACCCGGCGGGCGAGCTGGGCGGCGGGCTCACGGAAGGAAGCGCGTTGCCTGCTCTCCACAGAGATCAGCTGCCGGTCGACACGGCGTGGCCCAGGCGGGGCCAGTCGCCCCGGCGCCCGTCAGCCGACGGCGTACGCCCGACCGCGAGCTGGCGGCCACGCTTCACGGGACGACGGCAGGTGGCCACGGTTGTCGCCCTGGCCACGAGCAGCCTCGCGGTGTCGACCGCGGGCTTCGCCGCGACGACCTCGACCGCCGGCGCCGGGAGCGACAGCAGCCCGGCCGACGCCGGCACGGTCACCCAGGCGTCGACCTTCGCAGGTGCCGCAACCCCGGTCTCGACGCACCCGGCCGCCTCGCTCGCCGAGGCGCTCGCCAACCCGACGCCCGACTTCACCAGCACCACGATCGAGGCCGCCAAGTCCACCATCAGCCCGAACGCCGAGGCGCGGTTCACCATTACCGTCCGCGACGCGTTGTCGGGCAGGCCGGTCGTGGATGAGGACGTGAACGTCGTCGTCGTGACTGGAACGCGCTGGACGACGAGCGCGACGCTGCGGACCGACGAGCATGGGGCCGCGCAGATCGGCGCACGGCTGCTCTCGACGACCACGGTGACCGCCGTCTTCGACGGCTCGGTCGCGCTGCGCCCCTCGGTGGCGAACGCCACCACCGTCACCGTGACCAGCTCCACCATCGCGGGAAGCGCAAGCGGCAATGTGTCGGCGATCCCGGGGAGCACCATCGGGGCCAGAGCGGTCTATCTGGCGTCGTTGCAGAAGGGCAAGCCGTACGTCTGGGGTGCCACCGGTCCGTACGCGTTCGATTGTTCCGGCTTCTCGCAGTACATCTTCAAACAGCTCGGCCGCTACCTGCCCCGGACCGCCCAGCAGCAGTTCAACGCGACCTTGCGGGTGCCCCAGTCCGCCAAGCAGCCGGGTGACCTGATCTTCTTCGGGACGCCGAACAACATTTATCACATGGGTATCTACGCCGGTAACGGCTACATGTGGGCGGCCCCCCAGACCGGCGACGTGGTCAAGCTGGAGCCGATCTACACCAGCCGGTACTACGTCGGCCGAGTGCTCTAGATCCGCATGAGTGACATCCCGGCGTATCTGCAGACGGGACGGGCGCGACGGTCCGCGCGCGACCGCGAATCTGGAAGGATGACGCCGTGACCAGCCCAGCCAGCCGCCGTCGCGGCCTGGCCGCTCCCCATGGCGGGGTCGGCGGTCTGGTGCTGGTCAGTGCGGTCCTGCTCGGCATCCTGCTGATGCACGGCGGGCTGGGCATCCACACCGGTGCCGGCATGATGATGAAACCGGCATCCGGGGCGCCGGGATCACGTGGCGCCGTGGGCATGGCTAGGCCAGCAGCGATGCCGGAGCAGGGCATGGCGCGACTGCCAGCCTTCCCGACGGGCCTGCCTGCGGCACTGAGGGCCTTTGCGGGCTGTGACGGTCACGTCGGCGAGATGTGCCTGGGCGTACTGCGTTCCCTGGCGCTGCTCGCAGGCCTGACGGTCCTTCTGCTCTCTACCGTCAGGCGGTGCGGCGAAGCGACGGGGAGACCTTCTGCGGTCGGCCACAACCCGCCTTCGCACCCGCCGCGAGCGAACGCGCCGTTACTGTCCTCTCTCTGCGTGCTCCGTCTGTAAACCGACGCGCACGCCCGCGCCAAAGCCCCCCGACGCGTTGCCCTTACACGGTCCCCGGACCTCCGGGATCCGTTCGGACTCAGCGACGCCTCCCGGCTGACGTGCCCTCAAACTGGCGCCTCGCACATTCCGCATGACCAGATTCCTGGCGCTCACGCCGGGCGGCTGGCGCCGTATACGCGCGGGCGACGACGCGTCCCGTCCGGCCAACGGACACCCAGACGACCTCTTGCGAGGAATTCATGAAACGACTCGTTCTCCTGTTCGGCGGCGTGCTGGCCGCCGTCGTGCTCGCCGCCTGCGGCGGCACCTCGACCGGCAACACCGCCAACGCCGCCACGACCACCATGGGCAGCGGGACCGCCGGCGCGGACCACAACGCCGCCGATGTGACCTTCACGCAGGACATGATCGCCCACCACGAGCAGGCCATCGAGATGGCCGACCTCGCTGACACCCGGGCGTCCTCACCGGCTGTGAAGACGCTGGCACACAAGATCCGCGAAGCCCAGGCCCCGGAGATCACCACGATGACCGGCTGGCTGACCAGCTGGGGCGAACCGACCGCCGCGCCCAGCCACAGCGGCGGCATGAACATGCCCCACAGCGGTATGCCATCCATGCCCATGACGCCCATGCCCTCGATGCCCATGGCTTCGATGCCCATGGCCACCTCGGCCGCGTCGATCGGTGGCATGTCGATGGGCGGGATGATGAGCGACGAAGACCTGGCCAAGCTGCGCGACGCCGCGGGCCGTGACTTCGACCGGATGTTCCTCACCATGATGATCCAGCACCATCGGGGCGCGATCACCATGGCGACCACCGAGCAGCGCGACGGCCGCTACGGCCCGGCCAAGCAGCTGGCCACCTCGATCGCCACCAGCCAGACCGCCGAGATCGCCACCATGCAGACGCTCCTCCAGAAGAACTGACCGCGTCGCCCAGGCGGTGGGCCTTCTCGGCAGAGCGGCCCGCCGCCTGGGCGCATCTTTCCTCGCAGATCGACCTACTATGGAAAATAGTAAAAACGGTCGGTAGTGAGCGCGGACCTGGCGGCCTCGGGCCGGGGATTTCGTCAGGTGCACCCGGGCGGTGGCATGGAGGTGGGATGGAGCTGCTCGGCGATCTGGAGGCCGAGGTGATGGACCGGATGTGGGCACGGATCGAGCCCGCCACCGTGCGCGACATCCTCGGGGAACTGCAGCCGGTCCGCCCACTCGCGTACACCACCGTCATGACCGTGATGGACCGGCTCTTTCAGAAGGGCTGGCTGACCCGCGAACGCGCCGGCCGGGGGTACGCCTACACCACGACCCTCTCGCGCAGCGAATACACGGCCCGGCAGCTGAGCGAGGTGCTCTCCACCACCGACAACCGCGGTATGGCGCTCCTGCACTTCGTCCGGGCGATGGACACCGCCGAGGCCGAAGCGCTCAGCGACGCACTGCGCTGGCGAGCGCAGGAAAAGGGCACCCGCTGACGTGGTGACCCCCCTGCTCCTGGGCTACCTGCTCACCATGCTGTTCCTCACGCCGCGGCTACTGCGGGGCGCCTCCTGGACGCGCCGGGCACCCCGGCTCGGCATCGGCCTGTGGCTCGCAGCCTGCCTGTCCACCATCGCGGCTTTCTGCCTCGCCGGCGTCGTGCTGGTCCTACCGGTGACGACCGTCGGCCACGCGATCATCTCGCTGGTCCTGACGTGCGCGATCTCCCTGCACCATGTGTCCCGAACCGCGGCCTCGCTGGCGATGGACGCGGCCGGAGCCAGCGCGCTGGCGGCCGTCGCCGCCCGCCTGCTGTACGCGACAGCCACCGTCGCGCTACCCAGACGGCGGCTGCGCCGACAACACGCCACCACGCTGCGCCTGCTCGGCCGCCACCATCCCAGCCACGACGGTGTCCTCGTCGTTGCGCACCCTGTCCCAGCGGTCTACTGCCTACCCGCCCGAGGCCGGCTCGTCGTCGTCTCCGAAGGCGCCCTGTCGCTGCTCGACCCACCGCTGCTCGACGCTGTCATCGCCCACGAGCACGCCCACCTGCGCGGACACCACTACCTCATCACCACCGTCAGCGCAGTTCTCGCCCGAGCCTTCCCGAGACTGCCACTGTTCACCGCGGCAGAAGACGAGATCCACCGCCTGGTCGAGATGGCCGCCGACGACAGTGCCGCCCGCCGCTCCACGCCGGACACTGTCGCCCGCGCACTACTCGACCTGGTCGCCGGCCAGCCACCCGCGCCCCTGCTCGCGATGGCCGGCGTCGGCACGGCCGAACGAGTGCGCCGCCTGCTCACTCCGCACCCACCGCTCGGCCCCGCCGGCCGTTACCTCGCCGCCGCCGGCGCCATCACCCTCCTGTTCCTACCCATCGCTCTACCGACCGTCCCCGCATTCGTCGACCACACCGCCCACTGCCCGACATCGCTCGCCGCCGCCCACGCTGGCATCGCAATGGGCCGCGCCGGCTCCGACCTCGCCCTGGAGACAGCTGACGCGGTCATCGTCCGCGACGAACTCACCGCGATCCCCGCCGCCTAGTCGCACAGAACCTGCTGATCGCCGCCCTGTTCATCACCGGACTCGTCATCTGGGACCTGACCGGCACCTTGCCGCTGCCGGTGGGCGTCGCCGGACACGAAGGCTCCACCGTCATCGTCGGCCTCAACGGGCTACGCCTGCTGGCGGACTCCGCCTGGCGGCCCGCCCTACCGAGAACGGCCGGTGAGCCCGCCGAGCGAGGTTCAGCTCGCCATCCCGCGTAAGCGGGAGGCACGTCCGACCCGCAGAGGGGCTGACTGGCACGCCGATCACGCCCCTGGATGGTGGGCCGTGCCGCAACCGGTCAGCGCCTCAGTTGGCCGTCAGTGTTTGACAAGCTGGTCGGCTGTCTCGCGGAGGGTGGCGAGGCGGTCGCGGTACTCCTTCTCGTCGATCTCACCCCGGGCGAAGCGATCGGCGAGTACCTGCTCGGGCGACGGGCGGACAGGCCCATCGGTGGCTGAAGGCGCGGCGGGTGGCCGCATCTCGGAACGACCCCGATCGCCGGCGTTGGTCAGCGCACGTACCACCAGTACCGCCCCGACGATGAGCACGGCCCAGAACACCAACATGCCCAAAGACATGGCGAGCCAGCCCCAGCCCCCCATGCCATGGCCATAGTGCCAGTACATCATCACGGTCACCTCCCGAGGCGAGCGGACGGACGGCCGAATTGGGGCCCGTTCCGCACTCCCTCCTTTCAGGATGCGGCGACTCGCGCTGGAGCGCAGGTGCTGGACGGGCCGAGGCCACCGGGTCAACCCGCTCGCTGCCGCCTGCCCATCGGGACAGATAGACCCTGGAGGGTCACCTGCGGCTTCCAGCCCAGCCACTCCCGACGACGACTAGAGGAGCATTCCATGCGCGTGGGCGACCATGCATGCCTCCCACGCTGATGTTGCAGTACGCGGGCTGGCTGGCCGGAAGGATGGGCGGTATCGGACGCGCGTCAGCGCTGGCGGGCGTATTCGGTGCGGGCGTGTTCGAAGCGGCGTTCGGTGCGGTGTTCGGTGTCGATGGCGGCGAGGACCGTTACCACGATCAGGGCGGTGACCCCCGCGGCGAGGATGCGGCGAGGCGGCGGCGCTGGCTGGAGAAGTGCGCGAGTGCGGTGGCCGACTTCGGTGTCGACGGCGGCGAGGACGCCGTGGCCGCGGGCGGCGGCGGCGCGGGCGAGGCCAGCGCGGGCGAGGGCGCGGGCGGCGACGGTTCGGTCGCCGGTGCCGGTGGCGGCGTCTTCGTCGGCCCAGCGTTCGGCGGCGAGGCGCACGGCGCGGGCTGGTCCACGCAGCAGAGGGTTCGCCGTGGCGGCGAGGTCGGCGAGCTGGGTGAAAAGGTGGTGGCGGTGGCGCAGGTGCGAGTCCTCGTGGGCGAGCAGGACGCGTCGCTCGTCGGCGGGTAGGGCGCGCAGCATGGCGGTCGAGACGACGATGCGCCCGGTGAGGCCGGGCAGCGTGTAGGCGTCGGGGTGCTCGTCGTCGATGACGATGAGGCCAGTGGGAGCCGGTCCGAGCCGCCGGCAGGCCCGCTCGGCGCCGGCGAGGTCACGCCCGATGCCGACCGCCTGCCAGAGCGCCGCGGCCAGCAGGAAGACCATCGCCGCCGCGGGCAGGAGGCCGGCGCTCGCCGGTAGCGGGTCGCCGCCACGGACGACGCCGGCCGACCAGTGCCCCACGGCGACGAACGCGGGCAGCCGTGCCAGCAGCACGAACCCGGCGACGGCGAGCACGAAGCCCATCGCCAGCGCGGTGGTCAGGCAGGCGATGGTCAGCAGCCAGGCTGCGCTCGCGGGGGGCAGCCGCCGGCCGGCCCGCGGCCCGAATCCCGCGAGCAGCACGCTGGAGACGAACGGCACGAGCGCGACGAGGGTCATGGCGAGGTCTCCGCGGACTCGGAACCGAGGACGGTAGTTCCGGCGGTGGGGGTGCCGACGCTGTCGGCGTCGTTGCTCGTGACGTGGTCGTTCGGGCCGGCTTGGGCGCGCAGCAGCTCGGCGAGCAGACGTTCATCGTCGGGGCCGAGGTCAGCGACGAACCGGGCGAGCGCTTCGGCGCGGTTGGTGCCGCGGTCCAGGACGCGCGCCATCTGGCGGGCGGTGAGCGTCGCGTCGAGCGTGTCCGGCGCGACCGCGAGCGCGTAGGTGAACGAACGGCCGGCGGGCGTCCGGACGAGCGCTCCTTTCTCCTGCAGCCGGGCGAGCGTGGTCATCACCGTGGTGTAGGCCAAGGGCCGGCCGAGCGCCGCCAGCGCCTCGGCCGGGGTCAACGGCCGGCCAGCCGCCGCGAGCGCGGCGAACAGCTCCCGCTCCAGCGCTCCCGACCCGCGGTGAGCTTGCCCCGACACTCTCGACGCCACCTCCTACTATCAAGCCGATAGTAGTACCGCGCCTCCCATACGCCCACGGCTTCACGTACCGCCACGTCCAGCCGGCCGGGCGTCCTTGCGTTCTCACAGGAACCCTCGTCTACTATTCGCCCAATAGTAGATCGAGGCTGGGGTGGGAGGGCCTATGGCAGCGACGCCGGCGGTGGAGGCGACGGGCCTGGTCAAGCGGTTCGGCGGCCTGGCGGCTGTGGATCATGTGGACCTGCGGGTCGAGGTCGGGGAGGTCTATGGGCTCCTCGGCCCGAACGGCGCCGGGAAGACGACGTTCCTGCGGATGCTGTTCGGGTTGATCCGGCCGGATGCCGGCCGGCTGCGGCTGTTCGGCCGCGGCTGGGCGGACGACGGGCCGGCGGCGTTGGAAGGGGTCGCGGGGTTCATCGAGAGCCCGCGCTTCTACCCGTACCTGTCTGGTCGTCGCAATCTGGAGCTGTTGGCCGGGCTCGACGGCGCCGGCGCGGGTCCTGAGGCGGTCGACCGGGTGCTCGACGTCGTGGATCTGGCTGGGCGGGCGGGTGACAAGGTCGGTGGCTACTCGTTCGGGATGCGTCAGCGGCTCGGTGTCGGCGCGTCGCTGCTGCGCGACCCGCGCCTGCTCGTGCTCGACGAGCCGGCGAACGGGCTGGACCCGGCGGGTATCCGTGACATGCGCGCGCTGGTGAAGCGCCTGGCCGGTAGCGGGCTGACGGTGCTGCTGAGTAGCCACAACATGGACGAGGTCGAGGAGATCTGCGACAACGTCACGATCATGCGGACCGGTCGGGTCGCGTTCCACGGCTCGATCGACACGCTGCGCTCCCAGGCGCCAGACCCGGCCCACCGCCTCGTGACCTCCGACGACGAGCGGGCGTTCGCCCTGGCCGCGGCACATCGCGACGTCACCGTGACCCGCCGGCCGGACGGGGCGCTCGCGCTGCGCGCCCAGCTCGACGGCACCGACGCCTACCTGATCGCCCTCGGACAGGCCGGCGTCGCCGTGCGCGCGCTCGCGTTGGAGGTGGCACCGCTGGAGTCGCTGTTCTTCATGCTCACCGACCCCGACCACACCGGCCCGGCTGCGCCGCTCCCCGCGGTGCCGGCACCAGCCCATCCGATCGGAGCGCGCTCATGACCGCCACCGTCACGGCCGACGCCCCCACCAGGGCTGCCGAGGCCCGTGGGCGGGTCTGGGCCGCCTACCGCTGGGAGGCCGCGAAGCTGGTCGCGCAGGCCCGCACCCGCGCGACCCTCACGATCTGCCTGGTCGCGCCGTTCGTATTCGTCGTCCTGCTCGACCAGCAAAGCCAGGTACCCAAGGACACGCTGTTCGGCCGATGGATCCATGCCAGCGGTTTCGCCACCCCGCTGTTCATCCTCGGCTTCGCCAGCCAGTGGGTATTCCCGCTGCTGACGAGCATCGTCGCCGGCGACATCTTCTCCAGCGAGGACCAGTACGGCACCTGGAAGACAATCCTGACCCGCTCCCATAGCCGGACGCAGATCTTCCTCGCGAAGACCCTCGCCGCTGCCACGTTCGCGGTGCTCGTCATCGTCGTCCTCGGGCTCGCGACCCTGGCCGCCGGCTTGCTGCTGGTCGGGCACCAGCCGCTGGAAGGGCTGTCCGGGACCGTGCTGCCCTCAGGTCGCGCCGCCGACCTGGTCCTGGCGGCCTGGGCCACCACGCTGCCACCGCTCCTCGGCTTCACCGCGCTCGGGATCATGCTGTCGGTCCTGAGCCGCAACAGCGCCGTCGGTATCGCCGGACCGCTCGTGATCGGGCTGGTCATGCAGGTCTACACCTTCCTCAACGGCCCCGACGGCGTGCGCCACCTGCTGCTCGTCACGCCGTTCGACGCCTGGCACGGCCTCGCCCGAGACCACCCCTACTACGGGCCGCTGTGGCAGGGCGCGCTCGTCAGCGCCGGCTACGTCGTCGTCTGCCTGACCGTCGCCCACCTCGTGCTGCGTCGCCGCGACATCACCGGAGGCTGACCCATGCGACCCCGAACCCGACCCCGCGCTGCCCGCGCGGCCCTCGTCGCGCTCGGCGCAGCCGGCGCGCTCGCCGGGCTCCTCGGCGGCTGCTCCACGGACGTGACCACACCCCGCGTCGAGCGCGCGCTCGGCCCGACGTTCGCCAACCTCTATGTCCAGCAGCAGACCCTGCTCGGCCACCCGGGCCTGACAGCAGCCGCCGTCGCACCACGCACCACCTGCTCGCGGACCAACCCCGCCGCCCACAACAAGGGCGCCGGCAGCGACTGGATCTGCCAGGTCACCTGGACCGACATCCACCGCAAGGCCACGACCGGAAAGTTCGAACTGACCATCCACCCGAACGGCTGCTACGAAGCCGGCGGACCCACCAAAGTCATCGGCCCGATCACGATCCGCGCCGCCAACGGCATGAACGTCACCAACCCGGTCTTCGATTTCGACGGCTGCTTCGACACCACCTGAACAACCCTCGTGATCCGGCCGGGCGGGCGTGAACCAGCCGGATCGCGGCCGTCGGCACGATGACGTCCTGGAAGCCGCGCTCCAGCAGCCGGTCGCCGAGGACCGAGGCGCCGGCGCCGACATCCACGATCGGATCGCTCGGCGCTGGTCCCGCGGTTGCGACCAGGTCAAGCGAGCAGGCCGGCTCGGGAACCAGCTGACGTCGCTCACCGCCGATCGGCCGTAGACGCCGTCCCAATGCGCGCGCCGCTTCAGCGGCTCAGGATGGGAGACTCGGGTCAATTTCCGCCCAGCCGATAAGGAGCAGTGGTCCGACGGCGTCGAAGGCTGCTTGCCGTAGCGGCCGGCGATCAGGGGTTCCGCGATGTTCAAGGCGAGCGTTACCGTGCTCGCGAAGAGGAGGAGCCTTCGCGCCGAGCGCAGCACTTCCACCGAGCCACCGTTCACAGCGAGCTGCCGGCTGCCGAGTAGCAGACCGACGACCGACAGGTCGACCGCGGGCGCGACGAGCGGCGCCACCCATATCGGCACGCCGAGCCGTAGCCCGAGCGGTCACTGGGCATCGTCCCTGGTCAGGGCGCGGGTAGCGACCGGTCGGACGGCAATTTCAGGACCAGCAACCAAGATCAAACGGTTCGGATGCTGGTACACATGGTCCACGCTCACTTCTGATGTTTCCGCAGGTCAGCACGTCTGATATGGATCAGTTCGTCGGCCGGAGACCGGCTCGGGCGGCCGGTTGGCAGCCAGTCTCCGTCGGTGGCTTCGAGGCTTGCACGTGCCGCCATCAGGCAGGATGCGGTGCGTCTCTGGACAGCGCCTGTACGGCGGGGGACTCGCAAGTTGCGGCCCAACGGACCGATGTGGGTCAGAGCCGGCGGGCCTTGATCGTTTCCGGTGGTCGCGGCGACAACCGGGCTCTTAGGCCTGGGTCGTTGTGGCCGCTCTGTCCGGGTTCTGTCCTGGCCTGGGACGATGCGGGTGTGGATCGAGACTGGTTCCGGGGTGCGGAGTGGGATGACTCGGCGCAGGCGGCCTTCGAGACGCGGTTGGCGCGTGCTCGCGAGTACAGTCGGCCGCAGTACCTTCGGATCAAGGCCGTGTGCCTGCGTAGGGCCGGCAACGCCGAAGCGGCTCGCGCGTTGTTCGAGCGGGTCGCCGACTTTCCCGGCGGGTCCCTGGGCGAGAAGGCGAGCGCTTGGGAGGAACTGGCCGAGCTTGCTGTCGAGCGCGGCGAGCGGGAGCTGGCCGAGCGGCTGTACCGGCGCGTTCAAGCGGAGCAGCCATCGTCGTCTGGAACGACAGGAACTATTGAGATCGCTTTGGCTGAACTCCTGCTCGACAAGGGTTTCGAGGAAGCCGCAGACGAGGCGTTCGCACTTTTGAGTTCGTGGATCGATCGCGCCGGGCTTAAATTCGACAACCATCTGTTCCGGTGGCATCTAAACCTTATTCGCTACGCGCAGATGGTCGGCAACGAGGAGACCGTTCGCCGGGCAGCGGCGACCGCGGTCACGTTGGCGACCCGTGGCCCGCGACTGCCGAGACACCCCACGGTTGGACTCGTCCACACCGACGAGGCCACGTTGGAACGACTTCGTGCGCTGGCCGGATAGCTCCCGACCATCGCTCTCGGTCGGAGTCTCGTGGCGTTCGTATTAGCCTCCTCTGCCCCACAGGCTGAGCTGACGCGGTCGGTCGGTGGACGCGATCGCCACGTACCACCGAGTGGGGTAACCCCGCAGCGGGTAGTGTAGGTACGTACCTACCGGGGAGGTGGTCGCGATGACGATGGTCTCGTCGCGAGAGTTCAACCGGGACGTGAGCGCGGTCAAGCGCGCCGCCGCCAGCGGTCCCGTGATCATCACAGATCACGGACGACCGTCACATGTGCTGCTCTCGTTCGCCGAGTATCAGCGGCTCACTGGAACCGCGGGCAGCCTGGGAGACGCGTTCGTCCTGGAAGAGGAGATCGACTTCGAGCCTGTGCGTCCGCAGGACTCCCTGCGCGAGGTCGACCTGTGAACTTCCTGCTCGACACCAACATCATCTCCGAGCTCCGCAAGCCCGCGAAACGTCGAGATGACCGATTCAACGCCTGGTCCGATTCCCTGTCGCCCTCGGACACCTATCTCTCCGTCATCACCCTGCTGGAGCTGCGGGCTGGCATCGAGAACAAGCGACGGCACGACGCCAGACAAGCCGCGGTCCTGGACTCGTGGCTCGATCAGAACGTCCTCCCGGCATATGTGGGGCGCCTGCTCGACGTCGACCAAGCCGTCGCCGACTCGGCAGCACGTCTTCACGTGCCCGACCGGCGCCCGGCCCACGACGCACTCATCGCCGCCACCGCCCACGTCCACGGCCTTACGCTGGTCACCCGCAACGAGTCCGACTTCGCGCCGATGCAGGTCCCACTCGTCAACCCCTGGACCGACCGCCCATAGGCAGAGACACCAAGCCGGGCGGCACAGAACCTCGGCGCACGACCACGCGCGCTCGCGTCCTCAGAAACCGCGGTCGATCACAAAAAGGACCGCCTGAAGACCTTCCGACGGGTCAGGTTGACCGCTCGGATGCGCGACGTGATGCCCGAGACCAGCCACCCGCACGGATGCGGCAGCCCGTGTGTCGTGTGATCGTGGTCAGTTCCATGCGGTCATCCGACGTCCGATCCCCATCCGTCCAGCGGCGAGCCTGTGCGAGCGACGGCGGCGATGAGCTCAGGAGAGCCGGTGCTGTCGGCCCAGTCCCGCAGCGTCCGGACGGCTTGGGCGAATGCGGTCTGAAGGTCGACCAACGGGACCCGGACGTCCACACCGATGACGGGGTTGTCCTCGTCGTGGTCGTCGAGTCCCACGACCCGGACGACCTGAACAGAGCCATCCTCCGCAGTATCAGGCAGTAGCTTGACGAAGTAGGAGCCATCGAAGAAGTAGAAGTCCCATTCCTCTTCCTCGCCCGAGCGGATGCTGTCGATGGCGGTGCCCATCGAACCGATGACCGAGAGCGGCTCGTCTGTCCAGCCATGACAGGGGAAGGCCGTGTTCCCCGCCTGGAGCCAGACTCTGCCGCCGACGAAGAGCGGCGAGATCCGGTCGAGCGTGAGGGAGTCACGGTCGACCATCATGCGAAGCGCCACCGATCGACCCTTTCACGTCCCAACCCGATCAGCATGCGTGCCTGCTGCGGCGGCCGACGTCACGGTCAGGGACTGCCGACACCGAGCAGTCCAGCCCGGCGAACAGCCCGGATTCAGGACCCCCGCTCGTCCTGGTCGCCGTCGCCGGCCGCGACCTTGAGGATTTGACGGGCCTGCTGTGCCGTCAGCGCCTGGATTTCGTCGCGCTGCACCGACGGCGCGCGCCCGCCGCACCATTATCTCCGTCTACCCCTGCTCTGGATCAGCTGGCGTCGGCCGCGGCGGGCGCGGCATCGCCCCCGGTGGCGCCCGCGACAGCTGTTGTCTGGCCGGTTACCCATGGCGCCGTAGGCTGGCCAGATTCGCGACTGCCGGCTCACTGGTTGTCCATCTGCTGGACGACGCGGGCGGTCGCCGACGTGATCAGCGCGGCGTCCGTCTCGCGGTTCGCCGTGACGAAGATGAGCTGAGTCTCCACCCGGCCGGTGTCGACAAAGACGATGTGCAGATTGACCTCGACCATGACCCCTTGGCTCTCGCTACGGCCGGTGTAGGCCACATGTCACAGTCGTGCCGTGTGTCGGCTGCCCGAGGCAGCCGGTCAGGCGCTGATCCCGCAGCTCCTTGACGTGACCGGCGCGTTGCTCAGGGGTCACGATCTCCACTTGCGAATTGACGCTGGTGACGGCCTGGCCTGACTGCTGGATCAGACGAGGCCCGCTTGCGACGGCCGACGGAGTGCCGACGGTATTGCCCATGCAGGAATCGATCTTCAGGAAGAGGGACGCGTTCGGGCCCGTCGGATCGACCACTCGAGCGCCAGCTCCCGCTCGTCATCCCTGCCTGACCCCGGCATGCGTTTCCTGCTCGACAACAACCTGTCCGACAGCCTGGCCGAAGGTCTACGCCAAGCTGGCCACGATGTCCTGCATGTACGAGACGTCGCCCTCGGCGCAACGGACGACAACACCGTTCTCTCCTTGCGCGAGAAGAAGACCGGACTCCGATCTCCGCTGACACCGACTTCGGCGGCATCTTGGCGCAGAGCGGCGCGGGCGGCCCGTCAGTCATCCTGTTCCGTCGTGACGGGGGACGACGTCCCGCGGAACAGCTGCGCCTCCTGCTGGCCAACCTCGACCAACTCGCCGATGCGCTCAAGATCGGGAGCATGGTTGTACTCACCGACCGTCTGGTTCGCATCCGGCAGCGGCCGCTGATCCCCTGACGTGACAGCCAAACCGACAGCCGAGCAGGGCTGCCGATACGTGGAGAAACCACCCGGCGCTGAGGTCAGAGCGTGGCGTAGCGGATCGTCTTGGCCTCGAACAGCAGCGGATCCAGCGGGGTGCGGCCGAGGACACCTCCGGTGCCTGTGTTCCACAGCGAGAGAACCTCGATCTGGGAGATGTTCGCGGGGTTCGGCGTGGCGACGACGACGACGTGATCGATGTTCGCGGCGGTCGACTGAATCATGATGATGTTCCCGCGAGGTATCTGGTTGGGCACGTTGAAACCAGACTGGGCATGCCTGTTGATCTGCTGTACGCCGTGGGTCGTGAACAGCGTGAACACACCGTTGAGCAGGTTGCCGGCGTAGGCCGTTTGCAGCTGAGCGACGGTGTAGATCTGGACGCTCGCGGCCGCGAGCAGCACGACCTCCCAGCAGATCATCCTGGTGTTGGCGCCTGGTGGGTTGGCGAGCGGGCCGGGATTGCCGAGCCAGGTGCGGAAGTCGCTCACCACGCCGAGCTTGCTCTGCGCGTTCTGTTCGGGCTCGCCCTGCCAGGTGAAGTTTCCCTGGCGCTGGTCGAGCCAGGCGACGAGGTGTTCGGCCGGGGTCTGTGGGGCGGGCGGGGCTGGCCGCGCCGTGTGTGCCAGCCCGAGCGCGCCCTCGGCGGTGCCCACCGCGGCCGCGACGACGGCCGGCGTGATCCGCGGATTCTGGTTGATTGCCGCGATCGCCCTCGTGATGAAGGCTTCCGACACGGCGGGGTTGTTGTGTTGGTGCTGCGGATACCGCGCTGCGAACTCTTCCAGGAAGAAACGCGTGTGGAGACGATCGAGGGTCTTCTGCCGATCCCGCACGTCAATCAGGGGGAGCGCGACTCCCTCCAGAAGAAGGCTGATCATCTCGTTGACGTTGATGGGCACTTCCGACCTCCGTCATCTGACGCTCTGGGAGGTCGCGCACGCGGGCACGCCATGGCTGCGATCGTCCCCGGGCCGTGCGCCGCGCGGGCGGGGGCCGCCCCGCCCGCCCCCGGCCCCGGGCCCCGCCCCCCCCCCCCCCCCGCCGGGGGCGGGGGGCCCCCCCCCCCCCCACGACCGGGAACCTGCGCCGATCCCCCTGATCAACATGGCGACCCTCTGGGCGGTAGAGGCGAACCCGCTGCCACCGCCTGCCAGATCGCCGTCGGCGACGATAGCAGCGTTCACGGACCTGTCGGCGAGGAACGGGAACGCCGACGGCCGAACCCCACCACCGGCTCGCGCGAGCATTCATCGAACTCGCCCTCTGAGCGCCGCGGGCTCGGGCGCGTGTGAGACCTAGCCGAGAGGGTGGCCTGGCTGAAGCTGGGCTGTGCCCTCAGCGGGCCTGATAGGTCCCTTGAACGCCGGGAGGCTGGGCCCCGCTGAGGGCTTCGGCGGGTGGGATAGTGCCAACGAGGACCCGAGCGGTGACGGGAGCGGGGCTGGTGGCCGACTACACGATCGCGAACCCGACGGATTGGGCGGCGCTTCGGCCAGAGGTGATCGTGGACCCGCTCATCTATCGGCTCGGCGAGCTCTTCCTCCAGGGCGGGCAGGGGGATTGGATCTGGGAACACGTGTCCCGGGACCTCGGCGGGCTCGTCTCGTTCTTCGACCTCCTCGTGTTGCACGACCGCCTGCCTGCGTTCAACTACGCGGTGACCTTTCCCGGTGGCTTCGACAGCGGAGACCCGGTGTTCGATGTGGTGAACCGGCGGGTCCCGATCATCGACCAGGTCGAGGTCACCTTCGCGGCGTACACGGCCTCGAAGTCAGCCGCGCTCGACGTTCTGCGGGAGCGGACGGATCACGGGAATGGCGAGCTTCTCCCATCGCCGGACTATTCGGACCGCTCGGCGCCGCGCTGGGAGCGCTGGCGGGCTTCGGAGCCGAGGAGATCCTCCGCCAGGTAGGCGAACGGATCTGGGGCCTCGTCTTCGCCCAGTTGCCCTTTGTCAGCTCCCGAAAGCTGCTTACCCGTGCCGTCCGCGCGGACTGGGAAACGCATGCCACCCTCGACCGCACCCTGCGCACAGTCTGGGAGACCCCAGCGGGGTCCTGATGCGTCCAGGTCGTGGTTGGACGTCGCCCGACGCCGCCGGTCGTCGCCGAGGCCGCGAGGTGTGACCGCGCCGGTTCAAGCGCCGTTCAGTCGATGTCCGGGGCGGGATTCGTGTCTTTTCCTGCGGCCCCGAGGGTCGGGTGGGCGTTCATTCCGTTCTCGAGTACTTCGAGGCCCTCGGAGATCGCGCGCGACAGGTCGCCGCCGTTTAGGAACCAGTTCGTCTGGGCCGCCTGGATGACGCCGCCCGCCGCTCCGGCCAGAATCGTGGGGAGCAGAGCGTCGGCGGGCAAGTCCAGCCGGGAGCGGAGGAAGTCCGCAACCACCCGGTGCGTGTTGAGCTGGATCCCGCCGAGCACTCCGCGCACGAGAGATGGAGTGGCCGCGATGACCGCTATCCAGCGCCTGAGCAGGTCGGCGTCCTGGGCGCGGAACTCTTCCGTCAGCGCGACGCGCAACGAGCGCAGCGGGGGCTCGTCGGCGGGACGGGCCGCGAGCCGGGCCTGGAGCGACTTGCTGCGCCGCTCGATGCTCAGCTGCAGGACGTCTTCCTTCGACGGGAAGTAGCGATAGAAGGTCCGAACCGAGATCCGCGCCCCCACGGCGATCTCTTCGACCGTAGTCTCGTGGAACCCGCGTTGCTCGAAGAGTCTGAGCGCGACGTCCTCCAGCTCGGAACTCATCATCTCGGAGCGTTTCTCGCTCAGCCGCAGCGCGAGCGAATCGGATGCCACCGCCTGCCTCCCGTCACCTCCCGCGCATGGCTCGCCGCGTGCTCGCGAGCCGCGACGGCGCCGGAAGCCGGTCCAAGTTACCTGACAGGGGAGACCAGCCGACGCGCTCCTCGATTGATCACGCGGACGGGTCGCCGGCTGTCAGGGTCGGGTGGCCATGCACGTCGGCAGCGGGAGGACGTGCTGGAGCGGGACGCGCCGACGCGCCCGGCTCCAGCACGTTCCGCCTCCTACCCTCCGATCCGCGAACGCGCCGCGGCGTTCACCAGCTCCGCCGCGTCAGCGGGGCGCAGGTAGCCGTGGGCAACGCCGGACACCGCCGCCTTGCTCCACTGCGCGACGAAGGCGCCGTGGTTCTTGTAGAGGCCAGCGATCTGGTCGGCACTGAATGGCACGGTCGTTCCGAACAGAATGCAGGTCGCGGGAGAGTTCCCGATCCCGCCGAGCGCCGCGATGGGCGCGTCGACCTGCGGGGACCGCACGCCACCGAGCGTGTTGCCGTTGACGTCCTTGGCGAATACCACCGGCGACGCGCTCGTTGTCTGCAAGGGTTGCCCGCGCGGCGGTTCCACCCGGTTCGTTACCCACTGGTTCAACCAGTAGACGGCCGCGTCGAGCACCCAGTGCGCTCCACCGGTGTTGACCGCCAGGTCGCACACGCCGGCCGACGTGTTGGTCGGCGGGTTCTGCATGGCGGCGAGGCTCTGAACCGCGCCCTGCCCGTCACCGGTGTCGGCGGGTCCGATCTGCAGCCCGTAGTCGTCGAAGTGCGCCGTGCCCGTGACCTCCCACGTGCGGAACCGTTTCGTGTCAGGCTGGCGCGCGGCGAGGTTGCTGAAAACGACGTCCGTCTCGGTCTGGAAGACGAAGACGGGGACGGTGAGGTCGTCGCGGATCAGGGCCGTCGCGGGCGCGGGCACGATGGGTGTCGCGGCGGGCGGGGCCACCTGCGAGAGGGCTGAACCGGTGGCGGCGCGGCTGTGCACGAGGAACCCGTCGTAGACCCGCGCGAGCGGGTGTACCGCGTCGATGTAGGTGATCAGTCGGGCCGCCGACTGTGACTCGCCGGCGGCGATCAGCTCGCGCGGCTTCAGACCGCCCAGCATCTGCGCGGAGTTGTCGCGGACCGCCCGGCCGGCCTGCGAATAGATGTCGTACGAGTAGCTGTCACCGGGATGGGACAGCGGCGCGTAGCGCACGGGGTTCCCCGGCAGCAGCGTCGGGTTGCCGCCCTTGGCGGTGTTGACGCCGATCCACTGCGCCGTGACACCAACCCAGGCGAAACCTTCCCGGACCAGCTCGTTGTGAGTCATCGTCCAGTCCGGCGCGGCGTCGACGCCGCCACTGACGTTGAGCCACTCGACGATGACGGTGCCGTTGAATTTCTTGGGGTCGATGGGCCGCCGGACGACCGCTCGGGTCGTATAAGGCGCGGTTCCGTTCGGCGTCACCGACCATTTGCCGTCGCTGGTCAGCGGGTTGGCGGATGTGTAGCTGCTCGCGTTGCCGGAGAGGAAGAACTCCGACTCCCGGTAGCCGATGGTGGCCAGGTCGAAGTTTGTCGAGAACATGAACTCGGACGGAGTGCCCCCCGCGACCGGGCCGCTCACGGTCGGGCTCGGCCCTGCGGCTGACGCCGCGGCCGTGCCGAACAAGGCGACCGGCACCACGGCGAGCGCCGTCGCCAACGAAGTGAGAATCACTGATAAGACGACCCGACGACGTTTCCTCATCCGACCGCGCTCCTTGGTTGTGCTGCATGTACCGAGAGCGGCGACGACCAACGCGGGATGGCCGGTGCTGCCGTTGCCACTCGCGAACGAAACGTGGATGAAACGGAACCGTAAGATGTCACGCCGCGACTGTCAAGACATGACATGAGTGGCACGTCGTGCCATCCAATGTCGCGCGGGGCGACAGCGAGACCCGGTTGCGGAACGGCTGACACGCTCGGCATCAAGCCCGAGATCGTCATCGTCAACGGCAGCGGCAGCGGCGCAAAGCCTCGGCCACCCCATCGCTGCCACCGGTGCCCGCATGTCGTCACCATGACCGGCGAACTATGCCGCCGCGGCGCCACCCACGGCTGTGTCTCGATGTGCGCCAGCGGCGGCACGGCCACAGAAATGATCATCGAGGTGATCTGAAACGATCACGTCGGCACGGATGCAGCATCACGCCGGTCACACGGCGCGCTACCGGCAAGTCGCAGCGGCTACTGTGCGGTGGCGCTCTACCGCCACGATGTGCGGCTGGACGAGGGCGCCTCAATCCATTAACCCACCGGTAGGTATAGAGCACGGCAGCGCAACGCCTCACCCAGGGAGCCATCCCCGTGTACCGAACCTTGCTGTCAAGCAAGATCCATCGCGCCACGGTCACCCACGCGGACCTGCACTACGTCGGTTCAATCTCGATCGACGAGGAACTAATGATCGCGGCGGACCTGGTCGAAGGCGAACAGGTCCAGGTCGTCGACATCAACAACGGCGCTCGCCTGACCACCTACGCCATCGCGGCCACCCTCGGATCGGGTGTCGTCGGCATGAACGGCGCGGCCGCCCGCCTCGTCGCCCCGGGCGACCTGGTAATCATCATGGCGTTTCGCCAGGTCGACGAGCGCGAGGTCCGCACGTTCCATCCGCGGGTCGTACACGTGGACACCCGCAACCGCGTCGTCGACCTTGGCACCGACCCGTCGGCCCCCGCGCCCGGTGCCCATGACCAACTCTCCGGCGCCCTCGCCACACCGGGCTGGGGCCTCGGTCCCGCGGGCTCCTGAGCCAATGTTGCGCATGCCTCACTAGTCCGTCTGTCGGCCTCCGGGCCACGGCCGGCCGCTATATCGGCGGGCCGGGTCCGCTACGCGCCGGGCGCGGCCCTGTTCCGCCTCCTGCTGGCCTGCCTGCTGCTGGGAAATGCCGACCACACAGGGTGACGCGTGGCTGGCGTCTGCGGCTGTTACGCCGGTGGTGTGGCGTCGCCGGGTTGTCCGCGTAGTTCGGTGAGGTTGGCCTCGCTGTCTCGGATCAGGTCGTGGGCTGGTCCGAGGACACGGGTGGCATCGGTGATGAGGGCCTGCCAGAGTTCGATGGCGCGGGCGGTGTCGCCGGTTTCGGCGGTCCAGAGCGCGATCTCGAAGCGGCCTCGACTGCGAACCACCTGGTTAGCGTGACCAGCCGCGACGCCAGGACCGTCAACGAATGTGACGCCAACCCCCTTGCGACACGGGCGGTATTGCAGCCGAAAAAATCTTGCAGACGACTGGCCTGGTCAGAGCGGCCGCTTTCCGTTTACCAGTCCTGGTCGGCGAGTAGCAGTTTGGCGAGTGGTTCGAGGGCGGTCGCGAGGTCGTCGAGTTCGTCGGGCTTGAGGCTCTCGTACGGTTTCGCGGCGAGGTCGTCGGTGAGCTGTTCGACTCGCTGCTTGATGGCGCGGCCCGTTTCGCTGAGCCAACCGTCGTCTCCGATCAGGTCGCGATCGCGCATCCCGTCGATCACGGCGGCGAGCTGCGCTGGGGGGAGGTGGTGGATCCGTCCGAACTTCTGCGCGGGCATGCCCATGTCGAGGGCGAGCAGGACGTGAGCCTCCAGGCCGCCGACCCCTTCGGTCATCAGGGCGGCGATGTGCCCGTCGCCGCGGTGCTCGCGCAGCATGGAAGCCGCATGGAAGAGGCGAGCCACCACGTCATCGGGGATCGGGATCGCGCGCAGCGCGGCGTACATGGGCCGGCCCTCGAACGGTGCGCTGGTCGCGGCCCTGAGCAACAGTTCGGCGGCCCGTGCGAAGGTGGGCGAGTCGACGTGATCGGCGAGGATCCGCCGCAACGCCTTCACGCAACCCGTCTGACGAGCGGCGATCGCCGCTTCGGGCGTGGTCGTGTCCCACACCTTCGGGATGTGGCGCGCGACCTCGCCGGGAGCGAAGTTGTAGAAGAGCGCGTCGACCACCTCCGCCGGGACGAGACCCAGGGGCGCCGCCCGTCCGGCGAAGTAGGTATCCCAGTAGTTGGTGAACCCCAGGGCGAACATCGCCTCATTGGGTTCGTCGGCCGCGTAGGGGATGACACCGATCGGCTCGACCAGTTCGAACATCCGGCGTGCCGTCGAGTTCATGGCCTGATCCTCCTGCTGTCCAGCGCGTCTTGCGGACACTCACGATCACTTAGACCCTTGGGTCCCGCGAAACTCATCGAAGTCCTGGCGCGGCGGTGGCGCGTTCCCGGCCGGGGGCTGCACCGTCGACGATGGGGTGCGTGCGGGTGACGATCAGAGTGCGACCAGGGGCCAGCAGGACCGCCGTCGGCGGTGAGCTGGGCGGCCCGGACGGTGAGCCGAGCCTGGTGGTGCGTGTCTCAGCGCGGGCGGTCGACGGGAAGGCGACCGAGGCGGCCCTGCGCGCACTCGCTGACGCGCTCGGCCTGCGCCGTGCCGATGTGTCCCTCGTACACGGCGCCACGAGCCGCACGAAACTCGTGGAGATCGTCACGTCGCCGGCCGACGAGCCCGCGCTACGCGACCGCCTGACCGCCCTGCGCCAGCGCCGTTGACCAGCGCATACCGCCAACCAGTCGCCCGAACCGGGCGGTACGCGCCGGCGCCCGGCAGTTGCATCACAAGGTCGAACTTCGGCCGCGAGGCCCGCGCGCCGAACTTGTACGGCCCGCCTCGTCGAGCTGGTGGGTCAGGTTTCTGGCCTGCTGGGTGACCCAGTCGGCTGCTGGCTCCTGGGTGAAACGGCGTGGCCTGCCGGTCATGATCTGGCCGCGGTCCGTGATCAGCCCGCGCAGCGCGCGGTCGGTCGCCGCGTCGACCGGAGTGATGGCGAACAGGCGCTGGTGGGAGCCGTCAAAGGTGGCGAGAATGTCATAGGCAACGGTCATCTCACCGGCCACCGGGTGACGGATGCGCTTGACGCCATGGGAGCGCTCCTTCACCGTGTGGTCATCCCACCAGGCGGCGAATTCGACGCTGTCCCGGCGCAGGCGCGCGACGACTGCCCCGAGCCGCGCGTCATCGCGGTGACGCGCGAGATCGGCGCGCAGGTTCCCGACGGTCTCCCGCGCGATACGTGTCCAGTCGAGCTGCCTTTCCCGGGTCCTCGGGTCCAGGAAAAGCTGGTAGGCATTGTTGGCCGCCTCGCCGATGCCGAAATCCTCACCGAACAGCGCCGCCGCGGCGGCGTTGCGGGCGAGGACGTCGCAGCGGAAGTCCATGAGGTAGGCGGGCACCAGCGGCATACGGTCAAGCAGGGTCAGCAGCGAGCCGCTGCCCGGGGTGGGCACATCCGCGTCGATCGGTTCCTCGCCGCGGCCGATCAGGTGCAGGTGGCGGCGCTCGGACGGCGACAGGAGCAAAGCGCGGGCGATCGCGTCGAGCACCTCGGCGCCCGGGGTGCCCACGTGACCCTGTTCCAGTCGGATGTACCAGTCGACGCTGACCGTCGCCAGCTGCGCGACCTCCTGCCGCCGCAGGCCCGGCGTGCGGCGACGGTCGCCGGAGGGCAGGCCCACGTCCTCCGGCCGCAGCTGTGCCCGCTTCGCGCGCAGGAACCGCGCCAGTTCCGGGCGTCGCATCGTTCGCCGGTGCGCCATGTCCCCATGATCGACCTCCGTCGGGACAGGTTCCAGCGGCGACCCTGGTATTCCGGATGCCAGCATGCGCGACGCCTTCCCGAGCCCGCGCCGGCGCCCGCATCGTGGTCCGCGCACACCACCGAGCGGGAGGCACCGATGAGATCACCGGTTCGCGTCGCGACTGCTGTCGCGCTCGCGGCACTCTGCGCCGCGGGAATGGTCACCACGGCCGCCGCGGCCCCAAGCCCCGCTCACACTGACGGCTACGGGTACACGGTCGTCCGCCGCGACATCCCGGACAAGGCGGTCCGTTTCCTGGCCAGCAGCCCGGACGTACGCGACGGCGGCGCACTCCCGGCCAGCCATTGGGCGAACGGATTCGGCTGCGACGCCCCCAACCAGCCCGTGCGGCTTACCTGGACCGGGGCACCGGCGGGTACCCGCGGCTACGCGGTCACCATGTTCGACCCGGACGCACCCACCGGGTCCGGCTTCTGGCACTGGCTGATCTGGGACATTCCGGCCACCGCCAGACAGCTCGGCCCGACGCCGCCGCCCGGCGCGGTGTCCGGCACCGACGACGCGGGCGTCGCCGGCTATCTCGGGCCCTGCCCGCCTGCCGGCGACATCGCCCACCGCTACCAGCTCACCGTGTACGCCCTGGACATTCCCACCCTCGGCTTGCCGGGCGCCACGCCGCCCGCGATCGTGGCCTTTACCCTGTCCAGCCATGTCCTCGGCTACGCCCGTATCACCGCCATGGTCCAGCGGTAAGGGGGTTCCGACCTGTAGTCAGCTACGACAAGCCGGGCGCCGCAGACCCTCGGCGCAGGACCAGGCGCGCTCGTGCCAGTGCAGCCCGCCTGGTCGGCGGCCTTGACCTTTGAGTCGGGTCGAAGGTTACGGTCCCGGCTATGGCCCACCGCGCTGCCGCGGGACGGGTCGACGATCGCCTCAGCCATGACGGCTTCACCCTGTGGGAGGTTGACGGGGAGCCGGTCTCCGTGGCGGGAATTACCCGTCCGGTGGGTGGGATGGCACGTATCGCGCCCGTGTACACGCCTTCAGGTCTCCGGCGAACGGGCTATGCGGGGGCTGTCACGGCGGCGGTGAGCCAGGCCGCGCTGGACGGGGGAACGCAGGAGGTTCTGCTGTTCGCCGATCTAGCTAATCCGACAAGCAACGGCGTGTATCAACGGCTCGGTTTCGAGCCTGTTGAAGACCGTGTCACGCTGCTGTTCGCGCCAGCACCCACGCCCGGGAAATGACAGAAAGCCGTGATCGGGCAGCGGTCCGGAGCAGGATCGGCGAGGCCGCGGCCCCCTGTCAGGCGGGGATGAGGCGGACCGGCATCGAGGTGACGCCGTTGACGAAGTTGGAGCGGAGCCGGCTGGGTGGGCGCAGGGGTTCGACCCGGCGTACTCGGGCGGCCAGGGTGCGGTACATCAGCTCGATCTCGAGCATGGCGAGGTGGCGCCCGAGGCAGAAGTGTGGGCCGCCGCCGCCGAAGCCGAGGTGGGGGTTCGGGCTTCTGCCGATGTCGAACGTGTACGGGTCCTCGAAGACGGACTCGTCGAAGTTCGCGGAGGCGTAGAAGATGACGACCTTGTCGTTCTCGCGGATGAGCTCGCCGCCGAGTTCGACATCGCGGGTGGCCGTGCGGCGGAACCCGTTGACCGGGCTGACCCAGCGGACGATCTCGTCCGCGGCCTGGGGGGCGAGGTCGGGGTCCGCGCGGAGCCGTTCCCACTGGTCGGGGTGGTCGATCATCGCCTGCATGCCGCCGGCGATGGCATTGCGCGTCGTCTCGTTGCCGGCGAACATCAGCAGGAGGAAGAACAGGTCGAACTCCAGCTCGGAGAGTTCCTCGCCCTCGTCGTCCCTGGCGATCAGGCGGCTGACGATGTCGTCGGCGGGGCAGGCTCGTTTGGCCGCGCCGAGGTCGTTCGCGTAGGAGTAGGCCTCAATGACGGCGACCGCCGCGTCGCCGTTCTGGTCCATCCGCCCATCGGTCGCGGAGGCGAGCCGGTTCGACCAGTCGAAAAGCTTGTGCCGGTCCTCGATCGGCACACCCATCAGCTCGGCGATGACGATCAGCGGAAGGTCGGCCGCGCAGAGATCGATGAAGTCACCCGTGCCGACGGCCAGCGCCGAGTCGACGATCGTGTCGCAGGCGTCCTGAAGGCGCTCGGCCATGCGGCTGACCACCTTCGGGGTGAAGCCCCGGTTCACCAGGCTGCGCAGGCGGCTGTGCTCCGGCGGGTCCATGTTGAGCATCATCAGCCGTTGCTGGGCGTGCTGTTCCTCGGTCATCTCGGCCAGGATCGCGGTGCACCGGCTCGACGAGAACAGCTCCGGGCTGCGTGAAACCCGCATCACGTCCGCATGCCGGGTGACAGCCCAAAGGCCGTCCGGCCGCTCGTGGTCGGGGTGGCGGAACACGGGAGCCTGCGCGCGCAGCACGCGGAAGTCGTCATGCGGAATGCCGGACTCATAGCGGACCGGGTCATAGACGTCGATGGTCGGCAGCACGGACATGCGGTCCTCCGGGCGGGGCGGACGGGCGGCGGGCGAGGTACCGGGCCCGGCCGAACTGACTGGCCGGGCCCGGTACGTGGGTCAGGACGCCTTGGCGATGGCGCCGCACTGGAGAGCGGGAGCGCTCCATTTGCCGTTGGTCAGGTGGGCGAGGGTTTCGCACGGTGCTGGTGCGATGTGGTTGAGCGGCCAGCGGGTTTCGGGCACGGCCGCGGCGACGTAGTTCGTGTAGTCGGTGTTGAGGGTCTTCAGGAAGGTGTCGACCGTGAGGTTCTGGCCGGTCTTCTCGAGTGCTTTGACGAGCATGTCGGCGGACCAGTAGCCGGCCATCGAGGTGAGGCTGAGCGCGGTGCCGGGGGCGTACTTCTCGAAGTCGGCGGCCATCTGCGCGACGGCGGGGATGTCGGTGGCGAAGCCGCCCTGCCACTGCAGGAGTGCGTAGGTGCCTTCGAGCTCGGGCACGGTCGAGACGCGTGGGTCGTAGATGGGCGAGACGAGCGCGCCCTTGAAGCCGGCGGCCTTGAGGGATCCGGACAGCTTGACCGCGTCGCCGAACTGGGCGACGTAGAAGACGACGGCGGGGGGTTTGCCGGAGTCGGCGGTCATGACGGCGTTGACGATCGCGGTGGCGTCGGTCAGGCCGGACACCGGAATGGTCGACTTGTTATAAACGATCTTGAAGCCGGCTGACTGGAGGCCCTGGCCGACGGTGATGATTCCCTGTCGGGCGGCGTCGTTGTCGAGGCCGATCAGTGCGGCGGTCTTGGCGGTGCCCGCCGGGAGGGCGTTGGCGATGGTCAGTGCGCCGCCGGTGTCGTAGGCCCGCGGGTCGCCGGTCTTGGGGGTCTGGCAGCCGGTGATGCCGAAGCCGATGGCGTTGCCGCAGAAGCCGGTGTTGTTGCCCCAGCCGAAGAACGGCATCTCGGCGGTGCAGAACGCGTCGATGTAGCTGCCGTTGGTGGTCCCGACCAGGGTGGCGAAGGCCTGGTCCTGTTGGACGATGGCCTTGGCCTGGTCGGCGTCGCGGCCTGGGTCGGCGCCGTCGTCGCGGGTGCTGGCGAGGTCGAACTGGCGTCCGGCGACGCCGCCGGCGGCGTTCGCCGCGTCGAGGCGGATCTTGGCGCCGGTGGGGAAGTCGCCGAACGCGACCCCGCCGGGGCTGGTGACGGTGGCGAGTGAGCCGATCTTTATCGAGGTCGCGGTGATACCGCGGTTCGGATCCGGCGCCTTGGAGCCGCAGGCGAGTTTGGCGGGATCGACGGTGACGTTGGTCTGGCTCCAGCCGTGGTCCGGCCCGAGCTTGCTCAACGCCGGATTGACCGTGACCGTGCCGGAACCCGCGCCGCCGCTCGAACTGGTGGAGCAACCAGCTACACCGACGGCGCAGGCGACGGATAAGACCAGAGCAACCCGGCCGGGATGCCTCATATCGGTATCTCCTTCAGCAGCCGGACCGGCCTTGGGGACGGTCCTGGGGAACGGAATGGGGTCAAGTCACATCCACAATGAGATACTTGATACAATATACGTTCGCGAACGTGGCGACTGGACGAGGACCGGGATCAGAGCCGCGGCGTCGGGACGGCCGGCTGATCAGTGCGCGGAGCGAGGTATTCGGCGCGCAGCGCCGCCGTCGCGAGTTTGCCGGTGGGCATACGTGGCAGCTCTGGGCGGAAGGTGATGACCCGGGGGACCTTGTAGCCGGCGAGGCTGGCCCGGGCGTGACGGCGCAGCTCGTCGGCGAGCTCCGGGGTGCCCGTATCGGCGTCGACGGGCTGGATGACCGCGTGTACGTACTCGCCCATCTCGTGGTCGGGCAGTCCGAAGACGGCGACATCGGCGACCAGCGGGTGCGTGATGAGCGCGGCCTCGATCTCGGCCGGGTAGATGTTCACCCCGCCCGAGATGATGGTGAAGTTCTTTCGGCCGGTCAGATAGAGGTACCCCTCGCCGTCCAGATAGCCGAGATCGCCGCAGGTCGTCCAGTTGGCGTGGTCGGGGTGGCGGCTGTCCTTCGTCTTTCCAGGGTCCCGGTGGTATTCGAACGGCGGCTCGTCGCGTTCGAAGTACAGCAGTCCCGCCTCGCCGGTCGGCAGCTCCCGTCCGGCCTCGTCGCAGATGTGCGGCGTCCCGATCAGGGGACGGCCGACGGAGCCCGGGTGCGCCAGCCAGTCGGCGGACCCGATGTAGGTCAGGCCGCACCCCTCGGTCCCCGAGTAGTACTCGTCCACTACCGGACCGAGCCAGTCGATCGTCGCGCGCTTCACGTCCGCCGGGCAGGGACCCGCGGCGTGCACGAGGCGGCGCAGGCTCGACAGGTCGTATTTCGAGCGGACGTCGGCCGGCAGTTTCAGCAGCCTCACCAGCATGGTCGGCACCACCTGGACGTGGGTTATCCGCTCCCGTTCCAGGACGGCGAGCATGCCCTCGGCGTCGAACTTCTCCATGACGACCAGCGTCGCCCCCAGCTGGTGGACGCCGGCCGACCACTGAAGGCCCGCCGCGTGGTACAGGGGAGTGGGGCACAGGTAGATCGTGTTCTCGTCCATCCCGAACAGGAAACGGCCCATCGTCGCGATACCGCCGCCGGACGGCTGGGCGACCGACTCGCCGGACAATGGGCGCCGGATCCCTTTGGGCCGGCCCGTCGTCCCCGAGGAATAGAGCATGACCTCGCCGCGGGGCTCGTCGGCCAACGGCTGAGCGGTCTGCGTGGCGAGAGCCGCCTCGTACGGTTCGAACCCTGCCTGCGCGCCGTCCATCATCAGCCGCACGCCGCAGCCGGCCGGGCTCAACTTCGCGACCTCCGCCGCCGTCGCGGCGAGGTGGCTGGTGGTGATCAGCGCCTTCGCCTCTGAGTCGGCCACGAGGTAGGCCGCCTCGCTCGGCGACAGATGCCAGTTGATCGCGGTCAGGTACAGGCCCGAGCGCAGCGCGGCCCACACGACCTCGAGATACCGCGGGTGGTTCTCGGCCATGAGCGCGACGGTGTCGCCCTGGTTGAACCCGCGTGCGCGCAGCAGCCGCGCGAGGCGCAGGGAACGCTCGTTCAGCTCGCGGTAGGTCACCGTCTCACCGGTGCCCGCCATCACCACGGCGGCCCTGTCGGGGCGAGTGGTCGCGTGAGATCCGGGATACAAGTCTGAACTCCTCGTCCGCCACGCCTGGGTCCTGAGATCGACGCCGATGAGCGTGCCGTGCGCCGTGGGGGGCCGGCGATCCGGACGTTACCCCGATGCCCGGATTTTCTGCAACAGATCGAAGCAGAAAACTGAGGGGCGTCCTAGCCGGTGGACCGCTCGGTCCCGCCGGCCCCGGGGGCGGCCGGGCCCACGCCGGCGGCGGCTTTGATCAGGCGTATGAGCCTGCGGGTGAACGCCTCGTCGATGGGAATCCTGGTCACGCACAGCCGCGTCGTGAACGCGGACATCAGGCATTCGACGAGCATCGAGACATCCGCGTCGGGGTCGATCTCGCCCCGGGCGACGGCCCGCTCGAACGGGAGCCGCAGGAACGCCATCTCCTGGCTCGCGAGCCGCAGGCCACCGGTCAGGACGTCGTCGTTCGCGGTGGCTCTCGTCCTGATCAGGGCGATGGTCGTGGGATGGTTGAAGAGCAGGAGCAGGCCCTCGCGGAGCTTCTCTAGGTCTCGCTCCCAGCTGCCCTCGTCGGGGCGCGGAAGCGCGGCGGACTCCGCGGCGATCAGCACGTCGCGCACGAGGTCGGCCTTGCTGGACCACTGCCGGTAGAGCGTGGTCTTGTGGACGCCGGCGGCCGCGGCGACGTCGTCGAGCCGCAGCGCCTCGTAGCCGGAGGTCGCGAGCATCGAACGGACCGCGCCGAACACGTCGCGGCGCACCCGTTCGGACAGCCCGCGCGGCCGGCCCCGGCCGCGGCCGGTCGGCGCGCGGCCGTCCTCGGGATCAAGGTTGGTCTCCGTCATGTCCGTCCCAGTCACGGTAGTCGTCGCCGCACCATGCCACCCTGCACCGTCGCGGCGATCAACCGGTGTCTACGTGCCTGGGGGACAGGTGGCATGCCATAGACCGCGAAGGTCGGAGAAGGATCTCCGTCTCGTCGCCTGCTCGTCAACGGGCTCAGGTCTGCCTCCGACGGCGAGATCATCTGCCTCTTGGTATGCCAAGTGGCGATCGGCGGTCGGAGCCGCCCCGGCGACCAGGGCTCGAGATCGCGACCATTCTCCCTGGTAGCAAGGCACTAGTGGGCTGCCTGAGCCCCGTAACGAAGTCGGACGGCAGCGTTCATTCGATCGCAACATTTGGAAGATTGTATGCCTGATGTCGGGAACGTTCGGAACGACAACAGGCAACTCGATCTCCTCGGAGGGCAGCAGATGAAGATCGATTCCTAGGCGCAGGTTGCCTTGGCGTGAGTCGAGTCGGGCCCAACGGTGCCCGCCGCGACAGCTGTTGTGGTGCCGCGATCCGTAACGAAGAGCTCATGGGCCGGCGCGACGAAGCTCAGAGGTCCGGTCGGGTGCCGGATCGAGCGGTCGAGTCGAACCGGGTTCGGACTGCGCCAGACAGGCGCACGCGGTATACCAGACGGTCCGAAATTGGTGTCACGAAGCGTCAGGAGGACTCAGTCGTGCCGGCTGCGAGCGTCTCAGGCTGCAGGCGCGTGGGCTTCCGTACGATCGTGGCGGCCACGGAGATCGACACGGGGGTGGGGCGATGACGACGCCTGGGTCAGCCGACCAGGTAGAGATCACGTCGCTCGACCCGCCGAGCCGGCTCGCCCCCGAACCCCTGGGCGTCGCCGACCGGTCACTGGTCCAGCAGATCTACGAGAACATCCGTGAACGCATCATCAACGGTGAGCTGGCGCCGGGAACCAGGCTGCGGGAGCGAGAGATCGCGCTCGCGTTGGACGTCTCCCGGATCCCGGTGCGAGAGGCGTTCCCTCAGCTGGAAGCGGAGGGGTTCATCGTCTCCGAGCCCCGTCGCGGCTCGGTGGTGACCCAGTTGACGCTCCGCGATGTCGAGGAGCTCTTCGACGTACGCACCAGCCTGGAGTCGCTCGCCGCCCGGCTCGCCGCCCGTCAGTCGGGCAGGGGCGCGACCGACCGCCTGCACCGGGCGCTCGTCCTTGCTGAGGCGGCGACGGCGAATGGCAACACGATGGCGATCACAACGGCGAATGCCTCTCTGCACGAGGAGATAGTGGCGCTCAGCGGTAACAGGACCCTGGCGAACCTGATGCGGCCGATCAACGGTCGAGTCCGCTGGTTGTTCCGGCTTACCGCCGA
This sequence comes from Frankia sp. AgB1.9, assembly GCF_016786355.1. Taxonomy (GTDB): domain Bacteria; phylum Actinomycetota; class Actinomycetes; order Frankiales; family Frankiaceae; genus Pseudofrankia. The sequence goes on from NZ_JADWYX010000034.1 coordinate 54,000, forward strand.
GCGGGACGCCGGCGCGCTCTGTCGGGAGCACCAGGACCTCTGCCAGGCGATCTGGGACGGCAACGCCGAGTACGCCGCGGCCATAGCCATCGCGCACGTCGAGCGGGGACGTTCCTATTCGATCGAGGCGCTGCGTTCCATCCTCCCCGCCGCTGGCTGAGGACCTGACCAGACCCATCACGTCCAACGGCGGATTGCGGCTGAGTCCACGTACTCGACCCGTCCGTTGAGTGCGGCGCCGTGACCTCGGTGCGGACTCGCCGCCGCGGCGCGGCCGGGTAATTCGCGCGGCCCGACGCGCGTCCTCCAGCGCACGCCCGCCCTCCGATCGGCCGGCCAGGCCTGACCCGCTGGCGACCGGCACCGCCCCGTCCCGCGATCGGTCTGACGTGGGCTGTCCGAACCGCGCCCTGATCCGTCACGGTTCCCGCCGGCATGCCCAGTTGCTCGGCGCGTCGTCGCACGTCCCGCGCCCGGAAGGAAGGTCACAGCCCATGGCATGGATCGCAGGCGCCGCCGACGATCTCTCGGTCGCTTCCAGTGGCCGGCTGATCGCGCGGTCCGGGAAGCCCGGGCCGCGATGACGCTCCTGCTCAGCCGCTCGGAGATCGAGTCGCTCATCGACAGGACCGCGGTCATCGGCGCGGTCGAGGACGCGCACCGTGGTCTGGCCGCGGGCCAGGCCGCCAATGGCAGAGCGTCCGCCGTCATGGTTGGCGACGCGGTGTTTCTCCCGATGCTCGCCGTCGACGAGCGCCTGCGGACCGCGACCGTGAAGTTCCTCGCGGACCTCGTGGGCGTCGGCGGCAAGGTGCAGCGCACCACGCTCCTGGTCTGCTCGACGGTGACCGGCGAGTGCGAGGCGCTCTTGGACGGCCGGCTGATCACCGCGGTGCGCACCGCGGCGACCAGCGCCGTCGCGACGAAGTACCTGGCCCGAGCGTCCAGCCGCACGCTTGGGCTGGTGGGCGCGGGCCGGCTCGCGATCGAACACCTACGCGCGCTGGCGCACGTGCTGCCGGTCGAGGACGTCGTCGTCTGGTCGCGTTCCGCGTCGACCGTCGATGCCTTCACCGAGCAGGCGAAGGCGCTGGGGTTCGCGGTGCGAGCGCTTTCGTCGCCCGAGGCCGTCACCCGTGCGGCCGACGTCCTGTGCACCTTGACGCCGTCTCGCGAGCCACTCGTCCATGGAGCCTGGTTCACCCCCGGCCTGCACGTCAACGTCGTCGGGGCCCCGCCACGCGCCGACCACCGCGAGGTCGACAACGAGGCCATGGCTCGGGCCTACGTGGTCGTCGACTCGGCCGACGAGAGCCTCGCCAAGTCCGGTGACACGGCGTTGGCGATCCGAGACGGCGCGATCAAGGCCGAGGAGGCCCTGCGCGAGCTCGGCGACGTCATCGACGGCCGCACCCTGGGTCGCACATCGCCCGACCAGATCACCCTGTTCAACTCGATCGGGCTCGCGCTGCAGGACACCGCGACCGCCCGCCTCCTGATCGACCGCGCCCGCGCCGAAGGCGTCGGCCGCGAGATCGACCTCAGCGCCTGACCGACCGCCGAGCGTGCAGGAAGTACCACCTGACCCCGCCCCGCCAGGTGCGTGCCTGTCTTACGAAAGGAATGCGCGTGAGCGCCGCTGCCCCCACCACCATGGACGCACGAGTCGCCGACCTGCGCCGCGCCGTCGGTTGTGACGTCATCGCCGAGGGCGATGCCGGGTACGACGTGCTGCGCCGGGTCTGGAACGCCGACATCGACCGCCACCCACTCGCCATCGTCCGCGCCACGTCCGCGACGGACGTCGTCGCCGCCCTCCAACAATGTGTGGCGGCCGGCCTTCCGATCACCGTTCGAGGCGGCGGGCACAATCTCGCGGGCACCGCCGTCCTGGACGGCGCCGTCATGATCGACACGGGTCTGCTGCGGTCGGTCGAGCTGGACGAGCGGACCGGACGGGTTTCCGTCGGTGCCGGCTGCCGCTGGGGCGACGTCGACCAGGCGCTGGCCGGCCACGGCCTGGCCGTGCCCGCGGGCGTCGTCTCGCACACCGGGGTCGCCGGGCTCACGCTCGGCGGCGGTCTCGGCTACCTGTCCCGGATGTTCGGCGCGACCGTGGACCACGTCGAGCAGATCGAGGTCGTCGTGGCCGACGGGCGAATCCTGACCGTCACCGAGCAGGACCATCCGGAGCTGTTCTGGGCGCTGCGGGGTGCCGGCCACAACTTCGGAATCGTGACCCGCTTCGTTTTCCGCACGATTGCCCTCCCGGGCCTGGTCACCATCCGACAGCAGCTCTTCGGCGCCTCGGACCGGCGCGCGATCCTGCGGTTCTTCCACGAATGGGGACCGGCGGCTCCGGGCAACATGGGGACCTACATCCGCCTGCTACGGGCGCCGGAGTACTGGTCACAGATTCCCGCCGAGCATCGCGGCAAGCAGATCATCTCGGTGGCCACGATCTTCTACGGTGACCCGGCGGGGGAGGCCGAGGCCACGGCGCCGATGTTCGCCCTGGCCGACCCGATCCACACCAGCCTGCGGACGATCCCGCACGTCACGCTCCAGCACAGCACCGACGACGAGTTCCGTTACGGGCTGGGCCATTACTGGAAGCACACCTCGCTCGACAACTTCGACGACGAGGGCATCGACGTGGTGCTGAGGTTCGTCGACGAGTACCCGGGCCGCAGCCTCAACTCGAGTGCCCACATCGCGCACCAGCTGCTCTGCCCGTTCGAGCTCATCGCCGGCACCCACCAGCCGCGGCCTCGCCCGAACGACTCGACCGCGGGCATCGAGTCGGTGCTCAGCGTCAACATCGGCGCGGACTGGCGGTACCCGTCGGAGAAGGCCCCACTCGTCGACTGGGCCCGCAGGTTCGACAACGAGCTGGAGCCCTACCGAAACGGCACCTACATCAACTTCACCTCGGTGGCGGGTGACGAGGAGATGGCCCGCTCCGTCTACGGCGACAAGTACGACCGTCTCGCCAGGGCGAAGCGGCTCTACGACCCGAACAACGTGTTCTCCCGGGGCCTCGTCAACCTGGCGGAGAACGAGGACTCGGTGTGGGCGAAATGACCAGGGTCGGCGCCGACAGCAGCAAGTTCCCGCGCTCCCTCGAACTGGGCGCGATCGGGACGCTCAAGGCCATGAAGGCGGCCGGGCTTGAGGGCGCCTTCTTCCGGTCCCCGTTCGAGCTGAGCCGGACGATGGACCCCGCCGAGCTTTCCGACGTCGTCCAGGCGGCGGCCGCGCTCGACATGTACATCGAGACGGGTATCGCCAAGGTGAACCCGTACGCCACGCCGGAGGCACCCGAGATCCGGGAGTTCGGGCGGGGAAGCTACTTCGACGGGATGGCCCGCATCATCGAGGCGGTCGCGGACGTGGGCATCACGGAGCTGTGGACCGCGACGGCGAACTACAAACACCGGCTTCCAGGCCTGTTCGCCTGCGACCGGTTCCGCACCGACGTCGACTGGGAGGACCAGCTCGCCGCGACGGAGAAGTACCTGACGAAGCTCGGGCCGGTGCTGCGCGGCGCCGGGGCGCATCTCAACATCGAGACGCACGAGGAGATCACGTCGTTCGAGACCATCCGGCTGGTCGAGGCCGGTGGGCCGGACGCCTTCGGTATCACCTTCGACATCGCGAACGTGGTCTGTCGGGGTGAGGAGCCGAGCGCGGCCGCGCGGCGGCTGGCTCCCTACGTGCGGCAGACCCATTTCCGCGACGTCGCCCTAGTCGAGACGGACGACGGCTACGGGCGGTTCATCGTTCCGATCGGCTCGGGGATCATCGACTGGCCGGTGGTGCTCGGGCTGCTCGCCGAGCACAACCCGAACCTCAACATCTCGATCGAGGGCATCACGGCCACCAGAGCCGAGATGTCGCTGTTTCTGCACGAGCCGCGCTGGGCCGCGTCCCACCGGGATCTGACGGCCGACGAGTTCGCCGCGCTGGAGCGGCGCGCGGCCGCGTACGGCGCCGAGGTAGCCGCCGGTCGCCGTCCGGGCCCGGACGACCTGCGCGCGGACGTCAGCGAGCAGCAGGAACTGGATTTCTTCACGACGTCGGCCGCGGCGCTGCGCGACGTGATCACAGCGGCGGCCTGACCCACCCCGCGGCGAGCGATCGCCGTACCCAGTCCATTCGACCAGACGCTATCGGTGAGCCCGCGCCTCTTCGTGACCGGCGCCCCTCACCACCACCGGCAGTTGTTTCCCGCTGCCTCTCCCGAGCAAAAGAAGAAATTCCACCGACGTGTCGACAGAAATGGGGAAGCTTCCATGAGGAAGAACTACAGACGAGGGGCCGTCGTGCTCGCCACGATGGCTCTGGCCGGCGCTTCGCTGGCCGCCTGCGGTGGCGGTTCCGGCGGCGGCGCCGGGGGCAGCCGGGTCGTGATCGGCATTGTCCAGGTCCCGCACACCCTCGACCCGCAGCAGGTCTCCGACATCCAGAACGACGAGGCGATCACGAGCATGTACGACACGCTCGTGACCTTCGACGCGAACGGGAAGCTGGTCAGCGGCCTGTCGACGTCCTGGGAGTACGCGCCCGACGGCAAGAGCATCTCGTTCACGCTGCACGACGGCGCCAAGTTCCACAGCGGGAATCCGGTGACGGCCGCCGACGTGGCCTACACGCTGAACCGCATAAAGAAGGTCAACACCGGGGTCGCGGCGTACATGCAGGACTTCGCGAGTGCCACGGCCACCGACGGGACGCATCTGACGATCAGCCTCACGCAGCCTGACCTGCAGTTCATCGGCGTGCTGAGCAAGGTCTACATCCTGGACTCGAAGCTCGTGGGCCAGCACGAGGGCAGCGACGAGGCGCAGAGCTGGCTGGCGACCAACGACGCCGGCTCGGGGCCGTACGACCTCGCCGGGTACAAAGCGAACTCCAACCTCGACCTCACGCTCGACACGTCCTACTGGAACTTCGACGCGACGCGCCCGCAGAACCTCAACTTCCGCTACATCGCCGAGAACAGCACGTTGGCCAGCGAGCTGAGGAACGGCGGGGTCGACGTCGTCGCCCAGCTCGACGCGACCAACCTCAAGCAGTTCCAGAACAACCCGTCCTACAAGGTCACGGTGCTGCCGACCCTGAACGAGACGATGGTCATCATGAACACGGCGGGTGGCGTGACCGCCGACCCGCGGGTTCGCGAGGCCATCCAGCTCGCCTATGACTACCAGGGCCACCTCGGCACCATCCTGGGCGGCGCGGGACAGGTGGCGACTGGCCTCGTCTCCCCGGCCGTCGCGTGTGGCGTCCACGGCGCTCCGAGCACGCAGAACGTGGCGAAGGCGAAGCAGCTCGTGCAGGACGCCGGCGCCACCGGAAAGAGCCTGACGCTGATGTACCAGCCGGTCTTCCAGGAGCACACGCAGGCGGCAACGCTGATGCAGACCGACCTCAAGGCGATCGGCCTGAACCTGACGCTCAAGCAGGTCACGTTCCCGCAGTACCTGCAGATGGTGAGCTCGGCTGACACCGAGCCCGACCTCGCCATGGTCTGGGACTCGCCGAACTACCCGCAGATCGGCGCCTGGCTTCAGCAGAGGTTCGCCAGCAAGTCGATCGGGACGACGAACCTGGCCCGTTACAGCAACCCCAAGGCCGACGAGCTGATCGCCGCCGGAGCGGAGGCGACGGACGCGACGACCGCCTGCTCGGACTTCAACCAGGCGCAGCACCTGATCCTCGACGACCACGTCGCCGTGACCATCGCCAACCCGGCGACCCCGGTCGTCACCGACACGAAGGTGAAGCCGTTCGGCTTCGACCCGTCGTTCGTCATCTTCAACCCGAAGCTCATCCGCCTGGCGTCCGGCGCCAACTAACTGGCCCCGTGGGTCCCGGGCCGAGGCAGTCCCGGGACCCACGGCCCTCACGGGTAGGCAGGTCAATGAGAAATTTCGTGGTGGCGCGGCTCGGCCAGGCGATTCTCTGCGTATGGGGTGTCGTCACGATCGTGTTCGCCCTCACCAAGGTGATTCCCGGCGACCCTGCGCGGATCGCCGCGGGCCAGACGGCGACTCCCGCGCAGATCGAGCAGGCCAGGGCCGCGCTTGGTCTGAACCACCCGTGGATCGTCCAGTACCTCGACTTCATCGGACGGGCCTTCCGGGGCGACCTCGGTACCTCGACGGTCACCCACCAGCCCGTGTTGCACGACCTGGCGCAGACCATTCCGACGACCATTCAGCTGGTCGCGCTCGGACTGCTGATCATTATCGTGCTCGGCATCCCGATCGGGGTGCTGGCCGCCTACTTCGAGAACAGGCCGGTTGACGGCGGGCTCCGCGTCCTCCTTGCCTTCCTGGGTGGCGCACCGGTGTTCTGGGTCGCCATCCTGATTCAGTTCGTCTTCGCGGCGAAGCTCCGTATCGTCCCGATCTCCGGCTCCAACGACTACGGGCTGGCCCCGGCGCACCACACGGGGTTCACGCTGATCGACTCGGTCGTCGACGGCAATGCCCCCGCGTTCTTCAACTCGCTGACGCATCTGCTGCTGCCGGCGTTCGCGCTGGCCGCGCCCTTCCTGGCACACCTCGCGCGCAACGTTCGGACCACCATGATCGGAGCGCTCCGCACCGACTACGTGACATTCGCCCACTCCAAGGGCCTCGACACGCGGCGGGTCGTGTTCCATCACGCGCTGCGCGCCACCCTGGCCTCTTCGATCACGATGCTCGGGATGCAGTTCGGCTGGATGATCGGCTCCGCGCTGCTCGTCGAGACCGTCTTCGGACTGCCCGGAGTCGGGACGTACCTCAATCAGGCCGTCCTGAGCCAGGACATCTTCGCCGTGCTCGGCGGCGTACTGGTCATCGGTGTCGTCTTCATCGTCAGCAGCCTGATCGTCGACCTGGTGCAGATCAGATTCGACCCGCGGGTACGCGCCGCGATGCTGGCGGAGGCGGCGCGATGAACAACGCGAACCCGGACATCACCTTCGCCGCGCCGCGCCGGCTGCCCAGGCTGGAGACGAGACGGCTGGTCGGCGCGCCCGCGCGAGCGCTGCGCGGCCTCGCCGGCCGGCACGCCCCGTGGCTGGACCGAATCGCGGTCGGGATTCTCTGCCTCGTCCTGCTGGTCTCGGTCGTCGGTGCCTTCTGGCGCCCGGCCGATCCGTACACCGCCGATCCGAAGACCGCGCTGCTCGGCCCCAGCGCCCACCACCTCTTCGGCACCGATGACGTCGGGCGGGACGTGCTCTCGCGCATGCTCGCGGGCGCTCCGGAAACGCTGCTCGCGGCGCTCGGCATAACGTTGCTGGCGACGCTCGTCGGCGTCGTCCTGGCCTCCGTCGCCGCGTTGTCGCCGCGGTGGCTCGACGCCGCGGTCATGCGGCTCTGCGACATCACGATGGCGCTGCCGACGCTCGTGTTGGCGCTGGGCATCGCGGCCGCGCTCGGTCCGTCGAACCGCTCCCTGACCATCGCCATGGTGCTCTCACTGTGGCCGGGCACGGCCCGGCTGGCACGCACGACTATCCGGGAGACCATGTCCCAGCCGTATATCGAGACGGCGCGACGGATGGGGGCGGGCCGGCTCTCGCTGCTGTTCCGGCACATCCTGCCCAACTCACTGGACCAGATCGTCGTCACCGCCAGCATGGAGATCGGCGGCGCCATCGTGATCATGGCGGGTCTGGCCTTCATTGGCGTGGGCGCGCCTCCACCAGATGCCAACTGGGGATCCATGGTGGCCGAAGGGCAGTCGTACATGACCACCGCGTGGTGGATCTCGATGTTCCCCGGTCTCGTGATCACGCTTTCCGCGATGGCCTTCGGCGTCATCGGCGACGCGATCCGTGTCCGTATCGATCCGGCGATGGTCCGATGAAGCCCCGCGCGATCGATCGCGACATCGAGCCTTTCCTGCGCGTCCGGAACCTGCGGGCCTCCGTCGCCGCGCCGAGACACCGACCGGAGTTCGGCGAACGCGAACTCGTCAGGGGCATCGACCTCGACGTCTGGCCCGGAGAACGGGTGGCGCTCGTCGGCGAGTCCGGTTCGGGGAAGTCGGTGACCGCCCGCGGCATCCTCCAGCTCGACCCCTCCATCCGGCTCACCGGTTCGGTCGAGGTGGCCCGGCAACAGCTGATCGGCGCCGCGCCGAACACGGTCCGGGGAATACGTGGCCGGGTGGCCTCGATGGTCTTTCAGGACCCGATGACGGCACTGAATCCTGTGCTGACGGTGGGCGACCAGGTGGCCGAGCCGTTGCGGCTCGCCGGAACCTCCCGCAAGGAGGCCATGAGGCAGGCCGCCGACATGCTCGACCGGCTCGGGGTGCCCAACGCACGAGCCCGACTCGGCGCGTATCCGCAGGAGTTCTCCGGCGGCATGCGCCAACGGGTCGTGCTCGCGGCGGCGCTCATCGGCCAGCCCTCGTTGCTGATCGCGGACGAGCCCACGACGGCGTTGGACGTCCTGATGCAGGAGCAGATCCTCGACCTCATCGTGCGGCAGTCCGACGACCTGCGGCTCGCGGTCCTTCTCATCACCCACGACCTCGGTCTGGTGGCGGGCGCGACGGACCGGGTCTACGTGATGCGCTCAGGCGAGATCGTCGAGGAGGCGCTGGTCGACGATCTCTTCGCCCACCCCGAGCACCCGTACACCCGCGCTCTTCTCGGCGCGGTTCCGACCCTCGACCACGACCCGGAAATACCACTTACGCCGGTGCCGGCGGCCGGGGCGGAACCCGAGCAATTCCTACCGAGGAGCCGTCGATGAGCGCGCTGCTGGAGGTGGACGGCCTCACCAAGTCCTTCGGTCGCGGACGGAAACGCCACGAGGTGCTTCACGACGTGTCGTTCTCGGTACCCGAGGGACGCGTCGTCGGCATCGTCGGCCAGTCAGGATCAGGAAAGACGACAGCCGTTCGCTGCGTGCTCGGCCTCGACCGGCCGGACGCGGGCGCGGTGCGGTACGACGGCTTCGACGTCCTGGCCGCCGGGCGTGCGCAGCGGCGACGTTTCCAGACGGAAGTACAGACGGTGTCGCAGGACCCGTATACGAGCCTCGATCCCCGCATGCGGGTTGAGAGGATCGTCGGGGAACCGCTGTGGATCGGTGGCCTGCGTGACCGCGCCGAGCTGCGGGCCCGCGCTCTGGAGGCTCTGACGCTGGTCGGGCTTCCCGACGACGCCGGCAGCCGTCTCCCGCGGGCGTTCTCGGGCGGGCAGCGCCAGCGCATCGCCATTGCCCGCGCCCTCATCACGAAACCCCGCCTGCTGGTGTGCGACGAGGCGGTCTCGGCGCTGGACGTCTCCGTGCAGGCCGAGATCCTGAATCTCATCCGGGCGATGCAGCGGCAGTTGTCCCTTTCGGTGCTGTTCGTCGCGCACGACCTCGCGGTTGTCAAATACCTGTGCGAGCAGGTCGTCGTCATGTCCGAGGGCCGCGTGGTCGAGGCCGGGAGCCGGGACGAGATCTACGACGCCCCGGCGACCGAGTACACCCGGCGACTTCTCGCGGCTGTCCCGCGCACCGATCCGGCCGCCGAGCGGGCCCGACGCCACGCTCGGCTTTCCGCCGGAGCAGGTCGGTGAGCGCCGTCGTACCCGGAGCATCCTGCCCTGGGGCGGAGCTCCGTTGACTGAGCGTCCGCCGGTGACCCGCAGGCTGGCCGCGTTCGCGGCCGGTTTGCTTTTCGAGGACCTGCCGAGCTCAACCGTGGCGATGGCCAAGATGCACGCCCTCAACATCGTGACCGCCGCCATGACCGGTTCGACGCTGCCGGCGGCGGCCAGCGTCCTCGCGGTCCACCTACGCGCGGGCGGCGTGCCCGAGAGCTCGGTCATCGGCAGCGAACGGCGCCTGCCTCGCGCGGCCGCGGCGGCGGTCAACGCCCATTCCGCCTACTGCACGATGAACGACGACAGCTTCATGGAAGGCGACCTGCACCCCGGCCACTCGTCGGTGACCGCCGCGCTGGCGGTCGCCGAGTCGGTGGGAGCCGGTGGGAAGGACTTCCTGGTCGCGCTCGTGGCCGGAATCGAAGTCGGCTGCAGGATAGGCGCGTCGCTGTGCCAGACCCAGGAGTCCCACAAGGCCCGGGCGGGCTGGCACTGCAACCTGGGTGACACGTTCGTCGCGGCCATCGCGGCCGGCAGACTCCTCGGGCTGAGCGAAGACCAGTTCGTCGCCGCGATCGGGATCGCGGCGACCGCCGCGGCCGGGCTGAACGAGGTGATGAATCCTCCGCCCTCGCAGGTGTGGCCCTGGGACGGCGGCCGCAACACCGGTCAGGGGGTCCTCGCCGCCGAACTGGCCCTGGCCGGAATGACCGCGGGCACCACCGCGCTCGAGGGGCCTCAGGGCTTCATCGAGATGTTCACCGGCGGTCGAGCGGAGCCCGTCGCGTTCGACCGCGCGCTCCGAGGCCTGCACTCCGAATGGATCAGCGAACAGCTGCTCATCAAGACGCGCTCCGCCTCCGTGATGACCCACAGCGCCATCGACGCGGCGCAGCACCTCGTGCTGCACCACGGCATCGCCCTGGCGGAGATCGAGACCATCGAGGTCCGGACAAACAGGTGGACGGTCGAGAAGCTCTGCCATCGAGACGTCCCGGACTTCAACGTCTCGGTGTTCAGCCTGCCGTTCGCCATCGCCCTGGCGATCCTGACCGGTGATCAGCTCTCGCCGCCGAGCATTCATCACGCCTATCTCGACAACGTCGAGATCAGGGCTCTGATGAATCGTGTTGTCGCGATCGAGGATCCCGAGATCGACAAGGTCTTCGGCTTCTCGTTGCCCGCGGACGTCACGGTGCGGACCACGGACGGTCGCCACTACCGGGCTCGTGAGGACATCCCGTCTGGCCAGTATCCGGACAAGCCACTCGATTCACGGGTGTTCGAGCGAAAGCTCCACCTCAACGCCGCGCCCCTGTTGCGGGCCGACCGGGTCGACCGACTGATCGCCTGGGTCTCGGACGAGCTGGTCGGCGCCCGCGCCCTGGAACCGTTCGCCCGGCTCATCGCCCCATCCAGCTGACGACCTGGAACCCGACGCAAAGGAATTCCGATGACCATCTCTCTGCAGGACGCGATGAAGCGCTCGCTGGAGCTCGCGGCCGAAGCTGCCGCCGCGGGCGACCACCCGTACGGCGCCGTGCTCATCACCGCCGACGGCCAGGCCGTCGAGGAGCGCAACCGGGTCGTGACGACGTCGGACCCCACGGCCCACGCGGAGAGCATGGCGATCCGGGTGGCCGCAGGGAAGTGGGGAATCGACCTGTCGGGCGCCACGATGGTGGCCTCCTACGAGCCGTGCCCGATGTGCTGTGGGGCGATTCTCGAAGCCGGCGTCGCGGTCCTCGCCATCGGCCAGCGGCGGACGGTCGGAGCGGCGCCGCTCGGCCGCTACACGGTCGAGAACCTCCTCGAACTCCTCGACCGCCCGCACGCCCTTCAGGTGGTGACGGAGGTATTCGGGGACGAGGCCGCGGCCTTCTACGCGACGGTCGACGCGACGACCGAAGTGGCCTGACGTGGAGCCGACCCGGCGGTCCTTCCCGACCGCGAGCCAGGCCTTCCTCGCCAAGCGGATCTTCACCGCCGTCGGCGCCGAGGGCACGCTGATCGAGGACGCCGCGCTCGTTCTCGACGACAACCAGATCCTCTACGTCGGACCAGCGCGAGACGTCGACCTCGTCGCGGTGCCGGCCAATGACCTGGGCGACGTCACCGTGCTTCCCGGCCTGGTCGACGCGCACGCCCACCTGACCCTGCCAGCCGACAAACGCAACTACGAGCAGGTCCACCAGGATCCGGACGAGATGCTCGCCCTGGTCTGCGTCATGAACCTGCGGAAACACCTGGCGGCAGGGGTGACGACCATTCGTGACAACGGCGGGAGAAACCGGGTCACCTTCACCGTGCGCGACGCCATCCGGCGCGGCTACCTGGCGGGTCCCCGCCTGCTGCTCTGCGGTCGTCCGGTCACGCAGCGACTCGGCCACTTCTACTTCTGCGGCGGCACGGCGGACGGCCCGGTCGAGATTCGGGCGACGGTACGAGCCCTCGTCGCGGAAGGCGCCGACCACATCAAGATCATGGCCTCGGGAGGCGCCACCCTGGGCAATCTGCCGTACTACGCCGCCTACACCGTCGAGGAGATGAAGGCGGCCGTCGACGCCGCGCACGACCTCGGCCGGCTCACCACGGGCCACTGCCGGGCCACGCAGTCGATGCGCTACGCCCTGGAGGCCGGATTCGACGCGATCGAACACGCGGAGTTCCTGGAGGCAGATCTCTCGCGCAAGGCCAACCTCGGGGCGCACCACAATCTCCAGGGCGGCCAAAGCGTCTACGACGGGCGGCTGGCGCAGCAGCTCCTCGAAGCCGGCACGTTCATCAGCACCACCCTGCAATGCGGGGGATATGACACGGTCGTCGACCTGAGGGACAAGAAAGACGCTGTTGGCCTTACCGAGCAGGAGCAGGGGCAGCTTGACGCCCTGCAGTTCTACTTCGAGCAGAAGGTCGGCAACTTCAGCCACCTGATCAAGGACGGCTTCGTCGGCAAGCTCGCCATCAGCAGCGATGCCGGTCCCTTCGACACTGCGTTCGGCCGCATGGATCTCGGGCTGTGCCTCGGTGTCGAAGGCGGAATGACGACCCGGCAGGCACTGGTCGCGGCGACGAGGATCGGCGCCGAGCTCTGCGGCGTCGCCGATGAGGTCGGAACCCTGGAGCCAGGGAAGCTGGCCGACTTCTTCGCCGTCGACGGCGACCCGACTCGGAACATCGCCGACATCGCGAAAGTGACGGGAGTCTGGGCCGACGGGCACCTGAGGTCCCACGGACCGGGCGTCGGCGTCGACTGGCCGTGAGCAAACGCCCGCGCGGCTCGGCTGAACCGCGGCCTCCCGTGGGCGGCGGTCAGAATGTCAGATCGTCCCAGGTGATGGTGACCGGGATGGGGTTGGTGATCGCGGGCGGGCCGCCGGACTCGTCCTTCATGAGGGTGCCGAGGTGTTTGTAGAGCATGCTGGCATGGTCGAGTGCGTAGCGTTCGATGGTGGTGACGCCGTCGTTGTCGAGGCGGGTGATCCAGTAGTGCGGAATCCCGGCGCGGGCGTACTCACCGAGCTTGTCGGTGGTGTCCTGAGTTTCCGAGCCGGGCGAGACGATCTCGATGACGAGCAGGGCGTGCTCGGCGCGGAGTCGTTCGCCGCGGTCGCGGTCCAGGCAGCGGTAGAGAATGACGTCGGGCCGCCGGTTGAGCAGCGGGATGTCGCGAAGCCGCAGATCGACGTCGTTGTTGACCGTGAGGCAGCCGTATCGGCCCGACTTCACCGCGTTCTGGGCGTGCCGCTCCAGCAGGTTGGCAAGGCGTCGGCCCGCGGTCTGGTGGTCCGGGGTGGGAGCCTCGCAGAAGACGATGTAGCCGTCGACGATCTCGATCGACCGGGCGATCTCCTCCGCGAGTGCCTCGTACTCGGCGGCCGTCACGCGCGCGGGCTGTGGGCGAAGGGCACGCAACCAGCTGTCCTCCGGCAGGGCCGTTGTCACCATTGCCTCCCGAGCGGATGAGTCGTCACACGTCCAAGACGTCGGCAGGCCGTGACCGCCCGATCTCAGCGTAGATCCCAGGCTCGCGCAGACGTGCATCGCGAGGCAACGCGACCGCGTCAAAGCCGCCGAAGCCCGGTCTCGGCCTCACCATGATCGCGGTTTCGGCCTTCCGATGGTCGTATCCGGTGCTGTTTCGTAGCCACCAGAGGGCGAAAACAGCGATCAAGGTGACCGGCGGACGTTGCCGGTCGCGGCGTTAGGGCCGCTGGAGCGCGAGTGGGAGGAAGAGATCGTCGACACGCCCGCGACGACGAGACGATCACTCTCAGCTGGCACCGTCCCGACGCCGGCCGTCGCAACGGTGGTCCAGGCGCCCGGCCCACGCGCGATGGTGGGGAGCACCGCCCTTAGACAGGCGCCCCTCACGGCGTGACCCGTGGGGTGGTCCGGCACGGTCGCGATCAGCGTGCCGCCGTGCGCGTGCGCGATGTCCCGGGCGATCGCGAGGCCGAGCCCGCTGCCGCCGCCGTCCCGCGCCCGCGTCTCGTCGAGCCGTGTGAACCGGTCGAACACCGACTCGCGGTGCTCCGCCGGAATGCCCGGGCCGTCGTCGGAGACCTGCACGGTCGCGGGCGCCGCCACCCGCACGACCACCGTGGACGCGGCGTGCCGCACGGCGTTGTCGACGAGGTTGCCGACCATCCGGCGCAGGTGGGAGGCCGATCCGGTCACGACCACGTCGGGGGCGATGTCCAGCGTCACCTGGACGCCCTCTCGCCGGGGTCGCAGTGCCTCCTCGGCGGCCACCTCGCCGAGGTCGACCTCGTCCACGCGCAGCGGCTCGCCGGCGTCGAGCCTCGCCAGCAGGAGCAGATCGGCGGCCAGGTTCTGGAGCCGGTCCACGTCCGTGAGCGACTCCTCGACCAGGCAGGGCGCCTCGCGCTGGCCGAGCTCCAGGCGGGTCCGCAGGATGGCCAGCGGGCTGCGCAGCTCGTGCGCCGCGTCCGCGACGAACCGCTTGTGCCGCTCGACCGCCTGCTGCAGCCGGTCGAGCGTCACGTTCATCGTCCGTGCCAGCCGGGCGATCTCGTCGCCCGAGTGGGGCACCGGAACCCGCCGGTGCAGGTCGGTGGCCGTGATGTCGGCGAACGTCGCGCGGATCGCCGAGACCGGGGCGAGCGCCCGCCCGGTCAGCAGCCAGGTCAGCCCGGCGACGAGCAGCAGCAGGACGGGTAGGCCCGCGAGCAGCAGCTCGCGCAGCATCGCCAGCGCCGCGTGCGCCGGGTCGAGCGAGACGCGGGCGGACACGGTCACGGGACCGGCCGCGGTGGCCACCTGGCGCTGGGCGGTTGCGTAGCCGGAGCCCCAGGCCTGCCCGGCCGCGACGGCGCCGGCCCCGGATCCGATGCTCGGCGACCCGGTCTGGCCGGCGACCTCGATACTGGCCGCGCTGATGACCTTCACGTCGGGGTCGGGCCCGACCATGTTGGTGACGACCAGCGCGGGCCGACCGGGCTGTTGGCCTTCGGCGCCCTGGATGAGGACGGCGGCGGCCTCGTCCGCCCGCCGTGCCGCTTCCTGGCTCGCGCCCGACACGAGGCTTCCCCGCAGGACCAGAACGAGCACCAGACCCGCGGTGCCCAGGGCCAGCGCGACCGTCACCGTCGCCACCACCGTCGCGCGCAGCCGTACGGACCGCATCAGCACGCTCCATCCAGTCGGTAACCCGCTCCTCGCACCGTGACCAGGCTCGCCCGGCCGAACGGGGCGTCGATCTTGCGGCGCAGCGCGCTGATGTAGACCTCGACGATGCTCGGGTCGCCGTCATAGGCGAAATCCCAGGCCTGTTCGAGTAGCTCGGCCTTCGAGACCACCTCGCCCACCCGCCGCGCGAGCGCGTGCAGGACGGCGAACTCCTTCGGGGTGAGCGCGATCTCCGTCTCGCCGCGACGGCAGCGCAGGCCGGCCGGGTCCACCGACAGGTCGCCGGCGGTCAGGACGACCGGTCGCTCCCGCCCACCGCGGCGGATCAGCGCCCGCAGCCGGGCCAGCAGCACCACGTAGGAGAACGGCTTGGAGAGGAAGTCGTCCGCGCCGGTGTCCAGCGCCTCCGCCTCGTCGTACTCCCCGTCCTTCGCGGTCAGCATCATGATCGGCGTCCAGTTGCCGTCCTCCCGCAGTCGGCGGCACACGCCGTAGCCGTTGAGCAGGGGCAGCATCACGTCGAGCACGATCGCGTCGTACCGGTGCTCGGTCGCCATCCACAGGCCCTCCTGCCCGTTGTGCGCGACATCGACCGCGAATCCCTCCCCGGCCAGCCCGCCGCGCAGCAGTCCGGCCAGCCGCTCTTCGTCCTCCACCAGCAGCACTCGCATGACTACAGGGTGACGGATGCGACCTAAGGGCTACCTGAAGATCACTTCAGCTGGCTTCAGGAGTGCCTCAGCCGCCGCACGGGAGTCTGGCCCCGGCCCCAACCAATGGGCCACCGAGAAAATCGAGAAAGA
Organism: Frankia sp. AgB1.9; assembly: GCF_016786355.1. GTDB lineage: Bacteria > Actinomycetota > Actinomycetes > Frankiales > Frankiaceae > Pseudofrankia. The sequence goes on from NZ_JADWYX010000034.1 coordinate 70,065, forward strand.
GGAGGTGCACGATGCGAATCCGCCGGATCGTCCTCGTCAGCGCGATCACCCTCGGGCTGGCCGGCTCGGGCGCCGCGGCCGCCAACGCCAGCGGCAACCAGCCAGGCTCCGGGGCCCCCTCGGGCCAGCCGTCGACCTGCCCCGCCCCACCGGAGGGCGCGGGCCTCGACAACGTCCAGGTGAAGGACGGCAAGGTCTACTTCAACGGAAAGCTGGTCGGCACGGCCAAGCCAGGCGAGCCGGTGGCGGTGAAGGACGGCAAGGTCTACACCGGCGCGGCCGCCGAGGCGCTGCCCAAGCCGCCTGGTGCCGAGGACTTCCAGGTGAAGGACGGCAAGATCTACCACAACGGGAAGGTGGTCGGTGAGGCCAAGCCGGGCACCCCGGTGGTGGTGCGGGACGGCCAGGTCGTCACCGGCGGGGCCGCCGAGGCACTGCCGAAGCCGGCGGATGCCGACGGGCCGCACCTGATCAGCGTGTTCGGTAGCGCCGGCCCCGGCGACAAGGGCCCCGGTGGCAAGGTCCTCGGTGGCACCGTCCTCGGCGACAAGGGCCCCGGCGACAAGGGCCTCGTCTGCGCGATCGAAGGCGTCCAGGCAAGCCAGGACTAGCCGCGCGAAACCCGTTTGGCCGCGCGCGCGGAGCCGTGCCCCGCTGGTGACGGGCGCGGTTCCGCGCCGCGTTCGCGACACCTTGGTTCCTCGGGTCGCGACGTCATGATCGACGTCGTTCGCGCCACTGCGCGAGTTCGACGCGGTTGGCGCAGCCGGTCTTGGCGAGGATTCGGCGCATATGGCTCTCGACGGTCCGTTCGGACAGCACCAGCGCACGGGCGATGTCCCGGTTGGACATCGCCTGCGCGACCAGCGCCAGGACCTCGTTCTCGCGGTCGGAGAGCGGATCGGTGGCGCGTGCCAGCGCGGCGGCGTCGGCGATCAGAGCGTCGGCCGCCCGGAGGGGTCCCGGCAGGTCGAGTCGGCGTGCGTCGGCGGCGGACTGCCGGGCCAGCTCGGCGGCTGGCCGGATCGCTCCGGTGGCGGTGAGGGCGCGCGCCAGGGCCAGGCGACCGTGGACCACGAACGGACGCGCACCCAGTCGGGTGTCGACCCGGATTCCGTCTTCAAGGAGCGGGATCGCCGCGTCCGGCCGGCCGGCACCGAGTTCCAGCTGGCCGAGCACGCGCGCGGTGGCGCCGTAGTAGAACACCGACCCCGCGCCGACCGCCGGCGCGGTGGTGAGCGTGGCCGTCATCCAGTCACGGACCTTGACGCAGCCGGCGCCGTCGCCGAACTCGGTTGCCAGGAACGCCAGGTAGGTCAGGGACGCGGCGTCCTGCGCGGTGCGGGCGGCGAGCAGCGCCGGCAGCAGCGGCTCGTAGAGCTCGAAGGACTCGGCGCCGCGACCCGCGAGGTACAGCGCCGCGGCGAGGAGCGCGCGGGCGACCGGCGGGAGGCTGTGGACGTCGGCGAGGTGCAGTTCCCAACCGGCGGCGAGGTCGGTCCGGTCGCCGCGCACCATGGCCAGGCCCACAGTCTGGCCGAGATGGATGTAGTGGGCTGAGGTGTCGTGCCAGGTGACGGCCAGCTCGAAGGCCTCGCCTCCCAGCCGGCGGCAGCCGTCGAAGTCCCCGGCGAGAGCGGCGAAGGAGGCCTGGCGGCGCAGCAGGTGCCAGCGCACCAACGGAAGCCCGGTCTGCGCGGCGAGGGCCCGCATCGCCTCCACCTCGACGCGCGCCGCGGCCAGGTCCGCCCGGTGGACCGCGCAGTCGGACCGCCAGGCGTGCGCCCACAGGCGGGCGAGTGGGCGTTCGGTCGGACCGGCGAGTTCGATGGCCCGGCCACCGAGCGCGTACACCTCGCCCTCCTGCTCGGGCCGCCAGGCGACCATCACCCGGGCGTGGATCGCGTCCAGCTCGGCGTCGGTGTCACCGGTGGCCTCAGCCTCGACCAGGGCCTGCGCCGACCATCGGGCCGCCTCGTCCACGTGGCCGAGCTCGATCAGCGCACAGGCCAGTGCGGCCTGGATCCGGGAACGCAGCACCGCGGTGCCCGTGGCGCCGACGGCGAGGGCGCGGCGGCAGAGGGCCTCGACCTGGGCGTTGGTGTCGGGATGGCCGATGCCCTGCACGGTGATCGCGGCGCGGGCCACCACCTCGGCCCGGCCGGACCGTTCTCCGCGGGTGGCCGCGCGTTCGCAGCTGGCGAGAGCAGCTGTGATGTGGCCGCCGAGGTACTGCGCGCGGGCCAGGTCAAGCAGCACCTCGGTGGTGTCGACGCCGCAGTCCGCCGGTGCCCGGTCGGCCGCGTCGAGGGCGGATTCCAGGTATGACGCCGCTTCGTCGTAGGCGCCCGCAGCCCGGGCGGCGTCGGCGGCCCGCACGGCCCAGCCGGCGGCCCGGCTCGGCTCGTCGGCACGGGCCCAGTGCCGGGCGACGGCACCGGCCCACTCGTCGCGGCCACGGGCGAGGGGCTCCAGCAGTTCCGCGGCCGAGCGGTGGAGCGTGAGCCGGCGCTGCGGGGCGAGCGAGGCGTAGACGGCATCGTGGACCAGCGAGTGCGCGAACCTGACCGGTGCGCCGGCGACCGGTGCCACCTCTACCAGGCCGGTCGGCACGGCTGGGAGCAGCCGTTGCGCTGCGACACCGGCATCGACCCCGATCAGGCCGCCGAGCAGGCCCGGGTCGGCCTCGGCGCCGAGCACGCTGAGCGCCTCCACGGCGTCGGCCGCGACCGGCCCGGCCGAGCACATCGCGGCCGTGACGAGGCCGCGGAACTCGGCTGCCTCGCCGACCGTGGCCGCCCAACCGCCGTCGCCGCGCAGCGGCCCGGCCGCGACCCGACTGAGCGTGCGCAGGTAGAGGGGGTTGCCGCCGGACAGTTCGACGGCCTTGCGCACCGCGCGTGGATCGGCCAGCGCCACCGCCGACGCCAGGTAGGCACCGGCCTCGGCGGGCGCCAGCGGCCCGAGGTGCACGTCGTCGGTGGCACCGTGTCGCGGTAGCGCGTCCAACGCGCCGGCGAGCGCGCTCCGGTGGGCGCCGACCACGAGAACCGGCAGGCGCCGCACCTCGGTGGCGATGCGGGCGAGCAGCCGTAGCGTCGCCCGGTCGGCCCAGTGCAGGTCGTCCAGGACGATCACCAGCCCGGCCGTCGCGGCCGTCGCTAGCGCGTCGATGACCTGGGTGTCGGCGGTGAAGGTGGTCGCTGCCGCGTCCTGAGCGCTGCCGTGCTCCCGTTGCGCGTCACCCGCGACAACCGCTGACAGCGCGTCACGGGGCCCGGGCAGGCCGCGAAGCGCACGGGTCCACGGCCAAAGCGCCGGCGCACCCAGGTCCGCGACCGCGCTGCCCCACCCGACCGGCGTCGCGGCGGCCTCGGCCACGAGTTCCTCGATCAGCCGGGTCTTGCCGATGCCCGCCGGGCCGCTGACCATGACCACACCGCCGGATCCGGCCCGAGCATCGGCCAGCCGCCGACGCAGCAGGGCGAGTTCGTCCTGCCGCCCGACGAATCGGTCATCGGCTGCCACCAGGGCATTATCGCGGGTGCCAACTCGTCACGAGTGCTTCTCCTCCGGCGTCGGGTGCGGCCGGATTGCGTGCCCTGGTTGCGTGCTGGCACGGATGTGACCAGGGGCGGGCGACGCGATCGTGGGCCCGTGACCACAACGCATCGCGTACCCGTTCCATGAAGATCGCATTCGTAGCGGACCCGCTGGAGTCGCTGGACGCCACGGTCGACACCACGGTCGGCCTGATGCACGCCGCGCAGGACCGCGGCGCCGAGGTGTGGGCCACCGAGGCCGTCCGCCTGGAGGCGGTCAACGGCCGGGCCCGGGCCCAGGCCCGCCGGGTGCGGCTCGCGCCGACCCACCCGGCCGGTGGCTGCCGCTGGGCCGTGGCCGACGCCTGGTTCACCGCGTCGGCGCCGACCATCGTGTGGCTCGACGACATGGACGCCCTGTTCATGCGCACCGAACCGCCGCTGGACGCGACCTACATCACCGCGACGCTGATCCTCGACCTGCTGGTGCCCGCCCGTACGGCCCTCGTCAATGACCCTCGCGGGCTGCGCGCCTGCAGCGAGCATCTTCTGACGCTGCATTTCGACGACCTGATACCGCCAACCGTCGTCACCGCCGATGGCGACACCATCCGTGACTTCCTGACGCAGCACGGCACAGCGGTGATGAAACCCGTCGACGGCTTCGGCGGCCGCGGAGTCCTCCGACTGGACCGGCACGACCCCAATCTCGCCTCACTCCTCGAACTCGCCACGGCCGGTGGAACTCGCGCCGTCATGGTGCAGCGGTTCCTGCGTGAGGTCGCCGCCGGGAACAAGCGCGTCTTCGTCTTCGCCGGCGAGCCGGTAGGCGCCGTCTACCGGTACCCGGCTGCCGGCGACTTCCGGATCGGTGACGCGACCGCGGAGGCGCCGATCACGAAACGCGACCGCGAGATCTGCGCGCGGCTCGCCCCATTGCTGCGTGCCAACGGCATCCACCTCGCCGGGCTCGACGTCATCGGCCCCCACCTCATCGAAGTCAACGTGACCAGCGTGGGCGCGTTGCGCAAGGCCGACGCCCTGCTCGGCTGGACCCTCTGCGCGGACCTTCTGGACAGTGTCCTGCCCGCGCCGACCCTGGAGAGAAGCGCATGACCATCGCCATCAGCTGCGCCGCCATTCTCGGCGCGCTCGTCTTCGGCCTCGGCTTCAACGTGTCGCGCCTGCGCGGGATCGTCGGCAAGGCCGGCGGCGCCCAGCAGCCGACCGATCCCACCGACCGGCTGTTCGTCGCGGTCCGCGCGCACGGCAACGCGGCCGAGTACGTCCCGACGCTCATGGTCCTGTTCCTGCTCGTGGGGGCACGCAGCCCAGCCGCCGTGGCGATCCCGCTGATCATCGGCGCCACCGCCGCCCGACTCGCTCACGTGTTCGGCATGCTGACCACGCCGAACTGGTCGATCCCGACCCGGTCCCGGCTGGTCGGCGCCCTGGGCACCTACCTGTTCGGCGTGGCCCTCGCGGTCGCCGCCGCGGTGACGTTGCTGTGAGCCGAACCGCCCGGATCGCTCGGACCCGTGGCGCGCCGAGCGCCGCGTCGCCTCTCGGGGCCCTGCGCTCGCCGGGCTTCCGGCGCTACCTGATCGGCCAGGTGCCGTCGGTGACCGGATCCTGGGCGCAGGTCGTCGCGTTGTCGTGGGCCGTGGTCGACCGCGATCCGGCGGCCCTGGGCTGGGTGGTCGCCGCGCAGTTCACGCCGAGCCTGGTGCTCGGTCCGTGGTTCGGCGCCGTGACCGACCGGCATGACCGCGAGCGGATCCTGATGTTCGCCGAGGCCGGCCTGGGGGTCGTCGCCGCGGCGTATGCGCTGGCCTCCGCCACCGGGCACCTCACGCTCGCGGTCATCGGTGTCCTCGCGTGCTGCTGGGGCGTGCTCAACGCACTGGACACGCCGGCCCGGCGGGCGCTCGTGCCGATGCTGGTCACCCCGGACCGCTCGGCCAGCGCGTCGGCACTGAGCGGCATGGTGCTGCTGTCCGGGATGACCGCCGGCTCGGCCCTCGGCGCCGCGCTGGTCGCCGCGGCCGGAGTCACGACGGCCTTCGCCGTCAACGCCGCGACGTTCGCCTTCGACCTCGCGGTCCTCGCCACCATCCGGGCCGGCGCCTCGCCGCGAATCGCACGGGCACCTCGGCAGCTGCGCGACGGGCTCGCCTACCTTCGCCACACGCCCCGGCTGCGCACGCCGTTGGTCGCCCTGGCCGTGCTGGCCACGCTTGGCTTCACCGTCCAGGTGTCGGTCCCGATCCTGGTGCGAACCGTGTTCGGCGTCGGCGCGGGCGTCGTCGGCATCGCGTTCACGGTGGTCACGGCGGGTGGGCTCGTTGGATCCGTGCTGTCCGCGACCTACTCCGGCGGCCGGGCGCTGGTCGGCGCGGCGGCCGGCATGGCGGCGTCGATGGCGCTCACCGCGGCCGCGCCCAATCTTGGCGTCGCGCTGGCCGCGCTGGCCGGTGTCGGTCTGACCTGGTCGGTGTTCATCGCCGCGACCGTGGCCATCCTGCAGACGGCAGAACCGGCGTTCATGGGCCGGGTGATGTCGTGGCTCGCCGTCGTGCTCGTCGGCGGGTTGGCCGCGGGCGCGGCCGTGGCCGGCGTGGTCACCAGGCTCGCGGGCGGCAGGGCACCCTTCGTCGTCGGAGCGGTCGCCGCGATCGTGGCCGCCGTCCTCACGGCCGGCCCCGGCCGAGCGCCTGACGGCGCGGTCAGCTGGAGTAGGGATCCCGCAGAGTCATCGGGGTACCCGCGAGGTCGAGAGCCGGCTGAGGGAAGCGGGGGCCCGCCGTGTAGTAGCGGGCCCGGGTTCGGCCGACCGGCACCAGGACCTGAGCGGTCGTGAGGTCACGGAGATCGCGTTGTGCCTGCTGCAGGCTCAGGCCCTCGGCGTCCTCGTAGCGTGAGCGGCGGACGCGCCCGGCCATGGCCACGTCGTGGAGGGCGGTCACCACTCGTTCGTCCAGGCCGGTGGCAGCGGCGAACTCCGACAACGCCCCCCACACCCGCCCGGACCGGTCGAGCCGGCCTTGAACGGTCTGGGCCTGCTGATGGTAGGCGGTCAGATTGAAGCGGATCCAACTGGCGACGTCCTGGTCGGGTACATAGTTCGGGCCCCGTCCGGCGAGTTCCCGGTAGTACTCCCAGGTGTTGCCGGGACGGCCAAGCCAGGCCTCGATGGACGAGAACTCCGGGGCGAGGACACCTTCGCGGGCGATCATGAGTGTCTGCAGTGAGCGGGACATTCGGCCGTTCCCGTCGGCCCAGGGATGGATGGACACAAGGTGCAGGTGCGCCATGGCGGCCCGTACCAGCGGATGGGTGTCGTCTTCGGTGTCGAGCCAGTCGACGAGTTCCTTCATCAGTGCGGGGACGGCATCGACGTCTGGGGCGGTGTAGGCCGCGATGCTGGGGTCGCGGGCGTCCGTGACATAGACGGGGCCCCGGCGCCATTGCCCGGCTGGCCTGCGCGCGGTGTGCCGGTGGCCTTGCAACATCCAGTGCAGAGCGTTGAACAGGCCCTTGCTGTAGCTGAAGTCCTGGGCATCATGGAGCGTCTGGATATAGGTCATCATTCGTTCGTAGGCGAGCGTCTCGTCGCGATTTTCCTCGGAGACCTCCACATCCCGCTCGCCGTCCATCAGATCCTCGACGTCGATCGTGGATACCTTGAAGCCCTCGATCGAGTTCGACGCCGCGACCGCGTCGGCGGTCAGGAACTTCCGGAGCCCGGCGGTCCATTTCGACGGCGTGGTCTGCATCTGGTGCCGCAGCGCCTGCCGCATGACGTCGATCTCGGCGAGCACCCGATCATCGGCAGGCGTCTGGGGTGGCGTGGGGTAGAGCATGCATGGATGATATGATGACGTAGTCATCACGTCAAACTCTGAGTCGGGCCGCGCGGGCGGCCACCGTCACCAGATGCGGCGTAGTTGGGCGCCCTCACGGCGGGTTCGCAGCTGTTGGGCCCGCTCGGCGGGGGTGACCACGACGGTGTCCGACGGCAGGTGCATGAGCACGTCCGCGACGGGCACCTTGGTCACCGTCGCCTTGGGGTATTCGTTGGCCCGGTAGAAACGGGCCTGGAGGATTCCCCACGGGAAGTCGGCCTTGTCGAGCCAGTTGTGCACGCCGGGGTCCTGCCTGGAGACGACGGCGCGGAACCAGCCGTCGGGGTCGACGCGGGCCTGGAAGTCGTTGAGGCTCGACTGGCGGTTCACCCAGTCGACGGTGGAGAACCGGTCGTCGGCGACGAGGATCTGCCAGTAGTGGCATTCGGTCGGGACGGGGAACTCGACGATCAGCGCCTCGTCGTCGGCGATCTGGTGGATTCCGTCGTAGTAGGCCTGTTTCGCCAGGCCGCCGGCGTCCTCGATCCACTGGGAGCGCAGCAGGACGTTGATGCCGTGGTGCTCCCGGTAGTACCGGACGAGCTGCATGTCGAACCGGATCATCCCGTCGATCCAGTCCGCCATGTCCGAGAACCGGCCGGCGCTCTCGGTCGGTGTCATGTCCGCGCCGTGGTCGTCCAGGCGGTTGATCGCGACCCGGGCATCGACCTCCTGCGTCCAGTCGCAGGCGCATTTGCGCATGAGGAGCTTGCGCGTGCGGGGGTCGAGCGGCCACCAGTCTCCGCTGTGGCCGTCCGGGCGCCGCGCGCTGAGCGTGACGCGGAACGACCCGTCGGCGCCGGTGGTGAGCTCGTCGAGGTCGTTGGTGACCCGCAGCGGGGGACCGGTCCGGCGCTCGAAATGCTTCGGGCTGGTCATCTCCGATTCCTGCTGCGTGATCTCGACGAACCGGGTCGTGCCGCGGAAGCCCGAGATCTCGTAGACGCCGGCCGGGTCGACCTCGGTCGTCAGATAGACGTAGTCCGGGTTGGGCCCACCCTGGTTGCAGGCGAAGTTCCACAAGGGCATGAACACGGGCCGGCGGGCGTCGGTGTAGACGTGACACAGGTACCCGTCGGCGAGGATCGACAGGGCGAGCTTGTTCATGTCCTGCGTCTCGGCCTCGGTCGCGCCGTCCGGCCGCCAGGTGGCTATCAGGTTTTCCGCCACGCCTTCGAGCGCACGCATCTGGTCGGTCCAGGTTGGAAGCGCGGTCATCGCGTCAGCCCTCCACGGCTACGTCGAAGTGCCGGATGTAGAAGTCGTAGTCGGCGCGGATCTGGGCGGTGCTGAGGCCGAACTGTTCGGCGGTGTAGCGGTGGGTGCCGGCGGCACCCATGCGGTTGGCCTGCTGCCAGTCGAGGATCGCCTGTTCGACGTCGGGGGTGAGCTCGTAGCCGAGCCAGGCGTAGATCTGCCGGATCGTGTGTTTCGGGTCGGAGACGAGATCGCGGTGGTGGACGTCGAGGAACCGGTCCTCGCCGATTTTCGCGCGGGCGCCGATGGCGTTTTCCATGCCGATTCGCAGGTGGTCGCTGATCTCACGGCCGAGTGCGCGCAGGTCCCGTTCGCCGGCGGCCGGCGGGAGGATGGTCGAGACGAGGCTGGTGTACGAGGGCACGACCTTCGCCGGGTCGCGGTGGGTCATGACGAACCGCATGTCCGGGTAGGCGGCGGCGAGCGGGGCGAGGTGGAACTTGTGGTGCGGCGCCTTGAACAGCCAGAGGTCCGGCGCGCGCCGCGACCCGAGCAACTGCACCACCCGGCGGTGGTACCGGTACGTCTCGGTGAGGTCGGCCCCACGCCACCACTCGCGGTAGCCGGGCACCGGTAGGGTCATCTGCTGGCCGTGGAAGGCCATGCCGAGCAACTCGGTGTCCTCCATCGTGGCATCGACCTCGACGAGGTGTTTCGCCCTGCTCTCCGGCGACCGGCGCTCCTGGACGGCGATGAACTCGAGCCGTCGGGGGTCGTTCGCCTCGTCGTCCAGCGTCGGCGGCGGGCAGGGTTCGGCCTGCTCCCAGCCCCGGAGGCAACGGAACCGCGGGTCGAGGGACAGCATGTCGGCCAGCGCCGTGGTGCCGGTACGGGGGAGGCCGTTGATGTCGACGGGCCCGCGGACCGGGACCTCGGCGACCTCCGGATGCTCGCCGTACCAGGCCTCGACCTTGAGGCGGTTGACGAGGCGACGGCGGAAGTCACCGATCACGGCCGCGTCGGTGCCCGGGTCCAGGTCGCCGTCGTGTTCGAGGCTGTCGAGCAGCACGGCGAGGCCGTCGCGGAAGTCGCCGGGGCCGAAGTCGGCCAGCCCGGTCTGCTCGGCGGCCTCGTCGAGTAACTGGCTGGCGGACGGATAGCGCCGCATCGGATCAGCTCGCCTTCACACGCTCGGGTTCACACGGTCGGGATAGAAGTGGGCGGCCATCCGGCGGAAGCCGTCGCGCCAGTCGACCCGGCAGGGCCCGGTGATGGCTGACCGCGTGGTGTGGTCACCGACCGATCCGAGCGACGCCCCGGGCACGGGCTCGACGGCGACCGTGGCCTCGACTCCGAGCAGCTCGCCGAAGTACGCCGACCACTGCTGGACGGTGACCGGCACGTCGCCGCACCAGTTCACGATCCGTGCCGGCGTGCTGGCGACGTCGAGGAGCGCCTCGCACTGGGCGTTGATGTCGTCGTAGTGGATCGGGCTGTAGGGGAGCGGGTCCCAACGGGCGGTGACCGGCCGGCCGGCGGCGATCGCGTGCAGGTAGGACGCGGGCAGCCCGCCGCGGGCACCGTAGGCGCTGCCCATCCGGGCGATGGTGACCGGCAGGTCGAACGCCCGGGCGCAGTACCGGGCGACAGCCTCCTGGGCGATCTTGCCGATCGAGTACGGCCTCGGCTCGGGCAGGCCGGCGTCGCCCAGCGGGTCGTCCTCCCGGAAGGGGTGCCACGGATCCGGGTGCGGCTTGTAGACGGTCAGCGTCGACATCACCAGGGCCGCCTTCGCGGTGCGGCAGTGCGCCAGCAGGAGACCCGTTCCCTCGCCGTTGACCCGCAGCGCGCGCTCGTAGTCGTTCCCGAAGTCGGCCGCGATGTGTAGCAGGTAGGTGAAGTCAGACGGGAGATCACCGAAGTCCCCGTCGCCCAGGTCCACGGCGCGGGTCGTCACGCCCAGCGCCTCGACCTCGGCGCGCGCTGCTGGATCACCGAAACGGGCGATTCCCCAGACCTCGTTGTCCGCCGCCAGCGTCTCAGCGAGGCCGAAGGCGATCCGGCCGGTCGGCCCGGTGATGAGGATCTTCTCGCCGGTCAGCACCCCGGACCACCCCTTCGAAGGATCTCTGATCTTTGATCCATGGTGGCCTAGACTAGCCGGGTGAACTCGCCCGTGCAGCCCCATCTCGACGCGATGCTCGACGCGCTCGATGGTCTCCTAAGGGCCCTCGAACCGGAACAGCTCGCCGAGGATCGTTCTCAGGTGCCACCCGACACCGTCAGCACGTCAGGACGGGTCTACGGCGGCCAACTGCTCGCCCAGGCGCTCATCGCCGCCGGCCGCTCGGTGCCTGGGAAGGCCCCGCACTCGCTGCACGCCGCCTTCGTTCGCGCCGGAACCCCCGGCCGACCGCTGGAACTGGTCACCGACCGGGTACGTGACGGACGCTCGATGGCGACCCGGCAGGTCACCGTGACCGAGGACGGCAAGCCACTGCTCGTCGCCATCGCCGCGTTCCACGGCGGCACCCCCGAACCCGGCGCGACCGTCCCCGCTTCGACCGCGCCTGCCCCCGCTGCGCCACCGCCGGACGAGCTGCCGGGGCTGCAGCAGTGGGCCGCCGAGCTGCCGGTCGATCTTCGGCGGTACGGACGCCACTGGATCGAGCGGCCACCGCCGATCGAGTTCCGCCTGGCCGAGGCGCCCTCCTTCCTCGGCGGGCCGCGGGCCGGCATGGCGGCGAGCGCCGCCCGGTCGCACTGGATGCGCCTGCCGCGCGCCGTCGGCGACGACCCACTGCTGCACCTGGCGCTTCTCACCTACGCCAGCGACTTCCTCCTGATGGACATGATCTTTCGCCAGCACCCGGGAGCGGCCGGGCCGGGCCGCTCCAACGGCCTGAGCCTCGATCACGCCATCTGGTTCCATCGGCCCACCCGTTTCGACCAGTGGCACCTGCACACCCAGGAAGCAGTCACCATCGTTGGCAACCGGGGCCTCGTCCGTGGAGCGATCCACGACGCCGACGGCCAGCTGGTCGCCACCGTCATGCAGGAGGTTCTTGTGATCCCGGAGGCCACCCGATGAGCCCGATCGAGCACCGCCTGTTCCAGCAGTCCTGGCCCGAAGGCGAGTACCGGTTCTTCCAGCAGGGCTTCCTCGTCGACGACGTGCTCGCCGCCGCGGCCAGCTGGGCCCGGGTGTTCGGCGTGGGGCCGTTCCACGTCATGCCCGCCTTCGATCAGCACGCGATCTACCGCGGCACGGAGGCGACGATCACGCTCCAGGTCGCGGTCGCGCAGGCTGGCCCGGTGCAGATCGAGCTGATCCAGCAGCACTGCGACCGGCCCAGCGTGTTCCGCGACTGGAGCCGTGGTGGGACCAGCACGTTCCACCAGCTCGCGACGGTGACGCCCGACTACGACAAGAAGAAGGCCCACTACGAAGGGCTGGGCTACGAGATCGTCACCGAAAGCCTGTCCGGCCGGTTCCGCGTCGCCTTCGTCGACACGGTCGCGGACTTCGGGTTCTACACCGAGGTCGTCGAGAGCACGCCTGGATTCCTCGCCAACCTGGGCAAGATCGCGCGCGCGTCCGAGGCCTGGGACGGGACCGACCCCGTCCGCCTGCTCGGCCCTGACGGAAGGGTGAAGTGATCTCGCTACCCCGGCCGGTCGGCTCGTCGTCCTGAGGCGCCATCCTGCCGGCGCGGGGCGGGGCCCCGGGTCCTACTCGCCGCTGAGCACGCCGCGTCGGGCCAGCTCCTGGACGACCTTCTGACCGGCATCGCGGAAGTCGTCGACCCGGTAGCGGGCGGCCTTCTCACCGTCGCCCGCGGCGACGGCGCGCACGACACGGGCGTGCGCCTCGACGGTCTCGTCGTGGCTTCGGTTGGTGCTGATGCGAAAGACCAGCGGCAGATATCCGGTGAAGGCGCGCAGCTCGGCGCGCAGCCGGCGGGAGCCGCCGGCGCGGTGCTCGGTGGTGAGGATCGTGCGGACGAGCTCGATCGTCCGGTCCCGGTCGCCCGGCGGCGCGGCCCGAAGCTGGTCGACCAGACCTTCGAGCTCGGCGATCACCCCCTGGTCCTGCTCGTCGGCCAGCCGCCGGACCGCGACGCCGCTGAGCAGCCCGATGATCTCGAAATCGTCGATGACCGACTTGGCGTCGAACGGCTCGACGAAGACACCGCGGTGGTAGGTGGAGGTGACGATGCCGTCCCGCTCCAGCATCACGATCGCTTCGCGGACGGGGAGCCGGCTCACGTCGAGGTCGCGGCAGACCTGGTCCAGGTCGATGCGGTCGCCCGACTTGAGGTGTCCCTCGAAGATCTGTTCCAGGATGTAGTCCACGACGGCGGGGCTCGTCTTTTTCCGCGGGATGGGACGGGACGCCACAGCGGAGGATCCTTATCGAAGACTAGTGCGCGTTCCGGAGCTTCAGAGCTCGCCGCCGCATCAGAGCTGGTCGCTCTATCGACGCTATCACGGATCTTGAGACCGGCCGGCTGGCGTGGTCATGGCCCGTGCGTCCGGCTGCTGGCCAGCATCGCCACCGCGGGCCTCGTCGTGTTGGTGCAGGTCGGCCACCTGGTCCGGTGCGGTGCTCAGCTCGTCCGGACCTCTGGTCATCTGAGCGAGTGTTCACTACATTTATCCGCGCCGGGCGATCGCCCAGCATCGTCTCGGCCGGTCAGACCCGCGGGCCGCGCGGCGACGGCGACGACGTCTGGTCCGCGCCGCCGTCCGTTTGCGGCCAGCCGTTCCGGTCGCAGGACTGAGGAGAATCCGTGACACGTCTTGAGGGTCGTCTTGAAGGCCGTCTTGAAGGCAAGGTCGCGATCGTTACGGGAGCGGGCGTAGGGCAAGGCCGGGCTGCTGCCCTGCGGCTCGCCCGCGAGGGCGCTCTCGTCGTGGCAGCCGATGTCAGTGGCGCCGAGAAGGACACCGCCGCGGAAAGCGACAAGATCACCCCGTTCCACGCCGACGTCACCAGCGCGCCCGACGTGGCGAACCTGGTGGCGGAGTCGGTCGGACGGTTCGGCCGCCTCGACGTACTGTGCAACGTGGTCGGCGTGGCCGGGCTCGCGCAGGCCGCGATCCCCGACATCGACCCCGACGATTTCGACAAGCTGATCTCGATCAACCTCAAAAGCGTCTTTCTCGGTATGAAGTACGCGATCCCGGCCATGGTTGCCAGCGGTGGCGGGTCGGTCATCAACTGGTCTTCGGTCGGCGCGATCGTCTCCTCGCCCCATACCGGGGCCTACGGCGCCTCCAAAGCGGGAATTCTCGCCATGACTCGGTCTGCGGCCCGCGAGTGGGGCACCGCGAACGTCCGGGTGAACGCGCTGTGCCCCGGCTTCATCTACCCGACCGGAATGACCCTGATGGGCGAGGAGCGTTTCCCGGAGCTGGTCGCGAAGGCGGCGTCGAAGTCAGCTCTCGACCGGCCGGGCCACCCGGACGAGGTCGCCGCGGTCGCCGCCTTCCTCGCCTCCGACGATGCCTCGTACGTCACCGGATCCACCATCGTCGTCGACGGCGGCTGGACCGCCGGCAGCTGAACCCGACCGTGACCTGAAAAGGACCGATGAGATGGCGTACAACGTCTACTTCGAGGACGTCGAGATCGGCCAGGAGATCCCGGCGTTCCAGCGCAGGACGGACTTCATGAACTGGAACCGGTTCGCGGCCGTCAACGAGGAGTTCTACTACATCCACATGGATGACGAGGCGGGGAAGGCGGCCGGGCAGGGCGCGGCGTTCGGCATGGGCAACCTGCGCTGGGCCTACGTCCTCAATGCGCTTCGAGCCTGGATAGGTGACGAAGCGGAAATCCGTGAGCTCACCCTGCAGTTCCGCGCCGTCAACCACAAGAACGACGTCCTCACCACCGTCGGCGTCGTGGCCGAGAAGAAGCGGGAGAACGGCGAGAACCTGGTGACCCTTGACGTCAACGTGGTCAACCAGGACGGAGTGGGGACCTCTCCCGGCCGAGCAGTCGTCTCACTGCCCAGTCGGGTTGAGGCGCCATCTTGACCGCCTGTTTCTCCGGAATACTCGCCGGGGTACGACCAGCCCCCATCGCCGGCGCCTGAGGGCGCGAGAACGATCAGCAACGGAGCCAAATCCAGTGACACCTCGATTACGTCGCTTCCTCTTACGGTCCGCCGCGGCGGCGACTGGCGTGAGCTGCGCGGTCTCGCTGACCGCCTGTGCCTCGGCCGACGCGGGCGCGGGCGGACGGCAGTCCTGCGCCGCCACCCCGGGCGTCAGCGCGGGAGCGGTCAACGCGGGCCTGTTGTACTCCGACTCAGGACCGGCCGGAACGAGTCTGCCCGCGTTCCGTGCGGGCATCGATGCGCGGTTCGGACTGGCCAACGCGAACGGCGGCGTCAACGGCCGAAAGATCACCTATGCCTGGCGCGACGACCAGGGTGAAGCGGGTACGAACCTCACCCAGGCCCAGGATCTGATCGCCAACGGCGGCATTCTCGGCCTCATCGAAGGCCCGAATGGCACGGACGCCGGTTCGGCCGACTACCTCGCGAAGCAGCGGCTGCCCGTTGTCGGGCTCGGCAGCGACTCGGTCTGGCTCACACATAACAACATGTTCTCCTGGCTCTTCGTGAACACCACCCCGTCGACCGTCTTCGGCCAGTACGTCCACGCCCAGGGCGGCACCCGCGCGGCGATGGTGGACCTCGCGGGGGACCAGGGCAGCCAGGGCTCCGTCCAGCAGCTCGCCGTCAGTCTCAACAAGGCGGGCGTCGCCACCCCGCTGAACATCGAGATCGCTCCCGGGACCGCCAGCTACGCGGCGATCGCGAGCCGCATCAAGGACGCGCACGTCGACACGCTCGCCGGTGTCGTCCTCCCGGACTCGCTCGCGAGCCTGGCGCCCGCGCTGCGCGCCATAGGCGTCGATCTCAAGGTCGCGCTGCTCCCGCTGGGCTACGACCAGGCGCTGCTGCAGAAGCTCGGCCCGGCGATGGCCGGCGCCACCATCTACATGGCGTCACGCCCGTTCGAGGACAAGAACCAGGCGCAGCAGGTCTTCCTCACCGCCATGACGGCCTACGCGCCGGAGGTCCAGGTCCCGACCCAGGAATCCGCCCTGTGGGGCTGGCTGGCTGCCGACCTGTTCCTCGACGGCGTCCAGGCCGCGGGGCAGTGCCCGAGCCGTGAGTCGCTGGCGACCGGCCTCAACAGCCTCCGCGGCTTCGACGGCGGCGGCCTGCTCCCTGCCCCCGTGGACATCTCGAGGGCCCGCACGCTGCCCACCTGCTATGCGTTCGTCAAGGTCAGCGCGGACGGCAAACGGTTCGAGCCGGTCCCGGTCGCCGACCCATGCGGCAAACCGATCCAATAGCGGCTGGCCCTCAGGACGGCGATCTCACGTGTCGTTCCGCGGTTCCAGGATGACGACGGGAATCTCGCGTTCGGTCCACACGGCGTACTTCGCGAAGTCGGCGTAGAGCCCGACGAGACGGGGCCACAACGACGCCCGCTCGGCGGGGGTCGCGACGCGGGCGTGCACGGTGCGTCCGCGCTGCTTGCGCAGGTGGACGAGGGTGTCGGGGTGGGCGAGCAGGTTGGCGTACCACTGCGGGTTCCTCGGGAGGCCGCCCTGGGAGGCGACCACGACGAGGTTGGGGTCGTCGTCCAGGTAGAGCAGTGGTGTGGTGAACCGCCGTCCTGACGTGCGCCCGACGTGCTCCAGCAGCAAAGTCGGCACCGGCCTCCTGAAACCGGCACCGACCCGCCAGTTACTACCCACGCGCCCGTTCGTGAGAGTGAAGACCCGCACCTGCGCCTTCGCCATGTACTTGATGACTCGCGCGGTCGAGGGGGAGTCGAGGCCGCCAGGTCGCTCCTGCGGCAGAGAGAACCGTCCCATTGCTGGACGCGCCTTCCGGATCGCTTGTGCCGTGCCGCCACTGCGCGGCGTCGGGCCAGTACCACTTTTGTGATGGTCCCAGAGCCGAGCATGTTCGCGCTCGTCCGGGCATGGGGGTCGGTCGATCCTCCAGTTCCCCGGACCGCCTGGGCCTGGGCAGGTGGCCGCGCGCCGTAGCGCCGCGGTCGGTGCGGACCGGTGACCTGGTCGCGCATGAGCGACCGCAGGTCCGCCGCGGCGCGCGGGCACGACCTCCCACTGGTGATCGATCGGGGCCGGCGAGGTTCATCCCGTCGTCGGCGGGTCCATGCTGGCCCGCTAGGGTCTCGCATATGTCGAGGTTGACGTCAACGTTGTTATTTGGTCAGGGATTAAAAGCCGTCACGAGCCGTGCCTCGTCGAGGCCGTCCCGGCCCGCCGGCCAGGAGCGCGGCCCCCGAGCAGCCTCCGACCGCGGCCTCGCCGACGGCCTTTCCCCGCGCCCTGCCAAATCCCTGAGAAACCCGACACGGAGAACCACGTGGCTCCTCGCTCCAACGTCAAAGGCTCGAACCCTCGCGCCCGATCCACCGCGCGCCTGTCCCTGAACCTGGGCGGGCTGCGGTTCCGCGGTCGTGTGGTGCGGCGCGCGGCGCTCCTTACCGTCCTGGCCACGGCGCTGGCGGCCGGCTGTACGGCGTCCAGCGACAGTGCGCATGGGTCGGTCGCCGGCTGCGACACACCCGGATTCGTCGGCGACACGATCAGGCTGGGCTTCGCCTATCCCGACAGTGGAATTGGCGCGGCCGCGCTGGCCGCCGCCAGGAGCGGGTTCGTCGCCCGGATCGAGCAGGCGAACGCGGCGGGTGGAATCCATGGCCGGAAGCTGGTGTACGTCTGGCGGGACGACGCCAGCGTGTCCACCCAGAACCTCGAGGTCGTGCGGGACCTCGTCGAGAACCAGAAGGTCTTCGGCCTCGTCGAGGCGTCCATCAGCGCCGCCGAGGGCGCCGTCTACCTGCGTGACCACGGCGTCCCGGTCACCGGGATACCCGCCGAGGCGTTCTGGGCGGACCCGAGCTACCGCAACATGTTCGCCTACTCCTACGTGGTCGACGAAGGGCCGCCGGTCTCGACCTTCGGTGCTTTCGCGAAAGCCCAGGGGGGCACCCGGGCGGCGGTCATCCAGAACGACGTCTCCCCGGCCGCGAACGCCATCGGAGCCAAGCTCGGCGCGAGCCTCGCCGCGGCCGGGATCCCGACCGTGCCTGACCGGTTCGTCTACAACCCGACCCTCACCGACCCCGTCCAACTGGGCCAGCAACTGCGTAAGGCCGGAGTGGACGTGGTGACGGCCGCCTTCGACGGAGAGGACCTGGCCGAGGTCGTCCGCGGAATCCGGGCGGCCGGCGCGCCGGTGAAGGTCCTGCTCGCGCCCAGCGGCTACGACCGCTCGCTGCTGGAGACATACGGCCCGACGCTCAGCGGGCTGACCGCCGCCATCAGCTACGTGCCGTTCGAGCTCGGCGGTCCCGCCCACCAGGCCTTCCTGCGGGCGATGAGCAGTTTCGCGCCCGAGGTCCAGCCGCCCGGTCAGGAACTGGCGCTGGTCACCTACATCCTCACCGACCTGTTTCTCTACGGTCTCGACAAGGCCGGTGCCTGCCCGACCCGCGCCCAGTTCATCGACAGACTGCGGGCCAGTACCTACGACGGTGGGGGCCTGCTGCCGAGCCCCGTCGATCTGTCGAAGGGCTTCGGTCAGCTCGCCACCTGCTACACCTTCATGCGCGTGAACGCCGCCGGCACCGGCTACGACCTCGTCCGTGACCCCACCAACCGCGACCAGTGGTGCGGCCACCCGCTCACCCAATAGCCCGCGGAACGAGACCGGCCGCGGGGGGGTGCCCGCGGCCGGGGGCGGTGCGCGGGCGCGGGGCGGGCCCCGGAAACCCGGGGCCGGTGCACCGGGGGGTCGCG
>NZ_JADWYX010000034.1:88583-89001 GCF_016786355.1 Frankia sp. AgB1.9
CACCCCCACCCCGCAACCCGCCATTTCTGCCGGTCGCGGGGGCGCGGAGATGTGTAAAAGAGACCGGCCGCGGGGAATCCCCCGCGGCCGGTCTCGTTCCGCGTCAGCGTGCCGGACCCGGAAAACCCTGGCACGTTCAACCGGGTGTACTTCACCCCCGACAGGCACCATTACCTCGGCCAGGACGAGAACGGGAAGGTCAACAACCCCTGTAACTTCGACGCCCGAGAAGTCGTGCTGGCCAGCGGCTGGGTCGACGCCATCGGCCAGACCGTCGCCCGCCAGGACCCTTCCTGAAGCCCGTCCGGACCTGAAAACGGGGCCCGCCGGGTCGTTCGCGTAGACAGCCTCGCCCCCCCGGGCCCGGGGGGGCGGGGGGGGGGGGGGGGGGGGGGGGGGTTGGGGGGGGGGGCCCCCC
>NZ_JADWYX010000277.1 GCF_016786355.1 Frankia sp. AgB1.9
ACGACCACCTCACCCAGCACGGATACCACTACGGACCCACCTTCCAAGCACTCACCGCCGCCTGGAAATCGGGCGACACATTGTTCGCCGAGATTCGGCTGCCCGCGGAGGCGCTGGACGGCGCGTCGCGGTACGACATTCATCCGGCGCTGCTCGACGCGGCGCTTCACCCGCTTTTGCTGGAAACGATCGAAGCCGGCGGAGAACCTGGTGCGGGATCACCCCGGGTTCCCTTCGCGCTGTCGGGTGTCCAGTCGTACGGCGCCGGCGCGACCAGTCTTCGCGCGCGGATCACCAAGACCGGCGACGACTCGTTCTCGGTCGATCTCGCGGACCCGGCCGGTCTTCCCGTCCTGAGCATCGCCGAGCTGACGACCCGGCCCTTGAACGGCACCGGGGCGGCACCGGCGCCCTATGTCATCACCTGGACCGAGGTTCCGGCGCCCGCTCCCGCGGATGACCGCGTGGAGGTGGACGCCGCCGAACTCGGCACCGCCGGCGGGCGGGCGAGGCTGGCGCGGCGCGTTCCTCGGACGGTGCTCGCGAGACTGACCGAACCGGCGCTGAAGGACGGCCTCGCCGCGGCGCATCAGGTGACCGAGGACGTGCTACGGCTGCTGCAGGACTGGCTCGCTGACGAGCAGTTGAGCGCCGCCAAGCTGGTACTCGTGACGAGTGGCGCGATCGCCACCACCGACGCCGAGGACATTCCCGCGCTCGCGCTCAGCCCGGTGTGGGGGCTGGTGCGTTCCGCCCAGTCAGAACACCCGGGTCGCTTCCAACTGATCGACACGGACTGGACGGACGCGGGTCTGGCCGACGAGGACACCGCCGCCCAGGAGCTACTGGCGCGCGCCGCGGCCGCTGACGAGCCGCAGCTGGCGGTCCGCGCCGGGCGGCTCCTGGCGCCCCGGCTGGCTCGCGCCTCCGATGTCCCTTACTCCCCGGCGAGTCCGATCCCGTCGTTGGATCGGGGGGGTACGGTGCTGATCACTGGTGGTACCGGCGCTCTCGCCGGCCACATCGCCCGTCACCTGGT
>NZ_JADWYX010000278.1 GCF_016786355.1 Frankia sp. AgB1.9
CCGAGCGGACTCGCCGGGCGCCGGCGCGGCCGGGGCCCGCGGGGCGCGGGGGCCGCCCCCGCCCGGCTCGACCGTCGGCCGCTGACACCGTTCAGTGCCGGGTCGACGTCGGCCGAGGGCTCACCGCCGACCACCGCCCGCACGCCGACTCCCGCGGCCACCGGCACGGCCGCGGAGCCGGGGCCCGGCGCCGCGGCAAGGGTGTCACGCACGGCGTCGAGCACCATCAGCCGCAGGTCGTCACGCAGCGAGTCCAACTGGTGGGCGAGCTCGCCGCGCAGGTACTGCCGCGTCGCCGCGTCGCTCTGCGCCAGGCGCAGCGCCGCGACCTCGCGGGCGAGGAACTCCGCGTCATCCCTGATCCGAAGCGCCGCGGCGCGGTCCTCCGCGAGCGACGCCTTGTCCCGGTCGTCCTGCCGGTTCTGGGCCAGCAGGATCAACGGCGCGGCGTACGCGGCCTGGGTCGAGAAGGCCAGGTTGAGCAGGATGAACGGGTACGGGTCCCAACGCATCAGCGGGATGGCCACGTTCAGGCCGATCCACACCACGACCAGCACGGTCTGGATCGCGAGGTAGCGGCCGGTGCCGAGAAAACGGGCGATGCGCTCGGCGCCGCGGCTGAACGCCTCGCGGTTCACCCCGCGCGGCAGGAGCATGGTCCGGTTGGGCGCCGGGATGTCGAGGCGCTCCGTGGCTCGCCGGGACACGACACGGCTGGCGGTGGTCGTGATGCTCATGGAGGTTCCCCGTTCCGCGCGCCTGGCCGCCGGAGCAGAGCCGTCGGGTCGCGGCGCACACGTTAGAGCAGGCCGCACGACGGCGGCCCGGGCCGAACTTTGGCAAGATCGGCCAACCCCACCCAGGGAAGGACACTGGACGGCTGCCGGGCGCATGCGCGCCGGGCAGCACGGCGCGGGGGGGGGGCCCCCCCCCCCCCCCCCGACTCACCCGGTTGTGCACTGCGTCTCGGGGGAGCAGGCGCGCCGTGTGGCACGGGGGATCGCGGACAGGATGGC
>NZ_JADWYX010000035.1 GCF_016786355.1 Frankia sp. AgB1.9
ACGGCAGCCGCACCGCGCACGAGCACCTCCAGGAGCGGTATCTGCGCGAACGGGACCTGATCTGGCAGCTCGCCGCCCCCCCCCCCCCCCCCCCCCCCCCGGCCGCCGGGCGCGCGCGCGGCGCCCGGTAACGGCGGACGGCCTTGCCGGCGCTCTCGCGTCCACGTCCGGTCCACAACCAGCCGGAAATGTCCGCACACCCGACCAGCCGGCCGTCGACGGTAAACCCGTCCAGTCCGGCGGGCACGCGGGCCTTCGCTCCTATCTCCGCTTCATGTGGACGTTCCGCCGGTCGGTGCTCGCCGTCGTCGCCGTCTTCGTCGTCGCCGACATCGCGCTCGCCGTCATTCCGCTGTTCATCGGCCGGTTCGTCGCCGCGCTCGCGAGCACCCCGCACGGCCACGTGGTCGCCTTCACCACGGCGCTGATCGCCTGCAGCGTCTGTCACGACCTGTTCTGGCGGACCGCCGAGCTGATGTACATGAAGTGGCTCAACCCGCGGGGCTACGACTACCAGAACCTGTTGTTCCGCCGGGTGATCGACCAGGAGTACCCGTACTTCGCCGGCCGGGCCACGGGCAAGGTGAGCGGCTACGCGCGCACGTTGGGGCAGGAGTTCCGGGACTTCCTGGACAACGTCTGCTTCAACTACGTGGAACTGGCCGTCAAGCTGCCGTCCATCGTGCTGATCATGTTCACGGTGAACCTGCCGACCGGCCTGCTGTTCAGCGCGGCGATTCTGGTGATGCTTCTGGTCGGGCGTCGGACCGCGGCCCGTTCGGCCCGGGAGGAGAAGCGCTCGACCGACGTCAACGCCGAGATGGAAAGCTACATCATCGACGTCGTCGCGAACTTCGTGAGCGTGAAGTCGTTCCGGCGGGAGAACGACGAGCACGCGCTGGTCGTCGAACGCCGCCAGGACGTGGTCACCGCGTCCAACCGGTCGATGTTCTGGGCCATCATGTTCTGGGGCTCGATGAGCCTGGTGGTGCGTTACCTGGTCTGGCCCGGCGCGCTTCTACTGAACCTCTACCTCTATATGCACCACGAGCTGACGATCGGCCAGCTGACCACCTTCCTGTCGGCGCTGCTCATCTTCTCGGACTTCATCTGGGGCGCGATCTGGGAGACCTCCCAGCTCAACCTGCGGCTGGCCCGGGTAGAAGAGGCGTACGCCTACCTGTTCGGCGACCGGGACGTCCTGGACGACGACGCGTTCCCCGACCCGGACGCTCCGGGCCCGGACGAGATTCCGGCCCAGGGCACGGCGGACGTCCCCCGCCTGTCGGTCGCCCCAGTCCCAGCCCCAGTTCCAGCTCCGGCTCCGGCCGGTGACGGCTCGCGGCCGCTGGGCCGTCTCGAGCTGAGGAACGTCACGTTCGCCTATCCGGACAACCCGGCGATCCAGGTGCTGGACGGGGTGACGCTGACGATCGAGCCACGGGAGAAGGTCGGCGTCGTCGGGCGGTCGGGCAGCGGCAAGACGACGCTGCTCAAGCTGCTGCTCGGCTACTACCGGCTTCCGCTCGGGACGGTCGTGCTGGACGGCCGGACGATCCCGAACCGGCGGCTGGCCGCGGCGATCTCCTACGTGCCGCAGGACATCTCGCTGTTCCACCGGTCGATCCGCGACAACATCACGTACGGGGCGCCCGGGGACCTCGAGGACGCCGACGTGCACGAGGCGGCCCGCCGGGCGCACGCGCACGAGTTCATCGTCCGCGCCGCGCAGGGCTACGACACGCTGGTCGGCGAGCGGGGGATCAAGCTGTCCACCGGCCAGCGCCAGCGGATCGCGATCGCCCGCGCGCTGCTCGACCAGAAGCCGCTGCTGGTGCTGGACGAGGCGACGAGCGCCCTGGACAGCGAGAGCGAGCGGCTGGTCCAGCACGCCCTGGAAGGACTCTGGGCGGACCGGACCGTGATCGCCGTCGCGCACCGGCTGTCCACGCTGCTGCGGATGGACCGCATCGTCGTCGTCGACAACGGCCGCATCGTCGAGCAGGGCAGCCACCAGCAGCTGCTGGACGCCCGGGGCGACTACCACCGTCTCTGGCAGCAGCAGTCCGGCGAAATGCTGGTCAGCGACTGACCGAGCCGGCTCCGTTGCCCTGCCACGCACCGATAGAATGCGGTGTTCCACGGCCAGGGCAACGGGGGGCAGCGCTGACGCAGTCAGATGGTTCCGGAATACCGCCGTCGGGCCAGCCAGGTGGGCCGCCAGTACCGGGAGATGGCGCGCAGGCGCCTGACCTCAACGCGGACGGCGCGGTCTCGGCTATCGAGATAATGAGCAGCCGTATCGACAATGCCGACGGCAAGGTAGGGATCCTCGCCGCGGCGCTCGCGATCCTCGGCGGCACCGTGGCGAAGGACAAGCACACCATCTTCAGAATGTTCGGCGATCTCGCCGGGCCTGCGCACGGCGCCTTCGCGGTGCGCAACTACCTGGCCGTGGCATTCTTCTGCCTCGGCGTGATCGCGGTCGCCGCCGCCACCTACAACCTCTACAAGGCGGTGCGGCCGCGTACCGCGAATGACGGGCCGAGCCGGTTCTCCTTCCCGCACCTGGCGACGATCACCGTGCAGGACACGCTCGCGCTGTCCGCGGCGACCCAGCGGGAGGAGGCCTGGCGGCAGGCCCACACGCTCGCGGTCATCGCACTGGCGAAGTTCACCAACTTCCGGCGCGCCCTCAGCAGCGTCGGAATCGCCGCCCTCTGTTTCCTCGCCTGGACCTTCGTCCTGCCCAGCTGATTCGCGGTCGCGCGGGCATTCCCGGTGCGGGCCTGCCGTCAGTGGCCGCGGTCGAGCCAGCTCTGCCTCGCGGGAGCCTCCGCGCCGATGGTGGTCGCGCGGCCGTGGCCGGTGCGAACCGTCGTCGTGGCGGGCAGGCCCAGCAGCTGGCTCGTGATCGAGTCGATGATGGTCGGGAAGTCGGAGAACGACCGGCCCGTCGCGCCTGGGCCGCCCTGGAACAGGGTGTCGCCGGTGAACACCGTGTTCAGGTCCGGCGCGTGGAAGGACATGCTTCCCCAGGTATGGCCGGGGGTGTGCAGCGCGGTCAGGGCAACCGCGTCGGCGCCGGTGCCGACGGTGAACTCGTGGCCAGCCGCGATCTCGTGGTCGGGAGCGCGCCCCGGGTGGGTGCGGTCCCAGAGCTCGCGGTCGGCCGGGTGCAGCCAGATCTTCGCGCCGGTCGCGGCGGCGACCGCCAGGGCCGCGTCGACGTGGTCGTCGTGGGCGTGGGTGCACAGGATCGCCGCGAGGTGGCGGTCGCCGACCGCGGCCAGGATCGCCGTCGGGTCATGCGGGGCGTCGAGGACGACGCACTCCTCGTCGTCGCCGATCAGGTAGACGTTGTTGTCCACGTTCCACCGGCCGCCGTCGAGCGAGAAGACCCCCGAGGTGATCAGGTGGTCGATCCGGACCCGCCCACCCGGCTGTGCGCCGTCCGCCGCGCGCGCCCAGGCCACGGTGCGCGCCGAGTCGCCCGCCTCCGGCGCCGCCTCGGCCCCGGTCGAGGCGGAACCGTCGACGTCAGCGCTCCCGGCGGCCGACCCGCCGGCGCCATGTTCCCCCGGGGCGCACATCAGAGCATCACCACCGAACGCAGGACGTCGCCGCGCTTCATCGCGTCGAAGGCGGCCTCGACGTCGGTGAGGGCGATCTTCTCGGAGACGAACGTCTCCAGCGGCAGCCGGCCCTGCAGGTAGAGGTCGATGAGCATCGGGAAGTCGCGCTCGGGCAGGCAGTCGCCGTACCACGAGGACTTCAGCCGGCCGCCCCGGCCGAAGACGTCGAGCAGCGGCAGCTCCAGCGTCATGTCCGGCGTCGGGACGCCGACGAGGACGACCGTGCCGGCGAGGTCGCGGGCGTAGAACGCCTGCTTCCAGGTCTCCGGCCGTCCGACCGCGTCGATGACGACATCGGCGCCGAAGCCGCCGGTCAGCTCCTGGATGGCGGCCACCGGGTCGCCGCTGCGCGAGTTGACCGTGTGGGTCGCGCCCAGCGTCGTCGCGAGGGCCAGCTTCCGGTCGTCGACATCCACCGCGATGATCTTCGCGGCCCCGGCGAGGCGCGCGCCGGCGATCGCGGCACCGCCGACGCCGCCGCAGCCGATCACGGCCACGCTGTCGCCCCGGCCGACCTCACCCGTGTTCATCGCCGCGCCGAGGCCGGCCATGACCCCACAGCCGAGCAGGCCGGCGACCTCCGGCGGCGCGGCCGGGTCGACCTTGGTGCACTGCCCGGCCGCGACCAGCGTCGTCTCCAGGAACGCGCCGATCCCCAGCGCCGGCGACAGCGCGGTGCCGTCCTCCAGGGTCATCTTCTGGGTGGCGTTCGCGGTGTCGAAGCAGTACCAGGGCCGGCCTCGCCGGCAGGCGCGGCACTGCCCGCAGACGGCGCGCCAGTTCAGCACGACGTAGTCACCGGGCACGACGTTCGTGACGCCCGGGCCGACCTCGCTGACGACCCCGGCGGCCTCGTGGCCGAGCAGGAACGGGTAGTCGTCGGAGATCCCGCCCTCGCGGTAGTGGAAGTCGGTGTGGCAGACGCCGCAGGCCTTGACGTCGACGGTCACCTCACCGGGGCCGGGATCCGGCACGACGACGGTGCGCAGCTCGACCGGCGCGCCCTTCCGCATCGACACGACGCCCTTGACCTGACGGCTCACCGCTCGTCCTCCGCTCGCCTCGACCGCGTGATGGCGTTCACCCGGCCCTTGGTCATCGTCACGTGCTGGCCACGACGAAGCAACGTCCGCGTCTCCTGCCGCGTGAAGTCGGCCGTGTCCCGAGGGCCCCGGTACCGGGCGTGGACGGTGCTGGGCGCGGACGGGGTCCGGCGCGGCGGGTCCGCGCGCGGCCCGGCGCCGGCGGCCCGGCCGGCCGGCCCGGATAACGCAAGATCGGCCTGAAACAATAGAGCAGTATTCCCATCAAGTACGTTGACAAACAGCTGACTTAACTGCTTCAGTGGGCACGTCAAAGCGCCGGCCGATCCGTCGGGCGCATTCCTCCAGCCGCGCCGGGGCGCCGCGCGGTATTCCATCTCTCACGAGGAGTCCCGTGGTCACGCCTGCCCTCCGGGCCGGCCGAGGTCGGTTCACGCCGGCCGTTTTCCGGCCTCGGCACCCAGCAAGGCCGGCGGCGGCCGGGCCGCGCCGCACTGTCGTCCTGGCCGCCCTCGGCACCCTGCTCGCCGTCACCGCGCTGGCCGCCTGCGGCTCCGGTTCCGGCTCCGGCGGCTCGGCTGGTGCGCCCGCGGCGGCCGCGACCAGCTACCCGACGGCCATCCCGGCCGGGACCAAGCTGCGCGTCGGCGACCAGAACCAGCTGAAGCCGTCGCTCGACCTGTCCGGCGAGAGCTCCGCCACGCCGTACACGCTCAGCTGGTCCACGTTCGCGTCCGGCCCGCTGCTGCTGGAGGCGTTCCGCGCCGGCGCCGTCGACGTCGGCTACGTCGCGGACACCCCGCCGGTGCTCGCGGCGGCCTCCGGCCAGGACCTCGCGGTGATCGCCACCTGGCACAACCCGCCGGGCCAGCTGGTCCTCGCCACGAAGCCGGGCAGCGACATCCACTCGGTGGCGGACCTGAAAGGCAAGAAGGTCGCGATCACCACCGGGACCATCCTGCAGGCCTACCTGCTGCGGTCGCTGGACGCGGCGCACCTGGCCCAGAAGGACGTCAGCCCGGTCAACCTGGCGATCACCGACATCTCCAGCGCCCTCGCCCGCGGCGACGTCGACGCCGGGGTCGTGCCCGAGCCGCTCGCCAGCACGTACCTGAGCGCCAACCCAACCGCCCACAAGGTCACCGGCGCCGACCCGTCGCCGATCACCCAGTACCTGATCACGACCCACAAGGTGCTGGCCGACCCGGCGAAGGCGGCCGCGCTCGGCGACTTCGTAGCGCGCTGGGTGAAGGCCGCCGGCTGGCGGGACGGCCACACGGCCGAGTTCATCCAGAAGTACTACGTCGACCAGCAGAAGGTGCCCGCGGCCACCGCGAAGGTCCTCGTCGGCACCGGTGTCCCGTCGGCGTTCGTCCCGATCGACGCGACGAGCGTCGGCGCCGCCCAGAAACTCGCCGACCTTTTCTTCTCCAGCGGGGTTCTCCCCAAGAAGGTCGACATCTCCAAGGTTTTCGACGCCCGTTACAACGCCGCGGTCAAGGAGGCCCAGCAATGACGCTCACCCAGGAATCCGCCACGACGGTCAACCTCGACGTGCGGCCGTTGTCGGGGTACATCGGCGCCGAGATCCACGGCGTGGACCTCACCCGGCCGCTGGCGCCGGAGGTCGTCGCCGAGATCCGGGCGACTCTGCTGAAGTGGAAGGTCGTCTTCTTCCGCGACCAGCACGTCACCCCGGCCCAGCAGATCGCGTTCGGCGCGCAGTTCGGCGAGGTCACCCCCGGCCACCCGACGCTGCCGACGCTCGAGGGCCACCCGGAGATCTTCCCGCTGGACAGCAAGAGCTATGACGCCGCCGAAGGGATCAGCGTCAAGAGCCTCTGGCACACGGACGTGACGTTCGTGCACAACCCGCCGATGGGATCCATCCTGCGCGGCGTCGTCATCCCGCCGTACGGGGGCGACACTCAGTGGACGAACCTGGTCACCGCCTACGAGACGCTGTCCGAGCCGTTGCGCGCGTTCATCGACGGCCTGCACGCTGTGCACGTCAATCAGCTGCATCTGGAGCGCGGTGACGGCGCGAAGCTGCTCGCGATGTTCTCGAAGAAGTCCTTCGAAAGCATTCACCCGGTGGTGCGGGTGCACCCTGAGACCGGTGAGCGGGCGCTGTTCGTCAATCCGAACTTCACCCAGCGGATCGTCGAGCTGAGCAACACCGAGAGCGCGCAGATCCTGAACCTGCTGTACCAGCACCTGGCCACGCCGGCCTTCACGGTCCGGTTCCGCTGGGAGCCGGACAGCATCGCGTTCTGGGACAACCGGGCCACCGCCCACCTCGTCCCGACCGACTACGGCCACCTCGGCTCCGAGCGGGTCATGCACCGGATCACCCTGGCCGGCGACATCCCGGTCGGCGTGCACGGCGAGCAGTCCGAGACCCGCGAGGGCGGGTCGTTCGCGTGACGTCGCTCGCCCTCGACGGCTCCGGCCGCGCGGTGCCGGCCTCGCCGGCCGGCACCGCGGCGGGGGGTCCGGCGTCAGAGGGTCCGGCGGCGGGGCGGGTCGAGATCGCGCTGGCGGACCCGCTGCGACCGGCCCGCCGGCCGGTGCCGAAGGGGCTGCGCCGGCTGCTCGGGCCGGTGCTGCTGGTCGCGTTCTGGCAGATCGGGTCCTCGACCGGGCTGATCCAGCCGGACATCCTCGCCGGGCCGTGGACCGTCCTGCACACCGGCTACTCGCTGGCCGCCGACGGGACGCTGGGGCACAACCTGGCGATCTCGCTGCGGCGGGTCGCACTCGGCCTGCTGCTCGGGGTCGCCGTCGCGGTGGTGCTGGCGGTCGTGGCCGGGCTGTTCCAGCTCGGCGAGGACCTCGTCGACGCGCCGGTGCAGATCCTGCGGGCCGTGCCGATCCTCGGCCTGGTGCCGCTGGCGATCCTCTGGTTCGGCATCGGCGAGCACGTGAAGGTCTTCCTCGTCGCGCTCGGCACCGCGTTCCCCGTCTACATCAACACGTTCGCGGCGATCCGTGGCGTCGACGGGCGGTTCGTGGAGCTGGCCCGCACCGTGCGGCTCGGCCGGCTCGCGCTGATCCGGCGGGTCGTGCTGCCGGGCGCCCTGCCCGGGTTCCTGGTCGGCCTGCGGTTCGCGCTGACCATCTCGTGGCTGATCCTCGTGGTCAGCGAGCAGATCAACGCCTCCAGCGGCATCGGCTACCTGATGGACCAGGCCCGCACGTTCGGCCAGACCGACGTGATCGTCGTCGGCCTCGCCGTCTACGGCGTGCTCGGCCTGCTCTCCGACGCGCTCGTCCGCCTGCTCGAACGCCGCGCGCTGGCCTGGCGCCGAGGCCTGGAGGCAACATGACCACGCAGACGACGTCCCGCTCCCCCGCCCTCGCCGTCGCCCGGGTGCCCGCGACCGCGCCGGCCGCCGTGCCCGGCACGGTGGCCGGTGACCTCGAGGGGCCCGCGGTGCGGGTCCGCGACGTCCGCCGGGAGTTCGGCGGGCGGGTCGTGCTCGACGGGATCGACCTGGACATCGCGGCCGGCGAGTTCGTCGCGCTGCTCGGCCGGTCCGGCTCCGGCAAGAGCACCCTGCTGCGGATCCTCGCCGGCCTCGACGCCGCGGCGACCGGCCGCGCGACCGTGCCCGAGCGCAGCGCGGTCGTCTTCCAGGACCCGCGGCTGCTGCCGTGGGCGCGGGTGGTCGACAACGTGACTCTCGGCCTGAAGGGCCGCGAGGCCCGCGGCCAGGCCCGGGACGCGCTCGCCGAGGTCGGCCTCGCCGGCCGGGAGCGCGACTGGCCGGCGACGCTGTCCGGCGGCGAGGCGCAGCGCGCCGCGCTCGCCCGCGCGCTGGTCCGCTCCCCCGGCCTGCTGCTGCTCGACGAGCCGTTCGGCGCGCTGGACGCCCTGACCCGCATCCGGATGCACCGGCTGCTGCGTGACCTGTGCCGGCGGCACCGCCCGGCGGTGCTGCTCGTGACCCACGACGTCGACGAGGCGATCCTGCTCGCCGACCGGGTCGCCGTCCTCACCGACGGGCAGCTCTCCCACGACGAGCGGGTCAGGCTCTCACACGACGAGCAGGGGCGGCTCTCCGGGGCCCGCCACCGCTCCGACCCGCAGTTCGCCGCGCTGCGGGCCCGGCTGCTCGCCGAGCTCGGCGTCTCCGACGACGAGGCCGAGAGCCGCCCGGGTGCCGCACCCGACGCCACGACGGAGATCGGCGACGCCTAGGCTGCGGGACGGGTTAGCGACAGGCGCGCCCGCCGGCGATCCGGAGCGGACCGTGACCGACACGTCGAGGGCGACGCCGCACGCCGAGGGCCGCCCGAGCGCCGGGCGCCCACCGGCCGCCGCCGCCCCGGACGACCCGGCCGCCGGGCAGCGGTCGCGGGAGGCCCGGGAGCGGCTGCTGCTGACCGCGGAACAGCTCTACGCCGAGCAGGGCCTCGCGGCGGTGTCGCTGCGCCAGATCTGCCGGGCCGCCGGCAACGGCAACAACAACGCGGTGCAGTACCACTTCGGCGACGAGCGCGGGCTGTTCGAGGCGATCATCGCGCACCGGGTCCCACGCCTCGACCGGCGCCGAGCCGAGCTGCTCGCCGCCGCCCGCGCGGCCGGCCTCGACCAGTCCGTGCGCGGGCTGGTGGACGTGCTGTTCCGGCCGCTCGCCGAGGAGGCACGCCGACTGGACAGCAGCTACGTCGGGTTCCTCGGCCGGTTCGTCTCCGCGCCGCCCGACCGTCATCCGTGGTTCGGCGGCGGGGAGCCGG
Organism: Frankia sp. AgB1.9; assembly: GCF_016786355.1. Taxonomy (GTDB): domain Bacteria; phylum Actinomycetota; class Actinomycetes; order Frankiales; family Frankiaceae; genus Pseudofrankia. Next base: position 9,422 of record NZ_JADWYX010000035.1, read on the forward strand.
CCGGGCCGGTGGGCCACGAGGTGTCCCTGGCGATCCTGGACCGTCTCCACGAGGCCCCGGCGGCGCTGCGCGGCCTGCGGCTGCGGCACGTCGTCGAGCTGTGCCTCGCCGCCCTCGCCGGGTTCGACCAGTCTCCGGCGGCCCGCGGGGGCGGGGGCGGTTTCGGCGGGGGCGAGGCTGTCTCCTACGACCTTTTCGTCACCGACCTTTTCGACATGGCGGCGGCGGCCCTGACCGCCGTGCCGTCCGCCGCCGAGCCCGCGGGCCATCGGGCCTCCGAAAACAGTTGACTTAACAGTTGTCGGCGCCATGCTGGGATGACCAGGGAGGCGCAGCCGTGACAACTGTGAACCAGAATTCCGACGCGACCCAGGCCCGGCCGGGGCCGACGGGCACGTTGGATATCCGGCCGATGTCCGGGCATATCGGGGCCGAGATCTTCGGGGTGGACCTTTCCGAGCCGCTCGCACCGGCGGTCACCGCCGAGATCCGGGCCGCGCTGCTCGCCTGGAAGGTCATCTTCTTCCGCGACCAGCGGCTGACGCCGGACCAGCACATCGCATTCGGGAGGCTGTTCGGCACGGTCGGCCCAGGGCATCCGACGCTCCCCACCCTGGAGGGCCACCCGGAGATCCTGCCGCTGGACACCCGCGCGTACGCCGGCCTGGACTCCTCGGGCGACCGGCACGGCGGCGGCATCCGGATCAAGAGCCTCTGGCACACCGACGTGACGTTCCTGCGCAACCCGCCGATGGGCTCGATCCTGCGCGGCGTCCTCGTCCCGCCGTACGGCGGCGACACGAACTTCCTGAACCTCGTCACCGCCTACGAGACGCTCTCGGCGCCGCTGCGCGACCTCGTCGACGGGCTGCACGCCGTCCACGTCAACCAGCTCCACCTCGACCGGGGTGACAGCAGCAAGCTGTCCGCCCTGTTCGCCAGCTCGCCGCTCGAGGCGGTCCACCCCGTGGTCCGCGTCCACCCGGAGACCGGCGAGCGGGCGCTGTTCGTGAATCCCACCTTCACGACCCGGATCGTCGAGCTGACCAACACCGAGAGCGCCCAGGTGCTGAACCTGCTCTACCAGCACATGACGAACCTGGAGTTCACCTGCCGGTTCCGCTGGCAGCCCGGCGACCTGGCCTTCTGGGACAACCGGGCGACCGCCCACCTGGTGCCCACCGACCATGGGACCGCCGGGTTCGACCGGGTGATGCACCGCATCACGATCACCGGCGACGTCCCCGTCGGCGTCGACGGCGCCGAGTCGACCGTGCGGGACGCCAGCTCGCTGACCTGAGGTTCGGCTCCCTGATCTGACGCTCAGCCTTCTGGGCGGCCGATGCGCACGTCGACGCCCGGGGAGTAGTGGACCAGCGGCTCGCCGGCCGGGGCCGGGAGGCCGGCGGCGGTCAGCAGCGTGTCGTCGAGGTCGAGCAGCTCGGCGCTGTGCAGCGGCCACGGGAGGTGCCAGGCCCGGGCGGTGCGCGGGGCACCCGACCGGACCGGGCTGAACAGGCGGAACCGCGCGGTGAGGAAGTGGTCGCGCTCGTCGAGCTCCGCCGGGGCGATCGGCTCCCCCGGCCGGACCACCACCCGGCTCGTCGCGTCCGCGCGGCTGGCGGCGCCGCCAGGCCCAGGCCAGCGGCGGCGGCAGGTGTAGGTCGTCGTGCCCGCCACGGCGTCCCCGTCGGGACGGTCCTCGTCGAGACGCATCGCGGACCAGAAGTACGGCAGCCGGTACGTCGTCCTCGCGGTGGCGACCGCGCCGAACCGGGCCGCGTCCAGCGAGAAGAACCAGATCCCCGGCCGGCCCTGCTCGTCGCGCACGTAGGTCCGGACGTTGGTCTCCGGGAAGTACGACGCCCACGGCACCCCGAGGCCGCGCCGCCCGGTCGTCACCCGCATGAAGAAGGGCACCAGGCTCACCCAGGCCGCCCCGGCGGTGGTCTCGGCCTCCAGGCCGGCCGGCAGCAGCGCCTGGACGGCGTCCGGGTCGTAGGCCCAGTGCAGGAACGTCAGCCGCTCCCAGCGCTGGCGCATCACCGGCCGCTCGACCGTGAACGGGCACTCGCCAGGGCCGGCCCCCGCGGGCACGCTCTCGACCGTCATGCGGCCATCCTCCGCCGTGGCGGTCGGCCGGCCCGCGCCGGGACCGGGACCGCCTGCACCGACCGGGCGGTTGGTCGGTGCAGGACCACAGGGAGGGTCGCCCGGGCCTCCGGATATGCCGACAAGAACCGAGTGCTGCCGTTACGGTCGGTAAGGACACGCCGGGGCTGACGACCGGCGCGCCACCGCCGCGCGCACCCGGGGGGAACGTGACCGTCGCAGTCGTCCCCGAGGCGCGGGCCTGGTGGGCCATCGCGGCGGCGAGTGCCCGGTCCCACGTCGCCTACCGGGTGACCGTCGCCGCCTCGGTGCTGTCGAACGTCACGCTGACGGTGCTGCGCGGCTACATCGCGCAGGCCGTGTGGACGGCCCGGCCGGGGCTCGCCGGCTACGACGTGGCGCGGGCCGTGACCTTCGTCGTCCTCGGGCAGGCCCTGACCTCGACGTTCGCCGTCTTCGGCGGCATGATCGACGTGCCGTGGCGGGTCGAGAACGGCGCGATCGCCGTCGACCTGGCCCGCCCGTTCGGGTTCCTGCGCTGGTGGCTGGCCCGGGAGATCGGCCGGGCCGGCGTCTTCCTGGTCAGCCGGGCGGTGCCGGCGGGGCTCGTCGGGCTCGCGGTGTTCGGCGCCCGGCCGCCGGCGTCGACGGCCGCGGCCCTGGGGTTCACCGCGAGCCTGCCGCTAGCGCTGCTCGTCGCGTTCGCCATCCGCTACCTGGTGGCGCTGACAGCGTTCTGGATCACCGACGTGCGCGGCGCGCTCGTGGTCTCGTCGCTGGCGCTGATGTTCTTCTCGGGCGCGGTGCTGCCGTTGACCATCTTCCCTGGCACCTTCGGGGCCGTCGCCCGGTCGTTGCCGTTCGGCGCGGTCGTCCAGGTCCCGATGGACATCTACCTGCGCCCGACCGGCGGTCCCGGGATCGGCCAGGAGCTGGGGTTCCAGGCGGTGTGGGCCGTGGCCCTGCTGCTGGGGGCACGGCTGGCCACCGGCCGGGCGCTGCGCCGCCTCGTCGTGCAGGGCGGCTGAACGATGCCTCCCGCGAACTCCGACCCGCCGACGTCCGGTCTGGCTCCGCGCGGTGGCGCTGCCCGGGACGCGCGGACCGGCTGGCTGGTCGGGCGGGGTCGCCTCCTGCTGGATGAGGCCAGGGCCTACCTGCTGCTGGTCCGGGTCGCGTTCCGGGAGGCGGGGCAGTACCGGACGTCGCTCGCGCTGCGCTCGCTGACCGAGGCGGCCGCGACTGTCCTCGACCTGGCCACGATCGGGATCATCTTCGCCCAGCTGCCGAGGCTCGCTGGCTTCTCGCTCGCCGAGGTCGCGTTCCTGTACGGCACGTCGGCGCTGGCGTTCGCGCTGGCGGAGGCGTTCGTCGGCCCGCTCGACCGGCTGGGCTGGCACATCAGCGACGGCCGGTTCGACGTCGTGCTGATCCGGCCGGTCAGCGTGCTCGTCCAGACCGCGACCATGGCCTTCGCCCCGGCGCGGGTGGCCCGGGTCGTGCAGCCGCTCGTCATCGTCGTCGTCAGCTGCCTCGCCCTGCCGGTCCACTGGACCGCGGACCGCGTGCTGCTGGTGCCGGGGATGGTCGCCTGCGGGGCGGTCATCGCGACCGGCGCGTTCGTCGCCACGGCCGCGGTGCTGTTCGTCGCCCCGGACGCGACCGTCGCCGTGTCGGCCAGCACGCAGGGCTCGGCGCTGGCGGCCCGCTACCCGCTGACGATCTACGGCCATCACCTGGCGCTGCTGCTGACCGTCGTGCTGCCGATCGGCTTCGTCAGCTGGCTGCCGGCGCTGCACGTGCTGGGCCGACCCGACCCACTCGGCCTGCCCACCGCGCTGCGCTTCGCCTCCCCGCTGGTCGCCGTCGTGACCACCGCGGTGGCGGCGCTCGCCTGGCGGGCCGGGGTCCGCCGCTACCGCAGCACGGGGAGCTGAGCCATCGCATGACAGCCGACGAAGGCGGTGACCGGCTGGTCGTCATCGAGGTCGAGGGAGCGACGAAGACCTTCGTCCAGCGCCGTCGGGTCGTGGGGCGGGGGCTGCGCCGCCAACGGCTCGACGTCCACGCGGTCCGCGACGTGTCGTTCACCGTGCGAGCCGGCGAGATGGTCGGCTATCTCGGGCCGAACGGCGCCGGGAAGAGCACCACGATCAAGATGCTGATCGGCATCCTGACGCCGACGGCGGGCCGGCTGCGGGTCGCCGGCCTTGACCCCGCTCGCCAGCGGCTCGCGCTGGCCCGGCGGATCGGCGTCGTGTTCGGGCACCGGTCCACCCTGTGGTGGGACCTGCCGCTGCGGGACAGCTTCGAGCTGGTTCGCCACCTCTACGGGGTCCCGGTCGACCGGTACCGGGCCAACCTGGACCGGTTCGTCGACCTGCTGGACCTCGGCCCGTTCCTGGCGACCCCGGTCCGGCAGCTGTCCCTCGGGCAGCGGATGCGCGGCGACCTGACGGCGGCCTTCCTGCCCGACCCCACGATCGTCTACCTCGACGAGCCGACGATTGGCCTCGACGTCGTCTCGAAGGCGGCGGTGCGTTCGTTCCTGGCCGAGACGAACCGCGAGCACGGGACGACCATCATGCTCACTACCCACGACACCGCGGACATCGAGCAGCTGTGCCGCCGGGTGCTCGTGATCGACCACGGCCGGCTCGGCTTCGACGGCGACCTCGCGACGCTGCGCGACCGCCTCGGCGGCGACCGCACGCTGATCGTCGACCTGCCCGGCCCGGTGCCTGCGGTCTTCGTCACCACCCCGGGCGCGCGGGTGGTCCGCGTCGACGGCCCCCGTCAGTGGCTGTCGTTCCCGGCCACAGCGAGCGCCGCCCCGCTCATCGCCGAGCTCGCCGCCCGCTACCCGGTCGTCGACCTCTCGATCCGCGAGCCCGCCATCGAGGACGTCATCACCCGCCTCTACACCAGCGGCCCCATCCCAACGGCCCGCCAGCCCACGACCCCGACCGACCACTCCAGCGCCTCGGCGGCCGGGGAACCGTGACAGCGCGCCCTTTACGGGAACGATGCCGCGGCTCTCGCCGGACCGCGAAGGTCATCCCGGCAAGTGATCGCAGTTTTGGCCCTCAAGTGGTCGTGAATCGGGCCTTCCCGCAGCCATTTGAGGGCGCAAACGGCGATCATGTCTGGGGATCGGAGCGGGACCGCGCCGCCGACGATCGCGGCCTCGCCGGCCCGCGTCGCCGTCAGTTAGCACTCGGGCCCGTCCGGACCGGCTGGTGCCGGGCCCGCGACGCCACCCCCGCGCCGCACCCCAGACCATGATCGCGAGTTTGGCCCCGAGGTGGTTGCGACCGGCACCGATTCACGACCACCAGAGGGCCAAGACGGCGATCAAGTCGGCGCCGCGACGGGCCGAGGTCGTCGGATGCGGCATCAGCCGCGCCCGGTCGCGCGCTCCGCTGGAAACGGCGCGGTGGCCCGGTCGCCACCCGCTAGCCACTCGCGTGTCAACCGTGCGTCGCCGACCGGGGCGACAATGTGCCTTCTTCGACATCGCAGTGGTAATTCACTGCTACACGCCGGTGGAAATGACGCCGGTATCGCCAGGGTGGCGCGCGGATTTGTCGTCCGTCTGACATTCAGCGCGCGACCAGTCGCCACGGCACGGAGCCGACACCTAAAGTGCGATACCGGCTCACTGCGCATTGGCCGGCTTCCTGGAGGTTCGCTGTGAGATGGGTCGTGCCAAGAGCGGCCAGGCCGTGAACGACGCCTCCAAGCCGGCGAGGCCCGAGCCGACGGGCCCCAAGCCGACAGAGCCCGAGCCGGCGATGACCACGGGCGCAGGTCGCGTCGTCGTCATCACGGGCAGCGTCGGCGCGGGCCACGACGGTGCCGCCCGGGAATGGGCCCGGCTGCTGCGCGCCCGCGGCTACGAGGTCGAGGTCCACGACTTCCTGGACATCCTGGGCCGACTGCTCGGGACCGGGATGCGCAACGCCTACGAGACGATGCTGTTCCGCGCGCCCTGGCTGTACACCGTGCTCTTCTGGGTCGCGGCGGTCCCGCGCGGGGTCTCGCTGCTCAGCCGGACGGTGCTCGCGCCGTTCCGGCCCCGGCTGCTCGCCCTGCTGCCCGCCGACACCGTCGCGGTGCTGGCGACCTACCCCTTGGCCGGCCAGGTGATCGGCAGGCTGCGCCGCAAACGGCTGCTGCCCGTGCCCGCGTTCACCTTCCTGACCGACTTCTCGGTGCACCGGCTGCTGGTCGCGCCCGGCATCGACGCGCACTACGTGCTGCACGACGTCAGTGCCGCCCAGGCCCGGGCGCTCGGCGCCGCCGGGATCGTGGTGACCGGCCCGGTGGTCTCACCGAGGTTCGGCCCGGTCACCGCGGCGGGCCGCGCCGAGGCCCGGGAACGGTTCGGGCTGCCCGCGGGCGGGCGGCTCGCCCTGCTGGTCGCGGGCTCGTGGGGTGTCGGCGACGTGGAGCGCACGGCCGCCGAGATCGTCGCGACCGGCGCCGCCACACCGGTGATCGTCTGCGGGCGCAACGAGACCCTGCGTGCCAGGCTGGCGCAGGCGGGGCTCGGTCATCCGCTCGGCTGGGTGTCCGACATGCCGGGGCTGATGCGAGCCGTGGACGTGCTGGTGGAGAACGCCGGCGGGCTCACCTCGCTGGAGGCGATGGCCAGTGGGCTGCCGGTCGCCAGCTACCGGTCGATCCCCGGTCATGGCCGGGCCAACGCCGCCGCGCTGCACGCCGCCGGCGTCTCGTACTGGATCCGCCGCCCGGACGAGCTGGGACCGGCTCTCGCCGAGCTCGTCGACGGACCGCGGGGGCGCCGGCAACGGGCCGCCGGGCTCGCGCTGTTCCAGACCGACCCGTCCGAGGTGCTCGGGCGCGCGATCGAGGACGCCGCCGCGGACCGGCCGGCCTCGCTGGCCCGGGCCCGGGCGTCCCGGGCGCTCGCGGCCGAGGGACGGCGCCGCTGGCCCAGGCGAGCGGCGTTCGCCGCCGCCACGGCCGGCTTCCTCGGCTTCAACGCGACGTTCGGGACGTCGATCGCGGTCGCGCACGGCCTCGACTCGGCCCGCCCCGCGCGGCCGGAGGCGATCTACCTCGTCGTCCACCCGAACGAGCACACCGACGTCACTCCGGCGACACTGGCCTTGCTGCGCGACGCGCACGCCGCCGTCGCAATCGACGCCGACCTGATCCACCGCGACCCGGCCCTGGCCAGGCTGCTCGCCACCTCCGGTCTGCAGGTGGTGAACGCCGGCGGGGGGACGCCGTACCGGACCGGGCTCGTCGGCGGGCGCACGGCGATCGGGCACACCGCGTTCGCGATCCACCGGCTGGGCGGGCCCCGGCCGGTGTCGTTCCTGAGCAGCGGTGACCTGGACGCCGTCGACCTGGCGACCGTGTCGTACCTGGACGAGACCATCGTCGTGCCCAACGCGCGCGTCCGGGGCGGGGCACCGATACCGCCGCTGGGCCGAGGGGGAACCGTGCTCATCGAATGCCCGGCCGCGCCGGACTGCGGGCTGACCGTCACGCTGGCCCAGCGAGACGGCCTGATCGTCGGCCAGACGCTGCGGGCCGGCACGCTGAGCAGGCACACGTGACCGGCCGCAGGCCCGGCACCGGCACCGGCACCGTGATCGTCACCCGGAGCCGGGGCCGCCGGGCCGCGACGGCGGGCGGGATCGCCGCTGCGGCGGCGGTGGCCGCGGTCGCGGCGGGCTACGCGAGCCCGGCCGTGACGTCCTGGCCGCTGCTGCGGGCCCGGCTGCTGCCCGGACTTGCCGGCATCGGCCAGGCCGACCATGTGGCGCTGACGTTCGACGACGGGCCGGACCCGGCGTCGACCCCGGCCTTCATCACGGCCCTTGCCCAGTCGGGGACCAAGGCGACGTTCTTCCTGCTCGGCTCGATGCTCATGCACGCCCCGGAGGTCGGCCGCGAGCTGGTCGACGCCGGCCACGAGGTCGCGGTGCACGGCTGGGAGCACCGGTACACGACGTTCCGGACCCCGGCCGCGCTCTACGACGACATCGCGCGCGCCCGCGACCTGATCGCCGACGTGACCGGGCGGCAGCCGGTGTACTTCCGCCCGCCCTACGGCGTGCTGAGCGCGGGCTCGCTGTCGGCCGCGCGGCGCCTGGGGCTTCGGCCCGTGCTGTGGACCGCCTGGGGCCGGGACTGGGAGGCGCGGGCGACGCCGGAGTCGGTGCTGGCGACGATCCGCAAGGACCTGGTCGGCGGCGGCACCGTCCTGCTGCACGACTCGGACTGCACGTCGGCACCGCTGTCGTGGCACGCGGCGCTGGGCACCGTGCCGCTGCTGCTGGCGGAGTGCGCGGGCCGCGGGCTGCGGGTCGGGCCACTCGCCGAGCACTTCACGCCCGCCGGGGCCGGCGCGGGCCGCGGGTGAACTGGCCGGCGATCCTGCTGGCGCTGCTGGCGGCGGCCACCTTCGGCGCCACCTCGGCCCTGCAGCATCACGCCGCCAGCCAGGAGGAGCGGTACGGGGCGCTGGACCCCCGGCTGGTGGCCCGGCTGGCCCGCCGGCCGCTGTGGCTGGCCGGGGTGATCTGCGACGGCGGTGCCGTGGTGCTGCAGACGGCGGCGCTGGCCCTGGGCCCGCTGTCGCTGGTCGAGCCGCTGCTGACGGGTGGGCTGTTCCTCGCGGTCCCGTTCGAGGCGGCGCTGGACCGGCGCCGGCCCCACCCGCGGGATCTCGCGGCGGCGGCGGTCGCGACGGTCGGGCTGGTTGGGTTCCTGCTGGCGGCGGACCCGCGCGGTGGCGCCTTCACGCCGTCCGCGCGGACCTGGCTGCCGCCGGCGGCGGTCCTCGGCGTGCTCGTCGCCGCCGCGCTGGCCGCCGGCCGGGGCGCGCCGCCGACCCGGCGGGCGACCTGCCTCGGCCTGGCCAACGGCCTGATCTTCGGCCTGACCGCCGGGCTGCTCAAGGCCTGCACCGACCTGCTGGCGGGCGACCCGTGGCGGCTGCTGACCAGCTGGCCGCTCTACGCGCTGGCCGTGCTCGGCGCCGTCGGGTTCGTCCTGAGCCAGGCGTCGTTCCAGGACACGCTGACCGCCCCGCTGATCGCGATGACGCTCACGGAGCCGATAGTCGGCCTGGCGCTGGGCGTCGCGGTGTTCCATGAGCACCTCGCCGCCACCGGCCCGCGGGCCGTCGGGCTGGCGCTGGCCGGCGTGCTCATGGCTGTCGGGACGTGGCTCGCCGTCACCTCGCCCGACCGCGCCACCGAGCCTGGGCGGACCGTCCCCGGAGGGTCCGCCCAGGCCGCGGAGGTCTAGGTCAGGCGAAGATCCAGGTCAGGCCGCGGCGCGCTCCAGGATGTGGACGCCGCAGGCGTTGCCGAGGCCGATCACGTGGGCGAGACCGACCTTGGCGTTCGGCAGCTGGCGGTCGCCGGCCTCGCCACGCAGGTGGGTCGCGATCTCCCAGACGTTTGCGATCCCGGTGGCCGCGATCGGGTGGCCCTTCGACTCCAGCCCGCCGGAGACGTTGACCGGCGTCTTACCGTCGCGCCAGGTGGCGCCGGAGTTGAAGAAGTCGGCCGCGCCGCCCTCCTCGCACAGCCGCAGGTTGTCGTAGTGCACCAGCTCGGCGGTGGCGAAGCAGTCGTGCAGCTCGACGAGGTCCAGGTCCGCCGGGCCGATGCCGGCCTTCTCGTACGCCTGGTTCGCGGCCTGCCGGGTCAGCGTGTTGACGTTCGGCAGGACCTGGCAGGCCTCCTCGTACGGGTCGGTCGTCAGGATCGACGCGGAGATCTTCACCGCGCGCCGCTGCTGCTCCAGCGAGAGGGTCTTCAGCTTCGCGCCGGAGACGAGGACGGCGGCCGCCGCGCCGTCGCAGTTCGCCGAGCACATCGGCCGGGTGTTCGGGTAGGCGATCATGACGTCGTTCATGATCTGGTCGAGGGTGAACCGCTTCTGGTAGGAGGCCAGCGGGTTCAGCGTCGAGTGCGCGTGGTTCTTCTCGGAGATCTTCGCGAACAGCTCGAAGTCGACGCCGCCGTACTTGTGCCCGTACTCCAGGCCGATCTGGGCGAACACACCCGGCATCGTCTCGGTGCCGATCCGGCCGTCGAGCGGGCCGACGGCGCCGAACCGGCCCGAGGGCTGCCACGTGTTCGCGTCGCCGCCCCGGCTGCCGCCGGCGAGCAGGCCCGCCCCGGCCAGCTTCTCGACGCCGACCGCGATGCCGTAGTCGACCTCGCCTGCCTTGATAGCCATGTTGACGACCCGGATCGCGGTGGCGCCGGTCGCGCAGGCGTTGGAGACGTTGTAGACCGGGATCCCGGTCTGGCCGATCTGCTTCTGCAGGCTCTGGCCGGCGACCCGGCCCAGCAGCGAGCCGAACGCCATCACGCCCATCTCGCGCATGGTGACGCCCGCGTCGGCGAGCGCCCCCATCGTCGCCTCGGCCGCGAGGTCGATGACGTCCTTGTCGGGGTGCTTGCCGAACTTGGTCATGCTGATGCCGAGGATCCAGACGTCGTCGCTGGCCATCTCCGCCGCTCCGCTTCTCATGTCGAGGTGAAAGTCTTTGAGGGGGCGCAGCCCGGCCCCGGGCTGCCGCCGCGTCGTGGCCGCCGGACGGCCCGGGCTCAGCGCTGGGGCTCGAAGCCGAAGTTGACGGCCTCGGTGCCGGCCTCGTCGGTGCCGACGGACTGCAGCGCGAAGCGGACCTTCATGCCGACGTGCACCGCGTCGGGCGTCGGCTCGACGTTGATCAGGTTCGCGCGGACGCTGGTGCCACCGCAGTCGACGGTCGCGGAGACGAACGGGACCGGGATGCCGGGCGCGGCCAGCGACACGATCGTGAAGGCGCGGACCTCGCCCTCGGTGGCGACGTCGACCTTGCGGAACTCGGTGCCGAAACAGGCCGCGCAGGCGTTGCGGCGGTCGAAGAACCGGGCCCCACAGGCGGCGCACTCGTTCGCGACGAGGTGCGGGCTGTCGCCGAGAACCAGGTACTCGACGAACGGAATCGACTGCGACACTTCGCGCGCTCCTAGACGATGAGGGCCCCGGCGGTCCGGCTCCGGGCTCGGGGCCGGTCGGGACCCGGGGAGAACAGCAGGGTCAGCGGGACGGTGGATGCCGGCTCGACGGGGGTGGCCTCGCCGAAAGCCACCCGGTCGTCGGCCCAGCCGGGCCTCGGCGGAAACCTGCTTCTAGTCCCGCCCCTGACACGGTCCGCCCGGTTCCGGCGCCCCCTTGATCGCTGTTTCGACCCTGCGGAGGTCGTAATCAGGTCTGATTCGTAGCCACCAGAGGGCGAAAACAGCGATCAAGGCGACGGAGAGATTGACGGTTGCGGCTTCTAGTCCGGCGTATCACCTCGCTCAGCCCGAAGGCAACCGTTCGTGGCGCCGCCGGAGCGGGCCCGGGGTAGCCGCCGCCGGCCAGGCCTCCTGCTGGCGGCGACCCCGGCCGCCGGACCGACGCCTGGCTCAGCGACGACCAGGCGGCACGATCAACCCACATAAGTTCATATCTCGAACTCAGATCGCGACACAAGCGAGCCGGCCTGTGAGATCCGCCGCCGGCTCCCGGGCCGGGCCGACGGCGCGCGGCCGTACCGGCTCAGCGGTCGGCGCGGCAGGCGGCGATCAGCGTCGCGCGGGCGGCGGCGGACTCGGGGATGGGCGCCAGCGGGTAGCAGTGCGGCAGGCCGGGCGCCTCGTGGTAGTCGATCACCAGACCGGCCTCGGCGGCGCCGGCGACGAGGCGTCGGCTGTCGGGCAGCAGGACGTCGTGGGTCCCGCACAGCACGGTGAGCGGCGCGAGGCCGGCGAGCGAGCCGTTCAGCGGGCTGACGAGCGGATCGGCCGGATCGAGCGCGCCGGCGTAGCAGCGCCCCGCCTCGGCCAGGCCGTCGATCCGCAGCATGTGGTCCTGCCGGGCGATCGCCGGCTGATCGGGGTGCGTCATCGTGACGTCGAGCCACGGGGAGATCAACGCGATCCGGTCGGGCTGGGGGCGACCGCGGGCGCGGGCCGCCTGCGCTGCGGCGAGCGCCAGCCCGCCGCCGGCCGAGTCACCCATCACCACCAGCCGACCGCCGGCCGCGCGGGCCTCACCCAGGAGCTCGTCGAGAAGGTCGGCAACGCCGGAGACGACGTCCGCCGGGAGCCCCCGCCCCGCGAGCGGGTACAGCGGCACGACCACCCGGGCCGGAACGTCCCGGGTCAGCCGCGCGACCAGCAGCCAGTGCCACGACACCGGCTCGGCGATGTAGCCGCCACCGTGCAGGTACAGCACGGTGACCGGGCCTGAGGCCGCCTGGCCGCCGGTCGGCGCCGCGGGTGGGGTCAGTTCGTGGACCGGCCAGCCGGCGTGGTCCGTGACCGTGTGCCGGGCGAACCGGTCCAGCCACCGCGGCACCCGGACCACCGCCGGGCTCGCCGCCTGGGCCGCGACCCGCGCGCGGACGTCCCGGGCCGTCCACGAGCGCCCCCGCAGGATCGGGAGGGCGACCGTGTCGAGAAGCCGTGCCCGCAGGCTCGGCATGCGATCAGAACGCGATGAAGAGGATCTCGTCGCGGCCGTAGTCGAGATCGGGGTGCTTCTCGCGCAGGTGCGCCTGGGTCTTCTCGACGAGCTCGTCCTCGTCCTTGCCGACGACTCGGGTCCCGCACGGGCAGTCGAGGGTCGTCTTCATGCCGCCTCCTGTGCCAGCTGTGGCCATCCGCGGCCCGGGAGCCTCGGGGTGGGCCGTGTCCTCTCGGCCAGACGCGGGCGTTATTCCCACCGGCCAGATCGTTACTGGCAGGTACCCGCTGGCCGCCGAAGCCGACCGGGGACCCCGCCGCCCGGTGGGCCGCGCCTGTCACGGTCATCCTAGTGCGGGGCGATGTCGCCAGGCAGCAATCGTTTGCGGTAGAAAACGCGCTCAAGACCGTCTTCGGCCCCGCGCTCGGTCTCGACGTAGCCGCGCGCGGTGTAGATCGCCTGGTTTTCGGTCATCGATGCGTGGGTGAACAGCCAGACCGAGGTGGCGCCGAGGGCCACGGCCCGTTGTTCGGCCAGGTCCAGCAACAGCCGGCCGAGGCCGCGGCCCTGCTCGGACGGGTCCACGGCGATGTTCTCCAGCAGCAGCTCGCCGTCGCCCGGGACCAACACGACGAAGGCCAGCACCGTGCCGTCCGGGCCGGGGATCACCCAGGCCTCGTCGTGACCGACGGCGTGGGCGTAGTCGGCGTCCATCGGCGCTGGCCGCTTGCCCGCCATCCTGGCCAGGTACGGCCGGTAGGCCCGATCCGCGAGCCGGGCCAGGCCGGGGACGTCGTCGGCCCGCGCCCGGCGCGCCTCCTGCTCGGTCACCCCGCCAGTGTCACCCGATACGGGCCAGCGGGCTCAGGCCGAGGTGGTCGCGCAGGGTCGTGCCGGTGTACTCGGTGCGGAAGACACCACGTTCCTGCAGCAGGGGGACGACCGTGTCGGCGAACTCGTCGAGGCCGCCGGGGACGAGGTGCGGGACCAGGATGAAGCCGTCCGAGGCCTCGTCCTGGACGAACGTGTTGATGGTCTCGGCGACGGTCGCCGGGGAGCCCACGAACGACTGCCGGCCGCTGACCGCGATGACGAACTCGCGAATGGAGAGGTTCTCGGCCTCGGCCCGCTCCCGCCATTCCTTCGCGGTCTTCAGCCGGTCGCCGAACATCCGGGTCTGCGCGCGGCCCCTGACGACGGTGTTCTCGCCCTCGACCGGGTCGACGTCGGGCAGCGGGCCGTCGGGGTCGTAGCCGGACAGGTCGCGGTTCCAGACCTGTTCGAGGAACCGCAGCGCGGTCTGGCCGCTGGTCTGCTGGCGGCGCACGACGTGGGCCCGCTCCTGCGCGTCCGCGTCGGTGTCGCCGAGGACGTAGGTGGCGGCCGGGAGCACCTTGAGCGAGTCCCGCGAGCGGCCGTACTTCGCCAGCCGGCCCTTGACGTCGGCGTGGAAGGCGCGGCCGGCGTCGTAGGTGGCGTGCCTGCTGAAGATGGCGTCGGCGGTGGCGGCGGCGAACTCCCGGCCGGCCTCGGAGTCGCCGGCCTGGAAGATGACCGGTCGGCCCTGCGGGCTGCGCGGCACGTTGAACCGGCCGGAGATGTCGAAATGGTCGTCGCGATGCGCGAACGTACCAGCGGCCGGGTCCTTCAGGAAGGCACCGGCAGCCTTGTCGGCGACGATCTCGTCACCGTTCCATGAGTCGAACAGCTCCCAGGTGGTGCGCATGAACTGCTCGGCCCGGGAGTAGCGGTCGGCCTCGGCGAGGAAGCCGCCGCGGCGGAAGTTCTCCCCGGTGAACGCGTCCCAGGAGGTGACGACGTTCCAGGCCGCGCGGCCCGCCGACAGGTGGTCGAGGCTCGCGAACTGGCGGGCCACCTCGTAGGGCTCGTTGAACGTCGAGTTGATCGTGCCGGCGAGGCCGAGCCGGTCGGTGACGGCGGCGAGCGCGGCCAGCACGGCGAACGTGTCCGGGCGCCCGACGACGTCGAGGTCGTAGATCCGCCCGGCGGACTCGCGCAGCCGCAGGCCCTCGGCGAGGAAGAAGAAGTCGAACTTGGCTCGTTCGGCGGTGCGGGCGAGATGGGCGAACGAGGAGAACGCGATCTGGCTGCCGGACTCCGGCTCGCTCCAGACGGTGGTGCTGTTGACGCCGGGGAAGTGCACCGCCAGGTGCACCTGCCGCCGGCCGATCGGGTCGCTCATCGGGAACCTCCGAAGTTGGGACCACCGAAGTCGGCGTCAGACGGCTTGGGCCCAGGCCTTGGCGAGCAGCTCGTAGGACCGCACCCGGTCGGCGTGGTCGTGGGTGATCGTGGTGACCAGGAGCTCGTCCGCGCCGGTCGCGGCGACCAGGGCCCGCAGGCCCTGCACGACGGTCTCCGGGCCGCCGACGAACTGGCTGTCGACCCGGTCGGCGACCAGTGCGCGCTCGGCGTCGGTCAACACCTTGGCCGCCGCCTCGGCCGCCGAGGGATAGGGCATCGCGCCCTCGCCCGCGCGGATCGACAGCACCCAGGCGCCGTAGCCGCGGGCCAGCTCGGCGGCGTGCGCGTCGTCGTCGCCGACGACGACGTCCGCGGAGACCAGGACGTAGGGCCGGTCCAGCTCGGCGGACGGGCGGAAGGCGGCGCGGTAGGCGGCCACCGTGTCCAGGACGCCCCAGGGGGCGACGTGGTAGTTCGCGCCGAGCGGCAGGCCCAGCTCGCCCGCGGTCCTCGCGCTGTCGCCAGGGGACGAGGCCAGCACCCAGATCCGCGCGTCCGCGCCCTCGGTGGCCGGGGAACGCAGCGGCTGGCCGTCGGAGCCACGGGCGTCACCGCGGAACAGCGCCTGGATCGCGCCGATCCAGGCCGGGTAGTCCTCGCCCTCGTCCTCGCGGTGCCCGACGAGCTTCGCCTGCTCCAGGATCCGGGGCAGGCGTTCCGGGGTGAACATCCCCTTCGGCTGGTTCGGGATGAGCAGCCCGTCGACGATCCGGCCCTTCCCGTCGGGCGCCGGCACGCCCGGCGGCTCGGCGGCGGGGTCGGACGGGGCCGGGCCGGCGGTCGGTGAGCCCGCGGCCCAACGGCTCGCCAGCTCGGCGAGGCGGTTGAGGTTCGAGCGCCCGATGCCCAGGTCGATCCGGCCGGGATGCAGGTGGGCCAGCAGGCCGAACTGCTCGGCGACGCCGACCGGGGTGTGGTGCCCGGTGAGCACCGCGCCGGAGCCGACCCGGATCCGCTCGGTGGCGGTGGCGACCGCGCCGATCAGGACCGACGGCACGGCCGACGTCACGCCGGGCGTCAGATGGTGCTCGGCCAGCCAGAAGCGGGTGTAGCCGAGTCGCTCGGCCTCGCGGGCCAGATCCAGGCAGTTGCGCAGGGCCTCGGCCGGAGTCGAGCCGGAGACCAGCGGAGCCAGATCGAGGACGGACAGCGGGACAGCGGCGTCGGGAATGTCGGAGGCGTCGGAAGTGACAGAGGCGTCGGAAGTGGGCACGGTGGCGCCACCTTTCGCGGTGGTCACGGGCAGCGGCCGGTGTAGCACTGGCGAACCAGGCCGACGCTCACCGACAGCGGCTGGCCGCCAGATGCCCGAAGTCGAGGTAACGCCGACGCGTCAGCCACGAGTACGACCGCATGTCACCGACTCTGCGCAGGCGGCCTTCTCCAGTCAAGCAGTGAACAAAGGGCTTGGCTCACAAGTCCGCTCATTCGTCCCGCGGGCCGGGCGGCGCGACCCGCCGGGTCATCGGCCGAAAGCGCGCCAAGACCTCCGCCGACGGCGCGGCGGCTCCTGGCCGTCGGCCGAGAATGATGGCTGGTCCCAGCCCTGCCCCGGGGTCGGCCGGATGTCGCGCAGGCGACCGCGCGGGCCCGGAACCAGGGCGTCCGGCCGGCCGTTGGGCGAAGTGCGAGCTGCCCGACCCCCTGTCCCGGGCCGGTCCCCCCGGGTCCTCCCTCCCGGCGAAAGACCCTCGGCCCGCCGCCGCGACTCCCCCACCGTGGCGGCGGGCCGGGCTTTCGGGGCCGAACGCTCGCCGGGCTCGTCAGGTGGCGCGGTACCCGTCGTCGGCGGCGCCGACCCGGTCGCGCGGGAGCCGCGGGCTCAGCGTGCCTGGTCCGGCCGGGCCGCGCGGGTGATCGTCGCCACCGTGTACGGCTTGCCGGCCGGCCCGTGGGACGTGACCCGGTAGACGGACAGCGCGCGGCCGCGATGGACCACGCTCGCCGTGAAGATCACCGGGGCGGTCAGCACCGCCGGTCGCAGCAGGTTCATCCGCACCGACGTCGTGTAGTCCGACGCTGGCACCGACGTCAGCGCACCGGCGAGCCCGGCGGCCGCCAGATCCGAGCAGGTCAGCAGCAGGCCGCCGTGCATCGTGCCGCTCGCGTTGCCGAAGGCCTCGACCGGCGGCACCACCAGCCTGGCCACCGACGCCTGGAGCACGGCGACGGCGGCCCCCGCCGGGCCGTTGGGCCGGGCGGCCAGCGGCGGCGCCTCGGCGCTCGGCCGCGGCGCCGGGATCGGGGAGACGGCGTGCTGGCGAGCGATCTCGCCGTCGGTCGTCAGATCGGGGTCGAAGGTGAGCGCCCCCGCCAGGTCGGCGACGCCGAGGACCTCCAGCAGGTCGCGGTGGTCGGCTGGCGTCACCCGTGGCGGCGGGTCCTGCTCGAGGGCGGCTGCAGCGGCGTGCATGCCCTCGGCCGGGACGAACCGGCTACGCCCGGTGCCGATCGCGACCAGCTGCCCGTCGCCGGCCCGGATCTCGGCCCGGGACACCCCGTCGGCGGGGCCGACGCCGGCCACCTTAGAGGTGGCCAGCAACTCAGGACCCGACCACGGCGGCGGGACGACGATGTCGAGCGCCAGCTCGGTGGTGACCGAGTGGGTGCCAGGCGGGCGGTGGTTGTGCACCTCGACACCGACCGCGTCGTCGAGGATCACTCCGAGCGAGCCGCCGGTCGGCACGCCGTCCGGCCCGTTCATCCACGGGCCGACGAGCATCGACACCCGCAGGCCGTCCCCCCGGATCGTGGGGCCCACCCGCATCCTGGTCTCCGGGAACTCCCTGGCCGCCGCGCGCGCCACGCCGTGCCTCCCCGCCCACCCCGGCCCGCGCCGATCGCCCGGGACTCCCAGTCGATCATGCACCGAGTTCCGGCGAACCGGCCGGCCTTGTGCCCAACGACTCACCTGACCAGCCCGAACCTCCCCACGGCTGGCCTGGGCCGACGGGTGGCCGCGACGGCTCGCCCGGGTCGGGCGGCCGGTGCGGCTCAGCCGTGGTGCGCGGCGCAGTAGCGGTCCCGGGACGCGGCCAGCCCGACGTTCAGCAGCGGCGGGTAGCCGAAGCTCGCCTGGACGGAGCGGGCCAGGACCACCGACCCGGTCTCGATGCTCGCCGCGACGGCGGACCGGGCTGCCGGGGTCCGCGCGTCGACGAGGCGCTGCGCATTGAGCCAGGCGTTCTCCCGCCAACCGACGATGATGGCCATGAACGCGTCATAGGTGATGCCGAACGGGCTCTTCAGGTCGTTGACCGTGGGGTCGAACCTGGCCGCCTCCTCGTCGAGCAGCGAGGTGACGATCATGTTCAGGAAGACGTTGACCTTCTCGTGGTCGTCATGCCGGCTGCTGCCGTCCGGGGCGACAAGGCCGAGCGCGGCGAGGATGTACGGCAGGTCCCGGTTGATGTGGGCGTTCATCCCCAGCAGGATGTCGCCCAGGCCCGACATGGTCCTGTCCCGCGCGGCGCCGAACGCAATCTGCCAGGCCTGTGGCACGGCCGCCGTGTCGCCGGCATTCCAGTTGTCATACGCGCTGAAGAAGTACGCGGCGAAGAACGCGTCCTCGACGTTGACGAAACGCGGGTCCTGGAAGAAGCCCGGCTCGGCGGCGACCGTCTGGTACTCCTGGGTGGTCCGCAGGTAGGCCAGCGCGAACGGCGCCAGGTGGTCGCAGGCGGCGGCCCGCGCGTCGAAGATCGCGCTCATCCGGCCGATGGTGACCGGGACGCAGTCGTCGCTGCCCGCCAGGCAGTCATCGACCTGCTCGGGCGTGTACCAGGGTGCCAGGGACGGCTGGTAGGCCGCCAGGCCGGTGAGCGGCACCGGGCCGTCCGCCAGGGCTGGCGAGGCGGCGAACGTCACCGTCGCCGCCACGGTGACACCGAGAACGAAAGCCACTGACGTGGCGGCGGGCCGCCGCGCCGGTGCCCGGTGCCTGCCCACACTGCGTATTTGCCTGATCGAATCCCCCATTGCGCCACCCTAGGACCGCGCCGGGCCGATTCACGCCGGCGGCGCGGGAGGACAACGCGAGGCCACATCCGCGCAGGTCCGCCGGCTTTCCCGCGGCCAGGAGACGCCGCCTTCCCATTCCCCGCGGACCGTCCCTCGAATACCGTCAGCCGGTCCGTCGGCGTGAGGCCCTGGATGCGCGCGGCGAACCCGGGTGTGGCCGTGAACGTGTCACGTCACCCGCGCCGGCACGCCGGGAATGGCGCGGCGCGGAATTGTCCGCGTTACCCATGACCAACTGGCAGGTTTTCGGCGCGGGATATCGCGGGACCGGCACGCCAGGCCAGTTGGCGCCCAGGACAAGCCTTCCCAGACGCGGCCTCAAGGTGCGAACCGGGTACGCGCGGGCACGGATCCGTCCAGCGTCGTGACGACGCACACGGCGAGCGCGTACGGTGTCGAAACGGTATCGAGCCGCGCACCGTTCTGCGCAGGCGTTCCGGGCGGGCCCGCGCGCGGTGTCGCCGGCGCTGGTCGATGCCAGAGGAGGCGGGGACGGCGTGGGCATGACGGACGCGGTGGGACCCGGTTCCGGGCGGGCGGACAGAGTTCCCGCTCACCAGGGCGACGGGACGGACGCGAACGGCCACCCTGCCGCGCGCGACGCGGCCGGGCCCGACCACCCGACCGGCCCCGGTCCGGACCAGGACGGCACCGGTCCTCTCCCCACGGCCGGGTTCGGCGCCTGGCGCGCCGCGTTCGCCGAGCGCAGCGACGGGCCGGCCGGCTCCGACGACCACCCGGCCGCCGGCGCGCCCGCCGCGTCATCCGGCCCGGCCCCGCTCGGATACACCCCGCGCACCGCCATCCCGCCCGCCTACACGCCGCCCGCCGCCATCCCGCCAGCGCCACGGCCCGCGGCCACGCCGGCGGCCGGTCTCACCCCGCCCGGCCAGGGCGCGGCGGGCAACGGCCTGGCCGGCCAGCTGGTCGGCGGCCCGCTCACCAGGCCGCCGCAGAACGGCACAGGACCGACCGGCACCGGGCGGGCTCAGAGCCCGCTGGACGAGGACACGACCCGATCGGACTTCCCGCCGCCGCGCCAGCTTCCGGCCGCGCCGGCCAGCCCCGGCGGGCCGCCCGTGGCTTCGACCTCGCTGGCGACGGCGGCGCTGAGCCCGGTGCGCCTGGCACCCCCCGCCTCGCGCCCGCCGGCCACCCAACCGGACCCGCCCGCCGACCCCACCGGGCCGCTGTCCGTCGGGCTCGCCGCGCTCGACCTGCTCGACACGCTGGCCGAGGTCGTCTTCCGCACCGACGCCGAGGGCCGCTGGACGTACCTGAACCCGGCCTGGACCCGGCTCACCGGGTTCGACATCGACGCGAGCCTCGGGAACCGGTTCATCGACTACGTCCACCCCGAGGAGCTCGAGCACACCATCGCCCTGTTCATGGCGGTGGTCGTCGGCGGCGCGGACCACTGCCACCACGAGACCCGCTACCGCACCGCCGACGGCTACCGACGGGTCCAGATCCGGGCCAAGGTGCTGCGCGACGACTCCGGCGACGTCGTGGGCAACATCGGCACGATCATCGACGTCACCGAGTCCCGGTTCGGCGCCGAGATGGCCACCGAGCAGGGCGCGCTGCTGGAGCTGATCCCGACCGGCGGCCGGATCGACGACCTCCCGGTCGGGATCGTCATCTACGACCCCGACGACACGGTGCGCCGCGCCTCCCGCGTGGTCGACCGGCTCGCCGGCGCCCGCACGCAGGTCGGCGACGCGCTGGACGCGCTCACGGCCCACGTCCGCCCCGCGGTCGTCGGCGGCCCGGCGCTGGACGGCCCGTGGGGCCTGGTCGCCACCGCCCGGCGCACCCAGACCGCCCAGATCGGCGACTTCGACGTGCTGGCCGGCGCGGCCGCGGCCGTCGTCGCCGAGACCGGGGCCGCCGGCGGGCCCGAGGAGGCACGCGCCGCGCTCGGGCCGCGCCGCTCGCTGCGGGCCACCGTCATTCCGATCGAGGAGAACGGCGAGACCCGGGTCGCCGTCATGCTCTCCGACGTCACCGACCTGCGCCGTGCCGAGCGCCAGCAGGCGGCGCTCGCCTACCTCGGCCAGCGGGCGCTGACGACCCTGGACGTGCCGGCACTGCTGCGCGAGGCCGTCGAGCTGGTCGCGACCACGCTCGGGGTCGAGCGCTGCGACCTGATCGAGTGCGTCGAGATGGCGTCGGCCCGCGGCCAGACCCACAAGCTCACGTTCGACGGCGCGGGCGGTGTCGTGGTCGCCCGCCCCGGCCCGGACGGCGGCGACGTCGAGGAGGGCAAGTCCGGCGGCGGTGTCTACGCGCACGTGCGGACCTGCTACGGCCGCCACGGAGGCGCCTGGGCCGCCGGCGCGGTCTCGGCGGCGCCCGACTCCTTCGTGTCGCAGGTGCTGTCGTCCTGCCAGCCGCTCGTCATCGACGACCTGCCGGGCCGGGCCGACCTCAGGCTGGAGGGCTGGCTGCAGGGCGACGGCGCGGTGGCGACCGTGGGCGCGCCGATCGGCGTCGGCAGCCGGGCGTTCGGCGTCCTGACCGCGCACAGCCACACCCATCGCCGGTTCACCCGCGACGAGGCGCACTTCGTCCAGTCGGTCGCCAACGTCGTCGCCGCGGCCGTCGAGCTCGCCCAGATGCAGGAGGACCGGGCCCGCCTCGCCGTCTTCGAGGACCGCGACCGGATCGCCTGCGAGCTGCACGACCTGGTCATCCAGCGGCTGTTCTCCGTCGGCCTGCGCCTGCAGTCGCTGGTACGCCAGGTCCCCGAGCAGGGCGCGGTCCGGATGACGACCGCGATCTCCGACCTCGACCAGACCATCGACGAGGTCCGCCGCACCATCTTCGACCTCCGCCCGCCGCACGCGTAGCCGTCCGGGTGGCCCGGCCCGAGCCGGGCCGTACGGCGGTCAGCCGAGTCGAACGGACGCCCGGAACCAGGTGGTCGAGCATCGGATGTCCGTTGTGGCGCTAGCGGGGCCGGCCGAGGATGATGCACGCTGTGACAATCTGGGCGAGCCGGGAGCTGCGTGAGTCATCGCGGCGATTCGGGCGGACGACGCCCGGACGCGGCCATCGACCTGCGGCTGTCGGGCTGATCGCGGCGCTCGTCGCGCTCGTCGCGCTCGCCGTCGCTGGCTGCCAGCCCACGACGCTGGTCGGATTCAACGGCTCACGGGTGGCGCTGTACGAGGACCGGGACGTGGCGTATGCGTCGGTTTCGCCCGCGCAGCGGCTGGACCTCTACCGGCCGCTACACCCGGACGGCAAGCTGCCGGTCGTCGTCCTCATCCACGGCGGCGGCTTCATCGGCGGCGACAAGTCGGACCTCGACGACACGGCGGCGTCGCTCGTCGCGCACGGATATGCGGTCGCCAACGTGAACTACCGACTCGCGCCCGAGGGAGTCTTCCCGGCGCCCGTCGTCGACGTCAAGGCGGCGATCCGCTGGCTGCGCGCCAACGCTGCCGGCTACGACCTCGACCCGGCCAGGTTCGGCGCGCTCGGCGAGTCCGCCGGCGCCTACCTCGCCGAGATGGTCGGTACCTGGGGCCACGTGGCGTCGCCCGACGACGCGGCATTGGGCAACATCAACGTCCCGAGCACGGTCAGGGCCGTCGTCGACCTCTTTGGCCCGGTCGACTTCACGGCGATCGATGGTCAGCTGCGAGCGGACGGATGTCCGGCCAGCGCCCTGACCCACGACAGCCCGAGCGGCTACGAGTCGAGGCTGCTGGGCCACCAGATCACCACGGTTCCCGGTCTCGTGTGGCTGGCCAACCCGCTGACCTATGTCGGTTCCGGTCAGGTGCCTCCGCCGTTCGACATCGAACACGGCCAGGCCGACTGCACGGTCCCGTATCAGCAGTCCGAGGAGCTCGCGAACGGGCTGCGGGCCGCCGGCGGCCAGGTCGACCTGACCGTCGTGCCGGGCGCTGGGCACGGCGCGAGCTACCCGCGGGGTGACCGATTCCCGGCCATCGTGGCCTTCCTCGACAGGTACGTACGCTGACCGACCTGGCCCAAGGCCTCCACCGGTCCGGCTGTTCCGTCTCGTAGCCCAAGATCAATACTGACCCGCGCGGGATGTCCCATCGGGGAGTCTCACCGAATCTGGTCCGCGAGCCTCGATGGCGACAACCCGCCAGCCAGGTCGCCATGACGCAACCATGCGCACCGAGACGGGACACAGGCCACGGCCCCCGCTTCCGCCGGGGCCCAAAGTGGTTGACAACGATTAGTCAGGACTGGATAGTTGTCACTGACGGATCGTGGTGCGGGCGGCGACAAGGCAGGATGGAGGTGACAAGGGTGTCGGAGGGAGAACGGGTTGGCCGCGCGGCGCAAGGTCGGCAACCTGCTGGGACTGGCGGTCCTGGCCTACCTGAGCCGCGCCCCGATGCACCCGTACGAGCTCAGCCGGACCCTGCGCGACTACGGCGACGACCGCAGCATCAAGTTCAACCACGGCTCCCTCTACATGGTCGTCCAGCAGCTGGCGAAGGCCGGCTTCGTCACGGAGCTGGAGACGACCCGCGAGGGCCAGCGCCCGGAACGGACCGTCTACGCCATCACCGACGGCGGCCGCGCCGAGCTGCACGACTGGCTACGGGAGCTGGTCAGCGAGCCGGAGCACGAGTACCCGAACTTCGTCTCCGCACTGTCGCTGATCGCCGCGCTGCACCCGGACGACGCCGTCGAAAGGCTGCGCTCGCGGCTGACCGGCCTCGCCGCGCGGCGGGCCGAGGCCCAGAAGCTGATCGACGACTCGCTCGCCGAGGGAGTTCCCGAACTCTTCCTGATCGAGGAGGAGTTCCGGGTCGCCCAGCTCGACACCGAGGCCGCCTTCGTCGAGCGCCTGATCACCCGGATCACCGACCCGGTGGCCGGCTGGGGGCCGGGCTGGGCCCAGGTGCACGCGGCCATGACCGCACAGGCGCCGCCGGGACCAGCCGAGCCACAGGCCTGAGAACCATCCTCCGACGGGGGCTCGCTCCCCGGAACTAGAGGTACCGCCGCCGGCCTCGCCGGGCGGCGTGACCGCTGCACCTTCCTTCAGGCCGACCCCTCCCGGGCCACGCGGCCCTGCCCGCCTCCGGGCGCCGCCGCCACCCCCGCCGGGAGGCGTTCCGTCGGCCTGCCCTCATCCACGCCCCCCTGCTGTGAAAGGCGGATCCCCCATGTCCATCACCAGAAGCGCCATCGTCATCGGCGGTGGGATCGCCGGGCCGGTGGCCGCGCTCGCCCTCGGCCAGGCCGGCATCGAGGCCACCGTCTACGAGGCGTACGACACGACGGCGGACGGCGTCGGCGGCACGCTGAGCATCGCGCCGAACGGCCTGGACGCCCTGGCCGCGGTCGGCCTGGCCGGCGTCGTCGAGGAGCTCGGCTCGCCGATCACCTCGATGGTGATGCGCAACGGCAAGGGCCGCCGGCTGGCCACCCTCGGCTCGCCCGCCGGCCTGCCAGCCCAGCGGCTGTTGTGGCGCCCCGACCTCTACCGGGCGCTGCGTGACGCCACCGCCAGCCGCGGTGTCCGCGTCGAGTACGGCCGGCGGCTGACCGCCGTCGACCAGGACGCGGACGGTGTCACCGCCGTGTTCGCCGACGGCACCACGGCCCGCGCCGACGTCCTCCTCGGGGCCGTCCGCCTCCGGTCCCCGGGGCGGTGCAAGCTCGACCCCGCGGCGCCCGCCCCCCCCCCCCCCCCGCCCCCCCCCCCCGCCCGGGGGGGCGGGGACGGCATCCGGTCCCGGGTCCGGTCACTGCTCGACCCGGCGGCGCCCGCGCCCCGGTACGTCGGCCTGCTCGGCTTCGGCGCGCGGCTCGGTCCCGGCCCGGTCGACGCCAGCCGGATCGGGACGACCGGGTCCGAGATGCACTTCGTCTTCGGCCGGCGTGCCTTCTTCGGCTACGTGCTGGACGAGGACGGCTCGGGCGGCTGGTTCGCCAACCTGCCGCGGGCGGCGTCGACGACGGCGGCCGAGACCCGAGCCACCGACCCCGCCGGCTGGCTGAAGCTGCTGCGCGAGACGTTCGCCGGCGACGGGCTGCGGATGGACGACCTGATCGCCCGGACCGACCCGGCGGACCTGATCTCCGTCGGCGGCATGGAGGACCTGCCGACCGTCCCGGTCTGGCACCGCGGCCGGGCCGTCCTCATCGGCGACGCCGCGCACGCCACGTCGCCCAGCTCCGGGCAGGGCGCGTCGCTCGCCCTGGAGAGCGCCGTCGAGCTCGCCCGCTGCCTGCGTGACCTGCCGCATCAGGAGGCGTTCGCGGGCTACGAGAGCCTGCGCCGCGCCCGCGTCGAGAAGATCATCAAGATGGGCGAGCGCACCAACAGCGACAAGGCCGCGGGGCCGGTGGCCCGGGTGCTGCGCGACCTGATGATGCCGGTCGCGATGAGGCTCATGAACCCCGAGTCGTTCTCGTGGCCGATGCGCCATCACATCGACTGGGACGCCCCGGTCGCCGGCGCCGCGGTGAGCGTCCAGGCTCCGGCGCGGGCCGGGTGAAACTTCCGGCGCGGCTACGACAGCGTCGCGATCTCGAGGTGGCTCACCCCGCCGGTCAGGGCGAACTCGTAGCCGGCCGAGCCCTGGCCGATGGTCTGGGTCAGGGCGCCGATCGGGCCCTGCCGCTGGCCGTCGACGACGACGTCGCTCGCGCCGCCGCGAATCCGCAGGCTGACGGACACGCCGGCGGGACGTTCGAGGCGCAGCGACTTCGCGCCGCCGGTCAGCGAGACCCGGGCGCCGTGGGCGGGCGGGCCGAGGCGCAGTCTCAGGTCGTTGGCGCCGCCGGTCAGCGAGAACGACCGCGTGGTGGCGCCGGTGAGGTCGACGGCGAGGTGCTGGGCGCCGCCGCGGACGTCGACGGCCCAGGCGACCCGTGGGTTGAGGGTGAGCGTCGAGGACCCCGAGCCGGCCCGCCAGAGCGTCCGGCCGCGCCGGCCGAACTGGACGCGCACCTCGGTCTCGTCCGGGCGCACGATGACCTCGCTGGTCGGGGCCGCGCCGGCGAAGTCGCCCTGGTAGAGGCTGTCGGTGGGGAAGTCCTTACCGCCGGCCACGACTTGGAGCTGCTTCAGGCCGCCGGCGAGATGCAGCCGGGCCTGGGTGGCCGTGCCCAGCGGCGCCCCCAGGGTCACCGGGGTGGCCCCGACCCCCGGATCGTCGCGCAGGGTGTCGGTCTGGTCGCGCAGCATCTCGGTGGTCGCGACCAGGAACCGGGCGACGGTCGCCTGCTCGGCGGGGCTGAACTTCGCCTGGATGGCGGCCGCGGCCGCGGTCATCGGCCCGAACATGACGTCGAGCGCGGCGAGGCGCTCGGCGACGGCCGTCACGACGACCCGGCGCCGGTCGCCGGGATCGGGCAGCCGGGTGACGTAGCCACGTCGCTCCAGGCCGTCGAGCACCCTGGTGATCGCGCCGGTGGTCAGCTGGGTCGCCACGGCGAGCTGCCCCGCCACCCGCGGGTTGGAGCGCACGATCGCCAGCACCGCGAGCTCGGTCGGCGTGAGCCGGGCCCGCAGCCCGGCCGCCGACTGGAACAGCTGCGCGGCGGACACCAGCTCCCGCAGCAGCACCTCCAGGTCGACGTCGGCGTCCCGCGTCTGCCGCTCCATCACCGCTACCTCCCTGCCGGGCCGGGTGCCGACGCCGTCCGGTCCCACCCGGTCGGGCCAGTGCGATCCGGGCACGCCGCGCGGACGCGACGAAACCGGGCCTTGACACCGTGACCAACGCTATCTCACTATCGCATTGCCTTACTCACTCAGACAAGTTCCATGCAGGAAAACGATCCGAAACGGACGCCACATGATCACAACCCAGGCGCTGCGCCGGGAGTTCCGCCGGTCCCGGCGCGCCGACCCGGTCGTCGCCGTCGACGGCATCGACCTGGTCGTCGACCGTGGCGAGGTCTTCGGCCTGCTCGGCCCGAACGGCGCCGGCAAGTCGACCACCATGCGCATGCTGACCACCCTGCTGCCGCCGACCTCGGGCACGGCCCTCGTCGCCGGCCATGACGTGGCGAAGGAACGAGCCGCGGTGCGCCGCCGGATCGGGTTCGTCGCGCAGGGCGGCGGCACCGACTCGGCCGAGACGGCCCGCGCGGAGCTGGTCATGCAGGGCCGGGTGTTCGGCATGTCCAAGACCGACGCGCTCACCCGGGCCGACGACCTGCTCGCCCGGTTCAGCCTCACCGACGCGGCCGACCGGCGCCTCGGCACCTGGTCGGGCGGCATGCGCCGCCGCCTCGACATCGCGGTCGGCCTGGTCAACTCCCCCGAGCTGCTGCTGCTCGACGAGCCCACGACCGGGCTGGACCCGGCGAGCCGGGCCGAGGTGTGGGCCGAGCTGCGGGCCGTCCGCGACGCCGGGACGACGATCCTGCTCACGACCCACTACCTGGAGGAGGCCGACGAGCTCTGCGACCGGGTCGCGATCATCCACCAGGGCAAGGTCGCGCGGACCGGGCCGCCGGACGAGCTGAAGAGCCAGGTCGCCGGTGACGGCATCGTCGTCACGCTGCCCCCCGGCGGCCCTGAGGCGGTCAGCCCGACCGTCCGCGAGCAGCCCTGGTGCCGCGACGTCGAGGTCGTCGACGACAGGACGCTGCGGGTGTACGTCGAGGACGGCTCCCGCGCCGTCACCGACCTGCTGCGCCTGCTCGACGGCCTGTCGACCCCGGTTCTCACCCTCACGCTGACCCGGCCGAGCCTCGACGACGTCTTCCTGACCGCCACAGGCCACCCGCTCGCCGCCGCCGCCGGCGTCTGACCAGCGCCGTCAGGTCTGACCGCTCCCGCGGGGCCGCCGACGCGGCCGGCGCGGTCCGGTCTCACCGCCGGCGCGGTCCGCGCGTCCGCCCGCCCGGGTGGTCTCCCCGGCCCGCCCACGTTCGCTTGACCTTTCGACTTCTCGACTCCTCGACTGGGAGCCCTTCCATGCGTTTCTTCTCCGACGTCCGGCTCACCTACGCCCGCGCCGTGCGCGCGGTGCTGCGGGAACCGAGCTGGATCATCATCGGGCTCGCGCAGCCGCTGTTCTACCTCTACCTGTTCGGCCCGCTGCTGAAGAACGGCGGCGTCACCCGCGGCCTGCCGGCCGGAACCAGCAGCTGGGACGTGTTCGTGCCCGGCCTGCTGGTCCAGCTCGTCCTGTTCAACTGCGCGTTCAACGGGTTCGCCCTGCTGTCCGAGATGCGGGCCGGCGTGCTGGAGCGGCTGTCGGTGACGCCGATCAGCCGGCTGGCGCTGCTGCTCGGCCGCGCCCTGCGCGACGCCACCCTCGTCGTCATCCAGGGCGCGATCCTCGTCGGCCTGGCCGTTCCGCTCGGGCTGCACCTGCACGCGGGCCTGGTCGTCGCCGCCGTCGTGCTGATGGCCCTCGGTGTCGGCCTGTCCTGCCTGGGCTACGGGCTCGCGCTGGTGCTGCGCAGCGAGGACGCGCTGGCGCCGGTCATCCAGGGCTTCTCGCTGCCGCTGCTGCTGCTGTCCGGGATCTTCCTGCCGCTGTCGTTCGCCCCGACCTGGCTGAACGACACCGCCGACGCCAACCCGCTGCGCCACACCACCGACGCGGTCCGGGCCCTGATGCTCGGGCACGGCCGGTCCTGGGTCGGCATCGTGGTCACCTGCGCGTTCGCCGTGCTCCTCGTCATCTTCGGCACCCGCCGCTTCCACAACACCGAGGACCTGCGCATCACCTGATCTGGGCGGATTTCGCGGCCAGCCCGCCGGACCGGTCCCCCGACCGGCCCGGCGCCGGCAGAATGCCACCCATGAGCGAGGCGGCACCGGTCGGCCAGTTCCACTTCGACCCCGAGACCTACCTGGCGATGGTGCTCAGCGAGGTACCCGACTACGAACGGCTCCAGGACGAGGTCGCGGCGGCGAGCGCCGGCCGCGCCGTGGCCCGCGCGCTCGACCTGGGCGCGGGCACCGGCGAGACGAGCCGGCGGGTCCTCGCCGCCCACCCGGCCGCGGTCCTGGTCGCCCTCGACGAGAGCGACGGCATGCTGGCCGCCGCCCGCGAGCACCTGCCGGCCGACCGGGTCGAGTTCGTCGTCGGCCGGCTGGAGGACCCGCTGCCCGCCGGCCCCTTCGACCTGGTCGTGTCCGCGCTCGCCGTCCACCATCTCGACGGCCCCGGCAAGCTGGACCTGTTCGCCCGGGTCGCCGGCGTGCTCGCCCCCGGCGGCCGCTTCGTCCTCGCGGACATCGTCGTCCCCGAAGACCCGGCCGACATCGTCACTCCCGTCGAGGACGAGTTCGACCAGCCCAGCCGCCTCCCCGACCAGCTCACCTGGCTCCGCCAGGCCGGCCTCTCCCCCACCGTGACCTGGCACCACCTGGACCTCGCCGTCCTCACCGCCGACCGCCCCACCTGAGACGCCGACGGCCGCCTCCGAAGTGGCCTTGATCGCTGTTCTGGCCCTCTGGTGGTCGTCCGCGGGCCTGTTTCGCAGCCACCAGAGGGCTGAAACGGGAATCAACGCGACGGGCCGACCATGGCGGTCAGGGGTGATGGCGAGGTTGGGGGGTGTTCGACGGTGGGAGCGCGGCGCCGGGGTTGAGGATGTTCAGCGGGTCCAGGGCGTTCTTGATGCGCCAGCTCAGGTCCAGGACCTCTGGGCCGAGCTGGTCGGACAGCCAGGGCAGCTTGAGGCGCCCGACTCCGTGCTCGCCGGTGATGGTGCCGTCGAGGCGCAGCGCGAGGGCCATGACCTCGCCGAACGCCAGGTCGGCGCGCCGGGCCATCTCCGCGTCGGTCGGATCGACCACGATCAGCGGGTGGGTGTTGCCGTCACCCGCGTGCGCGACGATGGCGATCGTGACGTCGCGGGCGGCCGCGATCGCCTCGACACCGGCGACGAGCTCGGGCAGCCGGGGCAGCGCGACCCCGACGTCCTCGAGCAGGAGGGTGCCGAGGGGTTCCAGCGCGGTGATCACGCTGCGCCGGGCGACGACGAAGGCCTCGCCCTCGTCCGGGTCGTCCGTCGCGAGGACCTCGGTCGCTCCCGCCTTCTCACAGGCCTCGACCATGGAGCGCAGCTCGTCCGCGCCGGACTGGTGCTGGGCGTCGGTGCGGGCGACGACCAGCGCGGCCGCCGACCGGTCCAGTCCCATCCGGAACATGTCCTCGACCGCGTTGATCGAGGTCCGATCCATGAGCTCCAGCATCGCGGGGCGCATCTCCGCGGTGATCGCGAGGATCGCGGAGGTCGCGGCCGCCATCGTGGGGAAGGTCGCGACCAGGGTGCAGGTCGGCGGCTGCGCGGGAAGCAGGCGCAACGTCGCCTCGGTGACGATCCCGAGACTTCCCTCGCTGCCGACGAACAGCTTCGTCAGCGACAGTCCCGCGACATCCTTCAGCCGGGCGCCACCGAGGCGGACCGCCGCGCCATCAGCCAGCACGACCTCAAGGCCCAGGACGTAGTCCGTCGTCACCCCGTACTTCACGCAGCACAGACCGCCGGCGTTCGTCGCCACGTTGCCACCGATCGAGCAGATCTCGAACGACGACGGGTCCGGCGGGTACCACAGCCCGTGCGTCGCCGCCGCGGCCTTGACCTCGACGTTCAGCGCCCCCGGCTGGGCTACCGCGATCCTGCTCACCGGGTCGACGTGAACGGACCGCATCCGCTCCAGCGACAGCACGATCCCGCCGTCGACAGCGGTCGCCCCACCGGACAGGCCGGTGCCGGCGCCGCGCGCGACGACCGGCACCCGGTGCCGCGCGGCCCAGCGGACCGTTGTCTGGACCTGCTCGGTGGTCTCGGCGCGCACCGCCGCGAGCGGGGTTCCCGCGTTCGGGTCGGCCGCCCGGTCGCGCCGGTACTTCTCCAGCAGTTCCGGCTCGGTCGCGACGACCCCCGCCGGCAGCGCCCCGACCAGTTCCGCCAGCATCTCGTGCACGCCGCCTCCACCGCCCGCCTCGCCACAATTTCCGCCCGCCGACCCACCGTAGGCCGAGTTCCACAGCCGATGTCGACGGATTCACCCGCCCGACCGGCAAGCGCCCGACCAGCACGAGCACGGACGCCACCGCGGCCCCCGGTCGCGCGTCGCTAGGTCGTGTCCTCGGCGGCGACGCGGGCGTGACGAGCGGGTCGGGATGCCCGGGCTGCGGCCGCCGCGATCAGACGCGCACCCGGCCTCAGCCAGCCCTGACCAGCATTTATCCGGATCCAGCGGAAAGGGACCTTGCCATCCTTCGCCGCCGCGGGTCCAGGCACACTGGTTGCGCGGCTCTCGCAAAGATCTGACACTGTAAATTCCTACGACTCGGCGCGGGACTGCGCACTGGTTGTGACGATCCACGGCCGGGCCGGACGACTCACGACGGCGAGCCGGTCTGCTCTGCCGGCACGGAAAGGGAGGGATTGCGGGTGAACGGGTCTCCGCCCGAGATCACGACCAGCCTCGTCGACTTGACAAAGGATGATCTTGAGCAGGTGAGAGCGATGCTGACCGAGCAGGGCGGAGAATTCTCCTCGAATTCACCACTCGCCTGTTCTCTGCGGCGATTCTTTCGGGACGCCCAGAACCCGGCGGGCGCGATCGCCGGATTCCAGTCGTCCGTTTAGACCTGGCCGGGAAATCGTGGGAGAGGCCAGCGCGGGCATGACGAATTCCGCCGTCGGGGTGGCCGGGATGCGTACGTATCCCACCGACCTGAGCAGTCAGCTGTCACTTTCTGCCGGGCGACCAGGACCCGAACCGTTCCGCCAGTTCGTGCTCAAGGTGGTCAGCCGGTGCAACCTGGCCTGCGACTACTGCTACGTCTACGAGATGGCCGACCAGAGCTGGCGCGAGCGGCCCGTGGTGATGGCGGCCGACATCCTCGCCCGCGTCGCCCACCGCATCGGCGAGCACGCCGAGGCCCATCGGCTCTCGGCCGTCCGGATCGTCCTGCATGGTGGCGAGCCCCTGCTCGCCGGTGCTCGTTGGCTGGACGAGGCACTGACGGCGCTGCGGGCGGCGATCCCGGCGCGGGTCGACGTCCAGTTCGCGATCCAGACCAACGCCGTGCTCCTGGACGAGACAACCCTGGCTGTCCTGCACCGGCACGCCGTCCGTGTCGGCGTCAGTCTTGACGGCCCCGTGGTGGCCCACGACCGGCACCGACGGTTCGCTGACGGGCGAGGAAGCCACGCCCGGGTCGCGGCCGCCCTTGACCTGCTCGGCGCCCCGGCACACCGCGCTTTGTTTTCCGGTCTGTTATGCGTGGTGGACCTCGCGAACGATCCGCTTGCGGTCTATGACGAGCTTCTCGGCTATTCCCCGCCCACGATCGACTTTCTTCTCCCACATGGGACGTGGAGTGCCCCGCCTCCCGGCCGGCGGCCGGACGACCCGGGCACGCCCTACGCGGACTGGCTGATCGCCATTTTCGACCGCTGGTACGAGGAACCCCGCCGGCTGGTGGATGTCCGGTTGTTCTCCGAGATCATCCAACTGCTGCTCGGCGGCGCGAGCGAGACGGAATCGGTCGGCCTGACGCCGTCGACCGTGCTGGTGGTCGAGACGGACGGGATGCTCGAGCAGGTCGACGCCCTGAAGGCCGCCTATGACGGTGCGGCCGCCACCGGGCTGTCGGTGGCGGACGGACCGCTCGACCTCGCGCTGCGGGACCCGGCCATCCTCAGCCGTCAGGCGGGTGTCGCCGCGCTCGCGGCCGAATGCCGGAGTTGTGAGGTGCGTGATACCTGCGGCGGCGGCTTCTACCCGCACCGATACCGGACCGACACCGGTTTCGACAATCCTTCGGTCTACTGCCCGGATCTGTTGGCGCTAGTACGTCACATTCGCGGTCGGGTACGGGCCGACCTGGCCCGGGTGCTGCGGCGGCCGCGATGAACGCGCCGCACCCGGCCCGGGCGCACCGGCTGGCGAGAGCCCATTTCGACGTGTTGGCCGCGGGCGGCGGCGGCATCGCCACGATCACCGAACTGCGGTCCATGCAGCTGAGCAAGCGGATTCTACTCGTGTATGCCGTCGCCGAGGTGGCCAGGACGAAGGCTCCTGGCGTGTGCGCCGCCGCGGGGCTCGACGAGGCGCAGGCCGTGCTTGCCGCCTGCTATCGGGCGAGCCCCGAGCCGGTCGCCGAGGTGCTGCGTTATCCCTCGGTGGGAGCCTGGGCCATGCAGTGCCTCCGCCAGCTGGTGGCGCCCGACGACGGTTCCCCGGACCTGCCGCGGCTCGCCGCCGACCTCGGGCATTTCGGCGCGCTCGCCGCCGCGGCGGCGGTCCGCGCCGGCGTGTCGTTCGAGACGACGGTCCGCGTCCGGGAGTCCGCGGTGATGCTGCCCACGCTCGGGCTCGTGCGGGTCGAGGCTCCCGACGGCTGGGCGCGGGCACGCGGCTCGGGCGGCACCGGCCGGGTGGAGATTCTGCACGGCGGCGCCACGGCGACCGTGACGGCGCCGACGGCCGCCGAGCGACCGCCCGAACCCGTCGGCCAAGCCGAGGCCGACGGGCGTTGGCTGCCGCTTCGGCGGTTACGGAGCACGGCGAACGACCAGCGGATCGACCTGGCGCTCGACGACATCGATCCGTTCAGGGGGTTCGCCGGCCTGCCGCCGGCAGGTCGGGTGCCAACCGGCGCGGTCGCAGCCTGGCAGGACCGCCTGAACGAGGCTTGGGCGGTGCTGGTCGGGCACGACCGGGACCAGGCCGACGCGATCGCGGCGAGCGCGCGCTGCCTGGTGCCGTTGGAGGCGGGTCCCGAGCGTTGGAAGGTCAGCGCGACCTCTGCCGACTCGTCCGGCGCCTTCGGCCTCACCACTCCCGAGGACGGGCTCAGCCTCGCAGTGACGCTCGTCCACGAGTTCCAGCACACGAAGCTGCTCGCCCTGATCGATGTCGTCGAGCTGTGCGAGCCGGGCGACGAGGTGCACTATGCCCCGTGGCGACCCGATCCGCGGCCGGTCAGCGGTCTCCTCCACGGCGCATACGCGTATCTCGGGGTGACCGACTTCTGGCGGCGGTATCGGTCAGCGGCACGCGGCGCCCCGGCCCGACTGGCTCAGTTCGAGTTCGCCAGGTGGCAGGCCGCGCTGCGCCGCACCCTCCCCGTCCTGCGTACGTCCAGACTGCTGACCGCGCTGGGAGCCGAGTTCGTGGCCGGGATGGCGGCGAGCAGTGAGGCGTGGTCCGACGAGCAGGTGCCGCCGGCGGCGCTCGCGTTGGCGCAGGACATCGGCGCCGTCCACCGGATCCGGTGGCGGTTGCGCAACCTGCGGCCCGACGTCGCCAGGGTCACCGCGGCGGCCGAGGCCTGGCTGGCGGCGCGCTCCAACCCGGACACGGGGCCGATGCCGCTGACGGTGGTGGGCGCGCCGCGCGGCGAGCCACCCGAGCCGCACGTCGAACTGGCTCACCTGCGGCTACTCGACCCGGCGCGGTTCGACGCTCTCGTGGAGAACCCGGCCGAGCTCGCGACCGCCCTCCGGGAGGCCTCCCGGGCCGACCTTCTCCTCGTGGCGATGGACTACGCGGGGGCCGCTCGCGCCTATCAGTCGGACGTCGCCCGCGCTCCGGACCGGGTCGAACCCTGGACCGGCCTCGCGGTCGCGCACCGTCGCCTGGCGGTCCCCGAGCAGCGGGTTCTCGTGTCCAGCCCGGAGGTCGTACTGGCAGTGCACCGGCGAATTCGGGAGCTGGGCGGCGCCGACGCACGGCCGGAGGCGTTGTCCGCCTGGCTCACGGCAGCCGGCCGGCGACCTACCTGACCGTTCCCGAGCGGTGGGAAAGCAGGCAGGCTGTCTCAGCCGGTGGATCGAGGCTCAGAGCGCGGCGGGCTCGAAGTCGAAGTCAAGACGAGCGCCCTCGACCGAGGCGACCACATCCGGGTGACTGTCGCCCAGGACCTTCCGGTAGCGCTCGATGGTGTCGGTGTACAGTTCGTCCGCTTCTGGCTCGCGACCGACGACCCTCAGGTCGAGCGCGAGGTTGCTGGCGCAGACGAGGGTGTGCGGATGATTCCGGCCGAGGCGCTCCCGGAACTGACCCAGCATTTCCTCGCCCATCCGCGCGCCGACGTCGGCGTCCCCGCCCTCGGACAGCGCCGCGGCGAGGTTCGTCCGGCAGGTCAGCGTGTAGTGATGGCCAGGTCCCAGACTCGCGGTGAGGCCGGCCAGCGCCTTCTCCAGAAGCTCGCGCGCCTCGACTAGGTTACCCGCCT
Organism: Frankia sp. AgB1.9; assembly: GCF_016786355.1. GTDB lineage: Bacteria > Actinomycetota > Actinomycetes > Frankiales > Frankiaceae > Pseudofrankia. Next base: position 44,494 of record NZ_JADWYX010000035.1, read on the forward strand.
GACGTCGGACGAGGGCAAGATTGAGAATCGTCCCGTGAGTGAACGGGTGATTCTCGCCGAGTGTCTCGCCGTAGCGGCTGACCGTCCGCTCGATGCGCTCGATCGCCTCGTTCGTCCGGCTCATGGCCCGCCATGCATTGCCGAGGTTGAGGCCCGCTGTCAACCGGTCCGGATGGTTCGGCTCGAAGATCCTCGTGTATTTGTCGTAGATCTCCTGCGCCGTTTCCAGAGCGCCTGGAAAATCTCCAGCCTTACGGCGGTTCACGGACAGGACGCGGCCGATCCGAAGTACCCACGGAAGCAGCTCACTGATCGTGCCCCGCGCGGCCAGCTCGCGACACAGTCCGTACGCACGGACCGCCGTGTCGCGGCCTTGGAGGTAGTGCCCGGCCTGGCGCTGCTCCCGGGCCACCGCCGCCAGCGAGAGAACGACCTGGACGTCGTCGTCCCGACCGTAGAAGACCCGGCGGGCTTTGTAGTTCTGGTCGCTCAGCGCGAGCGCGCTCGCGTAGTCGCTGGTCAGGCCGTAGTCGACGGCCAGGTTGTTCAGCGCGTAGAACGTGAACGGGTGCTCGGCGAACACCTCCCGGTGCAGGCGAACCGACTCCTCGTCCAGTTCGCGGGCCGCCTGGAAGTCTCCGCGCGCTCGCAGATCCGCCCCGTGCCCGTTCAGCACGGCCAGCGTCTCCTCGTGGCCCGGCCCCAGCGTCGCCCGCATACGTTCGAGCGTCGGCGCGCGCAGCTCGTAGGCCTCGTTGAACCTCCCGGTAGTCCACAGCAGGTTCGCCTTGATCCCCCGCATGACGAGCACATGGCGGTCGTCCTCGCCGGAGTCCACGGTCCAGTGCTCGATCGCGTGCTCGGCCTCCGCCAGCCCCGCCGAGAAGGCGCCGGACGCGTACAGGTACCGCACCAGGTTCGTGAACAGCTGCCGGGAACCGGAATCGTGGCAGTGCACGACACCCGACGCGACGATATGCCCGTACAGGTCGGCGTAGAGCGGCCAGCGCGCGGGGTCGTCCGGGCTCCCGGGGTCGGCCACAGCGAGGATCTGGTGGACGTCGTGCTGCATCCGATCGACCTCGGCCTCGGCCAGCTCCTCCCGGATCAGCAGCTGGATCAGCCGATGGACCTGCAGGGTGTTCGTGTTGTTGTCGATGCGCGCCAGTGCGTAGCGACCGAGCTCACGGGTCGCCCGGGCGAGCAGGATTCCGTCGGCGAGGAAGTCCCGCATTGGCTTGTCCAGGGCGAACCGGCCGTTGCTGAAAATGTCCCTGCGAATCGGCTCGGGTCCGAAGAACGCGCAGCGCCGCAGCAGTTCCAGCGCCAGCGGATTCTGTCGCTCCACCTCGGCCCGGGAGACGCTCCATGCGGTGGCCACGGTCTGCGGGTAGTCCGACGGCAGGTTCTCGGCCAGCACCTTGCTCGCGTTGCGGGCGAACAGTTCCAGGTACTCGTCCACCGCCATGCCGCTTTCGGCCTGCAGGGCGCCGGCCTGTTCCAGGGCCAGCGGGAGGTCGCCGAGCTGTTCGGCGAGACGGTCGGCGCCGCGCGTGTTCATGCTGGGCACCCGGCGGCGGAGGAAGTCGAGGCTTTCCTCGCGGGTGAAGACGTCGACCTCGACCGTCTCGACCCGACCCTGCCACCGGTGGTTACGCGAGGTGATCAGCAGGTGACCAGGGCCTTGTGGCAACAGGTCCTTGAGGTCCTCGGGCTGGTCGGCATTGTCGAAGACGATCAGCCAGTTCCGATAGGGATCGCCCCGGCGCAGCGCGTCCAGTACGGCGGCGACCGCGTCCTCGGTCCGGTCCAGCGGGACCGTCAGACCGAGCCGAGGGGCGAGCGACGCGAGGCCGGCACGGATCAGACCCGGCTGATCCGCCGAAACCCACCAGACGGCATCATATTCATGCGCATACCGGTAGGCGTACTCCATAGCCAGCTGGGTCTTACCGACGCCACCCAGTCCGTACACTGCCTGTGGCAGAACCGCGGTGGTTTTCTCCATGAGCCTTTTGCGTAGCTCGGTGAGAAGAGTGGTCCGGCCGGTGAAGTTCTTGTTCCGCTGCGGGACGTGCCCCCACACCGCCGGTACTCGTCCGGTACCGTCGGGACCCTCTATCGGATCGCTGCTCACAGCCAAGCCCTCCACCCCGCTGTTCAGGCGACGCTACAATACTATGCCCGCGGCTCATGGCGGCCGGGTCGCCGACTACCAGCACATCTAACCGTGCCGTGTTTTCCCGCCCGACGCGGCCCGCCCGAGCCCGCCGCCGCGCCGAACCGGCTGTCCCCGGGCGGGTTCCTTTTGTGGTAAAGGCGGCAGTCGGGGTACGTGACCAGCAATGACGCGGCCAGGGCGTGACGACCAGGCCGGCTGGGCGTGGCAGCGGCCGCCGCTTCTCTTCTCAGGACCAGCTGACCCGGCCGTCCGTCGAGGTGCGGAGCTGATCTTCGCGCTCCGTAGGGAAGGCGGTCTCGGGCGTTCGGCCCCGCAGAACGGGCAGACTGGCAGGGACCCGCGCGCCACGTCGGCAGGCCCGACGACATGGCCGCACTTGGCGTGCGGAGTGGATCTCCGCGTTCCGCAGAACGCGGCACGGCGCCCGACGTCGCCGACGAGGCCACCCCACCATCCTTCTCCCGCGGTTCCGCACAGGTGGCCGGTGTTGCCATTGTTCTGCTCCGGTATGCGGGATTCTCACACGGGTGTTTCGCCGCGGGCGGCGACAGGCCCGCGATCGGGAGAAAGCCGCGATTCGGGCCGCGATCGCCGCCGTCCCCGCGGCGTGGCCGCGCATCGCGGCTCGGCGTGTGTCCTCGCAGAGTGACAGATATGCCACCTCCGAAGAGCTGGAGGACGCGCCCGGACGGCGGCTTCGTGGCAAACTGAGGGACGGCCCGCCGGCCACCCACGCCGACCTGCCCAGTATCCACTCCGACAGTCCGCCGGCTATAAGGTGTCGCGAGGCGCGTGGGGCGGACCGCTAGGAGCAGGCGTGGACGACCGAGCATGGGACCGGCTCGTGACCCAGCTTCGTAACGGTGAGTGCACCCCGTTCCTCGGCGCGGATGCCTGCCATCCGGCGCTGCCCACGGACGGTGATCTGTCCGCCGCCTGGGCGAATCGGTACGGTTACCCTTTTCGAGGCTCCGCGCAGGAGCTTCCCCGCGTCATGCAGTATGCCGCCGTAGCCGAGGGCGACGCGGTTTATGTCAAGGAACGGGTAAAGCGAGACCTCGTCGCGTGCGGGCTCCCCGACTTTGCCAGCGCGGTCCAGCCGCATGCGCTGCTGGCGCGGCTGCCGCTCGACGTCTACGTGACGACGACCTACGACGACTTCATGGCGAAGGCGCTGGAGCGGGCGGGCAGGCACCCCGAGGTCCTCGTGTGCCCGTGGGACGACCCGCGGTCGCGCGCCGGCGCGTTCGGCACCGCCGTCGCGCGGCCCAAGGCCGATCGGCCCGTCGTCTTCCATCTGCACGGAAGCTTCCAGGAAGCCCGGACGATGGTGCTCACCGAAGACGATCACGTGGAGTTCATGACGAGTCTTTCGGCCCATCGGACCATGATTGACCAGCTGATTCCAACGTCGGTGATCCCGGCGTTGAAGAACCGCCCGCTCCTGTTCGTCGGCTATCGGTTCGACGACTGGACGTTCCGCGTGCTCTTCCGTGGCCTGTTGAAGACACTCGCGCCCGTCCACAGCCGCCGGCACATCAGCGTCCAGCTCGATCCCAGCCCGAGCGGCGACCCGGCCCTCGACCTGCGAGCACGGGACTATCTGGAGAAATACTTCGACCGGTCGGATATAACGGTCTTCTGGGGCAGCACATCGGAGTTCTGCATCCGGCTCCTGACACTGCTGGGCCTGACGTGACCGGGGGTGCGGGCAGGTCGCCGTACGTCGGTCTCCGGTCCTACCAGCCTACCGACGCCGGTCGGTTCTTCGGCCGAGAGGCCGAGTCGTACCACATGGCCACCCTGTGGTCGACCCATCGGCTGGTGGTGCTCTACGGAGCCTCGGGCGCGGGGAAGACGTCGCTGGTCGCGGCGGGTGTCCGGGCGCAACTGACCGCGGACGACGCCGACATACTGCCGGTCGGCCGGGTGGCCCAGGCCTCGGCCGTGCCGACGGCGGCGTTGGCCCGACATAATCCCTATACCTTCGCGCTGCTGTCCTCCTGGTCACCGAACGACCCGCCCAACCATCTTTCGGGATTGTCCGTCGCCGAGTACCTCGCGCGGCGCCCCGCGCGAAACGACCGTTACGGCGACCCACTCCCGGTCTTTGCCGCGATCGACCGTTTCGAGGAGCTCTTCCATGATCTCCCACATCGGCGGGGGTATCGGGAGCAGTTCATCGAGCAGCTGGCGGGGTCGATCAACGAGGTGCCCCGGCTGCGTCTTCTCATTTCTATCCGAGAGGACAGCCTGGCGAGATTCCTGCCCTACGAACCGGTGATCTGCCGCGATTCGAGATCGAGCTTCCACCTGCTTCCGCTGGATGAGAGCGCGGCACTGCGGGCGGTGACCGGCCCGCTGGAGGGAACCGGCCGTGCTTTCGGCCCCGGAGTAGCCACTCGACTCGTCAACGACCTGCGGACGAGTGCGTTCACGGATCGGCTAGGAGTGACGACCAACGTGCGGGCGGACCGGGTGGAGCCAGTTCAGCTGCAGGTCGTCTGCTCGGCCCTGTGGGACGCGCTGCCCCCGGAAGCAGCTGTGATCACGGACGAGCACCTGCGCAGCTACGCCGACGTGAACCGGACGCTCGCGGACTTCAGTGCCCGGGCGGTCATCGAGGTCGCTCGTGAGCACGAACGGGACGAGGCCGGGCTGCGCTACTGGTTGGAACGCACCTTCGTCACCGAGCTGGGCACCCGCAACACCGTCTACGAGGGCGTCAGCCACACCGCCGGAATGCCCAACGCCATCGCGCACGCGCTGGTGGACCGGCACATCCTGAAGGCGGAATGGCGTTCGGGCTCACGCTGGTACGAACTGCAGCACGACCGGCTGATCGAGGCGGTCCGAGCGGGCAACCGGCAGTCGCCCGAGCCGGACCGGATCGACGGGCGCCCGATCGACTACCTGCGCACGGCGGAGGCGGCGCTCGCCGACGGCGAACTGGACCTCGCACGCAAACATGCCCAGGAAGCGGTCCGCCTGGCCGAGGGCGATCCGCGAATCCAGGCGGAGGCGGAGTCCTTTCTCGGTGATCTCGCGTTCCAGGACGAGCGGTATGCCGAGGCCGAGACACGCTATCGGCGGGCGGCCGAGCTTTTCGAGCTGATTCAGGATTCCACGGCCGTCGGCATGTTGCTGGCTGCCATCGGCCAGGTTCTGAAGAGAGAGGGCCGGTACGCCGCGGCCGTGGCCGACCTGCAGGGCGCGGTCGCCCGCCTGCCGGGTAACCGCTCCTTCCGGGTGGAACTGGCGCACGCGCTATGGCAGGCCGGTCAGTTGCGTGGCGCCGAGGGCGAGTACGGCGGGGTGTTGACCTACGCCCCGGACGAGGAGAACGCCCTCACCGGGCGAGGGGAGCTGCGCACCGAACTGGGTGAGTTCGCCGGCGCACTGGACGATCTGGACAACCTCGCCCGGCTGAAGCCGGCCGCCGCCGCGCAGCCGGCCGTGCGGGCCGCGCGCGCCCGCGCGTTCGCCGAACTCGGCCGTTTGGCCGAGGCCGTGGCAGAAGCGGACACGGCTCTCAGGGAGGCGCAGGCGCAGGCCACACGTACGCAGACGGCCATTGACCCGGTAGTCCAGTGGCGGGTCGCGATAGTGGCCGCCCGGGCCGGGGACCCAGCCCGAGCGACGGCCCTCCTGGAAAGCGCGCTGGGCCAGTCTGCGCCCGCTCTGATGCGCCATCAGCGCGCCGATGCCCGCCGCCTGCTCGAAAACCTGACCTCCCACGGCCCGGAATCCTGACTCCATCCGCCGGTCAGCGACCGGCTCCGACGATCTCGGCCGGGCGGCTGTCCGGGTGATGTCGGCGTCGGGACGCGCCCCGAACGACCGGGTGGCAATGCGAGGATCGGAGCCATGACGGCCACGGGGGACACCGTTGGGGCGGAGGACTGGGATTTCTTCGTCTCCTACACCAGCGAGGACCAGGCGTGGGCCGAATGGCTGGCCTGGCAGCTGGAGGCCGCGGGCTACCGGCTGCTGATTCAGGCCTGGGACTTCGTCGCGGGCTCCAACTGGACGGCGCGAATGGACCAGGGAATCCGGTGGGCACGGCGAACAATCGCGGTACTCTCCCGCGCCTATCTCGCGTCGGTCTACGACGCCCCGGAGTGGCAGGCGGCTCAGGCGGACGATCCGGCTGGTTTCGCCCGCAAGCTGATTCCGGTGCGCGTCGAGGACTGCCCGCCCAAGGGGCTCCTGAGCACCATCGTGTCGATCGACCTGTTCGACCACAGTGAGGACGACGCCCACCGACGGCTGCTCACCGAGATCCGCGGCGCGGTGGACGGCCGCGCCAAGCCCACCGCACCTCCTCGATTCCCGGCGGTGCCACCGGCCCAGCCGTCCCCGGTCCGTCCGCCGGACTTCCCCGTCGCTGGTCACGGCAACATCCGGAACAGCCCGGTCGGCTCACGGGCGGCTACGAACGATGATCGTGCCGCCCCGCTGTCGGAACCGCCTTCGCTCGGCCTGAGGCCGCTCGGCCGTCCGCTGGAGGGTGACGCCGACCTCGTGTTCTCGGTGGCGTTCGCCCCGGGCAGGCGCGTTCTGGCCGCCGGCAGCCGTGATACGGGGGTGTGGCTGTGGGATCTGGCTGACCCCGCCGATCCGAGGATCCTCGGCCGGACTCCGACCGGCCATACCGACTGGGTGCTGTCGGTGGCATTCGCGCCAGGCGGGCGAATCCTGGCCAGCGCGAGCGCGGATACGACGGTGCGGCTGTGGGATGTGGCGGACCCGGCACAGCCGAAAGCGCTTGGCCAGACATCGGCCGGAGACTCCCACTGGCCGCGCGCGGTGGCCTTCGCCCCGGACGCGCGGATTCTCGCCAGCGCTGGTCACGACACCACCGTGCGGTTGTGGGATGTGGCCGACCCAGGCCATCCCAGCGCGCTTGGCCGAACGTCGCCGGGTCATGACGACTGGGTGCTGTCGGTGGCGTTCGCGCCCGGCGGGCGAGTGCTCGCCAGCGGCGGTCGCGACAGGACCGTGCGACTGTGGGACGTGGCCGATCCCGCCCATCCGACAGCGCTGGGTCCATCGCCTGCCGGTCATGCCGACGCCGTCCTCTCGGTGGCGTTCTCGTCCACCGGCCAGATCCTGGCCAGCACCAGCGAGGACGGGACGACACGGCTGTGGGACGTGGCCGACCCGGCCCGTCCGCGCCAGCTCAGTCAGACCCCGGCCGGCCGTGCCCTGCCGATGAAGTCGGTGGCGTTCTCCCCGGACGACCGCATTCTGGCGACCGGTAGCAACGACGGGCTCGTCCGGCTGTGGAACGTGACCGACCCGGCCCATCCGAGGCCGCTGGGGTTACCGCCCACCGGGCACACCGACGTCGTCTCGTCGGTCGCCTTCGCCCCCGATGGCAGGACTGTCGCGAGCGCCGGCCACGACAGGACCGTCCGGCTGTGGACGCTTGACTGAAGGAGAACCGAACGCCAGACGCCCGGGACGGGGCGAAAGTCGCGGATCGCGCCGCCCACTCGCGTGTCTGGTAGCCCGAGGTTGGGCGGCGGAGCTGGCTGCAGGACACTTCCTGCTCGGGGCCTGATCGGCCTGGAGAGGGCGTGGGATGAGCGGCGAGACGAGGTCCGGGCCGGGAAGTCCGGTCGGCTATCTGTGGATTCCGGCGACCGACCTGGCCGCGGCGACCGCGTTCTACCGGGACGTGTTCGGCTGGAGCGTCGACGAGCCGGGGCCGGGCGCCGGCGCGGTCGGCTTCCAGGCACCGGGCCTGATTGGCCAGCTCACCACCGATCTGCCGGTCGGACCGGGCGGGCCGTTGCTGTGGCTGATGGCCGACGGCCTCTACCGGACGCTGGGCGCGGTCGAGGCGCGCGGCGGCCGGGTGCTCGGCCGGCCACGGCTGCAGGGTGGCGTCCGCTACCTCGTCCAGGTCACCGACCCGGCCGGCAACCGGCTAGGCATCGCCGTGCCGGCCGGTCCGGCGCGGCCGCAGCCGCTGGTCGTCGCGGGTGACGTCGAGGCGTCCAGTCGGTGGTACCAGGAGCTGCTCGGGCTGCTCTCCGACCACGGCGGACCGGACTACGAGCGGCTCGTCACGGCGGACGGCGCTCTCGTCCTGCAGTTGCACCGCCGGGAGGTCGAGCATGGCCACGGCCAGCTCGCCGATCCGGACGTGCCGGTCGGCAACGGCGCCGTGCTGTGGTTCGGCGACTACGCCGACTTCGACGGCGCGGTGGAACGGGCCGGCCGGCTCGGCGCGACCGTGGTCCACCCGCCGATGCGCAACCCACCCAGCGGCCAGGGCAACGGGCCCGGCCACCGGGAGATCTGGCTGAAGGACCCCGACGGGTACACCGTCGTGATCGCCAGCCCCGACGGCGAGGACTTCGAGCCGAGCTGAGGCGCTCAGGACCAAGATCGCTGTTTGGGCCCTCTCGTGGCTGTAGCCGCGGCGGTCTTGCGACCACGCGCGGGCCAAGACGACGATCAAGCCAGCGGGCCGACCAGGCCGGAGATCGAACCGAGCCAGGCCCGGACTCGAACCGGGCCAGGGCGGGAACGCCGAAGCCCCCGGCCTCTGGGCCGGGGGCTTCGGGACGCGGGGGCGGTCAGCGCGCGGCGACCGCGCCGAGGGCCTCTTCCATGCAGGCGTGCCGGTGGTGCAGGCCAGGCTCGTTGCGGCCGAACGTGAGGTTGGGCCGCGCGCCGGACTCCATGTTGGCCTGGACCTTGGCGGCCAGCGGGTAGTCCTCGTCGCGGACGCTGGAGTGCGCGTACTCGAAGATGTCGTCCGCGCCCTTGCGCCCGGCCTCGTCCGAGACGTCCAGCGTCGTCGCGTTCTGGTGGACGGTGATCGAGTGGCCGGCCTTCTCGCCCGGGTAGACGCGGAAGATCTCGCCGTTGATGAAGGTCACCGACATCACGATGTTCGGGAAGATCGCGTAGATCACCACGAAGTTGTGCAGCGGCTCCCACTCGCTCTCCGGCTTGTCCGCGAGCTCGGTGATGTTCTGCAGCGGGAAGATCAGCCGGTGGTGCGGGCCGTAGGTGTCGAACAGCGCGCAGTTGCTGCGAGCCAGCAGCGCGAACGTGTTCTGGTGCACCGAGGCGAAGTGGTAGTTCTCGCCGAACGTGTCGAGCGCGAGCTTCCAGTTGGCCGGCGCGTCGAGCACCTTCTCGCCGACCGAGTTCCAGTCGCCGATTCCCCAGGACGCGAGCTCGGGGCCCAGGTCGCCGAGGTGGGACGCGATGTCCAGCGGCCCGCCGTCCGGGTCGAGGCCGACCCAGAGGAAGCCCGCGTGCTCGGCGGCGGGCAGCTCGGTGAGCCCGGCCCCCTTCATGGCGGTCGGGAAGCCGTCGCGGCCCGGGGCGCTGACCAGCGCACCCACCTTGTTGTAGCTCCAGGCGTGGTACGGGCAGGTGAACCGCTCGGCGACGCCACAGCCCTCGGCGACCTTGGCCTGCCGGTGCGCGCAGACGTTCTGGAAGGCGCGGACAGCGCCGTCGTCGTCGCGGGTCAGCAGCACCGCGACGTCCATCACCTGCTTGGTGGTGTAGCTGCCGGGCTCGGGCAGCTCGGAGCGGTAGCCGACGAGCTGCGGGGCACGGCGGACGTACTCGCGCTCGCGCTCGAACAGCTCCTGGCTGGTGTAGATGGTGGCCGGCACGACGCGCTCGCTGGGCATCATGTCGGTCGTCTTGTCCATCGAGATCTTGAGCGCTCGCCGCGTGATGTCGATGAGCTCGTTGCGGTCGATCGGAGGCCTCCCTGGCGCGGCGGTGCTGGCGTTCTGTCAGCAAGCGAGCGGACAAGGCCGCCGACGCCGTCGGCGGGCCTGACTGGGCCTTAGCTGGCGTGTACCCGGTGTCAGCACGCTTGACTCGGCAACGCCCTTGTGTCGGCGGCGTTCCGCGGCGGCCTCTTTGCCCCCCTACGACCTACCTTAACGTGCTGCCAGAAGCCCCGATTGACCCCATTGGGGTCCGCTCGCCGACACCTTCGGCCATGTCCGATAGGTCCGATGGCCCAGCTCGGCGCGAACCTCCAGCGGCCGCAGGCATCAAGGCCCGGGGGCCGGGCACGGGCGGGCCGGTGAACGTGAAGCGGCGACCGTCGCCGTGACATGCGCCGCACCATCGCCGGCTGCCGCGACCCAGCGCGGCCGGGCGGGCTGTCAGCGCCCGGCGGGCAACGAAAAACCGGCTGTCCGGCGCGGTACGGGGGGAGCCGCGCCGGCGCAGCCGGCATTGGGTTCTATGATGGCCGATCGCCCGCGAAATGTCGATTGGTTGGCCAGTTTTTGTCCACTTGACCTACTCGCCGGTAGCACCCCAGGCCCTGGGCCGGCGTCGTGGCCGGGTCAGTCCGGGCCGGCGACGGGGGTGAGGTAGGTCCACGGCGTGACCGCCGGGTCCAGCGGCATCGGGACGTGGACGACCGTCGGGCGGCCGGTGGCCAGCGCCCCCGCGACCACGTCGCGCAGGCCGTCGGGGCTCTCGACGCGCAGGCCGTCGGCGCCGAACGCCTGGGCCAGCGCGACGAAGTCCGGGTTGCGCAGCACGGAGCCGACCTCCCGGCCGAACAGCCGGTCCTGGTCGGCCTTGACGTTGCCGTAGGCGCTGTTGTCGAAGACGACGGTGACGACGCCCAGGCCGTGCTGGACGGCGGTGGCGAGCTCCGCCGCCCCGAACAGGAACCCGCCGTCACCGGTCACCGAGACCACCGGCCGGTCCCGGTGCGCGGCCTTCACCCCGAGCGCGGTCGGGAAGCCGAAGCCCAGCGTGCCCTGATGGCCGGCCGTGACGAAGTGGCGCGGCGCGTAGACCGGGAAGGCGAACAGCGAGGCGAAGCCGACCTGGGAGATCTCCTCCACGAAATAGCCGTCCTCGGGCAGCGCGGCCCGGATCGCGGCCAGGTAGTCGGCATGGGGGCGCAGCCGGCTCGCGACGTCGGCACGGAACCTGGCCTTGACCGCCGCGAACTGGGCCGCCCGGGAGGCCCGCGGCCCGGCCGTCGCCGGGTTCTCGGCCTGCCGCTCCCCCGGGTCAGCCCCGCGCGGGGCCTGGTCCCCCGCGTCCCGCAGGAGGCGGACGAGAGCGGCCGCCGCGTCGCGGGCGTCGGCGGTGACGGCCACCGCCGGGGCGCGCCACACGTGCTGGCGCGGGTCGATGTCGATGCTCACCAGGCGTGGGCCCGGTGTCCGCTCGGGCCAGCGGAACCAGGTCAGCTCGCCACGGGTGCCGAGCATCAGCAGCACGTCGGTGTCGGCCCATCGCGCGAATCCGGCGGCGCCGGTGAAGGCGTACGGGTCGTCGTCGCGCAGCACCCCGCGGCCGCCGCGCTGCGCCACCACCGGAGCCCCGAGCAGCTCGGCCAGCGCGCGGATCTCCGCGCCGGCGTGCCGGGCGCCGCTCCCAATCATGATCATCGGGTTGCGCGCCTCGGCCAGCAGGTCCGCGGCGGCGCGCACGGCGGGCTCGTCGACGGGCGGGGGCGGCTCCGGCGGCTGGACCCGCGGCGCCGGAACCTCGGCCACCATGCCCAGGATGTCCCAGGGCGTCTGCAGTACGACCGGGCCGGGCCGTCCCGAGGCCGCCCGGGCGAACGCCTCGGCGAGCAGGGCGGGTGCCTGCGCCGGGTGGCGGACCGTCTCGGCCCATTTCACGAACGAGCGCACGGTCGCCAGCTGGTCGGGCATCTCGTGCAGATGGCCCATGCCCTTGCCGGCATAGGCGGTCGGCACGTCCGAGGTCAGGCAGACGACCGGGGTCCCGGTGCCGGCCGCGGTCAGCAGGCCGGCGGCGGCGTTGAGGATCCCCGGGCCCGGTACGACGGTGCAGACACCGGTCCGCCCGCTGGACTGCGCGTAGCCGAGGGCCATGTACGCGCAGGCCTGCTCGTGGCGGGCGCTGACCAGCGTGATCTCGGCGGACCGCTCGCCCAGCGCGTCGAACAGCGCGTAGGTCTGCACCCCGGGCAGCCCGAACACGGTGTCGACGCTGTGGGCGAGCAGCCCGTCGACCAGCGCCTGCCCGGTCGTGCGCCGCTCACCCATGCCGTCACCGTAACCGTCAGGTCACCGGAACCGCCTGGCGCGGAGCCACCTGGGCCCGGCACTCGCCGAGCCGGGGCGAGCCACGATCAGGCCGTCACTCGACCGCCGAAGCGACGGCGTCGCCGGTGCCGGGCTCCAGGCGCAGCGCACGGGCGGGCGGGGCGGCCGGGAACGGCCGGCGCGGCTCCCGGACACCGGCGGAACCGCCGCCAGGGCGGACCCACAGGCGGACGGTCGCCCCGGCGTCGACGCGGGCGCCGGCCTCGGGAGCCTGGCTGGAGACCACCGCGCCCGGCTCCGGGGTGATCGCGACCAGCGGGGCCCCGGGCCCGTCACCGAGGCCGACCGCGACGCCCACGAACCCGGACTCCGCGAGCTTGCGGCGGGCCTCGTCGATCGGCAGGGTGACGACGTCCGGCACGGTCGACGTCCGGTACCGCCGGCCTCGGCGCTTCGTCGCGGGCCCGGACGGGTCCTCGCCGGCAGCGCCGGACGGCAGCGGCCGCGGGCCGCCGAACGCCTCGGCTGCGTCGTCCCGCAGGGACTGCTCGGCGAGCTCTCGGGCCCGCCTGGCGATCTCGGCCCTGGCCGCGTCGTTCAGCAGTGCCGTCTCGACGTCGTCGTCCGGCGGCGGTGTCCACTCCGGCAGGTCCTCGTCCAGGTCACGCCATCTCTCCCAGGCGGACTGGCGGGTGACGCCGAGCCGGGTCGCGATCTCGGCCCAGGAGCGGCGCTGGCCGCGGGCCGTCCGCACGGCCGTCAGCTCGGCCTGGTCCAGCAGCCGGCGCAGCGTCCCGACGTCGCTGAGCGCGTCCAGCGCCGCGTTCCCGAGGTCGGCGTCCGCGGCGCGACCGCGGCGGTCGCGCCAGTGCTCCAGCCGCTCCCATACCCGCCGGCCCTCGGGCCACGGCCCGTCCTTGTCCCCTGCGGCCCAGTCCCTGGCCATCCAGACCACCCCTGTCCGAGCGCTCCGCGTTCCGGTCGATCCCGCCCGAACGCATCCATCTGTCAGGATAACCTGACGCCACCCGAACTGCGACATACGCGGATACCAGGGGCGCACGCGAGTGGCTGGTGCCTTCGCGTCGACGCACGCCCGCTGCCGATGACCTGCCGGACATCTGGGCGACATCTACCCGGAAATGGCCGTGGCGCGGTCACCGTTCCGCCGCGCAGTCAACGCCGCTGGTTCACCGAGCGTTCAGGCGTGCCCGCGATGGTCTTGGTTCGTGAACGAACGCCGGTCCTGGTGGGGGGCCGCCGCAGCGGATGACCGGGCAACACGGCCGGCGGGGCTTCTGCCGACGAACGCCGCCGTGAGGCCGCCGGGCCGCGTGCCGCCCGGCGCGAAGCGGGGGCCGAGACCGGGGTGACCAGCAGCGCCGCGGCCGGTCCGGTCCAGCACGGCCCCGACGAGCGGCCGGCCGCGACCGGCGGGACCGCCGCCCCGGTGGCCAAGCCCTAGCCCGCGGCCCACCGGGCCGCGTCGACACCGCCCGACTCCCTGCCCCGTACCGCGCCATCCCCGTACCGCCTGCCTCCATGCCCGGCCGAGCAGCTCGGCCACCTTGACCAGCTCGCCACCAGCGGGCCGGCGCCACCTGACCCAAAACCCACTAAACCGGTTCCTGAGGGGGAAATCGAAGTGATCAGAAGGCTCCGTACCTCGGCGATGATCGCCGGCGTTGCCGCGCTGTCGCTCGCGGCTGTCGCCGCCTGTGGCTCGTCGGACAACAAGAGCACCACGGCCGCCAGCTCCTCCAGCCCCGCCGAGACGGGCACCTTCGCCGACAGCCCGGGGACGATTGTCTTCGCGACCGTGCCCGACCAGGCCGGCTCGGACTCGAACTGGAAGCCGCTCGAGGAGTACATCGCCAAGCAGACCGGCTACAAGGTCAAGTTCTTCCCGACCAGCGACTACACCGCGCTGATCGCCGCGGCGGTCGCCGGCAAGGTCGACGTCGCCGCGTTCTCCGGCCTGACCTACGTCAACGCCACCAACAAGGGCGCGAAGCAGCAGGTCGTCTCGGCCGTCATCGCCTCTGCCGGCCTCACCGACCCGGGCTACTACTCGGAGGCCATCGTCCCCAAGGGCTCGGACATCACCTCGGTGGCCGGCTTCAAGGGCAAGACGGTCTGCTTCGTCTCGAAGAGCTCCACCTCAGGCTTCCTGTTCCCGATGCTCGCGCTCGACAAGGCCGGCATCAACATCTCCGCCTCGGGCACGGACGCCAGCGGCAACCCGACCTTCGCCGACTTCAAGGCGTCGTTCGCCGGCGCCCACGACAAGTCGGTCCAGGCCGTCGCGTCGAAGCAGTGTGACGCCGGCTTCGCCGAGGACTCCGAGGCCGAGGCGGCCGCGAAGGACGGTTCCGTCACCGTCCTCGACAAGCAGTACGTCCCCGGTGGCCCGATCACCATCTCGACCGCCCTGCCGAAGAGCGTCCAGGCCAAGCTCACCTCGGCCCTGAGCAGCGTCACGCTCGACCAGATCTCGGCTGCTGGCATCACCGTCACCGACGGCTTCAAGAGCAGCTTCCAGGCCGCGAAGCCCGAGACGGACGCCTACTACGACACGATCCGCAACATCTGCACCAAGGTCACCGCCGCGAAGTGCGCCAAGTAGTCAAGCCAGCCTGAGCGAAGTAGGTAGCAGGAAATGAACAGCGCGGCGGCCTCCCCGGTCATCTCCGTCAGTGGCGTCACCAAGAAGTTCGGCGCCAACCGAGCACTCCACGACGTCAACCTGACGGTGGAACCCGGGGAGGTCGTCGTGCTGCTCGGGCTTTCCGGCTCGGGCAAGTCGACCCTGCTCCGGCATCTCGACGGCCTGGAGTTCCCCACCTCGGGCACTGTCGAGGTCCTGGGCAGCAATGTTCCCAAGCTACGACCCAAGGCCCTGCGCGCGCTGCGCGGGCGGGTCGGCATGATCTTCCAACAGTTCGAGCTGGTGCCGTCCCTGACGGTGCTGGAGAACGTGCTGACCGGCGCGCTCTCCCGGCTCACCGGCCCGCGCCTCGGGATCTGGGCCTACCCCAAGAGCTTCCGGCTCGCGGCGCTGAACCATCTGGACCGCGTCGGTTTGCTGGAGAAGGCGTACCAGCGGGCCGACCAGCTCTCCGGCGGCCAGCAGCAGCGCGTCGCGATCGCCCGCGCCCTGATGCAGAACCCGGAGGTCCTGCTCGCCGACGAGCCTGTCGCGAGCCTCGACCCCGAGTCCAGCGGCCAGATCATGCGGCTCATCCGCGAGATCGCCGCCGACGACGGCCTGACCGTCGTGTGCAGCCTGCACCAGGTCGACCTCGCGCTCGACTGGGGCGACCGGATCGTCGGGCTGCGCCGGGGCGAGGTCGTCCTGGACACCCCGACCGAGGGCCTCGGCAAGGCCCAGGTCATGGAGATCTACGGCCGGGTGACCACGTCGACCGCCGAGCTGAACGCGATAGAGCGTGAGCTGACCGGGGTCCCGATCGAGGTGCCCACGCGGGACGACGGCACCACCGAGGCCGCGGACACCTCCGTGCCCGTTCAGGACGGCACCGTATGACCACGATCGAGGCGCCGCGGGCGGCGGGCCCAGGGCCGGGGCCGGGGTCCGACGTCACGGAGCGGGCGCCCCGCCGTCCGGTCCCGGTCGCCAAGATCGCCGGTGGCGTCCTCATCGTCGCGATGCTCGGCTTCTCGGTCTACTCCCTGACCACGCTCGACTTCTCGTGGCACAACATCGTGTCGAGCGCCCGGAACGCCACGAAGGTGTTCCACCAGATGGACCCGCTCAGCATTCCGGGTCCGAAGGACCTGTTCTACCTGATCGGGCTCACGCTGGGCATCGTTCTGCTCGGGACGCTGATCGCCGCCCTCATCTCCGTCCCGGTGGCGTGGATCGCGGCCGCGAACACCACTCCGGCGCCCTGGCTGCGCCCGGTCGGCCGGGCGATCGGCGTCGTGACCCGCGCGATTCCCGACGTCGTCATCGCGCTCGCGTTCTCGCTGATCTTCGTCCTCGGCAGCCCGCTGCCCGGCATCGTCGCGATCGGCATCCACTCGATCGGCATGATCTCCAAGCTGTTCGCCGACGCGATCGAGCAGAGCGACGACGGCCCGCGTCTCGCCATCCGCGCGGCCGGCGGGTCGCGGGCGCAGGAGTTCTGGTCCGGCGTATTCCCGCAGGTGCTGCCGTCGTGGATCGCGACCGTCCTGCATCGTTTCGACATCAACCTTCGCGGTTCGGCCATCCTCGGCTACGCCGGGGTGGGCGGCCTCGGCTACGCGATGAGCATCGCCTTCGAGGACTTTCCGCAGGGATACGGCCGCGGCCTCGGCATCGCGCTCGTCATCTTCGTGCTCTGCGTCGTCCTGGAGATCATCTCGTCGACGATCCGCCGCAGCCTGCTCGGCATCCAGCCCGTCGGCAACAGTCTCGGTGACCGCATCGGGCGGGCCCGGGCCAGGAACCGCCCCACGCCCGAGCCAACGGCCAGCAGCCAGGTCATCGCCGCCAGCGTCGAGTCGATGATGAAGCGCCCGTGGACCCGGGACCGGGTCCGCAACACGAGCTGGCTGCTCGCGGCGCTCGCGCTCGCGCTCGGCAGCTACTTCATGGCGCACGTCAACTTCGGCGACATCACCTGGAGCTACGTCCGCCCGACGCTCAAGAGCTTCTGGCCGCCGAACTTCGGCAACCACGACTTCAGCGAGTTCGCGAACGCGCTGCTCATCACCATCGAGGTGGCGTTCAGCGCGGCCGTCCTCTCGCTCGTCTTCGCGCTGGTCTTCGGTTCCCTCGCCGCCCGTAACGTCGCCCCGAACGGGCACGTGCGCAGCGCCTTCCGGGTGCTTCTCGTGATCTTCCGCGGGGTGCCCGAGCTGGTGCTCGCGATCTTCCTGATCATGGTCACCGGCCTCGGTAACCAGGCGGGGGTCGTCGCGCTCGCGTTCGGCGGGATCGGCCTGCTCGGCAAGCTGATCGCCGACTCGTTCGAGGAGGTGCCGGCCGGACCGGAGCGCGCACTCACGGCGGCGGGCGCGACCAGGGGCCAGCGCTACCTCGCGGCGACCTGGACGCAGGGACTGCCGTCGCTGATCAGCAACTCGCTGTACCTGGTCGACACGAACATCCGGGCGGCGACGATCCTCGGCATCGTCGGCGGCAGCGGCGTCGGCTTCTACCTGACGAACGCCTCGCCCGTGCTGAAGCTGCACGGCCAGGTGACGACCCTAGTGATCATGGTGTTCGTGACCGTGCTCGTCGTCGAGGGCATCGCGACCTGGCTGCGCCGGGTCTTCCGCTGACGGGCGGCGCGGCCGGGCCCAGCGCCCGGCCGCGCCACGCCCACACCCGCGCTTCGCCGCGCGCCCGCACCACGGCGTTGGCCGTCCCGGCCGCCGTCGACCAGCTCGCCAGCCCGGCCGCGCCGAGCTGACCGACCGCGCCCGAATCCGCCCGGCGGCTCGCCCCAGCCGCCGGGCACCGGCGCGTCCGGATGCACCGGGAATTTACGTACGCGCAGGTCTGGCGACTGGAAATTAACGCCGTCGATCCGGGAATGCGACACCTCCGCTCCATGATCCTTCTAATACCTGTCATCTGACAGGTATCCTTGATCATGGGAGGTGACGTGGTGAGCACGTCGGAGGTCGTCGCACCCGGCGACATCATCGGCCAGCTTGGTTACAAGCAGGAGCTCCATCGCGGTGTGGGGACCTTCGCGTCCTTCGCCGCCGGCTTCTCCTTCGTCTCGATCCTCACCACCGTCGTCCAGCTGTTCGGGCTGGGCTTCGGCATCGGCGGGGCATCGTTCTTCTGGACCTGGCCGATGGTGTTCGTCGGCCAGCTGCTCGTCGCCCTGTGCTTCTCCGAGCTCGCGGCCCGCTGGCCGATCTCGGGCGCCATCTTCCAGTGGTCGAGCCGCCTCGGTGGCACGACGGCCGGCTGGTTCATCGGCTGGACGATGATCATCGGCCAGGTCCTGGTCGTCGCCGCGGCCGCCATCGCCCTGCAGGCGGCGCTGCCGGAGATCTGGTCGGGCTTCCAGATCGTCGGCGGCTCGCACGCCGACCCGACGCTCGTCTCGACCACCGGCGCGCAGAACGCGGTCCTGCTCGGCTGCCTGCTGCTCGTGATCACCACCATCGTCAACATCCTGGGCATCCGGGAGACCGCGCGGGCCTCCAGCATCGGCGTCATCTGCGAGATCATCGGCGTCGCCGTCCTCGTCGTCGCGCTGTTCTGCCTGCCCAAGCGCGGCCCGGAGGTCGTCCTGCACAACACCGGCTGGCCGGGCGGCGGGCACTACCTGCCGGCGTTCCTCGCCTCGTCGCTGATGGCCGCCTACGTCATGGTCGGCTTCGACTCGGCCGGGGAGCTGGCCGAGGAGACCCTCAGCCCACGCAAGACCACCCCGAAGACGATCCTGCGGGCACTGACCACCTCCGGCTTCGGCGGCGCGCTACTGATCATCTCGGCGCTGATGGCGGCGGCCAGCGTCGACGACGGCAAGCTCGCCTCCGGCGGCCTGGCCTACGTACTGACCGACCGGCTGGGCAGCGTGCTCGGCCGGCTGCTGCTGTGCTTCATCGCCGTCGCCGTGTTCGCCTGCACGTTGGCCTGCCAGACCTCCGGGGCCCGGATGATGTACTCCATGGCCAGGGAGGGCGCGCTGCCGTTCCACAAGTACCTCGGCAAGGTCTCGCCGCGCACCGGGACGCCGATCATCACCTCGATCGTGGTCGGCGTGCTGGCCGCCGCCGCGCTGCTGGTCAACATCAACCAGTCGGCCATCTTCCTGGCCCTCTCCAGCCTCTGCATCGGGATGCTGTACCTGGCCTACCTGGGCGTGACCCTGCCGCTGCTCATCGTGCGGATCAGGCACCGCAAGACCGACGGCTTCCCGGGCGGCGTCGACGAGGACGGCAAGCCGCTGTTCTCGATGGGCCGCTGGGGCATCCCGCTGAACGCGATCGCGGTGCTCTACCAGGCCGGGATGGCGGTCAACCTGATCTGGCCGCGCGCGGAGATCTACGACCTCGCCGGCAAGGGCTGGTGGCTGCGCTGGAGCGCGCTGCTGTTCATCGGCATCGTGCTGGCGATCGGCGGCGCCTACTTCGCGGCCCGCCGCCTGCACACCAAGATCGATCTCCCGCACGTGCCGCACACCGCCGCGCCTGAGGCGCTGCCAGAGGCCGCCTGAGCCCGCGCCTGACCACGCGGGGGACGCGAGGAGGAGGAAACACCCATGACGATGGCCGGCGAGACCCGCGGCGCGCCGCCGCGAGACGAGCACCTGACCGACAGCGTCCGCAACGCCCGGGCCGACGCCCGGGCGCAGGGCGGGCAGACGAGCGCGTGGATGCCGTACCTACCGGCGTCCACGAGCCCGTTCTGCCCCGCAGAAGTCGATCCGGCCACGTTGGTCTGGGCGGAGACGGTCGCGCCCGGCGGCTACACCCACAAGGTGCTCGCCGCCGGCTCGCGGCTGCGCTTCGACGACCCGACCGGGGACGCCTGCGCCCACGTGATCGTCTACAACGCGGCCGAGCCGGTCGAGCGGCTCAACGTCGCCGACACCCAGAAGATCCCCTGGCAGGCCTACCTCGGCGCGGGCCACCCGCTGCTGTCCGGGGACGGCCGGGTACTCGCCACGATCGTGGCGGACAGCTCCGGCCACCATGACGCGTTCTGCGGCACCAGCACGGACGCGTTCAACGAGCGCAAGTACGGCGACGCCCGGCCGGAGGGCCCCGCGCCCTCGGGCCGGGCGCTGTTCGTGAAGGCCGCTGCGAAGCACGGCCTGGCCCGCCGCGACCTGCCGCCGAGCGTGTCGTTCTTCCAGGGGGTGCGGGTCGCCGCCGACGGCGCGCTGGACTGGCGGGGGTCGGCCGGCGCCGGGACCCACGTCGAGCTGGTCGCCGAGCTGCCGCTGCTGGTCCTCGTCGCGAACGTCGCCCATCCGCTGGACCCGCGCGCCGACTACGTCGTCGGCCCGCTGCGGGTACACGCCTGGCGCGGCGCGCCGACCGGGCCCGGCGACCAGAGGTTCGCCGCGACGCCCGAGCTGAACCGGGCCTACCTGAACACCGTCGACTACCGGGAAGCGCGAGGGCTGTGATGACGCCGAGCTCGGACGGGCGGGTCCTGGCCCAGCCGACCGCCGCCGGAGGCTCCGTCGGGTCGACCGTCCCCGTCGGCGCGACCTACGCGCCGGGGTCGGTCCTCGACTGGTCCGAGAGCCTCGTCGCCGGCACCGTCGTGCTCGACGAGCGGGTCGCGCCCAACGCGCCCTGGTCGGGCGTCGTGCGGACCGGCCAGGTGCTGACGATCGTCGACGTGGGCGGCAACCAGTCGGCCGACTGCCTGCTCTACAGCGCCGCCGACCCCGAGGAGCGCTACAGCGTCCCGGACACGCTGGCCTGGCAGGGCAACGCCTACGTCCGGACCGGCACCGTGCTGCGCAGCAGCGAAGGCCGGGCGATGGCCACCGTCGTCGCCAACGAGATCGACCGGCAGGACACGATCGGCGGGGCGTGCTCCAAGGAGTCGAACACGCTGCGCTACGGCCATCACGTGATGTTCCACCATGGCTGCCGGGAGAACTTCCTCGCCGAGGCGTCCCGGCGCGGCCTCGGGGTGCGCGACCTGGTCTCCAACCTCAACTGGTTCATGAACGTGCCGGTCGAGGCGGACGGGGCGCTCGGCATCGTCGACGGCCTGTCGGCGCCGGGCCGGCGCGTCGCGTTCCGCGCCGAGCTGGACGTGCTGGTCGTCGTCTCGAACTGCCCGCAGATGAACAACCCGTGCAACGACTTCAACCCGACCCCGCTGCGCATGATCGTGGTGGAGCCCGCGTGAGCGCAGGAGTGAGCGAGTGGAGTGGTCGTCCGAGGAACGAGGACGGCCGCGAGCAGGGGCCCCGTTCGGCGCGGATGCGACGAATGGGGGGGCGATGAGTGAAGCGACGGAGCGAACTCGAGGCGCAGTGACCGGGGCCGACTGTCCGGCGACGGTCCTGGTCGCGAACCGTGGCGAGATCGCGCGGCGGGTGATCCGGACGGCGCGGCGGATGGGGCTGGGCACGGTGGCGGTGTTCTCCGACGCCGACCGGGCCGCGCCGCACGTCCGGGAGGCCGACCACGCCGTGCGGCTGGGCCCGGCGCCCGCCCGCGAGTCCTACCTGCGCGCCGACGCCGTGCTGGAGGCGGCGCTGCGCCACGGTGCCGGGATCATCCACCCCGGCTACGGCTTCCTGTCGGAGAACGCGGCGTTCGCCCGCTCCGTCGAGGCCGCGGGCCTGCGGTTCGCCGGGCCGACCGCCGACCAGATCGTCGCGTTCGGCGAGAAGCACACGGCGAAGGCCCTGGCGAAGGCCGCCGGGGTCCCGCTCCTCGCCGGCACGGAGCTACTCGCCAGCGCCGCCGAGGCGGTCGCCGCCGCCGAGACGATCGGGCTGCCCGTGATGGTGAAGGCCACCGGCGGCGGGGGCGGCATCGGCATGCGGGCCTGCTTCACCGCCGGCGAGGTCCGAGACGCGTTCGCCGCCGTCGAGGCGCTGGCGGCGCAGAACTTCGGCTCGGCCGGCGTGTTCCTGGAGCGGCTGGTCCGCCCGGCGCGCCACGTCGAGGTGCAGGTGTTCGGCGACGGCGCGGGCCGGGTCGCGGTGCTGGCCGACCGGGACTGCTCGCTGCAGCGGCGCAACCAGAAGGTCATCGAGGAGGCCCCGGCGCCGGCGCTGCCCGGCCACGTCCGCCACCTGCTGCATCGGTCGTCCCAGGAGCTGCTGGCCTCGGTCGGTTATCGGGGGGCGGGCACGGTCGAGTTCGTCTACGACCCGGTGCGCGAGGAGGCCTCGTTCCTGGAGGTCAACACCAGGCTGCAGGTCGAGCACCCCGTCACCGAGGCGGTTCTCGGCGTCGACCTGGTCGAGCTCATGCTCACCCTGGCCAGGGACGGCCGGGTCGAGGACGACGTGTTCACCCGGGCCTGGGAGCCCGTCGGCCACGCCGTCGAGGCCCGCGTCTACGCCGAGGATCCAGCGAAGGACGCGCTGCCGTCCTCCGGGCTCGTCACGCGGGCGTTCTTCCCCGGCCAGGACGCCGCGGCGATCCCCGGGGTCCGGGTCGACGGGTTCGTCGAGACCGGGCTGGAGGTCTCCCCGTTCTACGACCCGCTGCTGGCCAAGGTCATCGCGGCCGGCCCGACCCGGGACGAGGCCCTCGACCTGCTCGGGGTGGCGCTGGACGCGAGCCGGGTCGACGGCATCGTCACCAACCTCGGGCTGCTGCGCGCGCTGACCGACTCCCCCGAGCTGCGCGCGGCTACGCACGCGACCACGACGCTGACCGAGCTGTCCGACCCGGCGCCCCGGATCGACGTGCTGGCGGCCGGCCCGCTGACGACCGTGCAGGACCTGCCCGGCCGGCTCGGCTACTGGCATGTCGGGGTGCCACCGAGCGGCCCGTTCGACCCGGTGTCGTTCGCCGAGGCGAACCTGGCGGTCGGCAACCCGCCCGGGGCGCCCGCTTTGGAGGTGACCGCCGGCGGGCTGCGCCTGCGGTTCTCGACCGCGTCGACGGTCTGCGTTACTGGCGCGCCCGCGCCGCTCGCCGTCGACGGCATCGATGTTCCGCTGTGGGAGCCGGTCGACGTCGCGGCGGGTGGGACGCTGACGCTCGGCGCGGCCACCGGGCCGGGCCTGCGCGGCTACCTGGCCGTGCGCGGCGGGCTCGACGTGCCCGCGTACCTGGGCAGCGCGTCGACGTTCACCCTCGGCGGGTTCGGCGGCCACGCGGGCCGGGCGCTGCTCGCCGGCGACGTGCTGCGCCCGGGCGGCACCCCGCCCGCCAGCAGCGCCAGGCCCACCCCGGCCGACCGCCGGCCGGCCCTGACGGGACGCTGGGAGATCGGCGTCACCGAGGGCCCGCACGCGGCGCCGGAGTTCTTCACCCGCGCCGACATCGACACCCTCTACGCCACCGACTACGAGGTGCACCACAACTCGGCCCGCACCGGCATCCGGCTGATCGGTCCGAAGCCGGCCTGGGCCAGGGCCGACGGCGGCGAGGCCGGACTGCACCCGTCGAACATCCATGACACCGCCTACGCCGTCGGCGCGCTCGACTTCACCGGCGACACGCCGATCATCCTCGGCCCGGACGGGCCGTCGCTGGGTGGCTTCGTCTGCCCGGCGGTCGTCGCGTCCGGCGAGCTGTGGAAGCTCGGCCAGCTGCGGCCCGGCGACACCGTCCGGTTCGTCGCGGTCCGGGAGTCCGAGGCCGCGGCGCTCGATGACCACCGGGCGTCCCGCACGGTGGCGAGCACCGGCGGGGACGGCGACGACGGCGTGCTCGGCCGGCTGGAGGCCACCGACACCCGCCCCAGTGTCACCTACCGGCGCGACGGCGACGACAACGTGCTCGTCGAGTACGGCCCGATGACGCTGGACATCGCGCTGCGGATGCGGGTCCACGCGCTGCGGGAGACGCTCGCCGCGCATGCCCCGGCCGGGATCGTCGACATCACCCCCGGCATCCGGTCGCTGCAGATCCACACCGACGCGACCGTGCTGCGGGCCCGCGACCTGACGGCCCTGCTGCGCGAGCTGGAGGACGAGGTGCCGGCGACCGAGGCGCTCGTCGTCCCGTCCCGGCGGGTCCGGCTGCCGCTGTCCTGGGACGACCCGGCGACGCGGCTGGCGATCGAGCGGTACATGGCGGGCGTGCGCGCCGACGCGCCCTGGTGCCCGTGGAACATCGAGTTCATCCGGCGGATCAACGGACTGGACTCCGTCGACGACGTGTACCGGACCGTGTTCGACGCCCGCTACCTGGTCCTCGGCCTCGGCGACGTCTACCTGGGCGCCCCGGTCGCCACCCCGCTGGACCCGCGCCACCGGCTCGTCACGACGAAGTACAACCCGGCCAGGACCTGGACCGCGGAGAACTCGGTCGGCATCGGCGGCGCCTACCTGTGCATCTACGGGATGGAGGGACCGGGCGGCTACCAGTTCGTCGGCCGTACCGTCCAGGTTTGGAACCGCTTCCGCCGTCGCGGAATGTTCGCCGAGCACCCGTGGTCGCTGCGGTTCTTCGACAGAATCGAGTGGTACCCGGTAAGCGCCGACGAGCTGCTGGAGCTGCGGGCCGAGACCGACGCGGGCCGCGGCGCCTGCGAGACCGAGGACGGCACCTTCTCGATCGCCGAGTACGACGCCTTCCTGGCCGCGAACGCGGACTCGATCGCCGCCTTCCGCGCCACCCAGGCGGCCGCGTTCGAGGCCGAGAAGGAACGCTGGCGGGCGTCCGGAGAGTTTGATCGCAGGGACGAGCCCGTCGTCGCCACGGGTGT
Organism: Frankia sp. AgB1.9; assembly: GCF_016786355.1. GTDB lineage: Bacteria > Actinomycetota > Actinomycetes > Frankiales > Frankiaceae > Pseudofrankia. The sequence goes on from NZ_JADWYX010000035.1 coordinate 69,053, forward strand.
TGAAGTTGAGGTGCCGGCGGGTGCCGTCGCGGTGACGGCCCCGTTCACCGCGACCGTCTGGCAGCTGGCCGCCGCGCCGGGCGCCGTCGTCGCGGCGGACGAGCCGGTGCTGTCCCTGGAGGCGATGAAGATGGAGACGAAGGTGACCGCGCCGGTGGGCGGAACGCTGTTGGAGATCTACGTCCGCCCGGGTGAGCAGGTCGCTCCCGGCCAGGTCCTCGCGGCGGTCAGGCCGTGAGCGCAGGAGTGAGCTCGCGGAGTGGACGTCCGAGGAACGAGGACGGCCGCGAGCAGGGGTCCCCGTTCGGCGCGGATGCGACGAGCGGGGGGGCGTTGAGTGAAGCGACGGAGCGAACCCGAGGCAGAGTGAGCGAGTCGGGGGTCAAGCCGGTCGAGCGGGTGGAGGCGGCGTTCGCGCGGCTCACCGAGGTCGACCGGCCGGAGGTGTGGATCACGCTGCGGGACCGGGACGAGGTGCTCGCGGAGGCGGCGGGGATCGACCCGGAGCTGCCGCTGGCCGGGATCGTCGTCGCGGTCAAGGACAACATCGACGTCGCCGGGCTGCCGACGACCGCGGCGGCAGCTTCCTACTCCTACGAGCCGGCCGCGGACGCGACCTCGGTCGCCCGCCTGCGGGCCGCCGGCGCGCTCGTGCTCGGCAAGACGAACCTGGACCAGTTCGCCACCGGCCTCGTCGGCACCCGCTCCCCGTACGGCGCGGTGCGCAACGCCTGGGACCCGGCGCGGATCTCCGGCGGCTCGTCGTCCGGGTCCGCGGTCGCGGTGGCGCTCGGGATCGTCGACGCCGCGCTCGGCACCGACACGGCCGGCTCGGGCCGGGTGCCGGCCGCGCTCAACGGCCTCGTCGGGGTGAAGCCGACGAAGGGCCTCGTGCCGGTGACCGGCCTCGTCCCGGCCTGCTACAGCCTGGACTGCGTCTCCGTCTTCGCCCGGGACCTGGGCCTCGCCCGGACCATCGCCGAGATCATGGAGGGACCGGACCCGGCGGACCCGTGGTCACGGACCGGGCCGCCCGCGCCGCCGGCACCGGCCCGGCCGCGGGTGGCCGTGCCGACGCCCGAGCATCTCGACGGCCTCGCCCCCGGCTGGGGCGAGGCGTTCGCCGCCGCGGTAGCCCGGTTCGCGGCGACCGGCGTCGAGATCATCGAGGTCGACATCGCCCGGCTGCTGGACGCCGCCACGCTGCTCTACGGCGGCGCGTTCGTCGCCGAGCGTTATGCCGCCGTCGGCGCCCACCTGGAGGCGCACCCCGAGCTCGTCGGCACCGACCTCGACCCGACCGTCGCCACGATCATCCTGAGCGGCAAGGCCCGGACCGCCGCGGACTGGGCCGCCGACAGCGCGCGGCTCGCGGCGCTCGGCGCGGCCGGCCGGGCCGCGCTCGACGGCTGCGCGGCGCTGCTCACCCCGACGACGACCTGGCACCCGACGTTCGCCCAGGTCGCGGCCGACCCGGTCGGCGCCAACTCGCGGATGGGCCGGTTCACGAACTTCGCGAACCTGCTCGACTACGCCTCGCTGGCGGTCCCGGCCGGGTTCGTCGACGGGCTGCCCTTCGGCGTGATGCTGACCGGCCCGGCCTTCTCCGACCGGACGCTCGCCGGTCTCGCCGAACGGTTCGCGAACCCCGGCCTGGAGCTGTTCGTCGTCGGGGCGCACCTGACCGGCCAGCCACTCAACGCCCAGCTCGTCGCCGCTGGCGGCACCCTGGTCGGCCCGGCCCGCACGGCGGCGGCCTACCGGCTGCACGCCCTGGAGACCGTGCCCGCGAAGCCCGGCCTGGTACGGGTCGCCCCGGGCACCGACGGCGCGAGCATCGAGGGCGAGCTGTGGAGACTGCCCGCGGCCGGGCTGGGGACGTTCCTCGCGGCCGTGCCCGGGCCGATGGCGCTGGGCAGGGTCGGCCTGGTCGACGGTCGCGAGGTCACCGGGTTCCTGGTCGAGCCGTTCGCCGTCGCGGGTGCGCCGGACATCAGCGCGCACGGCGGCTGGCGCGCCTACCTGGGGTCGCGGCCGGACCGGCACGGCGGCTGATGGGCGCAGGGGCGGTGGATCAGGCGTCGACGGTGTCGCGCGCGGGCCGGCCGCGGCACCGACCGCAGGCGGCGAGCGGCGTCCCGGCGCGGGCGCAGATCCTCGACGCGGCGGCCGCGCTGTTCACCGAGCACGGCTTCGCGGCGACGAGCACCCGGATGATCGCCGAGAAGGTCGGCATCCGCCAGGCGTCGCTCTACTACCACTTCGCCACCAAGGACGAGCTGCTCGTCGAGCTTCTCTCCACCTCCGTGCGGCCCAGCCTGGACGTGGTCGAGCAGGTCGGCGCGCGCGGCTCCCAGGTCGGCGCCGCGGCCGCGCTGTACGCGGTCGCGGTCGCCGACGTGCGGACGCTGGTCACGGCCCCGCACAACATCGGCACGCTCTACCTGCTGCCCGAGGCGCAGGGCGACGGGTTCGCCCCGTTCCGCGCGGAACGCCAGGAGCTGCAGGACGCCTACGGCCGCCTCGGCGCGGCGGCCGCGGCGCCGTCGGTCGCGGCCGACCTGGCACCGGGCCAGCTCGGCGAGCTGCTGATCCAGCTCGTCGAGGTCGTCATCCAGATCCGCCGGACCCGCCAGCCCACCGCCGGGGACGCCACCGCGATCGCGGCGTCCTGCCTGCGGCTGTGCGGCCTGGACGCGGGCGCCGTCGCCGCCGCCGCGACCGAGGCCCGCGCCCTGCTCACGAGCCTTGGCTGAGCGCCCGACGACCGTGACCGATCGACGACTGTGACCGACCGACGACTGTGACCGCCTGACGACTGTGACCGCCTGACGACAGGAAGGTTCCGCCGGCATGTCCCCCGACCCGATCGGTCCGCCCGAGGCCACCCAGGTGCCGCGCTATGCGGGACCAGCCACGTTCGCCCGGCTCCCCCGGATCGACCAGGTCACCCGCGCGGACGTCGCCGTCCTCGGAGTGCCGTTCGACGGCGGGGTCAGCTACCGGCCCGGCGCGCGGTTCGGCCCCGGGCACGTGCGGGAGAGTTCCCGGCTGCTGCGGCAGTACAACCCGGCGCAGGACGTGTCGCCGTTCGCGACGCAGCAGGTCGTCGACGCCGGCGACGTCACCTGCAACCCGTTCGACATCCCGGAGGCCCTCGACGCGGTCGAGCGCCAGGCCCGCGAACTGCTCGACGGGGGCGCACGGCTGCTGACGATCGGCGGCGACCACACGGTCGCGCTGCCGCTGCTGCGGGCGGTCACAGCCCGGCACGGCCCGGTCGCCGTGGTGCACTTCGACGCGCACCTGGACACCTGGGACACCTACTTCGGCGCCGCCTACACCCACGGCACCCCGTTCCGGCGGGCCGCCGAGGAGGGGCTGATCGACCCGGAGGCCAGCATGCACCTGGGCATCCGCGGCCCGGTGTACGCGCGGTCGGACTTCGACGACGACACCCGGCTGGGCTTCTCCGTGGTGACCGCGCCGTTCGTCGAGCTGGAGGGCGTCGCGGCGGCGGTCGAGCGGCTGCGGGCTCGGGTCGGCGACCGGCCGGTGTACGTCTCGGTCGACGTCGACGTGCTCGACCCGGCGTTCGCCCCCGGCACCGGCACCCCGGAGGCCGGCGGGCTGACCACCCGGGAGCTGCTGGTCATGCTGCGGGCGTTCGCCGACCTGAACCTGGTCTCCGCCGACGTCGTCGAGGTCGCCCCGGCCTACGACCACGCCCAGATCACTGGCATCGCCGCCGCCCACCTCGGCTACGAGCTGATCTGCGCGATGGCGCCACGCCCGCCGGCCGATCCGGCCTGACGGGCCGGCGTCGTGGTCGTAGCCTCACGACGGTGAGCAGCCCGCGGCCGGCGGCCGAGCCGCCGTTACTCGTCCCGTCGCTGGTCTTCATCGCGCTGGTCGTGGCGGCGGTCGGAAGCCTCGGGGCGCCGCTGGTGACCAGCGTCGCGGCCGCCTACGGGGTGTCGCTGGCCAGCGCGCAGTGGACGTTGACGATCACGCTGCTGGCCGGGGCCGTCGCGACGCCCGTGCTGGGACGGCTCGCGTCCGGGCCGCGGCGACGGCCGGCGGCGTTGGGGACCCTGGGGATCGTGACGGCGGGCAGCCTGTTGACGGTGCTGCCGGTGCCCGGGGCGTTTTGCTGGCTGCTGGCCGGGCGGGCCGCGCAGGGGGTCGGGCTGGCGCTGCCCGCGGTGATGATGGGCGTCGCCCGCGACCATCTCGCGCCGCCACGGGCCGCGTCGACGATCGCGCTGGTGTCGGTGGCGTCGACGATCGGGATCGGCGTCGGCTACCCGCTGGCCGCGCTGCTGACCGAGCTGGCCGGGGTGCGGGCGGCGTACGGGCTCGGGCTGCTCGTCACCGCGCTCGCGCTGGTGGCCGGGCTGCGCAGCCTGCCACCCGCGCCGGCCGGGCGCTCGGCGCGCCTCGACGTTGCGGGGGCGCTGCTGCTGGCCGGCGGCCTGGTACCGCTGCTGCTGGTCGTCAGCGAGACCGGGCTGTGGAGCCGCCGTCCGGGGCTCGCGGCCGGTCTCGCGGGCCTGGCCGTCCTCCTGCTCGCCGGCTGGGTGATCCTGGAACGCCGGACGGCCTTCCCCCTCGTCGACCTGCGGCTGGCCGGGCGCGGCCCGGTGCTGGCCGCGAACGGGACGATGCTGGCCGGCGGCCTCGGGATGTACCTGCTGCTTACCCTGATCACCCGGTATGCGCAGACGCCCCCGGCGGCCGGGTACGGCCTGGGCCTCTCGACGTTCGTGGCCGGGCTGATCCTGGTGCCGTTCTCGGCGCTGGGGTTCGTCGCCGGGCGGCTCAGCCCGCTCCTGGGACGCCGGCTAGGCGCGGCCGGGCTGCTGGCGGTCAACGCTCTCGTCGTGCTGGGGGCGGCGCTGCTCTTCGCGCTGGCCCGCGCGCACCTCGTCGAGCTGGTCACGGCAATGGGGGTTCTGGGCTTCGGGGTCGGCGGGTTCTCGGCGGCGATGCCGGCCGTGATCCTGGCCACGACGCCACCCGGCGAGACAGCGAGCGCGATGAGCCTCAACCACGTGGTCCGCAGCGTCGGCTTCTCGCTCGGCAGCGCGCTGGGCGGCCTCGTGCTCGCCGGCGCCACCCCGGCGGGCCGCCGCTTCCCGACGGACGCCGCCTACGCCACCGCCGCGTGCCTCGCGGCGACAGCCCTGGCCGCAGCCGCCGTGACCGGCCTGGCGGTGTCCCACCGCCGCCGGCCCGCGGCGTCCGAGATCCAGCCCGAGCGAGCCTAGAGCGCCTCGCCGCTCGCCGTCTGATTCTGATGATCGCTGCTTTCGCCCTCTGATGGCTGTGATCGGGGACTGTTCACGACCACCCGAGGGTCCGGACGGCGATCATGGCCGCCGGACCCGAGCGTCCGGGCGGGCGGCGGGCCGCGCAGGACGGTCCGCACGGCCAGGCCGGCGGCCAGCGCCCAGAAGGCGGCTCCGACGCTCAGCAGCGTCACCCCGCTGCCGGCGACGACGAAGGTGACGACGGCGGGTATCCGGTCGGCCGGGTCGGCGAGGGCGCCGGTCAGTGACGAGGCGAGGGTGGCCAGCAGCGCGAGCCCTGCGAACGCGGCGGTGACGCCCGCCGGCGCCGCGGCCACGACGGTGACCAGCACGGTGGAGCCCGCCGCGAGGACGAGGCCGGTGCACCCGGCGGCCTGGGCGACCAGCCAGCGCCGCCTCGGGTCCGGGTGGGCGTCGGGACTGGCCGCCATCGCCGCCGTGATCGCCGCCAGGTTGATCGCGTGGCCGCCGGCGCTCGCCCCGACGAGGGTGCCGAGGCCGGTCACCGTCATCGCCTCCCGCCACGGCGCGGCGTACCCGTAGGACGACAGCACCGCGACGCCGGGGACGTTCTGCGACGCCATCGTGACGACGAACAGGGGGATCGCCAGCGACAGCACCGACGCCCAGGTCCAGGCCGGTGTCGTCAGCTCGGCCCGGGGCAGCAGCGGGCCGTGCAGGCCGCCGTGCAGCCCGAGCCAGATCCCGATGGCGGCCACCGTGACGACGAACGCCCCGGGAACCGCCCAGCGCGGCGCGAACCGCAGCAGCAGGAGCCAGGCGACGACGACGGGCGCGACGAGCGCGGGCTGCGTGGCCAGGCCGTGCACCGGGGCGAGGCACAGCTCCAGCAGCACCCCGGCGAGCATCGCCTGGGCGATCGGCGTCGGGATCGCGGCGATGAGGTCGCCGAGCCGTGGCCAGGCCGCGGTGAGCAGGATGAGCCCGCCGACGACGAGGAAGGCACCCACCGCGGCCGGCCAGCCGCCGTGCACGGCGCCGGTCGAGGCGAGCAGCGCGGCGCCGGGCGTCGACCAGGCGAGCACCACCGGGATCCGGTGGCGGCGCGACAGCCAGATCGTGCCGAGCGACTGGGTGACGGTGAGGGCGAGCAGGCCCGACGCCGCCTGACCGGTGCTCGCGCCGACGCCGCGCAGCCCGGTCAGCACGACCACCGAGGCGCCGAGGAACCCCACCAGCGCGGTCACGACGCCGGCGCTGACGGTGTGCCGCATGCGCTGTTCCATATACAGAACCTACGCGACCGTTCCACGGACAGAACGCTGGTTAGGGTGTCGTTCATGGACTCCGAGGTCGCGGCCGCCGTCGGCGCCCGGCTGCGGGCGACCAGGCAGGCCCGCGACCTGTCCGTCGGCGCCCTCGCGGCCCGGGCCGGCGTCGGCAAGGGATCGCTCTCGGAGATCGAGAACGGCGTGCGCAACCCGACGCTGGGGACGCTGTACGCGCTCGCGGGGGCGCTGGACGTCCCGCTCGCGACGCTGCTCGCGGACCGCCCCGGCGTCGAGGTCGCCTCGCCGGGCATCGGCGCCCGGCTGCTCGACGCGACCCACCATGCGGACGGCACCACGGTCGAGGTGTACCTGCTGCATCTAGACGTGGGCGCCCGCCACCGCTCCCCCGCCCACGGCCTGGGCGTCGTCGAGCATCTGCTGGTCACGCACGGCCACGCGCTCGCCGGGCGCCCCGGCCAGGAGAGCGCCGTCGGCCCCGGCGAGACCGCCGTCTGGGAGAGCAGCGCCGAGCACGGCTACACGGTCCTCGGCGACGCCCCCGTCGAGGCCGTCCTCACCATCCGCTCCCCGGCTCACGTCACCTGAGCGACCCGGCCCACGGCCCGCCGGTCGGCCGGCCGCCGGGGGTCGGCAGGCCGCCGGGTGATCGCCGTTTCGGCCCTCGGCTGGTCGTGATCTGGGCGGATTCACGACCCGCGCAGGGCCGAAACAGCGATCTTGGACGTCAGGTCGGGCGGCGGCCGCCGCGGGGGCGGGCGTCAGCCGGTGTAGGGGCGTTCGGCGCGCAGCTCGCGGCGGGCGATGGTGCGGCGGTGGACGGCGTCGGGGCCGTCGACGATGCGCAGCGCGCGGGCCCAGGCGTAGAAGGCGGCCAGCGGGGTGTCGTCGCTGACGCCTGCGGCGCCGAAGACCTCGATGGCCCGGTCGATCACCGCGGTGGCGACGGCCGGCGCGGCGACCTTGATGCCGGCGATCTCCGTGGCGGCGCCCCGGGCACCGTGATTGTCGATCAGCCAGGCGGTCTTCAGGACGTAGAGGCGCGCCTGGTCGATCTCGATGCGGGACCGGGCGATCAGCTCCTGGACGACGCCCTGGTCGGCGAGCGGCGACCCGAACGCGGTCCTGCTCTTGGCCCGCTCGACCATCAACGCCAGCGCCCGCTCGGACATGCCGATCGCCCGCATCGCGTGGTGGATGCGCCCCGGGCCCAGCCGGGCCTGGGAGATGGTGAAGCCGTCACCCTCGCCGGCCAACAGGTTCGCGGCGGGCACCCGGACGTCCTCGAAGACGATCTCGGAGTGGCCGTGCTGGTCCTGGTAGCCGAACACGGGCAGGTGCCGCAGGATCGTCAGGCCCGGGGTGTCACGCGGGACGAGAATCATCGACTGCTGGCGGTGCGGGGCCGCCTCCGGGTTGGTCCGGCCCATCACGATGAAGATCTCGCAGCGCTCGTCGGCGACGCCGGTGATCCACCACTTGCGGCCGTTGATGACGTAGTCGTCACCGTCGCGGACGATCGAGGTCTGGATGTTCGTCGCGTCCGAGGAGGCCACGGCCGGCTCGGTCATGGCGAACGCGGACCGGATGCGGCCCTCCTTCAGCGGCTCCAGCCAGCGCAGCTTCTGCTCCGCGGTGCCGAACAGCTCGAAGGTCTCCATGTTGCCGGTGTCCGGGGCCTGGCAGTTGATCGCCTCGGGGGCGATGACCGGGGACCAGCCGGTGATCTCCGCCACCGACGCGTACTCGACGTTGGAGAGCCCGGACCAGGACTTCATGAAGAGGTTCCACAGTCCGCGCTTCTGCGCCGAGGCCTTCAGCTCCTCCATGACCGGCGGGTAGGCGTGGTCGCCGTGCTCGCGCAGGTAGTCGTGCCACACCGGCTCGGCGGGGAACACCTCCTCGCGCATGAAGTCCCACATCCGCGCACAGGTGTCCGCGGCCTGCGCCGACAGTTCGAAGTCCACGCTCATCCCTTCCAGTGGTCGAGGCCCTCGGCGGCGAGCCGCTCGGCCTCGCCGGACAGGTCACCGAAATCCTGCCCGGCCATCACCCCGGCGGTCGCCCGCGCGTAGACGCCCTGCACGATCGCGGCGAACTTGAAGTGTGCGTAGGCCACGTAGGCGGCCAGGTCGGCGAGGTCGGCGCCGCTGCGTTGCGCGTACCGCTCGGTGAGGTGCGCCCGGCCCGGGAAGCCGTCCTGCGCCGTCACGGCGGGAATCAGCAGCGGGGACCGCTCTCCGGCCTCGGTCCAGTAGAACAGCAGCGTTCCGACGTCGGCCAGCGGATCACCCAGCGTGGAGAGCTCCCAGTCGAGCACCGCGCCCACCCGGCTTGGGTCGGCCGGGTCCATGAGCACGTTGTCGAGCCGGTAGTCGCCGTGCACGATCGACGGCCGCGCCGGCTCGGCGAACGGGTACGCCGCGAGCCGACGGCCCAGCTCGTCCATCGCCGGCGCGGGCCTGGTCCTGGTCGCCTCGAACTGGCGGGTCCAGGTGCGGACCTGGCGGCCCATGAAACCGGTCGGGCGGCCGTAGCCGTCCAGACCGATCGCGTACGGGTCGACGGCGTGCAGGTCGGCCAGGGTGTCGATCAGCGCGTCCGTCAGCGCGGTCCGGCCGGCGGCGTCCTCGGCGTACCCGTCCGGCAGGACGTCACGGATCGCGTAGCCGTCGATCTTCGCCATGACGTAGAACGGCACGCCCAGCGGGCCCGTCTCGTCCGCGGCGTAGAGGACTCTGGCCACCGGGACGTCGGTCTCGGCGAGCGCCGCCTGCACGCGGGCCTCCCGGCCCATGTCGTGGGCGCCGCGCAGGATGTGCCCGGACGGCGGGCGGCGCAGCACGACCGACCCCGCGGCACAGGCCAGCTCGAAGGTCAGGTTCGACTTCCCGCCCGAGATCAGCCGGACCTCGGGATCCCGCCACGCCTCGTCGCCAAGAATGCCGGCCAGCAACGGGCCGACCAGGTCAGGCCGCGTCAGGTCGTCGAACTCGCCCACCATCCACCTCACTACCGCGCACTGGGCCGGACTGCCGCATGTCGGGCCGGCCCCACATCCACCGCGGGCCACGCAGCCGACCACCGCGGGCCACGCAACCGGCTCGGTCAGCAGGATCGTGCCCGCTTCCGCCGCGATCGGCCAGCGATGCGCCGGGAGGTCAGCGTCTCACCCGAGACCGGCCCACGTTCGAGGCCGGACGGGGTAGGAAATCCCGCGTGGCGGACGAGTCCGCCTCCGGCGCAGAGGTTCCACCGTGCCCACCGTCACCGAGTACCTCTACCGGCTAGACCTGCTCTCGGGGCAGATCAGCTCTGCGCCGCGGCGAAGGCGGCCAGCTCGCGCGGGACGTCCGGGCCGGTCGGGTTGTAGATCACTTCCTGGTAGCCGGCGGACGCCAGGTTCCCCAGGTTGCGCGCGATGCGGGCCGGATCGCCGACCATGGTCCGGGTGTCGATGTGGTCCAGCAGGAGCCGGTCGCGGTCGGTCAGGTACGTCACATGGCCCTCGAAGGTGGCCAGGTGGCGTTGGCCCTCCGGGGCCGCCGCCTCCAGGGCCTCGCGCCAGGCCCGCCCGCCGGGCAGCGCGTCGACCCACTCGGCCCCGCCGTGGGCGTAGGCGTTGTGCCAGTCGAGGACCCGCCACGGCCCGATCGCCTCGCGGACCCGGGCCGAGCCCGGCTCCTCCCCCGGGTCGAGCACCGTGCCCGAGATGATCGTCGCGGTCGGCAGGGCGGGGTGCGGCGCGCCGATGATGCCGTCCGCCAGCTTCTCGGCCAGCGCGACGCCGCGCGGGCCGAAGACGCTCAGCCACAGCCCGACGGCGATCGGCCGCGGGGCGGCCAGGTCCGGGCCGTGCAGCATGCGGACCGGCTTGCCGTCGACGACAGCCGTGTCGCCGGCCAGCAGCTGACGCAGCGCCGTGAGGTACGCGGCGAGCGCGTCGATCGTCATCGGCCGTTGCCCGATGGTGAGCCGCGCGGTGTAGCCCGTGCCGAAGGCGGCCCGGAACCGTCCGTCGGAGATCCGGGCGACGGTCGCGATCCCGCTCGCCATCGCCATCACCGAGCGCTGCTGCGGGATCAGCACCGCCGTCCCGAGCCCGATCCGGCTGGTCCGGGTCGCGGCGAGCGCGAGGTGGACGAACGGGTCCTCGTACAGCGCCGCCGAGTCGAAGACCCAGACGCGGGCGTAGCCGAGCTCCTCGGCGAGCACGGCGAGGTCGGCGAAGTCCGGCCCGGGGGCCAGGCCACAGGACAGTTCGAGCCCAGCGGACGCGTCACCCATGTCGGGGCTGCTCCTTCACGGCGGTTCGAGGGTCACGGGTGGATCATGGCGCCGGCCAGGCCGGCGACTGCCTGGACCGCCGGTCCGGCCCGGCGGTTACGGTACGGACCGGCCGTTGGACCAGCAAGATATCCACGCCCGCTGGCTGCCACCCTCGGGCGGCCCGACCGTCTGGAGGCAGTTCGTCGTGATCAAAGTCGTGGTACTGCTCAAGCGCAAGCCGGGGCTGAGCCTGGCCGAGTTCATCGACCACTACGAGACGGTCCACGTCCCGCTCGCGACGAAGCTGTCCACCCGGGCGCTGCGCTACGAGCGCCACTTCCTGCACCCGATCCCGAACATGGTCGAGGCCGGACCCTCCGTCGAGCCGGAGTACGACGTCGTCACCGAGATCTGGTACGACGACCTGGCCGCCTTCGACGCCGACCAGCGGGACGCCCGCGCCCGCCCTGAGCAGGTCGCCGTCGTGATCGCCGACGAGAAGGTCCTGTTCGACCGGGCGAAGACCCGGCTCGCCCTCGCCGAGGACCGCGTCTCCGACCTCACCGCGGGCTGATCCGGCCGGCTACGCTCGACGTGTGATCGAGATCGGGAGCCGGCGGCGCAGCCAGCCCGCTCCCCCACACGTCATCTTCGAGGCCCTGACCGAGCCCGACCGCGACCCGACGCGGCCCTGGCTGATCCTGCTGGCCGACGAGCAACGCCCCCGCGTGCTGGCCTCGACCTGGCCGCAGGAGCTGACCTGGTCGTCGCTGTGGCCGAAACACCCAGACGCGAGGATCCACTTCGACCTGCCGCGCTGCGCCACCGACAGCGGCACCGACCTGCGCTGGACCCTCTGGGTCGACGAGCCGCTCCCGGACGCCAGCGCGATCGGCCACCTGCGCAAACGCCTGAACCAGCTGATCAACGCCAACCTGCGCCACACCTTCGGCTAATAACGTCACAGGTCAGGCCTCGGATCGGGGTGCGCGACGGCCGTAGGCTGGCGCCCGTCATGGCGTGGGAGGCATATCGCCGGGTGCTCGCCCGGCCAGGAACGGGACGGGTACTGGCGGTCGGGGCGCTGGTCCGGGTTGCGACGACGTCGACCTGGATCGTGCTGACGCTGCGGGTCGTGCTGCCGGGCCGCTCCGGCGGGCTCGGGCTCGGCTACACCGAGGCCGGGCTGGTGGCCGGGCTCGTCGCGGTCGGGACGGCCATCGGGTCGCCGTTCGTCGGCCGCGGCGTCGACCGGTTCGGCGCGCGAGCGGTCCTGCTGGCGACGGCCGGCTTTCAGGCGGTCTTCTGGACGGTCGCGATCGTGCTGCCGTTCGCGGCGCTCGCGCCGTGCGCGTTCGCCGCCGGGCTGGTGTACCTGCCGATCGTGCCGGTCGGCAGGCAGGCGCTCGCGGCGCTCGTCCCCGAGGCCGAGCGGCAGGCCGCCTTCGCGATGGACATGATGTCGTTCGACGTGGCGTACGCGCTGGGGCCGCTGCTCGGGGTCACGGTCGCGACCCAGGCAGGCTGCCGAGTGGCGCTCGGCCTTGTGGCCGTCCTGCTGGCGGCAGGTGGGTTTGTGCTCGGCGCCGTCGTCGGGCCTTCGCTGCCGCCGGCCCGGTCCCGAGGCGCCGCCATCGACGAGGTCGAGACGCCGACCGGACCCGAGGCCGCCGGCGAGATCACCGGCGGCTCCGGCGGCTCCGGCGGCTCCGGCGGCTCCGGCGGCTCCGGCGAGATCATCAACGGCAGTAGGCGGCGGGCGACCGGCTGGCTGCGCGCGAGACCGGCCGCGATGCTGCTGGTCGGGGCCGGGTCGACCGCGACCCTGGCCGGCACCGACGTGACGATGACGGCCAGCATGCGGTCGTTCGGCGTGCTGCCGCTGCTCGGCGTCGTCGCCTTCCTGTGGACGGTCGGCTCGATCATCGGCGGGCTCGTCTACGGCGCGCTGCACCGGCCCGTGGCTCCCGTGCTCCTGCTGGCGGGCCTGGCCGTGCTCACGGGGCCGGTCGCGTTCGCGCCGTCCTGGGGCTGGTTGGCGGCAATGCTCGTCGTCGCCGGGCTGTTCTGCGCGCCGGTGCTGTCCGCGGCGGCGGACCGGCTGATCCAGGTCACCCCGCAGGACGTCCGCGGCACCGTCCTCGGCGCCCACGCCTCTGCGCTCTCGGTCGGCAACTTCCTCGGCGCGGACGCCGCCGGGCTCGTCATCGACCATACCGGTCCCAGCCGGGGCTTCCTGGCCGTCAGCCTGGTGGGCGCCGCCCTCGCCCTGGCCGCCGTCGCGACCGACCCCGCGGCCCTGTTCCCCGGCCGGCGCGACGCACCGCGTCCCGGCCTCATCCTCCAGCCACAGGCACAGCCCCAGGCACGTCCCCAGGCACAGGCCCTGCCACAGCCACCGCCACCGGACCTCGACCTGCCAGGCGCGGAACCCGCCGCCCGGCCCTGACCTCCGCCCGCTCCCAGTGATCGCCGTTTCGGCCCTCGCGTGGTTGCGGTCAGACCCTTTCTACGACCACCCGAGGGCCGAAACACCGATCATCGAGCCGCTCGGGCCGCCCCAGCCGGCCCAGCCGGCCCAGCGGCTCGGGCGGCTCGGGCGGCTCGGGCTGCCGGAGCGGCGGGAGCGGCTCCGCCGGCCGCGGCGGCTCCGGCGGCCGGTGGCGGGAAAGGTGGTGGGTGTGTCCGTTCCCGCCGTTGTGCCGGTGGGTGTCCGGCGGCGAGCATGGAGCCATGACGACGACGCCCGCGCCGGTGGCCGACCGGCCGCGCACGGTCGTGATCGTCATGTTCGACGAGGTGCAGAGCCTGGACGTGACCGGGCCACTGGAGGTCCTGACCGCCGCCGGACGGGCCGCCCGGCCCGACCCGGGGTACCGGGTGCTGACGGCGAGCCTCGACGGCCGGCCGGTCCGGACGTCGTCGGGGCTGGTCCTGACCCCGCACGCGGACCTGCGGGAGCTCCCTGGCCTGGACCGCGCCCAGCCGGACGTGACGGCGCTGGACCTGTTGCTGGTAGCCGGCGGCAGCGGTGGCCGGGCGCCGGGCACGGACCTGGTCGCCTGGGTGCGCAAGCTCGCGCCGCGGGCCCGGCGGGTCGCGTCGGTGTGCACGGGGGCCTTCGTGCTGGCCGAGGCGGGCCTGCTCACCGGCCGCGCCGCGACCACCCACTGGGCCAGCTGCGCCGAGTTCGCCCGGCGCTTCCCCGAGGTGGCGCTGCGGCCTGACGCGCTGTTCGTCCGGGACGGGAACGTGCTGACGTCCGGGGGCGTCACGGCCGGTGTCGACCTGACGCTGGCGCTGGTCGCGGAGGACCTCGGCCGGGAGGTCGCGCTCACGGTCGCCCGTCACCTGCTGGTCGATCTGCGCCGGCCGGGCGGGCAGGCGCCGTTCGGGACCGGCCCGGTTCCCGGCCGCTCCCAGCCGGCGACGCACGCCGGGCCGCTGGCCGAGCTTCGTCAGTGGATCGACGGGCATCCGGCCGAGGACCTGTCGGTCGCGGCGCTCGCGAAGCGGGTGAGCCTGTCCGAACGGCAGCTCACCCGTGCCTTCCAGACCGAGGCCGGAATGCCGCCCGGCCGGTACGTCGACGAGGCCCGGCTGCGGGCCGCCTGCCGGCTGCTGGAGGAGACCTCCGACGGCGTGGAGAGCGTCGCGCGGCGCAGCGGGTACGGCTCCGCGGAGGCGATGCGCCGCGCCTTCGCCCGTTCGGTCGGCATCCCACCGTCCGAGTACCGCCGCCGGTTCTGATCCGCCGGTTCTGGTTCCGGCCGTCTCGTCCGGGCGCGTGCCGCCCGGCTCATCCTGTCGCGCCGTCGGTCGACGGCTCCTGGGAAGGACGCACCATGCAGATAGCCATCCTGCTGTTCGAGGGGATCACCCCGCTCGACGCCGTCGGGCCGTACCAGGTGCTGCACAACCTGCCCGGCGCCGAGGTCGTCTTCGCCGGCACGCGGGTCGGCCCGGTCCGGTCCGCGGGTGGCCAGCTGGGATTGATCGTCGACGCGGAGCTGGCCGACGTCCCGCGGCCCGACATCGTGCTGGTGCCCGGCGGGCCGGGGCAGGTCGCGCTGATGGACGACGAACCGGTGCACGCCTGGCTGCGGGCCGTCGACGCGACCAGCATGTGGACGACCTCGGTGTGCACCGGGTCGCTGGTGCTGGGCGCCGCCGGGCTGCTCACCGGGCGGCGGGCGACGTCCCACTGGCTGGCCCTCGACCAGCTCGCCGGGCTCGGCGCGGTCCCCACGGCCGAGCGGGTCGTCGTCGACGGCAAGTACATGACGGCGGCCGGGGTCTCGGCCGGCATCGACATGGCGCTCAGCCTCGCCGCCCGGCTCGCCGGCGACGAGGTCGCCCAGGCGCTCCAGCTCGGCGTCGAGTACGACCCGCACCCGCCGTTCGACGCGGGCTCGCCGCGCACCGCGCCGGCCGAGATCGTCGCCGCGCTGCGCGCCCGGAGCCGTTTCATCCTGCAGGGAACGCCCTGACGGGCCCGCTCGACCGGAGCTTCAGAAGTGATCGGGCAGGTCGGAGCGGTAGACGACGAGCTTGCCGGCTCGCTCCCTTTTCGCCGCGTACATCGCGAGATCGGCCTGATGGAGCAGGGTGTCGGGATCCGGCGGACGGACGTCGCCGTCCAGGGTGACCAGCCCGAGGCTGGCCCGTGGGACATACGTCCGCCCGGCTAACTGGCACGGCGCCTGCACCTCGGTCGCGAGCCGCTCGGCGACATGGCGCGGGTTGTCGTCGCCGCGGCTGTCGAGGATCACGCCGAACTCGTCGCCCCCGAGGCGGGCGACGGTGTCGGCGGCACGGGTCCCGCCCCGCAGCCGCGCGGCGCTGATCCGCAGCAGCTCGTCGCCGGCGGCGTGCCCGAAGGCGTCGTTGACCCGCTTGAAATGGTCGAGATCCACGAACAGGACCGACACCGGCCCGTCCCGGCAGCCCGAAGCCCCGTCGCGGCCAGGCTCGACGCCGACCGCGCGCTGCAGCCGCCGGGTGAACAGGGCCCGGTTCGCCAGCCCGGTCAGTGGGTCGTGAAACGCCTGATAGTGCAGCTGGCTCTCGCGTTCGCGCAGCGCGGCGAGCAGGTGGGTGTTCTCCGCAATGGTGATCATCTGCCGGATCAGTGCCAGCACCAGCAGGCTCACCATGCCGTACGCCTCGACCCCGTCGAGCGGCGCGCCCGTCGCCAGCTTGCCGAGGGTCAGCAGGCCGGCGGCACAGAGCACCGCGTAGGGCAGCGTCGCGTGCAGCCACATCGCGCGCGGCCGCGGTGGCGCCAGGCTGTCGAGGTCGGCCGGGGCCGGCGACGGCACCAGCGCCGCGAGGGCCACCAGCAGCAGGGAGACCGTGTAGGCGATCAGACTCCAGGGCGGAAGATCGTGATGGCCGGCAGCGATCCGGTAGACGAAGAGGCTGTCCGTCAGTGCGTAGAGCATCAGGCCGCAGCCAAGCAGGGCCAGGGTCCCCGGCGACCGCGGCCGGCGGAAGCTGGCGATCAGCAGCACGGCCGTCGCGAGGGCCAGCGTGGCCATCTCCTGCAGCAGGGTGGAACCGAACTCGGCCGCGTTGGGCGCGCGCGCTCGCAGGATCTCGTCGAGCCCCGTCCGCCATTCCAGCAGCACGACCGAGCCGACGATGAGCAGGCAGTCCAGCACGATGACCGCGTGCCAGCGGCGCGGGCCCCGCCCGCCGCCGGCCCTCCCCTCCGCCGGGTAGGTCGGCACGGACAGCAGGCCCGCCAGGCCCAGCCCGTAGAAGAAGACCAGGCCCGCGAAGACCGACGGGGCGCGGGCGACCAGC
This sequence comes from Frankia sp. AgB1.9, assembly GCF_016786355.1. GTDB lineage: Bacteria > Actinomycetota > Actinomycetes > Frankiales > Frankiaceae > Pseudofrankia. Next base: position 85,692 of record NZ_JADWYX010000035.1, read on the forward strand.
GAACCGCCCTCGACCAGCGTCAGCAGGGCGATGACGTTGGCGCTGGCCAGCCCGCCCGCCAGCACGGCGATGAGCACCCGCCATCGCCGGTCGTCGGCGCTGGCGCGCCGAGCGCTCCACAGGCAGGCCGCAAGGGCGGCGAGCTCGGCGGCGAGGGTCGCGAACATCGCCGCGAACAGGCCGTCGCGCGGGCTCAGCAGCCCTGTGCACGCGGCCGCCAGCCCGACGAACAGCACGCAGGCGAGCACGGCGCGCTGGAGCAGCCGCGGCGGCGGCCCCGAACGGGCCGGCCGCGGAAGGCCTGGCGCGACGCCTCCGAACCCGCGCAGCCCAGCCATCACCCCTCCTTGGCCAGCTTACCGTAGCCATTCGAAGCCGGAACGTGACCTGACCCCGCAATACCCGGTCGAGGACGCCTCCACGCGGCGCCGCGCACCGGCGTCCGGGCGCGGCGGAGGGTTGACGGTGCCCGGGGCCGCCGTCAAGGCTGGCCGGCATGCCCAGCACCGAACCGACCCGGCTGCCCGACCTGATGTCCCGCGACCGCGCCGAGCTCGACGCCCTGCTCGCGTCGGCCGTGCTGGGACATGTCGGGCTGGTCGACGAGGACGGGCACCCGGTGGTGATCCCGACCGCGGTGGTGCGCTGGGAGGACCAGCTGGTCATCCACGGGTCGACCGGGTCGCGCTGGATGAGGCGGATCGGCGCGGGCGCACCCGTGTCGGTGTCGATCGCCGCGATCGACGGGGTGATCGTGGCGCGCTCCGCGTTCGAGTCCGCGGTGATCTACCGCAGCGCCGTGTTCTTCGGCCGGTTCACCCCGCTGGACGGCGCCCGCAAGGAGCAGGCGCTCGACGTCGTGACCGACCGGCTGCTGCCTGGGCGGGTAGCGGAGCTGCGCCGCTCGACCGCCCGGGAGCTTGCCGCGACCTCACTGCTGGCGATGCCGATCGTCGACTGGTCGCTGCGGATCCTCGACGAGTTCGCCGCGGACCCGGCCGACGACGTCGCCGGCCCCGCCTGGGCCGGCCAGCTCCGGTTCGGCCCGGCGGCGGCGACGGTCGTCCCCGCGCCGGACCTGCGCCCGGGTGTGCCGGTGCCGCTGTCGGTCACGTCGGTGGTCGGCCTGCGCTGACGGCGCGCGGGGCCGGTCGGGGCTCAGAGCGCGGCGGCAAACCGGTCCGTCCACGGCCTCGGCGAGCGGCGCCCGCGCCCGGGAAGGGCGCTTCGTCCACGCCACGACCGGCGGCGTAGTGTGCGTCAACCGGGCTCTGGTGTTCCTGTGCGAGTGGGGGTGACGCGTGGCCTTCCGTCCGAGCCAGCGGCCGCGCCGGCCGGCAGCCTTCCCCGCCGGCTACCAGTCGAGCAGGCGGCGCCCGTCGTGGTGGTCTCCGGTCGCCGCGTGGGCGGGCACCCACCGGGTACTCACCGGCGTCGGCCTGACCGGCCTCGTCTGCATCGCCGTGGCGCTGGTCGCCGGCGGGCTCATCGGCCACCCGTCGACGCCGTCAGCCTCGACGACGATCACCTCCGCGCCGCCGGCCGACATCCCGACGGTCGACAACAGCATCCTGCCCCCGATCGAGCCGCCCCTGGCGCTCGCCGCCACGGCGGACGACGCGCCGCCGGCCACGACCAGCCCGGCGCGCGTCTCGACGACCCCCACCCGGCCGCGGGTCGCGCCCACCACCGCCTCGCCGCGGCCCACCGTCCGGCCGGCGACGACCACGCCCGTTCCGGCGACCTCGCGGCCCGTGGTGCCGACGCTGACCGCGACCCCTTCGGCCACCGTGTTCGTCCACGCCGGTGACGCCTGCTCGCCGGTGGGAGCGACCGGAGTCACGGAGCTCGGCACGCAGCTGGTCTGCGGCACCACCGTCACCAGCCCGACCCGCCCCCGCTGGCACAGCGCCTGACGGGCAGGTACCCGTAGTAGGCGCCGGCCGCCGGCCGGGCCCAGATCACAGCTTGCCGGCGGCCTCCGTGGCGGCCTTGCTGATCGCGGCCAGGGCCGCGCTCGTGTAGGACTCGACCGTCTCCTTGACGACCCCGAGCCCGGTCAGGACCCCGGGACCGTTCTCGAGGCTTTCCTGCTCCAGCAGCGCGAGCAGGATGTGCTCGGTGCCGATGTAGTTGTGGCCCAGGCGCAGCGCCTCGCGGAAGGTCAGCGTCAGGGCCTTCTTCGCGCGGGCGTCGAACGGGAGCAGGGCGGCCGACGGCGCCGGCCCGGTCGCGGCCGGCAGCGCCGCTATGGCGGCGACGCGCGCCTCGTCGAGGGTCACCCCGGCCGCGACGATCGCCTTCGCCGCGATCGCGTCCGGGTCGACGAGCAGGCCGAGGACCAGGTGCTCGGAGGTGATCTGGGCGCTGCCGGCGGCGGTCGCCGCGTTCTGCGCGGCCACCACGGAGTTGCGGGCCCGCGCGGTGAACCGGTTGAAGCCCTGACTGGGGTCGAGGTCGCCCGGCTCGCCCGGGTCCTTGGGCACGAAGCGCTTCTGCGCCGCCTGCTTGCTGACCCCCATGCTGTGGCCGATGTCCGTCCAGGAGGCGCCCGAGCGGCGCGCCTGGTCGACGAAGTGGCCGATCAGGTGGTCGGCGACGTCGCCCAGGTGGTCGGCGGCGAGGACCGCGTCGGCGAGCTGGTCGAGGGGGTCCGGATGCACCTTCTTGATGGCGTCGATCAGGTCGTCGAGGCGCACCGGTGCCGTCATGGAAGTGGGTTCGCTCATGCGTCAACCTTAGGTTGACGCCACCGGATCGTCAACCTTGAGTTGACGCCGTCCGCGACACCGGGACGCGGATCCCAGGCGCCCCGGCGGGGGCGGCCGGCGCCCGGCCCCCGCCCGGTGGGGCCCGCGCCGGGCGAAGCCCCGCCGCCCCGCGACGCCGGCCTCGGCGAGCTCGTCGATGATCGCGTCGGACTGCTGACGGTCCGCCCGCCTGAGCG